>NZ_QRNF01000020.1 GCF_003474435.1 Ruminococcus sp. AF46-10NS
ATGTCAATAAAAATATGACTCTCACCTCATCGGCAGAATGTTTTCTGCGATTTGTAGAGAGTCATAAATAATATGTCAGAATCCTAACAGCATTCCAACGCCATGTACTATAAAAGCCACGATCCATGCAGTTGCACACTGTAAAACTGCAATTCCCAGAGCAGCCCGCACAGTTCCCATCTCTCTCCGCACAGTTGCAATGGCAGCAACACATGGAGTATAAAGAAGTGTAAAAATCAGAAATACATACGCTGTAAACGGTGTGAACAAAGTTGTCAGAAGAGCTGTTTTTCCACCAAGGAGAACTGTCAGTGTGGAAACTACGCTTTCTTTTGCCATAAACCCTGTGATCAGTGCCGTGGATACTCTCCAGTCACCAAATCCCAACGGTACAAAAAGAGGAGCCACAATGCTGCCGACTTTTGCCAGAAGACTCTGATCTGCACTGGAAACCAGATGTAATCCTGTATCAAAATTCTGCAGGAACCATACGATCAAAGTTGCCGCAAAAATAATTGTAAACGCTTTCTGGATAAATCCTTTCGCTTTCTCCCAGATCAGCTGTCCGACACTTTTTGCAGAAGGCAGACGATAATTGGGAAGTTCCATAACGAACGGTACGGGTTCACCTTTATATCTGGTCATTTTCAGGATCAACGCATAAAGGATTCCACAGATAATTCCTGCAAAATAAAGGCTGATCATTACAACGCCACGCCACTGTTTTGGAAAAAATGCACTGGTAAGAAGTCCATAAATAGGAAGCTTCGCACTGCAGCTCATAAATGGTGTCAGCAGAATGGTCATCTTACGATCTCTCTCACTGGACAGTGTTCTCGTTGCCATGATCGCCGGAACAGAACATCCGAAGCCAATGAGCATTGGCACAAAGCTTCTTCCGGAAAGTCCGATCTTACGGAGCAGTTTATCCATTACAAAAGCCACTCGAGCCATATATCCGGTATCCTCCAGAATTGACAGAAAGAAAAACAGAGTCACAATCGTTGGAAGGAATCCGATCACGCTCCCAATACCGCTTAAAATTCCATCTACCACAAGAGATTGCAGTACCGTGCTGACCCCTGCTGCACGCAGCCCGTTTCCAATCAATCCGATCACCCAGTCTACAGCTATTGTCATCCCGTCAGACATCCACGCTCCCAGATAATTGAATGTCATTACAAACACCAAAGCCATAATTCCTACAAAACACGGAATCGCCGTATATTTACCGGTAAGAACACGGTCAATGGCCACGCTTCGTTTATGTTCTCTGCTCTCTGCAGGTTTTACCACGGTTTTTACACAGAGCTGCTCAATAAAACTAAATCGCATGTTTGCAAGTGCAGCTTCCCTGTCAAGTCCTCCCTCTTTTTCCATAACAGTTGTCAGTTCATTCAGAACCCGTTTCTCTCCATCCGGTAAAGCCAGCCGCTCTTCGATCAGAGGATCTTTTTCCACAATTTTTGTAGCTGCAAAACGTACCGGAAGTCCGGCATTTTTTGCATAGGGCGCAATAAGATGCACTGCCGCATGGATACACCTGTGAACTGCGCCCACCGGATCCTGGGGTGACTGATTATCTGCACAGAAATCAATCCTGCCAGGTGCTTCTCTGTATCTGGCTACATGTATTGCATGATCGATCAGCTCATCAATTCCTTCATTCTTCACTGCTGAAATAGGAACAACCGGGATTCCCAAAATCTCCTCCAGCTCATTGATCCGCACAGAACCACCATTGGCCCGCACCTCATCCATCATATTTAATGCCAGAACCATAGGAATTCCAAGTTCCATCAGCTGCATGGTCAGATAAAGATTCCTCTCAATGTTGGAGGCGTCTACAATATTGATAATTCCCGTAGGTCTCTCATTCAGCAGAAAATCCCGTGTCACGATTTCCTCACTGGAATAAGGGGAAAGAGAATAAATTCCTGGAAGATCTGTCACCACAGCTTCCGGATGTCGACGGATCGTCCCCTCTTTCTTATCAACTGTCACTCCGGGAAAATTTCCCACATGCTGATTCGATCCTGTCAGCTGGTTAAAAAGTGTCGTCTTACCACAATTTTGATTTCCAGCCAATGCAAAAGTGATCGACTCACCTTTCGCAATCACATCTCCGATCCGATTCTTCCTGTAATCCTTCGCTTTCCCAAGCTCGCCCACTCCAGGATGTGCAATTGAGAAATGTCTCTTATCGTCCCGAGGTGTCACCTTCTCCTTCGTAGTCTCCACGATCTCAATCTTTGCAGCCTCCGCAAGCCGCAACGTCAACTCATATCCACGCAAAACCAGCTGAACCGGATCACCCATAGGAGCCGTTTTCCGAAGCAAAACCTCCGTCCCAGGCGTAAGTCCCATATCCAGGAGATGATGTCTCAACTCCCCCTCACCACAAACACTGATGATTCTGCCACACTCACCAGTCTTCAATTTATCCAGTGTCATTTCATCACCTCATCATAAGTTCAATGTTAAGCGGATAAAAGCATCCGCACTCTCTATATAGCTCTGCACCGAATACGTATTATCCACTTGTATAAATGTAACACAATTCAAGTTGTTTGACAATAACTGAATAATTTATAAAGTTTAGTCAAATTAACAATATTTTAAAAGTTATTTTTTGTTAACATAATAATATTCTGTCATTAATTAATAATTTTCTACACAAAAAAGCACAGACAATAGACCACTCATCTATTGTCTGCACCTTCTTATTGCTTTTAAACGTGCTCGGAAAAGAATAATCATTCTCCGATCAACCAGTTATACATCTCCTCATACTGTCTTGCAGAATTATTCCAGGAGAAGTCCGCAGCCATTGCGCGGTCAACCAGCTTATTCCACTCACGTTTTTTATCATAATATACGCTCTCCGCATAACGGATCGTAGCGAGCATCTCATGTGCATTATAGTTTACAAATGAGAATCCTGTTCCTGTTCCTTCATATTCATTGTACGGAATAACAGTATCCTTCAACCCGCCTGTCTCACGAACGATCGGAAGTGTTCCGTAACGAAGGCTCATCAACTGGCTTAAGCCACATGGTTCAAACAGTGAAGGCATCAGGAACGCATCAGATGCTGCGTAAATCCTGTGGGACATTGCCTCATCGTAGTAGATCTGCGCGGAAACTTTTCCATGGTATTTCCAGTCGAAATGACGGAACATGTTCTCATAACGTTCTTCACCAGTGCCAAGAGCAACGATCTGTACTGCATCCTGGCAGAGCTCGTCCATGATATAAGCAATCAGGTCAAAGCCCTTCTGGTCTGTCAGACGGGAAACGATACCAATCATCATAGCCTTCGGATCCTGCTCAAGTCCAAGATCTTTCTGAAGCTGGATCTTATTTTTAACTTTCTCTTTGCGGAAGTTTCTTGCGTTGTAGTTTCTTGTAATATTCGGATCTGTCTCCGGATTGAATTCATTATAATCAATACCATTTACAATACCACGGAGGCTGTTGGCTCTGGCATTCAGAAGGCCGTCCAGCTTCTCACCGTAGAATGGTGTCTTGATCTCCTCTGCGTAGGTATTACTTACTGTAGTGATAGCATCTGCAAATACCATACCTCCTTTCAGGAAGTTGGCATCCTTGTATGCCTCCAGTTTATCCGGTGCAAAATAGTAATCAGAAAGTCCTGTAATATCCTTGACAGTCTTAACATCCCATACACCCTGGAATTTCAGGTTATGTATTGTCATGATAGTCTTAATTCCGCGGAAGAACTCATTTTCCTGGAAGGAATCATGAAGGTAAACCGGAACAAGACCTGTCTGCCAGTCGTGGCAGTGGATGATATCCGGTCTGAATCCGATCACCGGAAGCACTGATAAAACAGCCTTGGAAAAGAACGCGAATTTCTCAAGATCCCATGGTGCACTGTCATATGGTTTCGGTCCGCTGAAATAATATTCATTGTCAATGAAGTAGAACTGGATTCCATCATACTCCATCCGCATGATTCCTACATAACAATTCTTAAATCCAAGATCCATGTAAAAATGGGTAACATACTCCATTTTATCTTTCCATTCCTGTTTCATGCAGGCATATTTCGGTAAGATCACGCGAATATCAAAATATTTTTTGTCAAAGCACTTAGGCAGTGAGCCGGCAACATCAGCGAGTCCTCCTGTTTTGATAAAAGGTACTGCTTCTGATGCAGCAAACAGAATTTTTTTCATCTGTATTCCCCTCCCTGGGTACACCCGTTTTTATTTATAATTATACTCCAAAATTCACTCAATTAAAAGTCTGATTTTTATATTCAAGTCTGATTTTATCTGCAATTAATGCTATGAATTCTGAATTAGTGGGTTTACCCTTTCCGGTGCTTACAGTATATCCGAATAATTCGTCAATTGTATCCATCTTTCCACGGCTCCACGCTACCTCAATGGCATGGCGAATCGCACGTTCTACTCTGCTCGGTGTTGTCTGATGCCGTTTCGCAATGGTCGGATACAATACTTTCGTAATAGAATTAAGCATCTCCATATCATTGACAGACAGAATGATCGCATCTCTTAAATACTGATATCCTTTGATATGTGCCGGAACTCCGATCTCGTGAATGATATTGGTCACATCGGTTTCCAGATTCCTCTCCGGCTGAGGTTTCCTGTTTTCTGTGATATTGGGTCTTGCAATCTCCCGCACTCTTCTGTCCCCAATCTTCCGGATATGTTTGATCCGGTTTAAAAGTGTGGTGTTGTCGAAAGGCTTCAATACATAGTAATCTGCTCCGAGATTGAATGCATCCTCCGTAATCCGCTCCTGTCCAACTGCAGATAATACGATAAATACCGGGACTTTCTTAACATTTGCATCACGGGCAAATTTCTCCATGACGGAAAGTCCGTCCATCTTCGGCATAATGATATCGAGAACTACCACATCCGGTTCCTTATCTTTGATTATATTACAGATTTCTTCTCCATTGTGTGCTTTTCCGACCAGTTCAAGGTCTTTATCTTCTTCGATCATCTGACCGAGCATGTCTGTCATTTTGGCGTTATCATCAGCAATCGCAACATTTAATTTGTCCATGAGACCCCTCCTAACTTATCTCCTTGGGTTCCAGACATACCCCATTATCACCCGGCAGCAACTAACAAAAAAATCACTACCCTCGCTTTTTAACTCCTATAGCTGGCAACAAAGTTATTATAAATGAAATCCTATGGCGAAATCAAGATGAAAGTGGGTATTTTTTCCCACTTTCGTACGATATTTTTCGACATTTACCTGGAGTAATATGACAAAATTCACTTTATGCATACCATTTCTCCATATTTTCGGGGAAAAATCTTTTTTCTTATTTCCCGTTTCCCATCATATTCTCAATAAAAATCCCGTATCCTCCTGTAGAATCCTGTACAAAAACATGTGTCACTGCCCCGAAAAGTTTTCCGTTCTGGAGCACCGGACTTCCTGACATTCCCTGAACAATGCCTCCTGTTTTTCCCAGAAGTTCCCTGTCTGTCACCTGGATCACAAAACTTTTATTGGAATCTTCATGGTTCATGTCAATCCTTGTGATCTCTGCTTCATATTCTTTCACTTCGCCGTCAGTGCAGCAGAGAATGGATGCCGGCCCTGTTTTCATATCCTGTTTATAGCCTACCGGAATCTTTTTTAAGGTCAGGGCTTCTATCTGTTCTGCCTTCATTGTTCCGAAAATTCCATTTTTACTGTTTTCCGAAATATTTCCCAGGATATTTTTATCTTCGTAACGGATCAGACCGGAAAGTTCTCCGGGATTCCCTCTTTCACCTTTGCGGATTCCAAGAATCTGTGCATTGTAAAGATCTCCGTCTGCAATGTTTAATAATTCTCCTGTATCCACATCACTGATCCCGTGTCCTAATGCTCCGTATCTTCCATCCTGATCTACATAGGTGAGCGTTCCGATTCCCTGGGTGTCATCCCTCACCCAGATCCCAAGTTTATACTTCCCGTTCTCATCTTTTACAGGATCTACAGTCAGAGGAATGGTTTTTTCGCCCCGCCGCACTTTAATAGTTACGGATTTCTCCGAAAGTTCTGCAAGATCGTCCATAAGATCCTGTTTGCACCTGATTTCATCCTGATCAAAAGCTACAATGTAATCTCCTGGCTTTACAATGTTCCTGGCAGGATCTTCTGTTTCTCCGTTTTCCAGACGGATCTCCCCGGTGTCAATGATCAGGACACCCTTTGTCTGCATGTAGATCCCCACAGCATCTCCGCTTACATACACATCATCCAGAGTGGTATTTTTCACTTTCACATCCTTAAAAGGAATTACTCCAAGAATCTCACTGCGAAGAATGTAGCTGTCTTTTCCGGAGACGGTGATCGCATCGTCAAAAGAGACAAAAGGACATTTCAGAAGCTTTGTCACTTCCTTACTGTTTTCATGATCCACCAGAATCTGATCCGGAATCTTCCGATCCAGAAGACGGTATCCCAGCCATCCCATCAGCATCAGATCCAGGGCAAGAAATGTAAGGAGCAGATATCTGTACTTTCTTTTTCTGTTCATCCTACGTCACATCCTTTGTATTTTTTTGATTAAGATACTTCGTGTAAAACGTGTAAAAAAGAGGACGAACCTTTCGGCTGTCCTCTCTTAGTATGTAACGTATGAATTATTTCAGTCTTGTATTTTTTTGGTGCTGTGCCAATTCTTTCATTTCTCTTGCATTTCCCAAAACAGCCGGTGTGATCTCCGCGCCGCCCAGAAGTCTTGCAAGTTCCCTCACAGATTCTTCTCCTTCAAGCGGATGGATCTGGGTAATCGTTTCTGTTTCCACCACATGTTTCTCAATTTCAAAATGCGTATCTGCCATTGCTGCAATCTGCGGCAGATGAGTGATGCACAAGACCTGTCTGTGCTGACCGATCACTGCCATCTTCTCAGAAACTTTCTGTGCTGTGCGGCCGCTGATTCCTGTGTCAATCTCATCGAAGATCAGCGTATCGATCTGATCCTTATCTGCAAGAATCGCCTTTATCGCCAGCATGATCCTGGAAAGCTCACCTCCGGATACGATCTGTCCCAGTGGTTTTCTGCTCTCGCCCGGGTTTGTGGAAATTTCGTATTCCACGATATCATAACCATTATCTGTATAATTTTTTCTGCGATCAAAACGGATAGAAAAATCCACGTCTGCAAAATTCAGTTCTTTTAGACCTTCGATGATTTTTTCATCCAGTTGTTTACTGTATTCTTTCCTGATCTCTGAAAGTTCATGCGACACTTTTTCAAGAATTACTTCTGAACTGGAAAGTTTTTCCTTAAGATGCTGGAAATTTTCTTCAAATTTTTCCAGTTTTTCCAGTTTTTGCTGTTGTTCTTCCTGATAAGACAGAATCTCCTCGATGGTCTGGCCATATTTTGCCTTCAGACCATTGATCAGATCCAGTCTCTTTTCCGTCTCAAAGAAAGTCTCCTCATCAAAAGTCAGGCTGTCAATATAAGAAGAAAGATCTCTGTTAAAATCGCTCAAAAGAGAATCGATCTCTGTCAGCGTTTCCATAAGAGGCATCAGTTCTTTATCATAATCAGATACCCTGGAAAACTCTTTCAAAGCAGTCCCTGTCATGTCTGCTGCGCCACGGTCATACCCGGTCATTCCGTGAACATTCTGAACCGACTCCATGATCTTTCTGGCATTGCTTAACTTCCGGTATTTCTCTTCCAGTTTCTCATCTTCACCGAAAATAAGAGCTGCCTCCTGGATCTCATTAATTTCAAATTCCAGAAATGCTTTTTCCCTGTTACGCTGTTCCTCATCCATATCCAGCGCATTCAGCTGGTTCAGGAATTCCCTGTAATCACGGTACGCACTACGGACTTTTTCCCTTGCAGGAAGGATACGCTCCTTCCCGTACACATCCAGGATGGCAAGCTGTCTGTCTCCGTAGAGAAGGGACTGATGCTCATGCTGTCCGTGAATATCCAGAAGACAGGCTGCTGCTGCTTTCATCTGGCTGACTGTGCTTGTCTCTCCGTTGATCTTGTTGATACTTCTGCCGTCCATGATCTTACGTGACATCAGCACCTGCCCGTCCTCCGGATAGATGTCGAGTGCAGCAAGGGACTCCCTGGCTTTTGTGTTTTCAACCTGAAATAACAGCTCTACCAGGGCATAGGAAGCATTCTCCCGGATCATACTTCTGGAAGTTTTTCCACCCAGGATGAGCTGTATGGATCCTAACAGGATGGATTTTCCGGCTCCGGTCTCACCGGTTAAGATATTAAGTCCCGGACCGAATTCCACCTCTGTTTCCTCTATTAGTGCAAGATTTTTTACATGCAGATGTACTAACATTCGTTTCCTTTCTGTTTTGCTTATACTGTCGATTTTATTTATTTCTGGACAAAATGCCGCTGAGTTTCTGTACGACTCCAGATGCCTGCTCGGAAGTCTTTACCACGCACATGATAGTATCATCTCCTGCAATACAGCCTAAAATCTCCGGCCACTTCATGGCATCAAGAGCCGCTGCTGCTGCCATGGCCATTCCCGGAATGGTTTTTACCACTACGATGTTCTGGCCGACGTTCATGGATATCACTGCATCTTTCAGCACTCTGGAATATTTGTCACTTAACAGATCCGGTGTGTGTTCCTCCAGGATCGCATATCTTGACTTACCGTTGCTTCCTGCAACCTTGGTCATTTTCAGTGCTCGGATATCTCTGGAAACGGTAGCCTGTGTTACCTTGAAGCCGGCTTCATTCAGCCTTGCCGCAAGTTCTTCCTGTGTATCGATCTCGTACTGACGGATCAGTTCGATTATTTTCTCATGTCTTGCTACTTTCAAAATTGAACCTCCTGCATCAGCTGTTGCTCATTTTCTGTCTCAGAACCTCCACAAAACTCAGATGGTTCAGCTTAAGGATCTTCGTTCTGGCTGTGGCCTTGCGGATCACAATCCGGTCTCCTGTCACCATGGAAATCTGGGTATCTCCATCAAAAGAAGCAACTGCATTCTCAATGGTATTATGTCTTCCCTCCCCGATCTCCACAGTAACCGCCTCTTCTCCGGAAAGAATAATGCTTCTGGTGTTCATGGTATGAGGCGCGATCGGGGTCATGATCATCATACTGGCACTTGGAGATACCACCGGACCGCCTGCTGACAGACTGTAGCCTGTAGACCCTGTTGGCGTGGAAATAATGATTCCGTCTGCATTATAGGAATTCATATAGGCATCATTGACATAGTTTTTAAAACGGATGACACGAAGATGCCCTTCTCTTCCAATCACAATGTCATTCAGCGCAATATCTTGTCCGATAAGGTCATCTCCATGATAAATCTTTCCTTCCAGCATCATCCGCTCTTCCAGCTCATAATCATCAGAAAGCAGACGGTCCAGTGCCGGATATACAGAATTCTTGTCAATCTCTGCAAGAAATCCCAGTGTCCCAAGATTGATACCAAGAAGAGGAATATCTTTATGCACTACATCCCTGGCAGCCTGAAGAAGGGTTCCATCACCCCCCAGCACAATAATACACTGCGTATCTTCCGGAATCCCGTCAGGATCTGTATAATGATAAGGCCCCTCCATCTTCTCTGTGATTGGCTGAACATGACATCTGGCCCCTCTCTGTTCCAGATATTTAATGATCATACCTGAAAAAGCCAGCTCCGGATCTTTCGCACTGTTTGGAATTATATAAAATCTGTCCATATTGCTTTAAGTCCTTTCCAAACATCAGTCCAGCTGGCCATGAGCTTCCTCTACCACATCCTGTACAGAAACTTCCAGACTCATAGGTACATCTGTTCCTTCCGGATGTTTCTTCAGATGGAGCAGATATTCGATGTTTCCTTCCGGTCCTTTGATCGGTGAGAAAGAAAGATGGCATGGCTCCAAGAAAATGCTCATGGCATAATCTCTGACTTTCTCGATTACTTCCTCATGAACTTTCGGATCACGGACAACACCTTTCTTTCCGACTTTTTCCCTGCCTGCCTCAAACTGCGGTTTGATAAGGCATACGATCTCTCCGTCCTCTGTGAGAAGATTTCTTACAGGAAGAAGAACTTTTGTCAGGGAAATAAAGGAAACATCAATGGAAGAAAATGCTGCCGGACCTTCCAGATCTTCCGGCACTACGTAACGAATGTTTGTTTTTTCCATGCAGACAACCCTCGGATCGTTGCGCAGTTTCCAATCCAGCTGGCCATATCCAACATCAATGGAATAAACCTTGACCGCTCCGTTCTGAAGCATGCAGTCTGTGAAACCGCCTGTTGATGCACCTACATCCATACATACTTTATCTTTCAGCGTAACGCCAAAATTTTTCATGGCTTTTTCAAGCTTCAGGCCGCCTCTGCTCACATATGGCAGAGTCTTACCTCTCACTTCCAGTTTGACAGTCTCTGCAAACATGGAGCCTGCCTTGTCTTCTTTCTGTCCGTTAACATAAACTTCACCGGACATGATATATGCTTTTGCTTTTTCACGTGACGGTGCAAGTCCCTGTTCCACCATCATGATGTCAAGTCTTTTTTTCATGTTATCCTCCAACAGCCGGCTCTTGTCGCCGGGCTGTAAAATGTCCTGCAGGTTCCCGTTTCCTGCAAAAGCTGTATCTTTTATTTTCTGTTATGCACAAGATCTGCCCAGCTCTGTTCCACTGCATCTACGATTCCCTGTACATTCAAGCCTGTTTTTACGCGCTGGCTGTCTACAGTTCCATGCTCGATAAAATGATCCCTGATTGCCAGAGACAATACTCTTACTTCCGGATGACAGGCCTCCATATAAGCAGATACATGCTCTCCAAATCCACCGCTTTTTACATTCTCCTCAACAATAACCAGAAGGCTGTGATTCTTGGAAAGCTGATCAAGAAGACCTGTATCCACTGGCTTTACAAAACGTACATTAACAAATGTAGCTCTTGCTATTCTGTCATCTCTCAGTCCCTCACAGACTTTCTGACAGACAGCAACCATACTTCCCACGCCAAGGATTGCAATCTCGCTGCCACGACAGATCACTTCACTTCTGCCTTTCTGCAATGGCTCATCACAGTCTTCCATATCTGTACAGGCCGTTCCTTTCGGATATCGGATCGCACAGGGACCGTCAAGCTCTTCCACTGCAAATTTCAGCATCTCTTCAAGCTCTTTTCCATTCTTTGGTGCCATTACTGTCATATTCGGGATCATAGACAGATAAGATAGGTCGAAACAGCCATGATGAGTCTCACCGTCTGCTCCCACGAAACCAGCCCTGTCAATAGCAAAGATCACATGAAGATTCTGCATACACACATCATGAAGGATCTGATCGAATCCTCTCTGTAAGAATGAGGAATATACCGCAAATACCGGGATCATTCCTCCAAGAGCCAGCCCTGCTGCAAAGGTCACTGCATGTTCTTCCGCGATACCCACATCAAAAAAACGCTCCGGAAATTTCTGCCGGAACTGGTTCAGACCAGTTCCATCCGGCATGGCTGCAGTGATCGCAACCACTTTCGGATTCTTTTCCGCCGCAGAACATATCGCTCCGGAAAAACAGTCTGTATACGTAAGAGCTGTTTTTCTGGCAAGCGGCCTGCCGCTTTGGATCTCAAAAGGCCCTGTACCGTGGAATCTCTCCGGATGGGAAGATGCCGGTTCATAGCCTCTTCCCTTATCCGTAAGCACATGGACAATAACAGGCCCTTCCACTCTCTTGGCTTCGTTAAAAAGCTTCATCATCTGACGCATATTATGACCATCCACAGGACCTAAGTACGTCAGTCCCATATTCTCAAAAAGCATTCCGGGAATGATCAGCTGTTTGATGCTGCTCTTGGTCCTGCGGACAGTATCTACCACTGCTGTTCCCACACACGGGATCTTCTTCAGCGTCTTAGTGACTCCGATCTTCATCCCTGTGTAAGTCTCCGCTGTGCGCAGAGCACTTAAATATGTGGCCATTCCACCTACATTCTTTGAAATAGACATATTATTGTCATTAATGATGATAATAAAATTCGTCTTCAGCTCTGCCGCATTATTCAGGGCTTCATAAGCCATACCGCCTGTAAGCGCACCATCTCCGATCACGGAAACAACTGTGTATTTTTCTCCCAGGAGATCACGCGCGCGGACATATCCAAGTCCGGCAGAAATGGAATTGGAACTGTGTCCTGTATCAAAGGCATCGCAGTCACTCTCTTTCCTCTTTGGAAAACCGCTTACTCCTCCTTCTTTACGCAGGTTCTTAAATCCATCCTTCCTGCCTGTAAGGATCTTGTGGGTATAGGCCTGATGTCCTACATCCCAGATCAGCTTATCCTTGGGAAAATCCAGCACATTATGCAGTGCAAGTGTCAGTTCTACCACACCCAGGTTGGACGCCAGATGCCCTCCTGTCTCACTTACTGTCTGGATCAAAAAGCTCCTGATCTCCTCTGCAAGGCAGGGGAAATCTTCCAATGAAACTTTATGAATATCATTTGGCTTTTTTATTTTTTCCAGAATCATTCGTATCCTTCCTTCGTTCTTTCTATTTTCTGCGGCTTACCAGACTCTCCACAAGGAGATCGAGAAATTCATTTTCCCTGTCAAGACTGTTCAGAAGGTCTACCGCATGATCAGAAAGTTCTTTTACCTTGCCCGCTGCTGCCTGGATTCCCATAAGGCTTACGTACGTCACCTTATTATTCTTCTCATCGCTGTGGATCGGTTTTCCCAGTTCTTCCTGGGTACTGGTCACATCCAGAATATCATCCTGGATCTGGAAAGCCAGACCGATATCTTCTGCAGCCTGCTCCACGATCCTGACCGCTTCTTCTGAGGCACCTGCAAGTACTGCTCCTGTCATCATGGAAGCTTCGATCAGTGCGGAAGTCTTGTTCTTATATATATAATCCAGCATTTCACGTTTCAGAGGCTTACCGTCATTCTCCACATCCACACTCTGACCGCCAAGCATTCCGTTTATGCCGGTCTTATCTGCCATGATCTTCATAGCAGATATCACGCGTTCTTTATCTTCTGTAAGATCAAAGGCTTTCAGCATAACTTCATAGGCTCGGTTCAGAAGTGCCACACCACTTAATACGCCCATGGCTTCTCCGTACACCTTATGCGTCGTCAGCCGGCCACGCCTGTAATCATCATTATCCAGTGCCGGAAGATCATCATGGACCAGAGAATGCGTATGTATCATCTCCATGGCGGCCATGAAAGGTTCACAGAGTTCTCCCTCTCCTCCCAAAAGCTGATATGTCTCCCGGATCAGGATCGGGCGCAGTCTCTTTCCACCTGCAGTCATACTGTAATTCATGGCTTCTGCCATTGGCTTTGCAAAACCGATTTCCTCCGGAAGATATTTCCGGATTACACTTTCTGCCTCTTCTGTTCTTTTTTTCAGTTCACTCTTAAAATTCACGAAATGTCCCATCCTCATTCATCTGAAGCATCTTTTTTTCTACTGTATCCAGTCTTCCGCTTAAATCCTTAAGAAGCTCCATTCCCTGTCTGTAGAGACGGAAAGATTCTTCCAGAGGTGTATCCCGATCCTCCAGCTTCTGCGCCAGAATATCAAGCTCGCCAAAGGTCTCTTCTATGGATTTCGCTTCTTTCTTTTCTTCTGTCTCTGCCATTATCGTTCTTCCCTTCTGATGCTGTCTGCAACTGCTTCTATGGTTCCATCTGTCACTGCTATGGAAAGACGGTCTCCTTTTTTTACCTGACTGATTTCGGTCACGGCATGTCCGCTTGGTGCGGACACAAAAGCGTAGCCTCCATTTAGCTTCTTAAGAGGAGAAAGCCCCTCAAAACGCTGGATCCACACGGCAAGCTCATGACGTTTCTCTGTAAGCTTATATTCCATAGATGCGCACAGACGTTCTTCCAGATCTGCTGCATACTGTCTCTTCTCACGAAGTATTGACTCCGGACTTAAATATTTAAGTTTCGTCTCATATGCAGTAAGCCTTGCAGCAAAAAGTTCCACCTTGCTGTTCATTCCTCGCTGTATCCGCTCCCTGTATATACGGAAGCTCTCCATCACACTGCAAAAATCATCCACAGCAAGCTCTGCTGCTGCCGAAGGTGTGGGTGCTCTTAAATCTGCCACAAAATCCGCAATGGTAAAATCTGTCTCATGTCCCACTGCTGAGATCACAGGTGTCCTGCATTCAAAAATAGCACGGGCCACGATCTCCTCATTGAAAGCCCAGAGATCCTCAATGGATCCTCCTCCGCGGCCCACAATGATCACGTCCACCCCTGCATCATCCAGCATCTGGATTCCTTTTACAATACTCTCTGCTGCTCCTTCTCCCTGAACAAGTGCCGGATAGAGAATGATCTGCAGATAGGGATTCCTCCGGCCTGCAATGTTGCGAATATCCTGCACTGCCGCACCTGTAGGTGCTGTCACCACACCGAGAGTTCTGATAAAATGAGGGATTGGCTGCTTGTACTCCTGCGCAAACATCCCCATATCCTCGAGTTCCTGTTTCAAAGCCAGGTATCTCTCATAAAGTGCACCTGCACCTTCCAGTGTGATCTCTTTCGCATAGAGCTGATAGCGGCCGTCTCTTTCATAAACATCCACAGTTCCACCTACAACCACCTTGTCACCGTCCTTCATTCGGAAAGCCAGACCACGGCGGTGTCCTGCAAACATCACGCAGCTTATTGTCCCTGTCTCATCTTTCAGGGAGAAATAGATATGTCCGCTTGTGTGATATTTACAGTTGGATACTTCTCCTTTCACATAGACTTTCCGAAGAAAGTAATCCTGGGTAAACATATTCCTGACGTAATGGTTCACCTGACCGACAGAATAAACATTTTTCATGCGTTCTGCTCAGATACTTCTGCTGCTTTCTTTTCTGTGTCAGCAGCATTTTCCTCAGTTTTCTCTTCCTTTTCAGATGCGATCTTACCAAGAACACCGTTTACAAAAGAACCGGAAGCATCACCTCCAAATCTCTTGGCAAGCTCCACAGCCTCGTTAATGGCTACTCCTGTCGGCACATCTTCATCATACTCCATCTCATATACTGCAAGACGAAGTGCTGCAAGATCCACCCGGCTCATACGTTTGGTCTTCCAGCCGTGGCTTGCGCCGTTTAAAAGAGCATCGATCTCTTCCAGATGCTCTTTCACATGAGCGTATTTCTTCTTCATATATTCCTGGTCCTGCTCTGAAAGCTCGCCAAGACCTTCAAAATAAAGAGAGAGCTGTTCTGTCATCTCTTCCTCCGAATTAAACTCTGTCATAAACATAAGTTTAAATACATGTTCTCTCTGTTCTCTTCTTCTCATAATTTCCTCCTAAGACGGAAAAAAGGAAAGGTTTACTTTCCTTTTTCGTTCTCCATATCCACGCTGGCAATATGAATGTTCACATCTGCAACCTCAAGTCCTGTCATATTCTCAATAGCGGCCTTAACCTTCTCCTGAACCTTCTTGCTTGTCTCAAGAATGTTTCTTCCATATTCGATGTTCAGTGAAAGATCTACAGTGACAACTCCTTCCAGAATTGTTACCCTTACTCCCTTGGACAGGTTCTTCTTACCAAGCTTGCTTACCAGCTCGTTGGTAATGTTTCCTGCCATGGAAGCAACACCATCCACGTCTGTTGCTGCAAGTCCTGCAACGATTGCAACTACTTCATCTGCAATATGGACTTCACCGATCCCGCCAAGATCCTGTATCTTATATGTTGTTCTTTTTTCTGCCATGGGAAACCCTCCTACGGATATAATTTTTGTTCACAATTTTATCTTATTATACCAAAAAAAACTATGAATTAAAAGGGCTTATTTACTGAATTCTGTCAGTACCAGATCTGGATTTCGATCTTCTACCATGCCTACACTCCATGCGTTGATAAAGAGAAGCAGCGGATTGCCTTTCAGATCTGTAACTCTCTTCATATCAGAAGTTCCCACGATCTTGTCCACCTTGACAGCTTCCTTGTTTGCGATCCAGCGGATATGCTCATATGGAAGTGGCTCCAGGCGGATATCTACATTGTACTCATTCTCCAGACGGTATTTCAGCACATCAAACTGCAGCACACCAACAACGCCCACAATGATTTCCTCCATACCTGTGTTAAATTCCTGGAATATCTGGATAGCACCTTCCTGAGCGATCTGGTTGATACCTTTTACGAACTGTTTTCTCTTCATGGTATCGATCTGGCGTACACGTGCAAAATGCTCCGGTGCGAAAGTCGGGATCCCTTCGAAAGCAAATTTCTTTCCAGGTGCACATATCGTATCTCCGATGGAAAAAATACCCGGATCAAACACACCGATGATATCTCCTGCATAAGCCTCATCTACAACATGGCGGGATTCTGCCATCATCTGCTGCGGCTGGAGAAGACGCATCTTCTTGTCGCCCTGCACATGGTAAACTTCCTTCGTTGCATCGAATTTTCCGGAACAGATACGCATAAATGCAATACGGTCTCTGTGAGCTTTGTTCATGTTTGCCTGGATCTTGAATACAAATGCGGAAAAATCATCACTCATCGGATCGATCGGTCCGCAGTCTGCTGTTCTCGGAAGCGGTGATGTAGTCATCTTAAGGAAATGCTCCAGAAATGTTTCCACACCGAAGTTGGTAAGAGCTGAACCAAAGAATACAGGCGTCAGCTGTCCTTTGCTGACTTCTTCCTGTGAAAACTCAGCGCTTGCACCATCCAGAAGCTCGATTTCTTCCATCAGCTGCTCTTTCTGCTCAGGATCCATAACCTCGTCTGCGTGAGGATCGTCAATGTCGATTTCCTCGATAACACCTTCCTTTGTACCCTTCTGTGTATCTGAGAAAGTAAGGATTTTTCTTGTATTACGGTCAAAAACACCTCTGAATTTCTTACCGGAACCGATTGGCCAGTTGATCGGGCAGGTTGCAATGCCAAGCTCTTTTTCGATCTCATCCAGAAGATCAAAAGTATCATTTGCATCTCTGTCCATCTTGTTGATAAAAGTAAAGATCGGTATATGTCGCATTACACAAACCTTAAAAAGCTTTCTGGTCTGGGCCTCAACACCTTTGGAACCATCAATAACCATGACTGCGGAATCTGCTGCCATCAGTGTACGGTAGGTATCCTCAGAGAAATCCTGATGTCCAGGTGTATCCAGAATGTTGATGCAATATCCGTCATAGTGGAACTGAAGGACAGATGATGTAACGGAAATACCTCGCTCCTTCTCAATTTCCATCCAGTCAGATACTGCATGGCGGGCTGTAGCCTTACCTTTAACACTTCCGGCAAGATTGATCGCTCCGCCATACAGCAGGAATTTTTCTGTTAATGTTGTTTTACCGGCATCCGGATGGGAGATGATGGCAAAAGTTCTTCTTTTTTCTATTTCTTTCGTATACTTCGACACGTGAGCCTCCTGTATATTCTCTTATAACTCTTATTTTTATATAACCTTTCCTATTCTAGTATAGACAAGGCTTTGCTGTCAAGGCAATTCAATCGTAAATTCCCTCTGTATCAATGGTGGAATCATCCTGTACGCCAGCTGATGTCTCAGTGTCTTCTTCTGATGCAGCATCACTGTCCGCTGACGCGGAGGTATCCTGGTTTTCGCTGTCTGTATTATCTTCTGCCACCTTACTCTGACTTAAGGGCGTGATCACAATACTCTCTGCTGCCACGCCTGTTTTCCGCTTCACAATATCTTCGATCTGTGCACGTTTGGCGTCTTCGAGGTCAGCATCGGGCACTACCACATCTGCTGTCTCCCCTGTGAGGTTTACGATCACATTCTCGAAGCCTTTTGCTTCCAGAAGTAGTTCTGCTGCTGCTTCTTTTTCCGTAAGTTCTGTCATGGATACCATGGTATTGATGGCATTCTGTTTTTCTTCATCACTGATGTCCTTGTTGCTGATAACAGACTGCAGGTCCGCTTTGTTCCGGGATCTCACCTGTTCCCTGCTTATTTTCGCCTGTGCTGCAAAATCTGATGCACCGGTAAGTACGGCCTCTCCCGGAGATGCAGTATCCATCACCTCCGACTGAGACGTGCCATCTGCCCCGTTCTCATCCAGAAGGGCTGTTTCATCTGTCAGATCATAATCCACATCATCCAGGATACTGCTGCTGTCTGTGCTTGCCTCCTTATCCTTAAATCCCAGATCCACATCTGCGAAATTCAGATATCCGGCCACTGCAATAAGGATGGCCAGAGAGGTGATGATTATCTGGTTTTTCTTCATGATCTTTTTCACTTCTACTCTCCTCATTTCATTTTCATTATTCTAATTTTATGGGCATCGATCTGAAATAATGCCATAATTGCCTGCTGAATATTCTGAACTGTTACTGCACTGCCCGCACCTTCTGCCGAAATCAGGACACCTGTCACTGCTGCCTGGCTGTTCATGGAAAAACTGTCTTCTTTTCCATCATCCGCCGTCATAATGATCACTTCTACCTTTCCCACTCCTTCCACACTGGAAAGAAGCTCCTCCAGGCGACTTTCCAGTCTGGTTTTCTCTGCCCCCTGCACCTGGGTGGTTATACTGGTTTTCTCCGATACCGGAAGCCCAGCCACCAGAAGAATGATTCCAAGCAGAAGCAGTATCCCCCATTCCTTCCACCCCATTGCCAGAAGTCTGGATCTGATACTGTTCTTCTTCCAGTCCGCAGATTTTTCTGAGTCCATTTTTTACCGCCTCCCTCTGCTTTTCTGTAACCTCTGTCCGGAGAATTATTTTCACCTGAAGATCTTTTACGGCAGTGATCTTAACTTCCACTTCGGATATTTC
The DNA here is from genome assembly GCF_003474435.1 of Ruminococcus sp. AF46-10NS. Lineage (GTDB taxonomy): Bacteria > Bacillota > Clostridia > Lachnospirales > Lachnospiraceae > Blautia_A. The sequence goes on from NZ_QRNF01000020.1 coordinate 18,784, forward strand.
TTCCGACATGATCCCTGCATCTGAAAAAATCTTTCGGATCTGTTTTTCCAGTTCTTTCCGATAAGCCTCCCTGAGAAAAGTTTCCTGGATTCCTTCCGCCTCTGTTTCCATTCTTTCCTTTTCTTCCTCGCCGTAATACTTTTGAAATCCGTCCAAAAACTGGCTGCTTTTTCCCACGATTGCAAACACAGGCGTACAGATCAGAAGTATCAGAAGAAGGCCCATAAACAGGCGGATATGCTGTTCATACCGTTTGTCCGGCAGAATATGGAGAACTGCTGTGGTAAGCACATGAAAAAAAGCCAGATTTTTTATCCACTGATAGATTTCTGTCCGCATGTTCACAACCCTCCTGCCATGAGAATAAGAAATGTCAGCATACAAAGCACCTCCGCAGCAAACAGTATCCGTAGCAAAAGAGCACATCCTTCTCCCATAGTGCTGAATGCTTCCACCAGTCTTTTGTCTGACACCGGCTGAGCCACTGCTGCCATAAAACGATAGATAAGAGAAAGAAGCCCATAGCGGATCAAAGGTCCTGCTCCCACTGCCACGATCACAAGAAGAAGGGCAATGCCCAGACTGTTACGAACAAGGACTGCTGTAGTAAGTACCAGCTCTGTCACTGCATTAACTGCATTTCCAACTCCCGGGAGAGCTCCTGCTGTTTTTCCCAGAGCACTTCTTTTCAGGGAATCCATCACAGGAGCCACAAGGCCTCTTACTATCTGCAGTCCTGCCACAATACCAAGAAGAGTTCGCAGTCCCCAGGAGATCAATGTCTCAATAAGCTCTGCCATTTTTCCCAGCATTTCTTCTCTTGAAAGGTGATTAACGAATTTCAGAAGAATATAGAGACTGACTCCCGGAAGCAGCACGCTTTCCAGAAGCCACTGGAACAGCCACACCAGAAGCAGTATGCCCTGATAAAAAACTGCCGCTGTAGATGCCCCGGATGCTGCTGCCACAGCCATAAAATACACAGGTGAAAGCTCTTTCATAAATTCTGTGATCCATCCCAGGACCTGTATCAGAGATTCACTCTGCCTGGAAAAGCTGTTCATCATCAGAGTAAACACAAGAAGATATACTACATAAAAACTGATCTCCCCGATCTGCCCGTTATCAAAAGCTTCTGCAAAACCGGAGAATACAGCTGCAAATAACAGCAGTAACACCAGTTTTACGATCAGGCTTTTTTCCCTCTCAATGCCCGAAAAAAAGAGACTGTGCAGAAATTCCTGCACGCTCTCTTCCGAAAGCACGTCCTCTCCTGAAAGAAGCCTGTGAAAAGTATCTGTGACAGAGAAAGTTTTATCTCCTAACATGGCATCCACCATATCCTGTAAATTGGTCAGTTCCAGCTGTCGATGATCTGGGTTTCTGCGGCACTGGATGTTGCCAGTTCAGACTGCGTACCTGTTTTCAATGTCGTCGCCGCACAAACTGTCTGCATTCTGCACAAATCCACCTCATGATCTCGCCTTACAACACTTTCCCACAAAAACAGCACCGCACACAAAAACAATATCTGCCGCCACTTTCCTCGTTTTTTCACCCTCACCTGTTTCTGATCTCTCCTCTTATTTTTCCTCTTACATTTCCTGTCTTCATGTAAGAAACCCCTGTATCGTATCCAGCAAAGCCAGCAGCACCGGCATGCTGAGCACCATCACAGATAGCCTGCAGAACAGTTCTATCTGTGCTCCAGTAGAAGCATAGCCTGCATCTTTACATATTCCCGACGAAAACTGTCCGATGTAAGTGATCCCTATCATTTTTAATAATGTGGTGATATAACTTCCATCTACAGGCAGATTCTCTCTCAGCCGCTCCAGGGATTCAAAAAGATAGCCGATCTTTCCCACAGCAAGTCCCAGGATCACAAGCCCGATCCCCATTGTGATGAGACTTACATATTCAGGAGCCCTCTCTTTCAGAAGAAGCCCGATAAGCACACCTCCCACTCCCAGAACAGAAATCCTCAATATATCCACAGTCTTTCTCCCTCCCTACAGAACAAAAAGCCTCTGAATATCCTCAAAAAGCTGATAAATATACGGCACGATCCAGAACAGCACGATCAATAGCCCGGAAAGGCTTACAAGAAAGGCCTGTTCTTCTCTCCCGCTGTGTTTCAGTATCTGGGAGAGAACAGAGACCAGGATCCCCACTGCTCCGATCTTGAATATGATACTGACCTCCAAACGACCCCTCCCTTTTCATATAATCTGTATGCAGCTATTAAGCCCCGTTACATAGCCGGGCACTGGCGATTTCGTCTCTCTTATATGCTGCAATGCTACACAAGCAGTACTGCAAGAAGCAGTCCTCCGAGAACGCCTAACCCCCTGTACAATTTCTTTTTTCCGAAAGCCTCTTCTTTCAGCAACCGGATCTCTCCCTCCAGATTTTTTTCGTACAGGGAAAGCTGTCGCAGCTGCATCTCCCGGTCCAGATATCCAAGATATTTTCCAATAGAAAAAAAAGCGTCCTTTTCCCCATGGGTAAGGCAGCTTTTTTTCAGGGATGCTTCTGCGCATTCCCTGCATATCTGTGAGAGTTTTTCTCCGTTTCCCGCTTTCATCCTGTCTGCGGCATTTATGAGAAATTCCCTGTATTTTCCATTCATCCTTCCGGCTGCACCATAAAAGGCATCCGGCAATGATGCGTTCCCACAGCTGATCTCCCCTCTCAGGCAAATCACCAGCTGAAGCAGCATCTCCAACGTACGGATTCTCTCAGAAAACCGGAAGCTTTCCGAAAAGCCCATACCTGCTCCTGCTGCCACAATAAGAATACATCCTACAACTCTGTACATAGACATTTTCCGTTTCCGTCATAAATTCCTTCCACAACGCCTGCACGATCATGTTTCCCCAGAAAAATATACCTCTGGAACACCCGGGCATCCCACAGTTTCCGGAAAAACGGCTGACTCAAAGTCTCTTTCATGGAATCTCCGTGAGCCGTAGCGATCAGGCGGCACCCACAGTGGATCACCGACTCCACAGCTTTGAAATCTTCTTCTTTTCCAAGTTCATCCACAGCTACAACCACCGGAGACATGGAACGGATCAACATCTGCATTCCCTCTGCTTTCGGACATCCATCCAGAATATCCGTGCGCATTCCCAGGTCATTCTGGGGAATCCCCTGATAGCAGCCTGCAAGTTCACTGCGCTCATCTACTACACCTACCGTAACGCCGGAAATATTTCCCCAGCCGTTGCTCATCTGCCGGATGATATCCCGAAGAAGAGTGGTCTTTCCGCATCTGGGCGGTGAAACGATCAGAGTATGCATGATCTGTTCTCTTGTCTGGATATAAGGCATTACTTTTTCCGCACATCCCTGAATTTCGTGAGCCAGACGCACATTGATACAGGAAATATACTTCATTCCCCTGATCCTGTTTCCATCCAGGATCACTTTTCCGGTGACTCCCACACGATGTCCTCCCTGTACACTTAAAAAACCCTGCCGGATCTCATCTTCATAGGCATACAGAGAATAGCCACTGACATACTCCAATGTTTCCTTCAGATCTTCCCTTGTTACCAGATAGGGATCTGTATCCTTCTGTCTGAGAAAACATTCCCCTCCGTCATAAGTCAAAAACAATGGCCTTCCCACACGAAGACGTATCTCATATAATTTATCATAATCAAGATCTGCATCCACCAGAAGCTGGCGGATATTACTGGCAAACAGGTTCTGAATCTGGTTTGCGTCCATTTTTTCACCTCTTACACTTAAATATATTGCAGACGCCCCTGATTTAGTACCCCTTGTCTCAGGGAAAGATTTTTCCCTTATTCCGACATGGAAAATAAACTGTCACTTTCTTCTTCATACGCTTCCATCTTGGGAAGGCTCAGTTTCAGTACTCTGTCCACAATATTTACAGAAGACGCGCGGTATGCGTAGGCACAGGACTCAAACATCACATAGAGATTGTCTCCTTCCACTACGATCTGCTCCAGTCGTTCCGGAAAACGATAAGTCCTGGCTGAATTCTCATTTACATATAAACGCTTGTCAGACTGTTCATAAACCACCAGTCTGGACGGCAGGATACCAAATGAATGGGATATCAGAAGCTTATCATTGTAAAAAGCAATTCCCTGAACCTGTTCCGATATGGTGGAATAATCCAGTGGAACTGCCATCTCAAAATTCATGCCAAGTTCCTCATCCATGGTATTGATCAGATTTCCCGCCGCGTCAACTCCGTATCGTGCAATTACACTTTCGTTATATTTTTCAAAGCAGCCTACATACAAACATCCTTTGTAAAAAGTCATAAAGGAATCTCTTACAATTCCGTAAAGGCTGACTGTCTGCAAAGTATCCACAGGCAGATGGCTTTCATCGTAATCGTAGGCTTCTATTATATCCATTTTTATGCTGACTGCCTGTGCAATTCCATTGATATTGGAAGAATACCACAGAATCTTATGGTCCGGATCATAAGCAAGGCCTCCTGCATGGGGCTGGCCAGGCAGTACCACTTCTTTTATAAAATTATGTGTTTCCTTATCAATCACATAGATCACTGAATTATGCTTATATGTACTGCAATATGCACTGACCAGTACGTAATCTTCCGTAACAGCCAGGCCCTGGGGAGTCATAGACGTGCACATAGCCTGCGTGGCACCCTTCTCCGTAAGCAGTGTTCTTGTATTCTTAAGTCCTGGAATCACATAAGTTCCGTATTCTTTCTCTTTCTCCCGTCCATCAAAAGCAAAATACGAAAATGCTTCCTTCTGGGAAAGCATCTGCATCTGTCCCCGCAGTGTATACACTGCAGCCCCCCTGTTCGTCACCACCGCCTTTGCAGGCAGCTCTGTCCTGGCTCTGTAGACAAACGCATATAAAAAATAACACATAGCCAGCACAAAAACAACCGCCAGAATCTTCAATATGAAGTTCCTGAAGCTGCGTTTCATCACTTTGTTCATTTCAATCTTTTCTCTGCTTGTTATTTCAATATGATTTCTTCGTATTCAAACCGTAATTCCAGTCTGTCCTTTGACCAGACTGCTCCGCTGTATCCAGGTTCCATCTCCAACATCATATAGTTTCCTTTATCCATCGGTATCGTCCTCAAATCTCTGGACAGACCTTCACCCGTCCATTTGATATAAGCCTCTCTTAATACCCACTGAGCAAAAAAAGCTTTCTCCATATCATCCGATTCCAGGATCTCCCTCACCATATCTGCCGGCACCATTCGTTCCAGGATCCTCTCGTAATTCACTTTCTTGTGAATCTGTATATCAATCCCCACTTCTTCACCTGCAAACAGGCACATCACATATTTTCCGGAGTGGGAAATATTATAATGAATCTTTGGAAGGAGGGTAAAAAACGGTTTCCCATGTTCCCCGGTTGCTCTTGGTTCAAAAGCCAGTTTTTTTTCAAATTCTTTCTTCAGCCCGATCTCCAGAAGCTTCTCTCCGATCATATGCTCCATATTCTTGTTGTCATATTCGTCTCTGATCTTTGTATAATAGATAATTCCGTTCATAATCCAGCCTCCTCTAGGAACCGTGACGGCTCCCGTTCCTTCTCGTACTGTGTCCTTACATAACACAGACAAAGTTTCTTCTTCGCCCGTGTCATCCCAACATAGAAAAGTCTCCGTTCTTCCTCAAGATGTGCTTCCAGAACTGCTTTCCGGTAGGGCATGCTGCCTTCATTGACATTGAGGATGTACACTCTGTCATATTCCAGCCCTTTCACAGCATGAAGTGTGGAGATCACTGCACCTTCCCGCTTCACATCCTGCTTTTTTGCCTGTTCTTCCAGTTTTCTGGTATACTCATCTATATAAGCCAGCCATTCTTCCAGATCCTTCATTCCTCTGGCACTTTCATGGATCCGGTTCAGATTTTCCCAGAGCTCTTCTGGTTTTATTTTACGATACCTTGCGTATTCCTGCAAGTATTCTTCGTATCCCATTCCGTTCCGGATGAAATTAATAGCAGCATAAGGAGCCATGGTTTTTAAGATCCTAAGGTGTGTTTCCATGGTTGTGATACGGTCGCACATCCAGTCCTTATCTTTGTAAAATTCTTCAAGAGCCCGGAAATCCACTGTCTTTTCTGTGAGAGCATCTCTGGCTATATATCGGTTTGGGCGGTTCATGATTTCCAGAAAAGTACTTCTGCTCCTATCACCCTTGGCCATTTTCAGATAGGCGATCATGTTCCTGCAGATCCAGTGCCGGAACATATTGGGCAGTTTTTCTTTCATGGTAAAAGGAACTCCATATTCCATCAGTGCAGCTACCAGACCTTCGGCCTCCTGATTGGTGCGGAAAAGAAATGCTGTATCTTCAATGTTCTCTCCGCTTTCCATTCGTTTCTTCAATGCACCTGCTACTGTCATATATTCTTCTCGGGGATTTCGAAATTCCATCACCTTCACAGGATCTCCAGGCTCATTTGGTGTGAAAAGTTTTTTCGTGTAGCGGTTTTCGTTATTATCGATCACCTTCATAGCCGTGTTCAGAATATTTCCGCTACACCGGTAATTGATATTCAAGAGCACAGTTTCCGCATTCTTAAAATCCTCCGGAAAATTCAGCATGATCTCCGGCCTGGCACCACGGAAATGATAGATAGACTGGTCATCATCCCCTACTACGAACAGATTGTTCTCTGGTGCCGCCAGCATTTTTACGATATCATACTGGAGATGATTGATATCCTGAAACTCATCTACCAAAATATAACGGAATTTCTTCTGCCAGGCTTCCAGGATATCTTTTCTTTTTCGAAGAAGTTCATAGCAACTTAGAAGCATATCATCAAAATCAAGTTTTCTCCGCTCATTAAGAACTTTTCGATACTCTTTAAAAATCTGCCGGAATACTTCGTCCGGGCAACAGGAGGAATAATAATGCTCAAGTGCGATTCTTCCCCCTTTTACAATACTGATCTCTTTTGCCACGTCTTCCACAAAATCCCCCTCCTGGGACTGTTCAGAAGCACAATTTATCACAAGCTCCCGCAGGATCGCATACTTTTCCTCTTCAGACAGGATATTTCCCCCATCCAGTCCATAGGCCTGTTTCAGAATCCCGTAAAACACTCCGTGAAAAGTCCCAAACGTAACTCCTGTCCGCTGTACACCTGTAAATTTCAGGAATCGTTCTTTCATTTCTACTGCCGCCGCCCTGGAAAAAGTCACAACAAGAATAGAGGAAGCTGGTATCTTCCCATCCTGGATCATATGTGCTGTTCTCTCTACAATGACGGAAGTTTTCCCCGAACCGGGGCCTGCCAGAACCATCATTGGTCCTGACAGGTGGGCGATCGCCCTTATTTGAGATGGATTTCGTTTCATAACCGGATTATTTTTCAAGTTTTTCAATTGCTGCACGGACACGTTTCAGAGTCTCTTCTTTGCCGATGATCTCCATGATCTCTGTCGCGCCAGCCGGTGTCATCTGCTTGCCGGATACAGCTGTACGAAGCGGCCACATTACATAACCGTTCTTATATCCATGTTCTTTTACAAATGCACTTAAAGAAGCGAACAGCGGATCATTGGTATAATCCTCCTGAGCCTCAAGTACAGGAAGTACCTCTTTGAGGACTGCAAGAGATGTCTCCTCTGTTGTTTTCATTTTTTTATGGCGGTACATTGCGCTGTCGTACTCCGGAACTGCCTCAAAGAAATCTACAAGCTCCGGGATATCCGGGAATACTTCGATTCTTGTCTGGACCATTCCTGCGATCTTCTTAAGATCAAAATCTTTCTTAAGAACTTCCTTCAGATACGGAAGTGCTCTCTCGTAAAACGCTTCCGGGTCCATTTTCTTGATATACTCGCCGTTCATCCATTTCAGCTTGGCAATATCAAATACTGCCGGTGATTTATTGATATGATGGTAATCAAATGCCTCCACAAGCTCCGGAAGTGAAAAAATCTCACGATTGTCTGCCGGGCTCCATCCAAGAAGCGCAACGTAGTTGATCACTGCTTCTGTAACAAATCCCTGATCGATCAAATCCTCATAGGAAGAATGACCGCATCTCTTGGAAAGTTTCTGGTGTGTCTCATCTGTGATCAGTGGACAGTGAACGTATGTCGGAATCTCCCATCCAAATGCCTCATAAATACGGTTGTATTTCGGAGAAGATGAAAGATACTCATTACCTCTTACTACGTGTGTAATTCCCATAAGGTGGTCATCAATAACGTTGGCAAAGTTGTATGTCGGATATCCGTCAGATTTAATAAGGATCAGGTCCTCCATCTCCTCATTGTTAACGGTGATATCTCCGTAAATTACATCGTGGAATGTAGTGGTTCCCTCTGTCGGCATATTAAAACGGATCACGTGCGGCTCCCCTGCATCCAGACGACGCTGAACTTCTTCCCTGGAGAGGTGAAGGCATCTCTTATCATAGATGGAAATCTCCTTGCCTGCAACTGTACGTTTCATGCTCTCCAGTTCTTCCTTGCCGCAGAAACAGTAATATGCATCGCCCTGCTCGATCAGCTGTTTGGCATATTTCAGATACATTCCTGTTGCCTGACGCTCGCTCTGTACATACGGTCCAAATCCACCGTCCTTGTCCGGTCCCTCATCATGGAGAAGGCCTGTCTTCTCAAGAGTACGGTAGATGATATCTACAGCTCCCTCAACATAACGTTCCTGGTCTGTATCTTCAATACGGAGGATAAAATCTCCGCCTTCATGTTTTGTGATCAAATAAGCATAAAGAGCTGTTCTTAAGTTACCCACGTGCATTCTGCCTGTAGGGCTCGGTGCAAATCTTGTTCTGATCTTTGTCATTTCTTTTCTCCTCGTTTTTGTTGTTTCTCATTATAGCTGATATTATATACCCAAATCCTTTAAAATGTCCATAGGTTTTCCGACGGAACCCCCTGGTCTTCTCATACACAGAAAAATCCCCTGGAACATCATTGCTCCAGAGGATCCTTATTCCTGCATTTACCTTCAGCGGATCTTATGCTTCTACACCTTTGTTCTTGAGGTACTCGATTACATCTCCAACTGTATTCAGATCTGTAAGTTCCTCTGCCGGGATCTCTACGTTGTACTCATCCTCAAGAGCCATAACCAGCTCAAACAGGTCAAGGGAATCTGCTCCAAGATCATCCTTGAAAGAAGTCTCCGGTGTAATTGTAGATGCTTCACAATTTAACTGCTCTGCAAGCATTTCGCTCATTTTTTCTAACATGTCTTATTTTCTCCTTTAATCATTACAGATCGAATCTGTTTCCTCTTTTTGAGCAAAGTATATAGTCTGTAAATACAGTTGTCAAGAGGATTTTCCCAAAAAATGTCCATCTGGCGAAAATATTTTGATTTTAAAACTATTTTATTCTTGAAATTTTATCTGACGGGCCACACTGAGGGCCAGTGCCATCTCCGACATCAGGAACACAATGGACGTTCCACCATAGCTGATAAATGGCAAAGTGACACCCGTATTGGGCATCAGATTCAGCACAACTGCAATATTTAATATTACCTGTAGTGCAATATGTATAAAAATTCCCGTAACAAGCAGTGAGCCGAACAGATCCGGTGCATTCTGTGCAATAAAGAACAGTCTGTACAGAAGATATCCGAACAGGATCAGCACAAAAATCCCTCCGAAGATTCCAAGCTCTTCGCAGATGATGGAAAAGATCATATCGTTCTGTGCCTCAGGAACACTGCCAAGTTTCTGGATACTGTTTCCCAATCCCCGGCCAAAAAATCCTCCGGAACCAATGGCATAAAGTGCCTGCAGAGTCTGATAGCCTCCCTCATCGGAATATTTCTCAGGCTGGAGCCATACAAGAACTCGCATAACACGGAAACTGTCGCTGCTCTTGGTCGTCGCAACCAGAAAAAGTACGCCGATCACGATCAGTACCAGACCTATCACACCAATAATAATAAACGGTCGCACATCCGGATGTGCAACAAAAACCATTCCCACTGTAATTCCAAGAATGATCAATGCTGTACTCAGATTATCCGTCAGCATATACGCAGCAAACGCAAGACCAGCACCTGGAAGTCCCAGGATCATACAACTCTTCAAAGTCTTAACCTTACGTCCCATCTTACAAATCATATATGCCATCATAATGATGACTGCGATCTTGGCTATCTCAGCCGGCTGAAAGTTGATCGGTCCAATATACAGCCATCTGGTAGCACCATGGGATGAATGTCCAAGGGGTGTACGTACCAGCCCCATGAGGATCAGGGAAAGTACATACAAAGATGTTGTAAACGGCACCAGGATATGATAATCCAATATTTTTGAAACAACCAGTACCACGATCAGACAGGCTGCACTGATCAGTGCCTGTTTTTTAAAATAAAACATGTCGTTGCCATAGTTTACTTCTGCCATATAGGAGCTGGTACTGTAAAGCATTATCAGACCAAAACATACAAGAAGTACAATAACAGCAACCAGACTGTAATCGTAATAATCTGATTTTTTTCTGTATTTTTTTTTGCTGTTCGGCATTTTTCCCATTCTATCACCAACGCTTTCTGTATCTGCGAAGTAATCCCTAATAAAAAAAAGTCCCCGGAAAGCCGCATAAATGCTGTCTTTCCGGGACGTTCCATAAATGGACCTGAGGGGAATCGAACCCCTGTCCGAAAGCCTATCCCTTAAGGCATCTCCCATCACAGTCGCTGTTTTAACATTCCCTCGGCTGCACGCCCACCGACAGGCTTACCGCTTCAGTAGCTTCATGATACATCTACCGGGGCAAAGCTTACCCGGCAAGGTTTCTCACATGGTCGACGCCAGATTCCCGATGTGTGAGTGCAACGGGGCTGACGAGCAGCTTAGGCTGCTAACGCTAACTTTTCGTCTGCGTTTATATTTAGTTCCCGGTTGGTACGCAGTCCAGGAGTCTGCGGATGGCTTCCCTAACTTCAAAGCCCCCGTCGAAACCAGTACAAGCCCTTGTATAAAAAAGACTTCCGATGACTTAATTCTCTTCAAGTCATCTCTGGTGGACAGACGAACTCTAAGCCAGTTGTTTTTTGACTGGATTTAATTATACCAGAATGTTTTTTCGTGTCAAGGATATTTGCAAAAAAGGTTCCGGGCTGTCACGGTTTTTCTTACCCTCACAGCCTGGAACCCAAGTCTAAAACTGTCAGCCTTATATGCTCTGCATCATATTCATTCGCCGTCTTTTACTTTCAGACAGATGATATGTTTCTCTTTGTCATATCCGTTAATACGGACCTTCATTCCCTCTTTTGTCTCTTCGCACTGTACATTAAGTGTTGAATCCAGTGTCTCTGCACTTCCTTTTACGCCCGGAATCAGCACTGTATTCTCTTCCTGGGAAAGTCCCTCTATAAATACATAAAGATCCTTTTCTTTTGCTGTAAAGAACAGCTGTACACCATCTCCTGCTGTTTCCGGAAGATGTTCGGAACAACTGGTATCATAAATACCTTCTCCGTTAATCTCCAGCCATTTTCCAAGCGCAAGAAGACGTTTTTCCTGCTCAGCCGGAATAGTTCCGTCTGGTTTCGGACCGATATTGAGAAGCAGGTTTCCGTTATCAGATACTGTTGCAACCAGAAGATGAATCAGATCCGGAACACTGATCAGCTGATCGTCTCCTTCATTTTCATTGTATCCGAAAGAAAGTCCCATACCTCGGCACATTTCCCACTTTTCCTTGCGATTAGCTTCGCCCTGTTTGTATTCTTTTGTGCTGAAGTCATGATACAGTCCATTAAACCGGTCATTGACTACGCCTTCCTCCACCACATTGTAATAATGTGCCAGGAAATACGGCATCATATGCTCACTCTGCTTTGGCCATCCAATATCATTCCAGAATACGGACGGATGATATTTGTCTACCAGCTCTTTCATCTGGTTATAAGAATAGTCTGCATACTCAAAAGTCGGGCAGGCATTTCCGAAATTGTCCTCTTCCTTGAAAATCGGATCATTGGCAAACTGCCAGTCGATCAGCCCGGAATAATAAAGTCCCATTTTCAGTCCTTCACTGCGCACAGCATCTGTCAGCTCTCCTGTGATATCTCTCTTCGGACCAAGTTCTTCACAGTTGAAATCTGTATATTCACTGGGATACAGGCAGAAACCATCATGATGCTTCGTTGTCAGCACAACATATTTTGCCCCAGCTTTGCGGAAAAGTTCCGCCCACTTCTGTGGCTGCCAGTTCTCAGCCTTCCACATTGGCAGGAAATCTTCATAGGAAAAATCCTTGCCGTATTTCTCAATGTGATGTTCATAAGAAGGTCCTTTTCCAACATTTATGGAATTATAATACCACTCCGCATAAGGATTGTTGCAGAACCATTCTTCATTGGTCTCCACTGCGCCAAGCTCCCATGTTCTTGGTGCGAAAGCAGGAACTGAATAGATTCCCCAGTGGATAAAGATTCCGAATTTACAGCCGTCATACCATTTCGGTACCTCATGCTCATTTACAGAATTCCATGTTCCTGTATATTTTTTTGACATTCTTCATATCCTCCTTGATATTATCAGGATCAGCCCTTTACAGCACCGGCTGTCATACCTGCGATCACCCATTTCTGTGCAAAAATGTATACCAGGATTACCGGCAAAGAAACCAGCACAACGTCTGCACATACAAGGTTCCAGCTTCTGCTGAACTGTCCGTAGAAATTGTATACAGAAAGCGGCAGCGTCCACTTGGAAGAAGAGTTCAGAAGATACATCGGAATCTGAAGCTCATTCCATACCCACATAAAATTCAGAACGCCTGTTGTTGCAAGAACCGGCTTCAGAAGCGGCATGATCACTGTGCAGAACAGTCTTCCGCCTACTGCACCGTCCATAACTGCTGCCTCATCCAGTTCTTTCGGGATTCCTTTAATAAATCCACTGAACATCATTGTTGTAAACGGCATGTACAGAGAAGAATATACAAGACAGAGACCTATCCTTGATCCATAAATCCCCATTTTCTGCATCAGCTGGATCGTTGGAAGCGCAGCAAAAGGTGCAATGATTCCAAGAGTGATGATCTTATACCCAATCCTGCATCCCTTTGTATCTCTTCGTACAATGATAAAACTTAAGAATGCAGAAAGAGAAACGATCAGTACCACTGATATAAAGGTGATGAACACGCTGTTCCCGAGAGAACGCATAAAATCTTTTTCCAGAACTGTTATGTAATTTTCCGGATGCCACTCACTTGGCAGGCTGATATTCATATAAGCAGCTTCGCCTTTGTTTTTAAAGGAAGTGAGAAGTACCATCAGCATCGGATAGATCGTCACGATGCTCACAAGCCAGAGAATGATCTCCAGTATCAGATTGATCCTAGTTTTTTTCTTATTCATATTATAACACCGTCTCCCATCTTGATGAAAACTTCTGATATACAACTGAAACAATGACCAGAAGCACTGTGAATACAAGGTTGACAGCTACAGATTGCGAATAACGTCCTGCAGACATTTCATTCATCATCAGCGTTCCGAAACTCTCAGTCGCATTTCCGGGGCCGCCGCCTGTCATAACGTAAATCAGATCGAACATTTTCAATCCATAAATCAGGCTGAACAGAATATTAACGTTTACAGTAGGCATGATCAGCGGAAGTGTGATATGGCGGAAAAGCTGCCACTCAGATGCACCGTCAAGTTTACCTGCCTCCAGATAATCAGAAGAAACTGACTGCAGACCCGCAAGTGTGATGATGATCGCATATCCCACATTTCTCCATACCTCAGCTACGCAGATAGCAAAAACTGCTGTGCCTCGTTTTCCCAGCCACTGTATATTTGCAATTCCCATAATGTTCAGGATATTATTGATCGTACCGTGGCGCGTCTGGAATACAGCACTGAAGATAAGACCTACAACAAGGCAGGAAAAGATAGACGGGATAAAATAAACCGTTCTCAGAGCAGTCCGTGTTTTGATCTCACGGTTCAGGATATAGGCAAATACAAAGCCCAGAAGTGTTACGGTAATGGTTTTTACGCCTGCGTAGATCAGGGTATTTACAAAGGCTACCGGCACTTTCGTACTCGTAAGAACTGACATGATATTTTCAAATCCTACAAATTTCAGATTGGTTGTTCTGGCTGCACTCCAGTTGGTAAATGCATAATAATAACCCACAGTGGACGGTACAATAAAGAAGATAAAAAATACTACAGCCGGGATCAGCGCCAGATACAACGGATATATTTTTTTTCGATTCATGAATTTCCTCCTTAAACAATTTCAGGTTTGAAGTTTTACCCTCAAACCTGAAACCATCTTTAAAACGGATGTTTATTTACTGGGCAAAAGACTCAAGTGTTGCAACTCTGTCATCATCGATCAGTTTTACACATTCTTCTACGCTGATGTCTCCGTTCATAAGCTGAAGCAGAGCCTTGCCACCTTCCTGCTGGTTGAAACCAACAATCTTCGGCTGTGCGGAAGATGCACGGATCAGTTTATCTACGCTATCTTTGTTTCCATCATACTGAGCGGAATTTACATTTGTTGTCTCCTGTTTAAATACTGCTGCTGTGGAAACACCATCAAATGCCTGGTTATAATTCTCCGGATCTGCCATAAAGTTTACAAAATCGCTGGCAGCCTCTACATTATCACCATTTTTGTTTACAAGCATCAGGTTTACATTTCCGCCTTCATAAGTTCCCTCGTCACAGGTTCCCATAAATACCGGCATGATTCCGAAATCATCACCTACATAATCATAAGATTCACTGTCATAATCTGTATCAAACCAGGTATCCCAGCAGAAGAGCATTGCAGCTTCACCTGTTCCAAGAACCTCACTTGTGTAATCCCATGTATCAGATGCAAAGTTCTTTCCAAAATATCCTTTATCTGCTGCTTCTTTAAACCAGGTACACATATCTGTGAATTCCGGGATATCTGCGTAAGACATTTCTCCTGCATTCAGTTTCTCTATATATTCCGGATGCTCCTCAAGTACAGGATCCAGTGCGAACTGATAAAGGATTGGCCATGCATCAGCTGCTGCAAGGTAGATCGGCTGTACTCCGTTCTCCAGAAGTGTATCGCAGACTGCATTAAATTCTTCCTGTGTTGTAGGCTGCTCAATTCCCAGTTCCTCGAAGATCTTTGTGTTATAGAAACAGCCGGAGTTGGATGCTTCCCAGAACGGAAGTCCGATCACTTTGTCATTGTAGGTTGCCTGCGGAAGAACTGAGTCCTGAATATCGGACACCCAGTCAGCATCGGACCAGTCTACAAAATTCTCTTCCGGATTAAAGTTTTTCAGGTTGCTGTTTCCGAAATGAATGTAAAGATCCGGGATATCACCTGTTGTAAATTTTGTCAGTGCAATGGTCTCTGCATTATCTGTATCAAGGCCCTGCTGGTCAATCTTGTTTCCGGAAGATTCCTCCCACAGAGAAATGATCTTCTGCATGTACGGTTTTGCAAGGTCATCTGCATTTCCGTAGAGTGTCAGTGTTACTCCATCTGCTGCGCTGGCTGTTACCACGCTTCCGAATACTGATACTGTCATGCACGCTGCCATAAGTGCTGCAAACATTTTTTTCTTCATTGTAAAAATTCCTCCCTTTATATGTTTTTTCGTTCTTAATATGGTCATATTATATAAAACCGGCTCTGGAAAATCCATGGACTTTTGTTTAATCCAACATGCACTTTTTTCCTTTTTTATATTTTTCCATCTATTTGTACAATTTTTCTTGTTTCTTTTTCGCTGTTCATATAAAATAGATACAAGAAATTTTCCGGAGGAACGATCATGAAATTCCATGAATTTTCTTTTCAAAAAAAGCTGTTCATTTCCTGCATCCTGCTAAATTCCCTTCTGCTTGTCGGTTTTTCGCTGTTTTTCTATTATTATTCGGCAAATTCCCTGCGGGAGAACATGCGCAGTACATTAAGCGGCAGTACATCCATGATACAGAACAATCTGGACACCCTTCTCAATGATGCAGATAATACGCTGAAAGAGCTGCAGCTAAACACCGCACTCCTTGATACTGCCAGAAATATCCCAGAGAGCGAAAACAACTACCTGCCCACCCATATCGCAGCCAGATCTGCTTTTCAGGACCGGTTCCGTACTACTTTGATATCTTCAGACCTGGATGTATCCCTTAATTATGTCAGCAAATATTACGACCATCTGGGAATTTCTTCCCCAAACGGTACCAGTTATACAAAAAAAGCTGTTCTGGAGAACAATCCCAATCTTACCGGCGTTATGGACAGCATTAATTATGTTTTATATGTTCCTCCTCACAAGGATTACTGGAAAAACAACCGAACTGTAATTTCTGTTGTACGTTCCATGCGGGATATTTATCATCAGTACGGGCTTCTTATTGCTGATTTTGATATGGATACCCTGACCAGACAACTTCTCTCCGGTTTTGATACTCCGGAAGATTATGATATTACCATTCTGGATGATGCTGATAATCTGGTTTACACAAGTGCATCCACACTGAACCGCCGGGCTTTTCTGGCCAGCTGGCGTTCCGCTTCCGAGATTTCTCCTGACAGTGGCAGCTTTTCCTATGGAAATCTTTCTGTTTCCAGCTATCACCTTTCCGATAAGACCGGATGGACGGTGATCCTCAGTGAGAATTCTTCCATATTTGCAGCCTCCATAAAACGGCTTCTCATAATCAGCACATTGCTTTTTGTAATCATGTTCATAATTATGTCCACCTTTCTTATGGTACTGACGCGAAACCTCACACAGCCACTTCGACAGCTGACAGATAAGCTGACAGTTCTTGAGCCCGGGGAAAATATTTCTGCTATACCCGGAAGCAGCGATAATGAGATCATCTTTCTCACCAATGCGATCCAGGGATATCTTTCTGAGATTTACGACCAGAACCAGCGTCTTACAGAACAACGGAAACGGACGCTGATTGCCCACTATGACGCCATGGAAGCACAGCTGAACCCGCATTTTCTGTACAATACTCTTTCTGTCATCGGAATGACAGGGCTGGCCTCCGGAAATATGGATGTTTCCAACATGTGCACAGAACTTTCCCAGCTTCTTCGCTACTCCCTCTCCTACACAGGACAGTCCGTTATTTTGTCCCAGGAGATCGACAATGCAAGGCATTACCTCTATATTATGAAAATACGCTACGAAGACGATCTGGAATACGAATGGCAGCTTGATGATTCCCTGAATTCCATTACTGTGCCAAAGCTGATTCTTCAGCCTCTTATTGAAAACTGTTTTCAGCATGGCTTCCACCAGGCAGGCGTGGAGATTTCTCCTCCCTGGAAGATTTCCATACGCTCCCACTGTGACGACACCCGGTGGTATCTGTCAATCTCCAACAACGGAGCGCCGTTTCCTGAAGAAAAGTTTGCAGCTCTTCACCAGAAACTCTCAGGCTTCACCTTTACCGGAAACCAGGATATGGATTACGAAAACACCTTTCGCCATCAGGGCTATGGTCTGGAAAATACCATTCTCCGTTTTCATATTTATTACCGCGGCGAAGAATATTTCCATGTTTCCAGAAATGATTCTGACAACCTTACGACCGTCACCATCGGCGGCCCGTTAAAGCCTGAAAAATTATTCAGCCGGAGCACTTCCTGACAGGGAAGCCTCCGGCTTTTTTCCTTAAACTTTATTTACTCCTGATCTGATAGATCGCATCTTTCTCTGTATCAAATACGTATCTTTCTTTTTCATCTCTGATCACAGAAACTTTTATTCCATCTTTTGAGATCTCCAGTTCCTCTCTGCATCTGAGAACTGCTTTTTCCCCATGTTTCGAAAGAAGCCACCCATGAGAAAATCTGCCTTTTTCCCAGGTCATATCCACCTCAAAACCGCCTTCTGCACAAATACCTGTGATGCTTCCCTCCTGCCAGTTTTTCGGAAGAGCCGGAAGCAGGAATATCTCATCCAGATGGCTCTGCAGCAGCATCTGGGCGATTCCGCACGTACCGCCGAAATTTCCATCGATCTGGAATACCCACGGAATACCTGAAATCCGCTCAAGCGGCGGATGCAGATCAAACATATTCGGTGCTGTCAGTTGGTTGAGAAGATAATCGATATATTCCTCTGCTTTATCTCCATTCCGAAGTCTTGCATACAGATTGATCAGCCATGCACAGCTCCAGCCTGTGTGGCCTCCACCAAATTCCATTCGTCTCTCCAGAGATTTCTCACATGCTTTTACCAGCTCCGGATTCTCATATTCATTAATCTGGTTTGCCGGAAACAGGGGATATAAATGAGAAAAATGTCTGTGCCCAAGTTCCCACTCCTCATAATCTTCTCTCCATTCCAACAGCTGACCGTATTTTCCAATCTTATACAAAGGGAGCTTATCAAGAGTTTCACGCACCCAGTCTTCCTGAGATGCTTTTTTCCCAAGGATCTTGTTTCCTTCCAGATAGGCATGAAAAATATCTCTCAGGATTCCGGTATCCATGGTACAGCCTGCGCAGGCACTTCCCGTTGTTCCATCTGCCTGATAATAGGTATTCTCCGGAGAAACAGACGGACAGACGATCATCTCTCCATGATCCTCGATCATAAAATCTCTGAAAAACAGTACACATTCCTCCAGAACCGGCATCATACGATCAAGAAAAGCCTGATCCATCGTATAACGGTAATGTTTCCAGATATGTGCTGCCAGCCATGCGCCGCCCATTACCCAGTATGACGCTGCCAGTGCCAGATCCTGAGGTGCAGTATCTGCCCAGATATCTGTGTTATGATGTGCCACAAAACCTCTGCATCCATACATTTCCATGGCTGTTCTTCTGCCATTTTTCACCATACGTTCCAGAAGATCAAAAAGCGGCTCATGACACATGGAAAGATTACAGATTTCTGCAGGCCAGTAATTCATTTCTGTGTTGATATTGATGGTATATTTGGAATCCCAGGTAGGCTCCAGCTTCTCACACCAGATTCCCTGAAGATTGGCAGGAAGTCCTCCCGGGCGGCTGCTCGCCATAAGAAGATATCTTCCGTATCCATAATAAAGAGCTGCCAGCCCTTTGTCTTTTTTACCTTCCCGGAGTCGTTTCAGACGCTGATCTGTTGGAAGTCCGGATAGACCTTCATCCTCTTTCAGTTTCAGAACAGAACGGTTAAACACCTTGCTGTGTTGCTCCACATGTTCTGCCAGTATCCGGTCAAAATCCTCTGCTGTGTAAGAAGCCAGCTGTTCTTTGAGGTAGCTGTATGGATCCTCGACCTTCTTTTTTCGGTAAGGGAAAGTAGTCACTCCGTTTACATAAAAAATCACCCTGGAGGCATTTTGGATCACCAGATGTTCTCCGATCACCTGCACGCTTCCGCCTTCTGACACCGCGCGAGCCTGAATGCCGAATTCACTTCCGCCCTTTCCCAGATCTCCATCAATATAAACACTGTCCTCGCCGGCTTTTCCTGCACAGTTGTAAAATCGTCCCCTTGTTATCAGAACAGACATTGTAAGACCTTCTTCTCTGTCTGTGGAAAACTCCGCTGCCATCAAATCTTCTTTTTCAGAGATCAGACATCGCATTCTGTACTGTGCTCCATTATGTACAAATGAAGTACTTGCAACACCTTTTTCCAGATCCAGCTCTCTTCTGTAATTCCGGATCTCTCCCTCTTCGTGATCTATGCTGTAATTCACATCACACATGGTCTGATATGGCCGTTCGCTCTGAGGTGTTCCAGATAATGCAAAAAGCTCCAGTTTCTGTGCTTCCCGGATCTTTCCTTCCAGCACCAGTTTCCGGATTTCCGGGAAATACTTCGCCGCGTCCGGATTGATGCGATCAAGCGGTCCTCCATAGACAATACTCTCCTCATTCATCTGGATCTGTCCGCAAAAAGGCTCTCCGGATATCATAGCCCCCAGCCTTCCATTACCAAGAGGCAATGCTTCGATCCAGCTTTTTGCAACTTCTGTATACCATAAACGGTTCATATTCTTCCTCCCTGCTTTTTTCCTATCATATCACACTTTTTGTATATACAACATAAAAAAAAAGCAACTTTCGTATGGACTTTTTTCTTGTTTCCAGGTCTATTCATGCTATAATTAAAACATATGCAAAAAATTTCTTTCACATACAAAGGAGAAATCATGATACACGTACTTATCATTGAAGATGAACCAGCCATTGCCAGAGGTCTCTCGCTTCTCATCACCAAAAACTACCCTGATTTCCAGGTTCTTGGCATCTGCAAAAACGGTAGGGACGGCCTGCAGAAAATCCTGGAGCAGAAACCGGAGCTGGTATTTACTGATATCACCATGCCTGTGATGAACGGTCTCGATATGATCGAAGAAATTCAGAAATCCCAGTTTCATACCCGCTTTGTTATTCTTACCGGATATGCGGATTTCGAATATGCCAGAAAGGCGATCCACCTTGGTGTTTCCGATTATCTTCTCAAACCGATTGACCTTAAAACTCTGGACGATATCCTTCTCTCCTGCCTGGAACTACAAAAATCCGAAACCCGGCTGCTTCAGAAAGAATATCTGCAATGTGCACTGCACAGCGATAATCTGACTGATCCTGCCCCTGTTTTTATGAACGAAGTTTCCTGCTCCTTTATCTTCGTTTTTCAGGGTCCATTACGTTCTAATATATACAGCGAGACTATCCCGGATTCCGTTTTCGCGCCGGTCTCTCCCGGATATCTGACTCAGTTGGAAAAAGAATATCAGGTTTCGCTTTTTCTTCTCCATGGAAAACATTTCAATGAGCAGGTATATGCAGTTATCTATCCTTCCTCCAGTCAGCCGGATACGGAAGAACTTGCCAGGAGAATCCACAGTATACTGGATATATCTGATCAGCAGCCTGACTCCTGGATTAACACGGTTCTGTCTCTGCAGTCTCCAGATGCCGGTTCTGTTTCCGACCTTATAAAAGATACCTATCTTTTTGCACTGTTCAAAAATAGATTTGGAGCCAGTTCTTTTCAGACATGTACCACATTATCAGATCAGAAAATCCGTGTTTCCCAGGATGTTCAGCAGCTCTGCGCAGGAATCTCTTCTCATTCTGATCAGGAAAGCCTGTACCATATGATTCATTCCCTGATCACCATACAGAACCAGCCGAATCTTTCCCAGTTTCAGATAACTGCAAACCTGAGATACTATATCTCCACTGTAATCCAGAACTGCCACAAAGACATCATTTATCCGGATGTCGCTGAAATCGTTTCCACCTGTCATTCCTACGAGGAACTGGAACGGGAACTGCAGTATGAAACTTCCAAAATCTGCGGTTTTCACAAAACCACACCTGGAGAAGAACTACCGTCTCTGGCCCGTCAGGTGCGCAATTACCTGGATAAGAATTTCACCCAGCAGATCACAACGAAATCCTTTCAGGATATTTTTGGTTACAATGAAAAATATATCTCCACACTTTTTAAATCAGAATTCGGGATCTCTCCCAGCAAATATATCAGTGAACTGCGCTTGAAAATGGCAAAGACATTAATGCAGAACAATCCTGATATCCTCACCAAAGATGTGGCCGAAATGGTAGGATTCTCCGATGCTTTTTATTTCAGCCGGGTATTTAAATCCCACGAAGGAATGTCACCCAGCCAGTTTCTGAAAAATCTTAAAGAAGGATAAATGTATTAAAAAAAACCCGCTTACGCGGGTTTTTTAATGTATCGCATTATACACGTGAGAGATACTCTCCTGTTCTTGTATCGATTTTCAGTTTGTCGCCTTGGTTTACGAACAGCGGAACCTGAACCTGTGCACCTGTCTCAACAGTTGCCGGTTTGGTAGCACCCTGTGCTGTGTTTCCAGCGAATCCTGGCTCTGTCTCGATAACCTCAAGCTCTACGAAGAGTGGCGGCTCGATAGCAAATACTTCGCCATTATGAGAGCAAACCTTAACCATCTCATTATCCTTAACGAATTTCAGAGAATCTCCAACCTGCTCCTCAGTAAGGCCTACCTGGTCATATGTCTCTGTGTTCATGAAGTAGTATAAACCACCATCCTGATACAGATACTGCATATCTACACGCTCAATACGTGCTGCCGGGAATTTCTCTGTAGGACGGAAAGATTTCTCTACTACAGATCCTGTAATGATATTTTTGTATTTTGTTCTTACAAAGGCTGCGCCTTTTCCTGGTTTTACATGCTGGAATTCAACGATCTGACATACGTTTCCATCAATTTCAAGTGTGATACCATTTTTGAAATCACCTGCTGAAATCATAAATATTTCCTCCTTAATATATGCGCTTCTTTTTCGCTATGAATTATTCTATAATACCTTTTGTCATTTTTCAACTGTTTTTTTGTTTATGCCTTTAATTTTTCTTCAATTTCAGCAATTAACTCGTCAAAAGGCAACACTCCTGTGACAACTTTGATGTCCGCAAATTTCTCATAAACAGGATCTCTCTGCTTGAGGAGCTTCTTGATCTTATCCTCTTTGTTCTCAGATCCCTCCAGTGTCGGGTTGTTACTTCCCTCCAGTCGCTTGATCAGAGTTGCAGCAGATCCTTTCAGATAGATAATCGTTCCCATTTCTGCAAGATACTTCTGGTTCTGCTCCTGCAGTGGCAGACCTGCACTGACGGAGATCACCTTGCGCTCACTGTCTGTAGACAGTTCTTTTACTGCCATTGTCTCAAGCGCACGGTAAAACGGTTCTCCGAAACGCTCAAATACCTCCTTCACTGACATGTTCATTTTTTTCACGATCAGTCTGTCCACGTCAATAAACGGAAGTCCCAGGTCCTTCGCCAGTCTCTTTCCAACTCGTGTCTTTCCTGAACCCATAAAGCCGATAATTACAATATGGTTCATGAATTCTTTCCCTCCTCTTTCTGGTAAAAATGTAATACTATTTTCTCCAGATAGCGCTTCAGCACGATCTGGATCTCTTCTTTTGGATGAATGGGCTTCACAAGGATCGTCCGGATTCCGGCCCTCTTCGCTCCATAAATATCCGTAAACAGCTGATCCCCTACAAAGATCGTCCTGTCAGGATCTGTTCCGATCATCTGGCAGGCCTTCCTGTAATTCTTCACAGCCGGTTTATGGGCATTTTCTACAAAATCCCCCTCCACAGCACGGGCAAAAGGCTCCACCCGTGGTTTCTGATTATTCGATACAAAACAATAATGAAACCCTATCTTACGAAGCCTCTGAAACAGTTTTTTCGCACGTTCATCTGCCGGTGCACCATGTGGAACAATTGTATTGTCAATATCAAAAAGAAGCCCTCTGTATCCCTCTTTATAAAGCTTCTCAAAATTGATCACATATGCAGAATCCAGATATTCATCTGGAAAAAAACTTCTGAACATCCATTGCACCTCAGTTTTCTCTCGTCATTTCGTAATAATGCCAGTTTTTTTATCGCTCTGCAAGAGGAACGTACATCGCTTCCGGAAGAACATTCTTGTATGCAGGACGGATGATCTTATCCACATTGATAAGCTCTTCCATACGGTGTGCGCTCCATCCTACGATACGTGCAATGGCAAACATCGGTGTATACAGCTCCAGCGGCAGATCCAGCATGCTGTAAACAAATCCGCTGTAAAAATCCACGTTTGCGCTGACACCCTTGTAGATCTTGCGTTCCTCTGCGATAACCTGCGGTGCAAGACGCTCCACTGCTTCATACAGCTGATAATCCTTCATCCTGCCTTTTTCTCTGGCAAGCTGCTCCACATAGCCTTTAAATACCTCTGCACGGGGATCGGAAACAGAATAGATCGCATGGCCCATACCATAGATAAGGCCTCTCTTGTCAAAAGCTTCTTTGTGAAGAAGTTTCTGAAGATAATCTCGAATCTCGTCTTCATCACTGTAATCATGAACATGCTTGCGCATATCGTTAAACATCTTCACAACCTTGATATTGGCACCGCCATGCTTCGGTCCTTTTAAGGAACCAAGTGCTGCTGCAATGGCTGAATACGTATCTGTTCCGGAGGAAGAAACTACGTGAGTAGTAAAGGTAGAGTTGTTACCACCGCCATGCTCCATATGAAGGATCAGGGCAATATCAAGGATCTCCGCTTCCAGAGCCGTATACTTCTTATCCGGTCTTAAAAGGCGCAGGATATTCTCTGCTGTGGAAAGCTCTCTCTTAGGCTGATGGATATAAAGGCTTTTGCCCTTCTCATAATGGTTGTAGGCCTGATAAGCATAAACAGATAACAGCGGGAAAACACTGATAAGATTAATGCACTGACGAAGCACATTATCAAGCTGGATATTGTCCGGATCCTTATCATAAGAATAAAGTGTAAGGACACTTCTGGACAAAGCATTCATAATATCCCTGGACGGTGCTTTCATAATGACATCTCTCACAAAATTTCTCGGCACTGTCCTCTGATCGGCCAGAATACCGGAAAACTCATTCAGTTCTTCCTGGTTTGGCAGCTTGCCGAAAAGAAGCAGATAAGTCACTTCTTCGAAACCGAACCGTCTGTCATTGATAAATCCCCTGGTCAGATCCTTGATATCATATCCTCTGTAGGAAAGCTTGCCCGCACAGGGAACTTCCTTTCCGTCTACGATCTTCGTAGCCTGTACATTGGAGATCTGGGTCAGTCCTGCAAGAACGCCCTTTCCATTAAGGTCACGCAGGCCTCGTT
Source organism: Ruminococcus sp. AF46-10NS (assembly GCF_003474435.1). Lineage (GTDB taxonomy): Bacteria > Bacillota > Clostridia > Lachnospirales > Lachnospiraceae > Blautia_A. Next base: position 43,450 of record NZ_QRNF01000020.1, read on the forward strand.
TGACATCATATTTACCATAAAGGGATAAATCCAGTTTATCATTCTCCAGACAGATCTGGGTCAGTTTCTCAATCTCAGGTGTCACTTTCATGTTAAATCTGCTCATTAATAAATTCCCCTTTCGCTTTCTGTTTATTGCTGTTCGATAGCGGTCCCTCCTCATTCCCCTCTCAAGCAATTCTTATGCTGCTGTTCACTCCATGGACATGAATGGCAGCATTTCTGGTCTTATTCCACATATCCCGGCATAACCGGCCGGGATATTTCATAAATGATTATAACATTTTTTTCGCTATTGGTCTATGATGAAAATTCTATTGATGATCACCTCTGCTTATATGTAGCAAAGAACTCTTTCATCTTTTTCATGGCTTTATCCAGCTGGCGGATATCCGGCAGATATACAATACGGAAATGATCCGGCTGATGCCAGTTGAATCCTTTTCCCGGAACGATAAGAACCTGTTTATCATGCAGGAAATCCAGTGCAAACTGTTCATCATTGAAGATATTGAATTTTTCTGTATCGATCTTCGGGAAGATATAGAATGCCGCACGTGGCTTCACTGCTGAAATTCCCGGAATATCATTAAGAGCCTTGTAAATAAAATCTCTCTGCTCATACACACGTCCGCCCGGCTGGATATATTCATTGACGCTCTGATATCCACCCAGTGCAGTCTGTACGATAGACTGTGCCGGAACATTGGAACACAGACGCATGGAAGAAAGCATGTTGATTCCCTCAATATAACCTTTTGCCTTATTCTTTGCACCACTTAAGATCATCCAGCCGATACGGAATCCCGCAATCATATGGGACTTGGACAGTCCGGAAAAAGTAACACAGAATACATCCGGTGCAAGAGATGCAATAGATGTATGTTTATATCCATCCATAACAAGACGGTCATAGATCTCATCAGAAAAGATGATCAGTTCATGTTCTCTTGCAATATCTGCGATCTGCTCCAGGATCTCCTTCGGATATACTGCACCTGTAGGATTATTCGGGTTAATGATAACGATCGCCTTGGTCCTTGGTGTGATCTTGCTCTTGATATCCTCAATATCCGGATACCAGTCAGACTGTTCATCACAGATATAATGAACTACATTTCCGCCTGCCAGTGTTGCAGTAGCTGTCCACAACGGATAATCGGGCGCCGGAATCAGGATCTCATCCCCGTTATCAAGCAGTGCCTGCATACAAAGGTTGATCAGCTCACTGACACCATTTCCTGTATAAATATCATTAATGGTAACTCCCGGATCCCGCGAAGCTGTGCATACTGCATGATCGCCTTCCTTGCGGAAAAAATACCCTTGGAATCAGAATATCCCTGGGACGTACGTACATTGCTCAGCATATCAAGAATGACTTCCTGCGGTGCAGAAAATCCAAAAGGATACGGATTACCTATATTAAGCTTCAGGATCTCCATTCCGTCCTCTTCCATTCTGGCCGCCTCATCTACAACCGGTCCTCGCACGTCATACAGTACGTTGTCAAGCTTTGATGATTTCCCGAATGTTCTCATAAAAACCACTCCTTTACCTATTTTCACTATTATTTTAACTTTTTGTGTTCATAGTCAAAAAATATTTATTTCTATATCTTCTCACATTTGCTCCCTCAACGCAAGAAATAAAAATTTAAAAAATTTTATTTTAGCACTTCCCTTTTTTAGCATGTTAATGTATAATAGCACTCGAATTTATATTTCAAACACAATTCAATACGTGATGAGGAGGAAACAACTATGTCTTACACAGAAGAAGTTTATGAAAGAGTTGTAGCACAGAATCCTGGCGAGCCAGAATTCCATCAGGCAGTTAAGGAAGTTCTTGACTCCCTTAAAGTCGTAATTGACAAAAATGAGGAAGAGTATCGTAAGCTTTCCATTCTTGAGCGTCTTGTAGAGCCAGAGAGAATCATCTCCTTCAAAGTACCGTGGATCGATGACAAGGGAACTGTACAGGTTAACAAAGGATACCGTGTCCAGTTCAACAGTGCGATCGGACCATACAAGGGCGGCTTAAGATTCCATCCTTCTGTAAATCAGGGTATCCTGAAATTCCTTGGTTTTGAGCAGATCTTCAAAAACTCTCTTACAGGTCTTCCGATCGGCGGCGGAAAAGGTGGCTCCAACTTCGATCCTAAAGGTAAATCTGACAGAGAGGTTATGGCATTCTGCCAGAGCTTTATGACAGAGCTTTGCAAATATATCGGTGCAGACACAGATGTACCGGCTGGTGATATCGGTGTTGGCGGACGTGAGATCGGATATCTCTTCGGACAGTACAAGAGAATCCGCGGACTCTATGAGGGTGTGCTCACAGGTAAAGGCCTCTCCTTTGGCGGTTCCCTGATCCGTACAGAGGCTACCGGTTATGGTGTTGTATACATGCTCAACGAGATCGCTAAGGCTCACAATGATTCCGTAGAGGGAAAAACAATCGTTGTAACAGGTTCCGGTAACGTAGCTATCTACGCTGTTGAAAAAGCTACACAGCTTGGTGCCAAAGTTGTTGCAATGAATGACTCCAACGGATATATCTATGATCCGAACGGAATCAACCTTGACGTAGTAAAAGACATTAAAGAAGTTAAACGTGGACGTATCAAAGAATACGCTGACCGTGTTGAAGGTGCTACTTACACAGAGGGACTTGGCATCTGGAACATCAAGTGTGATATCTATCTTCCATGCGCTACGCAGAACGAGCTTGGCCTTGACGGAGCTAAAACACTTGTTGCAAACGGCTGCAAGTATGTAGTTGAGGGTGCTAACATGCCTACTACTCTTGATGCAACAACATACTTTCAGGAGAACGGCGTTCTCTTCATGCCTGGTAAAGCCGCAAATGCTGGCGGTGTTGCCACATCTGCACTGGAGATGAGCCAGAACTCCATGAGACTTTCCTGGACAAGAGAAGAAGTTGATGAGAAACTCCACAACATCATGATCGATATCTTCCACAAAGCTGATGACGCTGCTAAACGTTACGGTATGGAAGACAACTATGTTGTAGGTGCAAACATCGCCGGCTTCGAAAAAGTTGTTGACGCTATGAAAGCTCAGGGTATTGTTTGATTTTTATGTTTCCTGAACCTTTAACGTAAAATTTTACAGCAGGATCGCAGAGGGATTTCCCCTGCGATCCTGTTTTTTATGACCGAATAGTATTAAAAATCCGGCCATCCACAGACAGCCGGTTCTCTTCTCTTATTTCTTATTGATTTTTGCAGCCTGGCAGAGGGCTTCCCTGATCCGGTTAATTGATCAGCTTCTTCAGTTCATCCATAAAAGTGCTGACATCCTTAAATTCCCTGTACACTGATGCAAAACGCACGTAGGCAACTGCATCCAGATCCTTCAGGTGTTCCATGACGATCTCTCCGATCTTGGTACTGCTGATCTCTCGGTCCTCAGAACGGAAAATATCTCCCTCTATGGAGTCGATCATCTCCTCCACCCTTTCAATGGGAATCGGTCTCTTATAACAGGCGCGCAGAACTCCATCCTGAATCTTGGAACGCTTATAGCTCTCTCGGTTCTGATCTTTCTTGATCACAGTCAGCGGAATCGTCTCCACTTTCTCATATGTAGTAAATCTCTTCCCACAGGCATCACAGAGTCGGCGGCGGCGGATGGAATTGGTATCTTCCACAGGTCTGGAATCTACAACTCTTGTATTATCCTGGTTACAGAACGGACATCTCATAGAACTCTCCCCTTTCAGAATCCATATTTGTTACTGTTCACCTCGTGACCAACAGCATATTATTCAAATCACCATATCATTCATTGTTAAACTTGATTTTATTATAAAATAAATTTATATAATGTGTCAATAATTGGACTTGCATAAATTTTAGCTATTTTCCATAAAATCATACCAGGTGATGAATTTTATGCGTATCTGCGAACTGAAACAGAAAGAAGTGATCAATATCCACACCTGCCGCAGCCTTGGCTGCCCTGTTGATGTGGAATTCTGTTGTGAAACTGCCCGGCTGAAAGCTCTCGTCATGCCCGGGCCAGGAAAATTCTGCTGGTGTTTTTCCAGAGAAAGTGAATGCATCATCCCCTGGGACTGCATCCGTCAGATCGGAGAAGATATCATACTTGTGGATTTCCGGGATGAAAAAAGGCTCTCCGGAGAATAAGGAACTTTCCGCTTATTTCTCCCTGTCAAGGCCCTTTATTTTTTATATTTCTCCGGAAAAAGTATATTTCACCTGCCCTCTGAGAATCATCTTAATGTACTGACAAGACAAGGAGGATTCGAAGATGGCACTGAACAAAGTTGAAATCTGCGGAGTAAATACCTCAACACTTCCGGTTCTTAAACAGGAAGAAAAGGAGGAACTCTTCAAAAGAATCAAAGCTGGTGATAACGAAGCCAGAGAATTGTACATCAAAGGTAATCTGCGGCTTGTTTTAGCGTGATCCGCCGTTTTCAGAACAGCAGTGAAAACCCAGATGACCTTTTTCAGATCGGCTGTATCGGTCTGATCAAAGCTATCGACAATTTCGACACTACCCTTCAGGTAAAATTCTCAACGTACGCTGTACCTATGATCATCGGTGAGATCCGCAGATATCTCCGGGATAACAACAGCATACGTGTCAGCCGCTCTCTGCGGGATATCGCCTATAAAACCATTTATACCAGGGAAAATTATATGCGTCAGCATCTTAAAGAGCCTACCATTGCGGAGATTGCTCAGGAAATCGGCATTGACAAAGAGATGATCGTCTATGCAATGGATGCGATCCAGAGCCCTGTGAGCCTTTTTGAGCCTGTGTATTCCGAGGCGGGGACACCCTGTATGTGATGGACCAAATCAGTGACAAAAAGAACCGGGAGGAACACTGGATCGAGGATATTTCCCTCAGGGATGCCATTTCTCGTCTTGGTGAACGGGAACGGCACATCATTGACCTTCGCTTCTACGAGGGAAAAACCCAGATGGAAGTCGCTGAAGAGATCGGCATCTCCCAGGCCCAGGTCAGCCGCCTGGAAAAAAATGCGCTGCGTTGTATGCGGAATTATCTGAGGAATTAGATTTCACTACCAGTTTCCCAAAGCAGTAAAATGCGACAAGATGTATATTCTCCCATACATCTTGCCGCATTCTGTTTCATCTCAAATCAGCTGTCATTTCGGGGCTCTATCAGCCGCAAAGTATCCTAAAGGCCATCCGTTCAAATCCTTATTCATCGATCCAGCACACTATTTCAACGCCTTCTCAATCTCCTCTATCACAATACGAAGAGCCTTCAGTCTTGCATACTTTTTATCTACGGACTCAAGGATATGCCATGGTGCGTATGTTGTACTTGTTTTCTGCAGCATCTCATCCACTGCAACCTCATACTGATCCCACTTCTCGCGGTTTCTCCAGTCCTCATCTGTGATCTTCCAGCGTTTCTCCGGATTATTCTGCCTGTCATTAAATCTGGCAAGCTGAGTATCCTTATCAATCTGCACCCAGAATTTCACGATCACTGCTCCCCAGTCTGAAAGTTCTTTCTCGAATTCATTGATTTCATTATATGCACGCCGCCAGTCATTCTCACTGCAGAACCCTTCCAGTCTCTCAACCATAACCCTGCCGTACCAGGTTCTGTCAAAAATAGCGATATGGCCATTTTTCGGAAGCCTTGTCCAGAAACGCCACAGATAATGACGGGCCTTCTCATGCGGCTCCGGGCTTGCGATCGGATGCACCTCAAAACCGCGAGGATCAAGTGCCTCTGTGATCCGCTTGATATTGCCTCCCTTGCCTGCTGCATCCCATCCTTCATAGGTAATGATCACAGGAACTCTCTTTCTGTACAGACGGTTGTGAAGACTTCCAAGCTTCGCCTGCAGTTCCTTAAGCTCTGCCTTGTACTGCTCCTCTTCCACTTCTTTTCCTTCAAGCGGGATCTCATTGAGCTTTGGCATCTCCACCAGTGGGAAAACATTCTGCAGGATCGGAACCGAATGTTTGCTGTTTTCCATAGCGATCTCAATATTGCCGATCATAGTCTCCAGTACCTGCAGCTCTGCCCATTTCCGGTCACTGGCATCTATGATATACCATGGCGCAGAGGAAGTATTGGTATCTCTCATATACTGATCAAAAATTTTTCTGCATTTTTTATAATGATCATTTTGCCAGAGATCATATTCATTCACTCTCCAGCGCGTATCCTTGCTCTCCAGGAGATATTCCATTCGTTTCTCCTGTTCTTTACGGTCGATCTGCATAAAAAATTTCAGGAGAACATATCCGTTATCTGTCAGCTGACGCTCAAATCTGCGAATACTGTCGATCCGCTTCACATAACTGTCACCTTTCAGTTTCTTGTCCATACGGTCGCGGCAGGTCTGGTCCATCCATCCGGAATCCAGAAATGTGAATTTGCCATTTTCCGGAATTTCCTTGAAATACCGGTAAAGAAACGGTCTCCTCAAATCTTCCTCTGTTGGAGCCGACATGGTAGCAACTTTGAAAAAACGCGGATCAATATTCTTGATGACCTTGCTTATGGTACTTCCTTTTCCGGAAGCTCCCCATCCCTCAAACAGAACGATCACCGGGATCTTATGCTCCTTAAGAGCCATCTGCAGTTCATATAATCTCGCTCTTGCAGTACTGAGCCGTGCCTTGACATCTTCTTTTTCCGGAATCTGCTCCGGGTTCCAGTTTTTTAACATCTGCATCGTCCTTCCTGAAATTATTTGAATATTTATATTATATCACATTCATTTCTGTTTTACGATGAATTTCTCCTTGATTTAACGTAATTTTTCAAGTTCAACATTTTACACTATAATAAATCTTCTCAAAAAAATATGAAAACACAGCTCAGACTATTGACATTTTTCCCACTGATACATACAATAAATGCGCCTATTGTTATTTTTTTAACTTCATTGAAAACAGTAGAACAAAGCCGTGCCAAACAGCAAAAAAGCAAGGAGAAGATCATGAAACTCACAGAAGAACTTCTGAATAAAATGGAACAGAAAAAAGAACTTTACGGGGACGGCATCATCATGCCTGACGGAGATTACCGCCTGATCCAGGACGGACACTTAAAAACCCTTATGTCCCTTTTGCCATATACAGAAAATGAACTCTGGAAGATGATACCGGAAGATGATTCCGCCCTCTTCTGGCTGGTGGAAAAAACAGGCTGCGTCCTGACAGATGTAAACTCTACGATTGGAATGAAAATGACCCCCGAACAGCAGAATACTTTCGAGGCACTCTCCTGCCGGGGGATCATTTCCGGTGAATATTATGATCTTACAAAACAGCGCGAAAAGACGCATGCACGTCAGTCATCATAACCTTCCAGGAAGGAATGTTTCACACCATCTTTTTTATAAGCGATCACAGTATGAAGATTAACATTCTCCACACTCCGGAAAATATTACTCTCAATATGTGGATTAACTTTCTTTAACTCTGCGATCAGATTCTTGATCTCCATACGCTTGGAAACACTGGTACCGTCTGTACGGCATGTTGTACATGTATCTGTAAACTTACATGCACACTGGATAAAATGAAGATCATTATAATCTCTCCAGTGCTTGATATCAGCTTCCCTGATCAGATACATGGGACGGATCAGCTGCATTCCTTCGAAATTGGTACTGTGAAGTTTCGGCATCATCGTCTGAACCTGCGCTCCGTAAAGCATTCCCATAAGAATGGTCTCGATCACATCATCGTAGTGATGCCCAAGTGCTATCTTGTTGCATCCCAGTTCTTTCGCCTTGCTGTAAAGATATCCTCTTCTCATACGGGCACAGAGATAACAAGGAGATTTCTCAATATTGTAGACAGCATCAAAGATCTCTGTCTCAAAAACCGTGATCGGGATTCCCAGGAGCTTTGCATTATGCTCGATTATGGCACGGTTCGCTTCATTATAACCAGGATCCATCACAAGGAATACCAGTTCAAACGGAAACTTGTTGTGACGTTTTAATTCCTGGAAGAGTTTTGCCATAAGCATGGAATCCTTGCCGCCTGAGATACAAACAGCAATCTTGTCTCCCGGCTTCACCAGCTCATAATCATTGATTCCTCTGGCAAATCTGGAAAACAGCTGCTTGTGGAATTTCTTACGGATACTCAGCTCAATATCCTTTCTGCGCTGTTCCAGCGCTTCTTCTTCACTCAGATCACTATCCTCTTTATTGGACATATCTTTCTGCATCTGCTCAAAAAGCCATCCTGTATAACCGCCCTTTAAACTGAGGGCAGGAATACCTTTTTCACGGAGCATCTGAGCTCCCTCCTGGCTGAAAAGTCCTCTCGTGCAGTAAAGAACAGGAATTTTTTCTCCCTTCAGCTCTTCTGCCCTCTCTTTAAGATCCGGTTCCGGAACAGAAATAGCTCCCGGGATCATTCCGTATTCAATAGTTACTTTATCGCGGGTATCAACCAGAAGATATTTCTCCCGCTCTTTTTCTATCTGGTCATAAGAAATCTCCAGTGTTTCTTCACTCATGCTGTTTTTATTCCTTTCCTTACAGCTCCTCTCTGATCGTGCCGTCACGTGCGATGATAACTACCTGCCACGGGATCATCTTTCCGCTTCTCTGCATGGCGCGGATCACTGCTTTCTCAATGCCTCCGCAACAGGGAACTTCCATACGAACGATGCAGATACTGCGGATGGAATTATTCCGTATGATTTCCGTAAGCTTGTCTGCATAATCTCCCTCATCAAGTTTAGGGCATCCGATCAGTGTTACATGATCTTTTATGAATCTCTCATGAAATCCTGCGTAGGCATATGCTGTGCAGTCTGCCGCAATCAGAAGCTGTGCATTTTCAAAATATGGTGCATTTACAGGAACTAATTTAATCTGCACTGGCCACTGGCCAAGGCAGCTCTGCTGTCCCATATCAGGGACTGTATCTGTTCTCTGTTTCTCCGATAAAGCCGGCGGTTCCTGTTTCGGTTTCAGGCTTCTTGCCATACTTCCAGGGCATACATATGCGGCCAGGCCTCCGGAAGTTTTCTCTTTTTTAAGCTTCATTCTCTGTTCTACCGCTTCCATATCATAATCTGCTGCTTCACGCTCTATGATACGGATCGCATCTGCAGGGCAGACCGGAAGGCAGTCTCCCAACCCGTCGCAGTAATCATCCCGGATCAGTTTTGCCTTGCCATCTATCATGGCAATGGCTCCTTCATGGCAGGCAGCTGCACAGGCTCCGCAGCCGTTACATTTCTCTTCATTAATGTGCACGATCTTTCTTATCATAATATCATCTCTCCCTGATTTCCATATGTGTTATAACTGTTATCTGTTTTACAGCCATATCATATAAAAACCAGCGAAAATATTCGGTAACATACGTTACGCTCAGAGATAAAATTCAAGTTTTTCCTGATCTTTCACAAGGATCTGCCGCCTGGATAATTCCAGGATTCCTTCTTCCTGCATCTTTCCCAGTTCCCTTGAAAGAGATGGTCTGGTGATATTCAGATAATCTGCCATCTCTTCTCTGGACAGGCTCATATGGATCACGCCTTCACTATCCTGGCACTCCACAAGAAAACGGACAATCCTCTCCCGCAAAGTACCGCTTCCCAGAATCCGAAGCTTCTGGTTCATATTGTAAGCCTTCTCTGCAAAAACCTCAAGAAGATTTTCACGGAGTTTTCTGCTCAAAACATCCCCTTTTTCTGTAAAAATCTGATTATCCAGTATCAGTACTCGTGTCTTCTCTGCTGCTTCCACATACATATCATAAGAGGATTTTTCCATAAAGACATAAACTTCCCCGAACAGAACCCCTGGCATTTCCAGCTGTGTCAGAAGGATCCTCTTTCCGGAAAAAGTCTCCTTTGCAATGATCACGCTACCGTCAAGCAGAACATATACTGCTTCGGGTCGGTCTGTTTCCTGAAAAACCCGTTCTCCCCTGGAAAAAGATCTCACTGTTCCTTCTTTTACCAGCAGTCTTTCCATCTCACCTTCTTCAAGGTTTCTGCACAGCCGGCTTCTTTTTAAAACATCCAGGAGTTCTTTTTTCTCTTTGTCATTCATATTTTCACCTCGTCCTAATACAAGCTTTTACCATATTTCTGTATTATCTGTCAACTTTGCCTGACGCAACCTGTACTTTTTTCAGAAAATAAGTTATAATATTTTTTGTGACTATCCGGCAGGTCATCTTCTGCCATATTATATATTACCAAGGAGGATACCGGAAATGAAAACAAAGAATCAGACTCTGCTTTCTGAGAATACACTGACTTCCCGGCCAACAGATATTATCGCGGGATTTCCTGTGCGTCCCGGTCTTTTTGAATTAAATGGTGCTACTCCTCTTTCCAATGGAGTTAACTTCACTACACATACCCGTCATGGTACATCCTGTGAACTTCTTCTTTTCCACTCCGGTGAAGAGGAGCCTTTCGCAGTTCTTCCGTTTCCTAACGCCTGTCGTATTGGTGATGTCTACTCCATGATCGTCATGGGGCTGGACATTGAAGACCTGGAATACGGATACCGTGTTGACGGTCCTTATGAACCGGAAAAAGGCCATATCTTTGATAAGACAAAAGTTCTTCTTGACCCTTATGCCAAAGCTGTTGCAGGTCAGCGCGAATGGGGCCAGCAGAAAGTCGGAAGCTACCACGCCCGCGTTGTACGTGAAACTTTTGACTGGGAAGACATGCCCCAGTCCACACGTAAGATCAGCGATCTTATCATCTACGAGCTTCATGTCCGTGGATTTACACAGGACTCCTCTTCCGGTGTTACTCACCCCGGAACCTTCGCAGGTCTCCGGGAAAAGATTCCTTATCTGAAAGAGCTCGGAATCAACGCTGTGGAGCTCATGCCGATCTTCGAGTTCGATGAAAACATGAATGCCCGTACTGTGAATGGCAGACGTCTCCTGGAATACTGGGGATACAATTCCGTCAATTTCTTTTCCCCGAACACCAGCTACGCTTCCAAGGCTGAGCATAACTGCGAGGGAACTGAGCTGAAAGAACTGATCCGTGAGCTCCATGAGAACGGGATCGAGGTGATCCTGGACGTTGTATTTAACCACACAGCCGAAGGCAACGAGCTTGGAAAAACATTCTGTTTTAAAGGATTTGACAATAAAGTTTATTATATGCTCACACCTGAGGGAAATTACTACAATTTCAGCGGCTGCGGAAATACATTAAACTGCAATCACCCCATTGTCCGTCAGATGATCCTGGAATGCTTACGCTACTGGACCATTAACTACCGTGTGGATGGTTTCCGTTTCGACCTTGCCAGCATCCTTGGAAGACATGAAGATGGTTCTCCACTTAACAATCCACCACTTCTGGAGCTTCTTGCCTATGACCCGGTACTTCGAAATGTCAAGCTGATTGCCGAGGCATGGGACGCCGGTGGACTGTATCAGGTAGGTTCTTTCCCTGCCAGCCGCAGATGGGCCGAGTGGAACGGACGTTACCGTGATTGCCTCCGCTCTTTCCTGAAAGGTGATTTTTGGAATGCCTGGGATGCAGCCTGGAGTATTTCCGGTTCCGGTGATCTTTACGGTGGATTCTACTCTGACCATAACGACAATTATGCAGGCTACAACTCCTGTGTCAACTTTCTTACCTGTCACGATGGTTTCGCCATGTATGATCTCTATTCTTACAATGAAAAACACAACGAGGCAAACGGATGGAACAATACAGACGGTTCTAATGACAACCGAAGCTGGAACTGCGGCGAAGAGGGAGAGTCCACCAATCCAGAAGTACTTTCCCTGCGTTTCCGCATGATCCGAAATGCCTGCGCAGTGCTGATGTCAAGCCGCGGAACACCGATGTTCCTTGCAGGTGATGAATTCGGAAATACCAAACGTGGAAATAACAACACTTACTGCCAGGATAATGAGATTTCCTGGATAAACTGGAACCTTCTGGAGAAAAATCATGATCTTTTTGAATTTTTCAAATATATGATCCAGTTCCGAAAAAATCACCCGGTTATCTCCCGCAAGCTTCCAAACGCTGTCTGTGGCATGGAGAACATCCACACTCACAATATCGATGCAAGAGATGTGACCATTCCAAGAGATGCCCATACATTTGCCGTAAGTTTTGCAGGCTATGACAAAACAAAAGGTGCTGATGACCTGATCTACATTGCCATCAACGCTTACTGGGAAGATGTGACCATCACCCTCCCGGATCTGGCCCGTCCCGGCGCATGGTATCTCTGCGTCAATACCTTTGGTGACGGAGAGGGCCGTTATTTCTACAAGGAAGATCAGGCACCGCGCATTGAACATGAATTCTGCATGCGCCCAAGATCCGTTGCCATCTTCACAGGACGTAATTATTAAAGGAGATTTTTTAAATGGAATTAAAAAACAGAACTCTGTCCAATTTCGCAGAGCTTGTACAGACAGGTGAATGCAAAAAATTCCGCGGACGGCTTAAAGTCGGCGTTGACCTTGGTACAGCCAACACTGTCCTTGCAGTTGTTGACCGCAACAACCGTCCTGTTGCCGGAGCTTCCGCACCTTCCCATGCAATCCGGGACGGCGTGATCGTAAACTATTACGAATCTGTTCAGCTTGTAACGAAACTCAAACAGGAGCTTGAGGAAAAACTTGGCACAGAACTCCTTTACGGAGCTGCTGCCATCCCACCCGGAGTTTCCGAAGGAAGCATCAAGAGTATCGGCTATGTTCTGGAAGGAGCAGGACTGGAAGTTACAAAAATCGTCGATGAACCAACTGCTGCGGCTGCTGTGTTAAAAATCACAGACGGCGCCGTTGTGGACGTGGGCGGCGGCACAACCGGCATCAGCATCCTGAAAGACGGAAAAGTGATCTACACAGATGACGAGGCTACAGGCGGCAGCCATATGACCATGACTGTAGCCGGCCACTATAAGATTCCTTACGAGGAAGCCGAAGTTCTCAAGACCACACCGGAAAAAGAAGCCGAGATCTTTCCGGTGATCAAAGCCACCGTAGAAAAAATGGCGGTCATCACAGAAAAATTCCTGCAGGGCTACCAGGTTCCTGCGGTCTACGTTGTAGGCGGCTCCTGCATGTTCAGGGAATTCACAACTGTATTTGAAAAGAAACTGAAGCTTCCTGTATACAGACCTGTACATCCTCTTCTTGTCACACCACTTGGCATCGCATATCACTGCGAGCTTCCGAAAGCCTGAAAAAAGTCATATAAAAAACAGGTATCTGCTCCGGAACCGGTTATCAAATCCGTTTCTTAGCAGATGCCTGTTTATTTATTTTCTGTTCAACATGTTTTATATCGTTCTGAAATACCCCTGAAATATTTCATTTCATCTTCGTGGTCTGTTTCTCCGGTTGCCCAGCAAAACAACGGTTTCTATAGAATCTGTGACAGGAAACATATCTACAGGCTGGATCTTCTTTACCTGATAATCTCTTTTTGTAAGATATGCAAGGTCTCTTGCCAGGGTCTCCGGGTTACAGGATACGTAAACGATCTTATCCGGTGAAAGGGTTAATAAAGAGTGCAGGAATTTGCGGTCACTGCCTGCACGGGGCGGATCCATAAGAACAACGTCAACCTTCTCCCCTTCCGCTGCCATTCCTTCCATAAACCAGCCTGCATCTCCCGGAACAAAGCGAACATTACGGATCTTATTCTCTCTTGCATTCATTCTGGCATCACGGATAGCATCCCGGTTCAGTTCCACACCGATCACATCCCTTGCATTTCTGGATGCAATGATTCCGATAGTTCCCGTTCCACAGTAAGCATCGATCACGCGCTCTTTCCCTGTCATGCCGGCAAACTCCATGGCTTTACCATAAAGAACTTCTGTCTGCACAGGATTCACCTGATAGAATGAAGACGGGGAAATACGGAATGTCAGTCCCATAAGACGGTCTTTTATAAATCCGGGACCATAAAGTACAATATTCCTTTCTCCAAGCACCATGCTGGTCTGCCTGTCATTCACATTCAAGACAACTGTAGTGATCTCCGGATGTTCTTTTCTCAAAGCTTTCACAAAATTATTCTTGGATGGAAAGATCGGGGAAACTGTTACCAGCACCACCATGATCTCCCCTGTGGAAAAACCTCTTCTCACAAGCACATGGCGGAGAAGTCCGTACCCGGTATCCTCGTCATAAGTCTTGATCTTAAAGGATTTCAGCATTCCCCTAATGGTACGGATAATCTCCTGACTCTTTTTGTCCTCGATCATACAGTCATCCACAGAAACAATCCGGTGGCTCTTCTCCTCATAAATTCCGGAAATAACATTGCCCTTTCTGTCACGTCCAAAAGCTGCATGAACTTTGTTTCTATAATAATAAGGATCCTCCATACCAATGATTGGCTCAACTTTGCCGAATTTCTTCAGAAGTCCTTCTGTATATCTCTGTTTTTTGCGAAGCTGTTCTTCATATGGTACGCCCTGATAACGGCAGCCACCACACTTTTTCGCAACTGAACAGACCTGTTCTTTCTGTTCCATTATTCTCTCTCCTCTTTCGCGGGCACAAAAAAGATGTTCCCAGTATTTTCACTGAGAACATCTTAACAGACCTTGTCTTTTTTTACAAGGTTTCGGGGGAAATCCTTTATTTCTGATATGGCTCGTTAAATACAAGAATATGTCTCTTCACATTCTCATAGGTTCCCTGTACCATTGCCTCATTAAGGTCAAAGAAATTATGCTTGTCTGTGGAAACCATATATTTCTCCACATGAGCAGTCAGGCTGTTAAAACTTGCTGTTGCAATATTCACCTTGCGGATTCCAAGGGAGATCGCTCTCTGAAAATCTTTGTCTGTGATACCGCTTCCGCCATGAAGTACCAGCGGGATATCAACTTTTTCATGGATTTTCTCAAGAACATCAAAAGCAAGTGTCGGTGCTACCGGATAATTACCATGTGCATTACCGATGGCAACTGCAAGTGCATCAATGCCTGTCTCTCTTGCATAAACAACTGCATCGTCCGGATCTGTGCAGCGAATTCCATGATCACAGCTTCCATCTTCACTTCCACCTACCAGGCCAAGCTCTGCCTCTACAGTTGCACCATACTTCTGCGCCTTCTCCACAACAGTCTTCACTTTTGCAATATTTTCCTCAAAAGGAAGCGTGGAAGCATCCAGCATTACAGAAGTAAATCCAAGCTCCAGAGCCTTATCAACAGTCTCAAAAGTAAGACCGTGATCCAGGTGGACAGCCACATCCACCTTAGCCTCTTTTGCAGCCTGTACCATCATCGGTCCCATCAGATGAAGAGGGGAATTCTTAAGACGAACCTCTGCAATCTGGAGGATGATCGGTGTTTCCAGCTCCTCAGCAGCACGGATCGCACCTTTCACCATTTCCATATTACCAACGCTGAAAGCACCACATCCAATATTTTTCTCCTCGGCACGCTTCAGCAGATCTTTCATTTTTACAAGTGCATGATGATCCTCCTGTCCTGTTTATCGTACACTGTTTACAGAAAAAGCGGTGTCCACGCACTTATGGCCGATACCGCTTTTTCCGTCTGATTTTTATTTATTAATTACAGTCCTGTTTTTTCTGCGATGAATTTTCTTGCACGGATCGCATATTCAAGCGGATTAGCCTTAGCCGGATCCTGCTCTGCCTCTACGACCATGTATCCTTCGTATCCTGCATCTTCAAGAACCTTAAAAATCGGATCATAATTGATGCATCCATCTCCAGGAATTGTGAAAGCACCAGCTCTTACACCTGCAAGAAAACTCATGTTCTCTTTCTTAACCTGCTCAACAACTTCCGGACGGATATCTTTCAGATGTACATGTTTGATTCTGTGTACATATTTCTTTACAACTTCCAGAGGATCTTCTCCACAGTATGTAAAATGGCCTGTATCAAAAAGAAGGCTTACATATTCAGGATCTGTATTCTCCATCATACGGTCAACTTCCTCAAGGCTCTGTACGACAGTTCCCATATGATGATGGAAGGTAAGTGCAATACCATACTCTTCCTTTGCAATCTTACCAAGCTTGTTCATGCCTGTGCAAAATGTATCCCACTCTTCATCATTCATTACATATTTATGGCCGAAGATCGGAGTATCCAGCTGTCCCTGAACGCTGTGGCTCTGCTCGGAAGCACCGATCACCTTCGCTCCCATAGCTTTCAGAAATGTAAGCTGTGCACGGAACTCTTTCTCTACCTCCTCAAATGGTTTTGTGATAAGGAAGCTTGAGAACCACTGGTTACAGATCTCAACACCACGAAGCTCAAGAGCTTTCTTAAGGACTTCTGGATCTTTCGGATATTTGTTTCCAACCTCGGAGCCTGTAAATCCTGCAAGTGCCATCTCACTGACGCACTGCTCAAAAGTATTTTCCTTGCCAAGATCAGGCATATCATCATTGGTCCATGCAATTGGTGCAATTCCAAGTTTTACTTTATTCTTATCAAACATCGGTCAATTCTCCTTTATTATCTCGATTATTCCATAATCTCGGAAATTTTAACAGGTCTGTGCTCCTCGCTTGATTTCTTGGCAGCAAGTCCCATTAATACCGGTTTCAGTCCATCGTATACATTGAGTGGTGTCTCTTTGTCATTTACGATAGCATCAATAAATGCTGCAACTTCTTTACCGTAAGCATCCATGTATCTCTCAAGGAAGAAGAACATTGGTTTCTCACCGGTAACTCCCTCTGCATTGCTGATCACTGTAGAAGACTGGCTGTCGTTGGAGATTGCAGCCATTCCGTCAGAACCGAATACTTCTGCTCTCTGATCGTATCCATAGGAAGCTCTTCTGCAGTTATCAATTACTGCAATTGCTCCGTTCTCCATCTGAAGTGTGATAACAGCTGTATCAACATCTCCTGCTTCGCCGATAGCCGGATCAACAAGGTTTGCGCTCTGTACATAAACCTCTGTTGCATCGCAGCCTGCAAGGTAACGAACCATATCGAAATCATGGATTGTCATATCCAGGAACATTCCTCCGGAAACTTTAACATAGTCAATGCTTGGCGGCTCAGGATCGCGGGATGTGATCTTGATGATCTCCGGTTTACCAACCTTACCAGCTGCAACAGCTTGCTGAAGAGACTCAAAGTTGTGATCAAATCTTCTGTTGAAACCTACCTGATATTTCAGGTTTGTACCTTCAAGCGCATCAATAACTTCTTTGATCTTAGCGATATCATGATCGATCGGTTTTTCGCAGAATACATGTTTTCCGGCTTTGATCGCTTCAACAGAGATCGGAGAATGTGTATCTGTAGAAGAACAGATCAGCACTGCGGAAATCTCCGGGTCATTGATGATCTCCTTGTAATCTTTCGTTGTGTGCTCAACGCCCATGCTCTTAGCCCATGCAGCTGTCTCGTCATTTAAAAACGGATCTGCTACTGTCTTGATCACTGCATCCGGCACTCTTGTTGTGATACTGGTGATGTGAACTCTTCCAATTCTTCCTGCTCCGATAATACCAACTTTAATCATTTTTTGATCTCCTTTTGATTTATTTTCCCAATGTGTTCTCTTTGCGTGTCCGAACACGCTCTTTATGTTTAATATAATATCATCGCATACCATAAATCGCAAGACCTAATATTGAACAATATTACCATCTTTTTTCTATTAAAAATGACGAGAACTATTTTTAGCCAAAATATGTAATATTTTTAGGTTTAGTTTGCCATAATATATCCAATACATATCCATTTTTTCTTTTACACAGAAATAACTGCACATATAAAAAAGAGACGCCATATTCAGCGTCTCCTCTCCGGAATCGTATACTCATTTCTTATATATATTTCCGTAAACAGCTTCTCCCGATCCGGTTTCTCTCCATTGAAAAGCAGCCGGAACAGGATCATCACAGGTTCATATCCCTGGATCCTGGCATCCTGTCCAATAAGGAAATGAATAAAACCTTCTCTCATCAGTTCATAGTTCCGTCCCATAAAATCATTTGCTATCATTTTTATCTGTCCCGTCTTTCCTGTCTCTGCAATGGCCTGGCAGACACCTTCTTCACCATGAGATGTTAGATATATTCCCTCAAGATCCGGAACGTCTTTAAATATTTTCTCTGCAACCTCTTTTGCCAGGGCATTTTCCTCAAAACAATATTCCGGCCCGATGATTTTGATCCCCGGATATTTTTTCTTTATCTCAGACTGGAAGCCTGCCACACGACTGCTGAGAGAAGTATTGGTGCTGTAGCCGGAGATAATTGCAACTCTGCCCTTTCCCCCGGTAAGTTCTCCCATAAGACCTGCAGCCGCACGACCGCACTGCACACCATTCTGCCCCACAAAACACAGTCGCTTCGTATCCTCCACATCAGAGGTAAAAGTCACCACAGGAATATGGTACTCTTCCACAAACCGATTGATTTCTTTCTTCACCTCTTCGGCTTCAAGAGGAACCATTGCAATGCCGCTGACTTCTTGCTGCCGCATTTTTTCCATGGCAAGAAGAACATCCTCTGCACTTTGATGCTCAATGGTATGGATCAGCACCGTGCCTCCCAGATTATCAACTTCTGCTCCGGCCTCCTCAATGCCCTTCATAACTTCTTTCATAAAAGGAGTCTCTGCCCCCTGAAGGATCACGCCGATCTTAATGTTATTTCTGCTCATGGACAGCGCGCGTCCCAGCTGATTGGGTTTATACCCCATCTCCTCTGCGATCTGCCGTACCCGTTCTGCCACTTCCGGTCTGATCCTTCCTCTGTTATTCAGCGCTCTGTCAACTGTTCCTCTGGAAACACCTGCAGCCTCTGCAATCTGTCTAATGGTTACGCCCATGGTCTTGTTCCTCGTCTTTCTGTAAAGCGGACTTTTGTATTGCTTTTTGTCTCACGCTTTCTTTCGCCCCGCTGATACGCCTTAGGATACCTCTGAACCTTTCCGGTACTCCGCCGGACTCATCCCTGTGATCTTCTTAAATGTTTTGGAAAAATAATGGTAATCTCCAAAGCCGGAACGCAAAGCTACCTCCTTCACCTTGCAGTTGGTTCCGGAAAGAAGTTTCTTCGCACAGTCAATGCGAAGTTCCTGTACATAATTGGAAAAACCGATCTCCATTTCCTGCTTGAAAAGATAACTTAAATATGCAGGATTCACCTCTGCCGCATCTGCCGCATCCTGAAGGCTGATCGGCTCTTCGTAGTGCTCCCGGATAAACTCAAGTGCTTTTTTCACTGCAGAAGAAATCCCCTCCGGAACTTTCTCTGCACCTTCTGCAAAAAGTTCTGCAATGCAGGAGTTTCCTTTTTCTGCCAGTTCCTCAATATCTTCAATCTCATCATACCAGATGGAGTCTCTTTCGATTCCTGCTGTCTGGTTCATTTTTTTCAGCCACTGCACAAGAATCCTTCCGTCTGTATATCGCTTACGACAATCTGCAAGAACCTGCTCCCACAGTTCTTCGACTTTCTTCCGCTCATTACCAGCCTTCATGGAAAGCATATTGCCGGCGAATTTCTCTGCACTTTCCGGCAGAACACTGTCAGCTTTTTTACTGCCTTCAAAATAAAGAATATCTTTTTTCTCATAAAAACGGATCTTCATCATCTCTCTGGCCTGCTGGTAAGCCTGGCGAATTCCTTCTTCCCCCATACACACGCTGCTGACGCTGATCCCAAATTCACAGAAATCTTCCTGACAGTGACGGTAACAGGAGGCGGCCGCTTCTGTCAGTCTCTGCTGCATCACTGATGTTCTGCAGTCTTCTGAGAGATCCAGAAAGCAACAGAAGATTCCTGCGCCAAGATAGATCACCTCGGACGCTTCATTCTCCGTTCCCAGAAGTTCTTCCGTCCGTTCCAGAAGCCTGTGCCGGAAATTGTGGGAATACTGTTCAACCTCAAGTGGGGTCCACTGCCGTTCCCTTTCTGCCCATTTTTCCATAAACATACAGATCACAGCACTGTTAAAAAATTTCCCCGTGATCCCGGCTTCCACACGTTTCTCCTCACGGGCCTGTCCTTTCAGCGTCCCGGAGATCAGTCCGTTGAAAAAATAGTATTTCAGCGCATGGCTTCCAAACCGGATCAGTTTCCTTGTCTGAGCCTGCTCCTGGCTTTTTCTTCTGCGTTTCTCAATCAAACGAGCAGATTTTTCCAGAGTTTCGTAGAGGCTGTCCTCGTCCATACTGTTCTTAAGCACATATTCATCTGCGCCAAGACGCATGGCTTCTTTTACATATTCAAAATCATCGTGGCAACTGAGCACGATAATGTAGATCTCCCTGTTTTCTTCCCTGATCCTTCTGATCAGCTCTATTCCATCCATTACCGGCATGGAAAGATCTGTCACAAGCACATCTACCTTTTCTTTCCGAAGGAAGTTGTAGGCTTCTTCACCATCCTCCGCATCATTCACGATCTCATATCCTGCTTTTCCCCAGGAATCCAGTGTCTTAAGATAGCTTCTCACAAGAAAATCATCGTCTGCCACAAGTGTTCTGTACATCAGTTCCTCCTCCTTTCTTCCGGTATATCGTAGATCGCAGGCAGAAAGACAGTAACTGTTGTACCGTCACTGCTGCTATCGTATTTCATTCCACCTTTCTCTCCATAATAAAGCTTCAGACGTTCTTTTACATTGGGGACTCCCACTGCGGAAAGTCCGTTTGTTTTTTTTGCATGGCTGTCAAAAAGATTTCGGATCTGCTCCCGGGTCATTCCCCGTCCGTTATCTGTCACAACAAGAGTCAGTTTTCCATTCTCCACATTTCCGCTGATCCAGATCTTTCCCTTCTGCCTCTTGATATCAATCCCATGGAGAAGCGCATTCTCCACAAGTGGCTGGAGGATCAGCCTTGGAATATAACAGCTGTATGCTTCCTCGGAAATATTATACTCCACCTGGAAGCTTCCTGATAGCGAAAATCCTGAAGATGGATATAATTTTTCAGAATGTGGATCTCATCTGCCACAGAAAGAAAACTCCCCTTTTTATTGATGCTTGCCTGAAGAAGTTCCACAAAATCCCCGATCAGTCCTGCCAGCTCCTTCTCGCCTTTTAAAAATGCGGCAAATTTAATGGAGTTCAGAGTATTATACATAAAATGAGGCGTGATCTGATACTGCAAAGCCTCCAACTCCGCATCTTTTTTCTGCTGTTCTTCCTCGATCACTTTTGCTATCAGATCTTCAATATAGTCTAACATATGATTGAACTCTTTTCCAAGAGTTCCGATCTCGTCTGAAGTCACCACTTCTGTACGGAGGCTCAAATCTCCTTCACCAACTTTTTCCACTGTACTGGTCATGGACTTCAGCGGCCCACATACAACTCTGGAAAGCCACAGCGCCAACAGCACTGCCATCACAAAAAATGCACCAAAAATTCCAATCAAAAAAAGCCTCATTTCAGAAAGTCCACTGAGCACTTCTTTTTTCGGCACTTCCAGATACAGTCCACAACTGGAAAATCCTCCTCTGCTGAAAAATGAGATCACACCATTCTCTTCGAAATATCCGTTTTTATCTGGAACATCATGGTCTGTAATCTCCGGAAATGTTTTTCCAAGATCACTGTAATCCCCGGAGGTGATGATCTCATTATTTCTGTCTACTAGCAGGATCGTCGTGATCTTTTCATCATTCACGGATTCCAGATATTCATAATAAATAGTTCTTTCCTTGATATCTGCTGCCAAATATCCAAGCACATTTCCGTTATCATCTTCTACTTTCTGGACCACAGAAAGAAAACTGTCTCCTTCGTGGATCAGTGATTCCACAACAACAGGGAAGGAATTGTCAGCCTGCTCTTCTTCCAGCTTCTGAATATCTTTTTTTGCTAGCCCCTGCTTGTTCACCGGAAATTCTTCCGATGTCACTGCCATTTTTTCCCCCGGGAAAACGAAATACAGAGAATTGATATCTTTATATTCCCGGCTGTGATTCCGAAGAAGCTCTGCCACAGTCTCCAGATTGTCCTCATTCTTCGTGCTGATATAAGACCTGACATTTTCCCGGAGGGCTTCATCCCAGGCTGCTCTCGTATCTACATAGTATATCTCTTTCAGGGATTCGTCCAGATCTTTCACTGTCTGCTGCATCCGGCCGTAGAGGATTCCGGAATAGTTTTCTTCGATCATTCCTGCTGCCCTTAAATAAAATACCACTGTGATGGAACATGCTGTAAACATGGTAACTGCCAGGATCGCCAGCATGATCTTTCCCCGGATGCTTTTTAACATATGACTCCTCCCTTCTGTAAAGCGGACATTCGTATTTCACTGTTATCTATAAACGCAGGAAACAGCAGGAGTGTTTTACCCCTGCCGGATTTCCTGTTTCTGGTTGAATATATGTATTACAAATCGATCATAACTGTCCGTGTGCCTCACGCTCGGTAAGCTCCTGCATGATCGACGGATACATCTTGTCAAGTTTGTATCCGAAGAGTGTTACGATGATTACTGCCGCAATGAGGATCGGTCCGAATTTGTAAAGGGAAACGATCATCTCAAGTGCTGTCTCCGGCTGTGCGGAAATTCCAGTGGAAGAACTTACATATCCGGAACTGCTTAACAGACCTGTGATCACTGCTGATGCAAGACCTGCACCAACTTTTGTTCCAATAGAACCACCTGCAAAAATCAGACTCTCCTGACGGATGTGGTGTTTCCACTGTCCAAACTCTACTACATCACCGACCATACTGAATACAACTGCATTTAACGGTGCAAGTCCGATTGCACGTGTCACACAGCTCATAACCATAAATCCGAAGCTGTATGGATTCATAAAAAACAGAAGCTGGCCTCCAAGTGCGATAAATCCACCGACAAATGCGATGTTTCTTTTTCCGAATTTCTTAATTAACGGTGAGCAGACGAAGATTCCTGCTACCAGAACCAGTGTCTCTGTAAGATACAGTGCACTGTACATCCATGTATCATTGTTGAAGATATATTTACAGTAGTAAGGAAGAATGGTTCCTGTAATCGTAAAGGATACACTCTGTACTGTCCACAGAAGCATTACTGACCAGAAATACTGGTTTGTGAAAAGTGCTTTCAGCATTGTAGGAACCGGAAGTTTCTCGTCTTTCTTTCTTGCCTCGATCTGAACTTTCTCCTCACATCTGAAGAAGCAGAGAATCAGAAGAACCAACGCAAGTACTGCCCACACACTCATAACTTTGATCCATGCAGCCTGATCGTTTCCGACAAGTTTTACAAGAGGAAGCGTGCAGGTTGCTGCGATGATCCTTCCCAGAGGGGAAAGTCCCATTCGCATAACGCTGAGTTTATCTCTTTCAGATGACTCGCGGATCATCATTGTAGAAAGGCTTCCATATGGAAGATTTATTGCCGTATAGCATATGGTTGTACAGAAATTATAAGTCACAAACAGATACAGAAACTGAAGCATTCCAGTTGTATGTGGTACTGTGAAAAGCAGTACTGCTGAAAGTGCAAACGGAACGCTCATCCATAAAAGCCATGGTCTTGATTTACCCCATTTGGAATTGGTTCTCTCTACAATTACTCCCATTACCAGATCTGAAAATCCGTCAAAACATCTGGACAGCAGCATGACAAGTCCGACTGTCGCTGCGCTGATTCCTACATAATCTGTGTAAAACAGTGTCAGCAGTGTTCCGATCATTCCGAACACGATATTACATCCTACATCTCCTCCAGCATAACACAGCCTCGTTGATACCGAAAGTTTTTTCTTCTCCATCTTAATAATCCCGCCCTTTCATTTTCTTTTCATTTTTGTTTTCGTTTCCGATTTCCTTTTGATGATTATATTTTATCGAAAATCAGGGATTATCAAAGTATGATAAATTTTAGTTTTTTCGGTATTATTTTTACCTATCTGTTAAATATATGCCAAAGTTATT
>NZ_QRNF01000021.1 GCF_003474435.1 Ruminococcus sp. AF46-10NS
AAGTAGGCAGTGCATAATTAAAAGAGAACTATAAATTATCGAGAGTTTTAGAAGCTTTTCTACAGGAAAATATAATTTTTACAAATTCTTAAAATTTATACCATAGTATCGTCATAAATATACTGTACATTAATAATTGCAGATGCTTTTAGAAGCTTTTCTACAGGAAAATATAATTTTTACAAATTCTTAAAATTTATACCATAGTATCGTCATAAATATACTGTACATTAATAATTGCAGATGCTAATTAAGGTATCTCATTTTTAGATATTTTTCTTTTTCATATGCCGGTACGAAAGTATCGGTCTCCTTCCTTTTTAGGACGTATTATTATAATTTGCACAAATCTTAGCCCATAAGAGAGTGACGCTCTGCATATCCTCGGTAGAGCGTCCTTGTGCGTTTATGGATCTTATTTTTTATTGATTTGATAGACGCCAAACCTTTTATAAGTCCTCACAAATGTTTATAAACCAATGTGAAAATGGCTTAAAATCAAGGTTTTCCGCATATCTTCATTTTTCTTGTCATATCTCCGCATAAGGTGTTTTTGTAAGACCGGGCACCATTTTAGCACCACAGAATATAAGGAGGACGACATGAAAAACGAACTTTTGACTAAGGGTATTATACTTCCGTCCGGCGAAATCGGCAAGGATAAGATAAACCTTGTCGCCGGGGCAATCACGCAGCCGTTCGCGGAAATGGTATGGGTAACGACAGGCGGCGACATGGAAACAATCAACCGCCTTACCAACGTACTTGTAACCATGAACAACCCCACCGACCGGGGCAAGCTGTTCAAAATCATCAAACTGCTTTATGGGCTAATGGGCTTGCCTTTTTCAGAGGAAGCCGAGCCTATGGACGCAGACCCCGACGTTTTGGAATACTTCATCTTTTCTTTCATGGCAGACTTTGGAGAAGTCATGCAAGAACTGATAGCAGAAGAAATGAAATAGCGACCCGCACAGCGGCGTTTCTCACTCTCTCACTGGGAGAACAGGAACGCCGCTATTTTTATGCCCTCATGTTACGCAGTAGGGGCAAAAAAAGCCTTGATTTATCGGGCTTACAGAACGCAAAACAGAGGAAGCAAGGAAAAGATACCTTACCCCTCAAAATCCGCGTTCTACTGCGCAACAAATCTAAAGCAAAGGAGTGATGAAGCTATGGCAGTTTTCCGTGTGGAACGCAACACAGGCTACACCGTAATGAGCAACCACCACTTACGCAATAAGGAGCTTTCCTTAAAGGCAAAGGGGCTGTTATCTCAAATGCTGTCCCTGCCGGAGGATTGGGATTATACCCTTTCGGGGCTGTCCTACATCAACCGGGAAAGTATCGACGCTATCCGTACCGCCGTTTGGGAGCTTGAAAAAGCCGGATATATCACAAGGCGGCAGGGACGCGACGAGAAAGGCAAAATGACCGCTATCGAGTACACCATTTACGAACAGCCGCAGCCGCCGGAATTGGATTGCCCGGTATTGGAAAATCCAACAGCGGATAACCCGATATTGGAAAATCCGACAACGGATAATCCGACGTCGGAAAATCCAACGCAATTAAATAAAGATATACAAAGAACTAACTTACCAAAAAAAGAAAAATCAAATACGGATTTATCAAGTACCCATTCCATTCCTATCCATTCCCTAAATCCCTTGCCTTATGGCGAGGACGAAACGGCACAGCCGCCGGAACGGAAAAGAACGGAAAGGAACGACGCTTACAGAGTGTATGAGGAAATTATCAAAGACAATATCGCCTATGACATTCTCTTACAGGACAGAAGCCTTGACCGCGACCGTCTGAATGAAATTGTTGACCTCATGCTTGAAACCGTCTGTACGGCAAGAAAGAAAATCCGTATTGCCGGGGACGATTACCCCGCCGAGCTTGTGAAGTCAAAGTTTATGAAGCTGAACAGCGAACATATCCGCTTTGTGCTTGACTGTATGCAGGAGAACACCACGAAAATCCGCAACATCAAGCAGTACCTAAAGGCGGTGCTTTTCAATGCCCCGTCTACCATTGACAGCTACTATACTTCCCTTGTCGCTCACGATATGGCAAGCGGCGCGCTTGCACCGAGAAAGCCAAAGTACGGCGACCTGGACTATTACACCTACAACGAGGGCGAAAGCCTGTAAACGAAAAAAGGAGGATTTACCACATGGCACAGAAAACAGGAGCTTTGATTTTTGATGAAACCGCTGACCGCTACGACATTCGCTTTGACATTGCCGACTATTACGGCGGCTTGCATTGCGGCGAGTGCATGGACGTATTCACAGGCGGCAAATGGAAGCCGACCCGGATTGAGTACGGGGACAACTGGTATCTTGTAGGTATTCGCGCCGAGGACTTGAACGGGCTGCGGGTGCGGATTTAACGGGGCGGCGTGAACAACGGACGCCCTTTTTTCACGCCCAAAAGCGGCGTACCACCCTAACACTATCATTACTACCGGGAAAGGAGGACGGTAAACATTGCAGGACGAAATCAACGAAAAAGTGGTTGCGCTCTCGGTCAAGGGAGCAAAGCTGACCGCTGAAATGCTGCAAAAGGCAATCAAAGCCATGCTTGCACAGGCAAAAAAGCAGCAGGAAAAACAGCCCCACGGGAAGCAGACGCTAAAGCAGCTTGCGAAGCAGAACGCGGGGCTTTCCAACATTGAGATAACTGAGGGCAATATCAAAGCCTTTGAGCAGACGGCAAAAAAATACGGTATCGACTTTGCCCTAAAGAAAGACAGCACCGAAACGCCGCCCCGTTATCTTGTATTTTTCAAGGGGCGGGACGCGGACGCTCTGACCGCAGCCTTTAAGGAGTTTTCCGCAAAGAAGCTGACACAGGAGCAAAAGCCCTCTATCCGAAAGGCACTTGCCGCCTTTCTCCGGCACAAGGACGGACAAGCCGTTTTCCCGGCACAGCCTGTCGCTGATGTTGCGTATTCCGTAATAGGTGCGCTTGTTGGAAACATACTTGTGGTAGTCTACAAAGTTTACCGCACAAAAAATGATGTGGTTATGGATATGCCCTTTATCTATGTGAGTGGTAAGGACGTATTCATATTGCCCCTTTGTTACCGCGTCGGCAAGCTGTTTTCCGATTTCATGGGCTTTCTCATAATCGACTTCCCCCGGCTCAAAAGATTGTATCAAATGGTGTGCGAGGTTGTTTCCTCTGTCAAGAGCTTGCGACAATGTAAATCCGAACTCAATATCTGCCGTTTCATAGCTGCACCCGAACGAGGACACCAGCATTTTCCCGTCCGTCTTGTCCGGGTTTTGGATATAGTCAAGGGCTTTTTTTAACGTGCTTTTAATAGGCTTAATCTTTGTAACCGCCATATCTCCGCAAGCACCTCCTTGATTTCTTCTATATCCTCTTGGTAGACGCTGCCCGTCGCATTGACGCGCTTTGCAATCTGATTGACATTGACCCCGATTTTCTGTATCTCCGCTGTCATAGCTTTTATGTCGGCATGGTCTATCTGAATGATATACCCGTCGATTGCCATTTTCCGCAAGTAGGCTTCCATGTTCCGGGTAGGGACGAGCTGCATTTTCTGTTCAATGAACGCCCGTTCTTCCTCTGTTACTCTGAATTTAATTTGTACTGTCCGTTTCCTGCCGTTCATCGGCTCACACTCCTTTCCATTCCGAGGGTTTGGGACACTTCCCAACAAGCAATTTTCAACCGACGCGCCGCAGCGCAGGAGGGCGAAAATACGGAAAGGGTACCCCTTTCCTATGCTTGCTAAGAAACTTTCTCCCTTTATCCCTACTACATGGAAAATCTGATTTTGCCAAAGCAGGACAAAAGAAAAACGCCGCAAACTGCGACGTTTCAAACTGCTTTTTCTATGAAGAAACGAGGGAACTTTATTCCCCCGTTATTTCGTTGTTGGCTTCCTCAATCCCTTTTGCGGTAGCTGACAGGATTTTCAAATCCTTTTCGCTCATGCCGTTGAGCATGGTATCAAGCTGACGGCGGCGTGTGGACTTTTCCTGTTCCCGTTCCGGGAAAAAGAACTGGTCTACCGATACGTCAAGCAGGGTTACAAGCTCATACAAAATCTGCAAACTTGGGTGCTGCCCGCTGTTTTCAATGGACGCGATATATCGCGGCGCAATGTTCAGCTTATCCGCTAACTGGTTGCGGGAAATTCCCTTTGCTTTTCTTGCCGCTTTGATAGCCTGTCCGAAAGCCTTAAAATCAAACTTTTCTTTGCTCTGCTTCATAATCATTTCACCCAACTACATTGTATATTTCATCTCTCTTTCAAGATATGATTACACACATCATAGTATGGATAGAAATAGAGCATATCATGTACTTGCTATTATTCGGTTATCCGAGTATAATTATATTGATAATGTTTGAAGAAAGGACGGTTACGATATGGAATATATGTCTTGTCCCGAAGCAGCGGAAAAATGGGGTATTTCTGAACGGCGTGTGCAGATACTTTGTAAAGAAAATCGAATACCTGGTGTTTCAAAAATCGGTTATATGTGGTTGATACCCAAGAGCGCAGTAAAACCATTTGATAAAAGGATAAAAAGGAGTGTAGACAATGAATGAAAAAATTTTAGTTGTAGATGATGAAAAAGAGATAGCAGATTTACTTGAAGTTTATCTTAAAAACGATAATTATATAGTACACAAATATTACAATGGAATTGAAGCATTGGAATGTATTCAGAAAACGGAAATTGATTTGGCGATATTGGACGTTATGCTTCCTGATATAGACGGATTCCGTATTTGCCAAAAAATTAGAGAAAATTATTATTTCCCTGTTATTATGCTTACAGCTAAAATTGATGATGGCGATAAAATAATGGGGCTAACAATAGGTGCCGATGATTATATAACAAAACCTTTTAATCCCCTTGAAGTCATTGCAAGAGTGAAAACACAGTTAAGACGCTATCAGAAGTACAACAATCCAACAAAAAAGCAGTTTTTTCCAAAAAGTGAATATGACATTAGAGGATTGATTATCAATAAGGACACGCATAAATGCTTTTTGTTCGGAAAAGAAATATCTTTAACTCCTATCGAGTTTTCAATCCTTTGGTATTTATGTGAACATCAAGGCAAAGTTGTTTCAACTGAGGAACTATTTGAAAATATCTGGAAAGAAAAATATTTAGATAATAACAACACCGTAATGGCACATATAGGGCGGCTTAGAGAAAAATTAAATGAACCCGCCAAAAATCCAAAATTTATCAAAACAGTTTGGGGGGTAGGTTATGAAATTGAATAAAAATGAACAAAATTATCTGCTTACAATCCTGTTTAAAAGTTATATCTTACAGAGTGTAATTTGTTCGGGAATTATCTTAGTGTGTACGGTTTCGTTAGATATGGGACTTACTTGGGTACTGGATAGATATGTGGAACATTACTACCTGATATATAGGGGACTTTATGTTTATATGGTAGGGCTTATATTATGGGTAGTTTGCATTTTGTATTTGACTTATAAACTTTTGAAAAAGGTTGTTAATTATGTCTACGAGTTACAAGCTGCAACAGGAAAACTATTTGATAAATCAGTAGATTATATTGAACTCTCACCGGAACTAAGCGAAATTGCTATCAACATAAATCGCTTAAAGCAAGAAGCAGAAAACAATGCGCGACTTGCACAGGAAAATGAACAGCGCAAGAATGATTTGATTATGTACCTTGCACATGATTTGAAAACGCCGCTTTCTTCCGTCATTGGCTATCTAACACTACTGCATGATGATGAACAACAAATATCACAGGAGTTAAGAGAAAAGTATCTTTCTATTTCTCTTGATAAAGCAGAACGTCTTGAAGATTTGATAAACGAGTTTTTTGAAATCACACGATTTAACTTATCTAACATAACATTACAATACAGCAACATAAATTTGACCCGTTTATTAGAACAACTTATCTATGAATTTAAGCCCATATTAAAGGAAAAAAATTTGAAATGTACTCTCAATAGTACAAGCGACATTATGCTACATTGCGACGCAAACAAAATACAACGTGTGTTCGATAATCTCTTGCGTAATGCGGTAATTTACAGTTATACAGATACAGAAGTTGCAATAACCACAGAACTTCAAGAGAACACTATTGTAATTACTTTTGAAAATTTTGGGAATCCTATCGCAGAAGAAAAACTAAAACTAATATTTGAGCAGTTTTACCGAGTTGACACATCAAGAAATACTACAAGTGGTGGTGCCGGATTGGGACTTGCGATTGCGAAACATATTGTAGAACTACATAAGGGGACTATTGTTGCTCATAGTAAAGACGAGTGTATAAAATTTATAGTTACACTTCCACTTTCGTAGGAAAATCGTAAGAAATTCCGTAGCAAAAAAGAGGATTTTCTTGCGAACAATCATCAAAATTAAGGCTTTTATTTTGATATAATTATTGTATCAAGGTGAAAGCCTTTTATCTTTAAACGAAATATAATATACAATAACAAGGAGGTATGTTGGTGAAATACCAAAATCGAATTATAGCGTTACCTATGCTATGTATGATAATAATTGTGTTATCTGCCTGTTGTTTTGACGAGCAGAAAAATGAAACCAGTAACGTAAATCCAAAAGTACAATCCGTTGAAACGGTATCCGTTACTCGCGGTAATCTTACTCCAACGGTATCTGCTCACACAACTATTATTCCGGCTTTGGATTTTGTTTTATGTTCTTCTGTTGAGGGTACTTTTGAAGCCTGTTCCTCAGCCGGCAACAAAATTACTGAGGGTGGTGTGATTGGGAAAGTATCTGAAGAAGAAATAAAATCCCCAGTTGACGCAACGATTCTTTCTATTATCTCATCTAATGAGAGTGTTCCCAAAAATTATCCCTTAGCAACAGCTAAGTACACAGGTTTTGCTCTCAATATTGAAGCTGAAAATTTTTTGAAAATATTGCCGGAAAATGCAGCATTAAAAGCAAAGTTTCAAGTAGTTGATGGTGTGGGACCTACGGAAGCGATTGCAGTTGTAGTACCAGTATCAGAAAATGCAGAAAGCACATTGCAATGTTTAATTGGAAAAGATATTGATGTAAAACCCGGACAAAGTGCTACCGTTGTCATAACAGCCGAAACTAGAAAAGATGTGCTTTTGTTACCACTTTCAGTCATTGCGGGCAGACAAGGTAAGGGAATGGTAACCGTAATAAATGACGGAAAACAAATTCAAACAGAAGTTATGCTGGGTGCAACTGATGGTGCATATATAGAAATATTGTCGGGTGTAAATGAGGGCGATACAATTTCTTCTATTCCCCCAAACCTTGACCCAAGGAGTAAGGAGTAATTTGTAACATGGAAAAAACGAATGGAGGAAATTTAATTCAAATAAAAAACTTGGTAGCGACTGTTAATTTGAATAATGGTGATACCTTAGTAACTGTAAACAAAGCAAATATGGAACTAAAGCGAGGAAACAGCTATGCTATTGTAGGCAAATCGGGTTCAGGAAAAACAAGCCTTATATCAATTATAGGTTTACTCAACCACTCATATCAAGGCGAATTTCTTTATAATGGTATGTCTGTTTCCACTTTAACAGATAGCCAGCTATCTATGCTTCGAGCAAGTAATATCGGTTTTGTTTTTCAAAACTATTCTTTAATTAAACATTTAAGAGTTTGGGAAAATATTGAGCTTCCTTTACTTTATTCCAAAAAGAAAATGAATACAAGACAGCGGAAAGAAGCAATACGAAATCTTTTGCAAAGTGTTGGATTAGAAGGAAAAGAAAATGATTATCCATCTAATTTATCAGGAGGCGAACAACAAAGAGTGGCGATTGCCCGCGCACTTGCAGTATCGCCGGAAGCCATTTTATGTGATGAACCTACTGGTGCTTTAGATAAAAAAACCGGAAAACAAATTATGGACCTTTTACATCAAGTTGTGCTTAAAAATGGCATTATGCTTTTAATAGTAACTCATGACCTCGATATTGCAAAGACTTGTAATACAATTTTTGAAATGGACGGAGGGAGGCTTCAATGTGTTAAATATGATTCTTAAAGACCTTCGTATTTCTCCTCTAAGAAATATCTTAACAGGTATATCGATGTTTGTAGGAATTATTGCAATGATTAGTTCTGTCTTGGTGGGAACGCTTGGTAAAGAATATTTGATTTCTGTCAATGCACAGATGTATGGATGGAGTCCTACATATTCTTTTTCAATTACAGGATCAGATTTTCAAGATACCATTAAAATGGAGAATTTTTTTCGAGAAATTTACAATACTGATCATTTTGTGGCTGTTACCTTTTCCATGCTGGAAGAGATAACAGTTGCTCCAGTAGCGTCTGTCTCTTCTCTACAAGACATAAGTGACACTGTTTACAAAAAGACTGTACCCGTAGATGTTGTTTTTACTACAAGCACATATAACAAAATCTATAATTTGCCTATGTCATCAGGGGATTGGTTTGATTCTTCGGAAATAAATAAAACTCTGTGCATGGTAGTAAATAAAGCAGCACAGAATTATTTTGATACTTCATATGCTGTTGGAAATGTAGAAAGTAGTCTTTCATTAACACCATTTAATGTGGTAGGTACTGTGAATGACGGGACAGATATACCAACTGTATATCTTGACGCCCATTCAATAGAACTACTTGTTCCGAATATGTGGAAAGTAAAAAATGCAACTGTTCATTGGCATTCAGAAGCGGGAATTACCATGAGACAGATGTATTCGTCATTACATGACATTTTAGAAGATACAATAGGAGGAAATTTGGATATCATAGGGAAAAGTGATATTGGAGATACTTATAATTCCGTACTTTCTGTACTTCAATTAGGACTTTTGGTAACATCATTTTTATTGTTATTTGTTTCTGTATTAGGACAAATTAACATAGGGTTATCATCCTTGGAACAACGTACTCACGAATTACTAATTAGACGGGCGATTGGCGCTTCTCGTGCGAATATTGTTACTTTAGTGTTAGGCGCACAATTAACTATATCAGTGTTTGTTTGTATTGTTTCAATCCTGATATCCTTTTTCTTGGTTCAAGGCATGGGGTTATTTCTGCCTGTGGATTCTCCCGTAGCGCACTGGAATATCCTATTCTTTCGGCAGTGGTAGCTGTTATAACATCCGTTGTTGTAGCGTTGCTTGGAGGACTATTGCCAGCGTTAAAAGCTGCAAAGCTTGAACCTGCATTGGCGCTTAGATAAAATAAATTTTATAAAATTGGAGGAAAAACATGAAAATATTATCTATGAAAACAACGATTTTTTTAGGAGCAATGCTTTCTTTATTGGTATGTCTGATGTTTACAGGTTGTTCAAATTCTGAAACAAATTCTACTTCAAGAGGACTCACGGATTTTGCACACATTGAAGAAGAATATCTTGCAACCATTGACAGTTTGAATTGGCCTGATGGCATTACACTTCCTGATAAACTGGAAGATGAAGATACAGGAGCTTCCTTTCAGGTTGGTTATGGAGAAACGAGAGCTTCTTATTTGTGGGAATATTCATGGATGAAAGAATGGCTTGATACTTATAATACAGATCCAGAGCGAGCCGAAAAAGCATTAGAAGA
Source organism: Ruminococcus sp. AF46-10NS (assembly GCF_003474435.1). GTDB lineage: Bacteria > Bacillota > Clostridia > Lachnospirales > Lachnospiraceae > Blautia_A. Next base: position 9,620 of record NZ_QRNF01000021.1, read on the forward strand.
ATTGGAAAAAGCCTTCGACATGCCATATATGGGAATAGACCGGTGTGATGACGCAACTCGTAATTATTTGCGCGAAAATATAGATAAAGCAAAATTAGGTGACCCCTCTGGATTTACAGAAAGTATAAGAGCAAATTATGCCAATTAGATTTACCTATTAAATCTGACTGATTACTGTCGGAGGTGCAATTTATGAAAAGAAAATACAAGAGAAGGACGTCTCGTTTCGGAATATTTTTTGTTTTCCTTACTGCTGTAACGATAGCAGGTGTATTTTTCATACCGTGGGCAATGAAACCTGACAATTTTCGCAATGAGAAGAATAAAATCAACTCTTGGCTGAATGGAATTTTCTTTCAAGATTTTTATAATGCAAAATCCCTCATATTAGTTGACCTTTCTAATGACAATATATTTATTTCAAAGCGAGAAAACGAGCAACAGCTTCCTGCCAGCTTAGCCAAATTATTTGTCATTGAATACGCAGCAACACTTGCGGATTTAGATAGTATTGTTCCTGCAAATTATGAAGCAATCCAATTAACTAAACCTGGTTCATCTGTTGCGAATATAGACGCGAAAAAATATTTTCTCCACAATTTGTTTGCTGCCATGTTGGTTCCATCTGGAAATGACGCTGCTTATGTAGTCGCGGATTATTGTGGTTCTATTCTTTCACCACAAGCTAAGAATAGTCAAGAACGTATTAATGTTTTTATGGAACATCTAAATAATTACTTACAAAATCAAGGGTATGAAAACACAATTTTATATGACCCAAGCGGATATGATGTCAATGCTCTCACTACCGTTTCAGACCTAAAATCAGTATCTACTCACCTTTTAGAGAAGCAATGGTTTAGAGATATTGTTTCAAAGAGTAATTATACAGCTACTTTACCTGACGGAAGTACGCAGACATGGAGGAATACTAATACTTTTCTTGACCAAACATCAGAATATTACAATGAAAATGTTAAAGGTATCAAGACAGGTTCCTTATCTAATGACTATAATTTAGTTGTTCTTTATCAACAACATGGAAAGGAATTTTTAATATGTAGTTTAGGCTCTCAATCGGATTCTTCAAGATATGATGATGTGAATTATATTCTTAAAACAATAGATGAATCTGACTATTTAACTAAATGATTTCATCTGCCGGACGACGGCAAAAGAAAAAAAGCCGTCGCAGAGCAGACACATTTTCACGCGCCTACTCTATTTCGGCGGCTTTGATTATCAGAGCCGCCGTTTCTTTTTATCCATCTAAATTCCAACGACGACCCTCTACCATGTAAAGGCATGGCGGCTTTAGGAGGTAGCCGCCATGCACTTATCAACTTATCGACACAAATCGACATTCCCCCAATTATCAAAAAAAGTCTATCCCCTGCAACGGGGTATTTCGGGCATAAAGATGAACAATCACATCATCTAAATACTTTTTATGTTTGCGTTGGCGCAATGTGGATTTGGAGAACAACACCTTTGATGTTACCGAGCAGCTACCTTTCAAGGTACCGCCAAAAACAAAAGTCATTGAAGAAATGGCACCGCCGAAATCCAACGGCAGAAAGCTACCCATTACGGAGCTTGCCCGCCCGTTCTTCCTCAAACAGCTTGCCATGCAGGAAGTACAGAAAGAACAGGCAGCAAAAGACGGAAAGCCTTACTATGACAATGACCTTGTTGTAGCAAAGCCGGACGGCGCACCTATCGCCGCGTCGTGGGTGTCCTCTCAATTTGGAAAGCTGCTTGAAGATTTGGATATGCCGCACATTCGTTTTCACGATTTACGACATACGGCAGCGACCAATATGCACCAACTGACAGGCGACTTCTATACGGTTGGCGAAGTCTTGGGGCATACGCTTGCGGGTATCGGCGCGTCGCTTGGGCTTTCCATGAACTTTGAAGCTGTTACCGCCCGTTATGTGGACGTGCGGCTTGAACGAAAAAAAGAAGTTTTGGACGCTTACCATAGCGCGGTGGAAAAAGCAGCCCCGGAGAAACCAAAGGAAGCCGAGCCGAAAAAAGGAAAACGGGCAGCAAAGAAAAAACACAGCGAAATAGACCTTTAACCGCTGTATCTCTTTACTGCTCTTTACAACCTTTTATATGCCCGCGTGGAATTTGGGCACCATTTGGGCACCATTTACGGAAAAAGCACCATGAAAACAGAGGGTAAAAGAAACGCCGACAACTCACAAAAACGTAGTGTTCATGCGGGTTTTCGGCGTTTTCCTATCCCTTAACGGGCTTCTATTCATCTTGTGCGAGAGAGAAAAATTCTACTATTTTTTATAGTATATTTCAATATATGACTCCTTGGAAATTTTCCTGATGAACGTAGAAATGACAGAGAAGTAAAAATGGTAAGCGTACTTGAAAAATGGCAGAATAACAAGATATAGCATTCTATGCGCTGTATTTTATTGACGAATTCAATATATTGTGTTACCATATAAATGGATTATTTTTTATGCATGGTTTGCCACGCAGTAAAGTTTTTTGTTCCGGATATGCTGTTCCGGGAGCAACATTTAGGCGAAGGCCTTTTATCAATAGGAAGACATCAAAAATCAAAAGAAGATTTTTGGTGTCTTTTTTTGTTGCCCAAAAACGAAATGTGGGGTGTACAAAAAACAGGAAGGGAGGAAATATAAAATAATCCATAAAAGATGAACAGGAAAATCAAAAAAGGAGGCAGAATATGGGACAGGATATATGCATTCGAAAAGATGAAAAACCATTGGGATATGACTGGGAATGTGGACATGAGGAATTATATGTCAGAGTGAATATGTACTACAACGGATCCCTGTATGTCGGATTATGGCAAAAGCAAAAGGAATGTGAGAAAAAGCTGGAATTATTCGGAGACCTTACAATTGGAGTTATGGGATTCCTAAGACCGGGGCAGGCAATAATCTCGGATTGCGGAGCAAAAGCAAAGGTTGCGTTTATTGAGAAGTATAAACTCGGAAAAGTTGTAGGTAAGAGGAAAATCAATTATGGCAGCTATTATGTTGCAGAGTTTAATCTTGCACGACTTGCACAGCTCGATCCAGAAGGTACGGAAAGATATCTGCTCGAAAATGGTCTTGATCAAAAAGAATTTAAAGCAGATTAGGGTAAAGAGGTACATTTGAAAACCAGGCAATAAAGGTGGTGCGGCATGAAAGACGACGAATATAAGGGATATTACTGTCTGCTGATTGCAATCCTGTGCAATTTGAATGCAGCGGAAGCCAGCACAATGTACGAATACGGACCAGATCATCCGCTTTGCCGGAAAATCCTGAAAAAGAAAGTTCGGAAACCGTCCATAAAAAAGCTCAAGGAATCAGAAATGGCAGCGGCTATGAAGGCTCTTCTTGATCAGGGATACAGCCAGGATGCAGTATCGGAAGCATTTCAGTGTTTTCCATCTACGGTCAGGCGCAGAGTAAGAAAATTAACAGAAAGGAAGGAAACGAATGACAGATCAGAAATTGATTGCAGGAATATTTAATGATTTTTTAGGACTTTATACGGGTAAAATTCAGACCGGTATCCGTCCTTTGATTGAAAAATATAAAAACCATCCCATGCTGATGGGACTCCTCTCCAATTTGGATGAAGCGGCAAAGATTCAGGCACCGAAAGCCATGAAAGAAATCTATTCTTTCTATAAGGAATATCGTGGCAGGGATCTGGAAGATGCTGACTGGAAGGAACTGACAGAAAAAGCCCGCCAGATCAGTGCAGGATGGGAGGAAAATGAATGGGTTCGCCGTATTGTACTGGAAATGATCAGCCTTTTGGATTCTGATGATGCAGAGAGACGCAGGATTGCATTGGAAGTAGAAAAAGAAATGGAAGCGGCTGAACAGAAGATGAATGCGGCATAAAAAGCAGGCAGAGGCAGGAGATTTTTTCTTCTGCCTCATGTTTTTATCAGGAAAGAAGGGACCGATTATGTTAAATGAGATCATAAAAACTGCAGAAGAATTAAATACAGCAGCATTGCATTACCGCCAGAGTGGGAATATGGATGGTGTGCGGGAACTTGCCAAAGCACATGCAGTTTCCAAAAAACAGACAGAGGAATTTATTCAAGGCAGCCGCTACCGGCTGGTTGATATACCGATTGAGGAAAGAAAGTTTGCGAATGCGTCTGAAAAACTGCGTGCAGAAATGTTTGCCTTAAAGGATGCAGGCTTTGCGGACATCATAGGACAGTATCTTGTAAATCTTGCCAAAACGGATTCTGCTTTAGATGCACAGGTGTTAAAAAAACATAAGATGCTTCAGAGATGTTTGGATTATGTGACGCAAAAAGCCTACAACATTGCACTGGAGGGAGCGAAAAAAAAGGGAGAGAACGGCATCGGGCCAATACAGGCCTGGCACTCTCCGGCGACCAGGTTTTTCCCTGGGTACTTGAATATTATGCGAAAGATGATGAAAGAGAAATAGCAGAAAAAGAGCAGGAAGAAAAGAAAAAGATTCAAAAGGAATGGGATTCGGTAAATAAGAGAACGAAAACAATACCGAAAAACCAGGGGACAAAGAAAGATTCCGAGGTGCATCCCAAAGAAGCAGCGGAGCAGGAAGAAAAGCATATCAGCAAGAAAAAATCAAAAGATTCCGGGCAGATGTCCTTGTTTGACATGATGCAGCCGAAAGAGAGTTAAAGGAGAAGGATATGATCGCATATAAAGGATTTCAAAAGGATTTGAAATGTCGGGGCTTTCAGTTTCAGGAGTATGGCATAAATGAAACGGAAAAAGCAAACTGTAGACAAAATGGATTTCATTGTGCAGAAAACCCACTGGATTGTCTCTGCTATTATCCGAATTGGAAAAATTCCGTGTATTACATAGTAGATGCATCAGGGGATTTGGATGAAGATGGAGAAGATTCAAAAATCTCCTGCACAAAGATGCGCCTGTTAAAGAAAATTGAATTGAGAAGCCTGTTATTACACGGAGCTGCTTACATGTCGAAATATCCAAACCGGAAATGGAACTCCCATGTTGCAAAAGAAAGCGGGACCAGCTGCAACGGATTTTGCATTGTACGTGGAAAAGACCCCAAAGCCAAAGGACAAAAGGGCGATTTACTGTTACTTTTAAAGGAGCAGCCTGGCAACAGCCAGATCCTGGAAATTGGGGTCATCTGTATCGATGGTCAGAAATATCCGGAGGAAGCATGGATTGATGTGACTGGAAAGCTGGTGGAGTTATGAGAAAAAAGAGGTTGATGGAGTTAAAACCATTAAAAGTGATGAACAGACATATCGCCGATGCAAAGAAAACGGAAATATCTTTGAGTACACTGGAGAAACAAAGGGGTGAACCCGGAAAATATCGGATGTATTGTCGGGCAGCAGTAGAAAAAGGAATTTTAAAAGTGTATCTGTTTGCCGTAACGGATATTGAGGAGAATATAAACTTTCCAAGGTACCGTCTGTTTATCAGCAGAAAAGAGAGACGGTTTATAACCTATGATGAAAAATTAAAAAAATGGAGAAAGGCACTTCTTGAAAGTATCTTATGGGATGTAAGAACTAATTTGGGCAACATCTATGTAAATGGCTGTGATACAAAAATCATCCAAAAATATTTAAAGACAATGCAGCCTGCAATCCGGGCACTGGAAGAGTTTCAGGCGAATATCCGTAAAGAACAAAGGATACGTCATGATAAAAAACTTACAGATTCATGGGACCAGGTGATGAAAACTGTATCTGGACTGCCTAAAAACTGGATCGGATGGGTTTCAAAATATGGAATTACGGAACACTATATCTTCTACAAGTATCAGAAAAATGGTGCTACAGAAGGATATTGTACATATTGCAAAAAACATGTTCCAATCCGCTCACCCAAATATAACCAGAAAGGACAGTGCAATGTGTGTGGACAACCAATTACTTTTCGTTCTGTGGGAAAGTCTGGAAGATTTTGTACAAAGTGGTACAGAGTCTATCTTATCCAGAGGAGACGCAAGACTTCTGGTTTTGTGCTCCGGATCTTTTATGCCAGAACGTGGTATAAAAAGGGCGGCTATACAGATTGCGAAACTACCTGCCATGAAGAGCAAAGAAGAATCTTCTCTGCAAATGGAAAGGAAATTTCCAATTTCGTTTATGATCTGTTCAAACAACGGGAAATGCGTTGGATTTCGTGTAGAAGTTCTTGGTATTATACTTGCTGTGACAGTCAATATAAAGGAATGGTTTATCCATATACCCTGTCGGATCTGTCCAGGCATGAATTAAAAGAAACAGGTCTGCGTGAGTACGCCCTTGGTCAGAAAAAGATAGATCCTGGAAAATATCTTTACCTATGGAAGACGTATCCGGTACTGGAACAGATTGTAAAAGCGGGGCTTTTCCAGTTAGTTGATGATGTACTGGACCACAGGGCAGCAGATGCAATAAAAAGAAAAGGCAGAAAACCAACAGAATTCCTGTCCGTAGATAAGAAAGAGTTTCGAAGACTCCGAGATATGAATGGCGGGGTAAAAGAACTTAAATGGCTGCAACTTGAAAAGAGTACAGGAAAAACAATCGGGGATGAAGAAATATGCTGGATGGTAAAAGAAGGATTTGAACCAAACGACCTGAAGTTTGTTCTGGATCAGATGAGCATCTGCCAGATTCGACATTATCTTGTGAAACAATCAGAAAAATCCGGGGATGATATCAGCCATGTGCTGCAGGTGTGGAACGATTATCTTTCTATGGCAAAAAGACTGGGAATGGATATACATGATTCCATTATTTACCGTACCAGAGATCTTCAACTGCGCCATAAAGAGGCGGTTTTGAAGATAGAAGAAATGAAACGCGGAATCCGACGCAGGGAGCTGGAAGAAAAGTATGTCGGATTTCAGAAACATCTCATTGATTTGAAAGAAAAATATGAGTTCAGTGACGGTGAATATCAGGTTATTGCGCCAAAGAGTATCGATGACATCCTGTATGAAGGTGATACGCTTCATCACTGTGTAAATAAGACGGATACTTATTTTGACCGGATCGTTTCAAAAGAAAGCTATATCCTGTTTTTGCGGGAAAAAGAGAATCCGAAAGTACCGTTTTATACACTGGAAGTTGAACCAGATGGAACCATCCGGCAAAAACGTGCGGAATTCAACCGTCAAAATAAGGACATTGATAAGGTGACTTCTTTTTTAACATTGTGGCAGAAGGAAATTCAGAAACGATTAACCAAAAAAGATCGTAAGAGCACAGAAGAAAGCAGGAAGCTCAGGCAGCAGAACTATCAGGAGATACGTGATAAGCATGTAGTTGTCCATGGCGGAACATTTGCTGGGGAACTTCTGGCTGATCTTTTAGAGAAAGACTTAATGGACCTACCAGTGGAATCGGCAGAAAACGAAGAAAGCCCTACTGAAATAGCGGCGTAAATAAAATGGATGCGGCAGGGAGTTCCCCTGCTGCATTTGAGCAGAAAAGATAAAATGACATTATATGCAGCAGAAAATGAAGGAGAGGATGGAAATGAATAAAAAAGAATTGCGTAACATGAAATTGCTGGAAGCTACGGATGAACTGATAAAACTTGCAAAAGAAGATGTGCCAGTAAGAGATAAAGGATACTATACGGAGCAGCTGATTTATCAGAGGGGGCTATATTTACGTGCAGAAGTAGAAAACAATATTTTAAAAGTAGCATTTTATCTGGCAGAATATCTTTCCAGGGACTGTCGGAAACCTGTATATACATTATATATTGATAAAAAGAACGATGTTTTTAAAGGGTATGATTACCGGACAAAGAAATGGTCAGATAGTATGCTGGATAAGACCATTTTCTCAAAATGGTTATATCAGGAAAATTCTTATATGAAAGAGGCGGATACAGCGTTGATCCAAAAGTATCTTGAAAGTGAATATGACGATGCTTTTTATGCACTGTATGTATATCAACGTGAGCAGAGACACCGGAGGCTGGGAATGAAATATGAAAAAATTCTGACAAGCTGGGATCAGTGTATGGATAGACTTCCCAAAATTCCGAAAGACTGGCTGAGATGGCAGAAAAAAGTTGGAATTACCCAGAATTTTATTTTTTATCATTACAGCCGCAGGAAAGATCAGACAGGATATTGTAGTTGGTGTGAAAGCGAAGTTCCAATCAGCCATCCTCACCATAATACAGTGGGGAATTGCCCAAAATGCAGACATCAGATTCAATATAAAGCATTAGGCCGGGCCAAAAATATAGAAACCCAAAAAGAGACTGCATACCTGCTTCAGACCTGTGGAAATAATGTGTTTGTTTTGAGAGAATTCCAGCTTCAGATGCTCATAGTAAGCAGCTCATATAAAAAACCAGTATATTCTTTCTTTGAGCGCCGGAGAATCCTGTATGATGAAGAATTAAATACGAAAGAATATTATTTCGGCCGTCATCATTGGACAAAAGAAAGCCGATGGATCCAGGGTAAATTACAAGTTCCACTGTATCCAGGTTACGGTGGCTATATGACATATGAAAGATATAATATGGGAAATATTTATGGAAAATCACTGCATGGTATTAAGAACAGGACATTCCGTAGGACAGGATTCTACGAATATGCAAAAGCCAAAAAGTACTTAGATCCGGTAAACTTTTTTGAAATGGTTAGAGAAAGACCTTATCTGGAACGGCTCATTAAAGCAGGACTTTATCATCTCGCAGAAGACATTATGGATAATAAAGCACAGATTTATTGTAAAGATTCCGGAAACCTTGGAAAAGCACTGGGAATTGACGGGTTCCGCTTGAAAAGGCTGCGTACAAACAATGGGGGAGAGATTTTTCTTCAATGGCTGTTGCTTGAAAAAACTCAAAACAAACTGATCCATGACGATGTGATTTTGTGGATGTGCCGGGAAAAGCTTAAACCAGCGGATCTTATGTTCATTATGGATCGTATGGCCCCTTTACAGATCAAAAATTATCTGGAAAAGCAGGCAGCAGAAAGTGGGGAATCCGTGAAAGACCTGATCAAAACATGGAAGGATTATCTTAATATGGCAATTCGGGTCGGAGTGAATGTGCAGGATTCTGTTATCTACCGTGCACGAAAGCTCATGCAGAGACATAATGAAATGATAAAAGAGATAGAAGCAAAAGATTTGATTTTAAGAGCCGGAGAGCTGGAAAAGAAGTATCCGGGTCTGAATCGTATATGCAGGGATTTGAAAAAATATGAATATGCGGACAAAGAGTATCAGATCGTTGTGCCGGAAAAAGTGGATGACATTTTGTATGAAGCAAAACTGATGCATCACTGCGTAAATAATACAGAAACCTATTATGAACGAATGAGCCAGCAGGAATCCTATATCCTGTTTTTGAGAAAGGCAGAACAACCAACGGAGGCGTACTATACGCTTGAAGTGGAACCGGATGGGACCATAAGGCAGACACGTACTTTTTATAACCAGCAGAATGAAGATATTGAGCTTGCAAGGGATTTTCTTGTAAAATGGCAGAAACAATTAAAAAAGAAACTGGCAAAAGAAGATTATAAACTGGCTGTAAAAAGTCAGAGTCTCAGGAAAAAAGAGATTGACGAGCTCCGCAGCAAAGGCGTTCGTGTAAACGGTGTTGGGTATTGCAACAAATTGCTTGCTGAAATTCTGGAGGAAGATTTAATGGAGGCTGGGAATCGAGAACTGGAAGAACAGGCCGCATAATAGCAGATTGATATATCACAAAAGTAACTTAACAGTAAAATGAAATTCCTGTGAAAATTTGGGGATATTTACAGAAACAGCTCTGAAATTCTCTTTTATTTAAGTATAAGGGATTTTATGGAATTCCTTAAATATACTCGAAACGGAGGATGAGATTTGGAGGAAAAATTAAAGTTGCTTTGGCTGATATTGATCTTTGTTGATTTTGGGCTTATGTTTGTTTCATTTCCAATCTTGATTTATGTGATTTTTTGTATGACATGAATACAAAAAGCCTTCTGTAAGTGCCCTTGTCCGGTGAAAAGACCGGAGGGGCATTTGCATGTATGCAACAGTTTATGCATGTATTCGCAGGAATACGAGTAAAATACTACCCAGCTGCTACTGTTTAAAGCCTGTAGTGAAATTGACATTAAGTATCTGGAATGATACGATAAAATTGAACATTTTGCAAGGCAGATCGCACAAATTTTATTCTGATACGAGGTCAGAATTTTATACTTTATACCGCGTCTGCGGATCAACCGATAAAGACACAAAAAGAGTAAAATGAACTCTTGGAGTGTCTTTTTTTGTTTGGCAAAATGTTTTGACATGTATCAGATCCAATCACGATAAAAGGAGGAAAGAAGTTTTTATGCCACGTAAAATCAGATCAAATTACATGGAGAAATTCAAATTTGTGTACAATGGCAGAACTTTTGAAAGTAAGCATAAATGCTGTAATTTTTATGGAATATGTTACCGTAGTGTAATGGCATATCAGAATCAATATAAATGTAGAACTGAAGAAGCGATTACACATTTTATTGAATTGAAAAAAAGTAAAGAGATCATATTCCGAAATCGAAAATGGGCCAGCATTAAGACCTGCTGCGAATTTTATGATTTAAACGAAGATTCTGTCAAGACCGATATGTGGAATCGAAAATGCACACCACAGGAAGCGATTGAACGGGCAATAGAATGGAAAAAGGCACATGAAATCACATATCATGGTGTGAAATACCCATCACTGCCTCAATGTTGTGAAGACCTGGAGATAAATCCTATATCAGTACGTTTGTATATGGAAAAAAATGGGGTTTCTTCTACACGTGCGATTACACATTATATCAAATCTAAAGAGAAAAGAGCCTTTGAATTCCGTGGAAAAGAATACAAAAATTTTACGGAATGTTGTCTTGCGTATGGATTAAAGCCAAAGTCAGTAAGTTCAGCAGTATTTAAAGCGAAACGTCCTCACGCGGATGTTATGGAAGAAATTATCTCTCATATGGAAGGTTGTATGCCAAAAGAAGTAACGAAAAAAGAAGAAATTCCTGAAAATCAGGTGATGTCTAAAGAAAGGCATCGTGCGAAAGAGGCTTTTTTTTATGAGGGAAATAAATATATCTCACTTGGACAATGTTGTGAATTCTATGGAATTAATGAATCTAGTGTACGCAGTAGAGCTTGGCGAAAAAAGTGTACATGGGAAGAAGCTGTGAAATATTATATTCAAAAAAAGGAAACAGAAACACCGAAAATGCAATTCTTTTATAAAGGGAAAAGGTATAAAAGTGTTTCAGCATGTTGTGCTGAATACGGCGTTAATGCTTCCAGTGTGCGTAACCGTGCCAAAACAACAGAATGCAGCATTGAAGAATCTTTGGATCATTTCATAAAGAAAGCCAGAATGGAAACACAGCCGTCGGTATTTATTTTTAGAGACAAAACCTATAGGTCTTTGGAAGAATGCTGTCTGGAATATGGAGTCAACGCTGACAGTGTATCTTCAAGAAAATATAGATTGAATTGTACTATGGAAGAATCATTGGAGCATTTTATTGAAAATAAAGATATGATTGCCGAAAGAATACAAAAATTTACATTTAAAGGAATAGAATATCGAAGTCTCCGGGCATGTTGTCAAAAATATGGTATTGATGATATATGTGTGAGACAAAGAGCACGAGATAAGAATTGTTCTCTTGAAGAATCGTTTACACATTTTATGACGAGAAAAAGGAAAAAAATGTTAAGTAACCCGGAATTTGAATATCATGGAACTGTTTATCCATCGCTTAAAGTATGCTGTGAGAAATTAGGAATAAATAAAAGCAGTGTAATAAGTCGAAGCCATAGGACCGGATGCAGTTTACAGGAAGCAGTGGAGTATTATGTCAGCCAACAGGAACGTAGAACATTGGATTAATCTATAAGGCCAGCAGGCAGCCTTTTTTAGAATTTATATAATAGAGAGGAGGAACGGTCAATATCATCTGCCTGCAGATATTGACCGGTTATATATGTTGCGAAAAAAAACACAGCCGGAAGCAAACAACGATAAAATTCTTATATCCGTTAAAGAAGCCTGTGAGCTTACAGGACTTTCTGAGAAAACAATGAGATCATTGATGAATGAAAACTGTTTCATGGTACGGATTGGGCGCAGAACACTGATTGATAAGAAAAAATTTCAAAAATGGATAGATCGGCAGTCTTGAAAGCTTTTTTTTGTTGTGCTAAAATATATATCCAGTGCCATGCATTATCATCAGAAAGGATGGTGGTGTTATGGGCAAAAACTTAAAGGGTAAAGAATTAGGAAAAGGATTATATCAAAGAAAAGATGGACGATATGAGGCCAGAATTTTCGTTCGCGGTACAGGAAAAACGTTTTCAATTTATGGTACAAATTTACAACATCTAAAAAAAGAAAGAAATGCCTACCTTGCTAATGTTTCCCCCGGAATTGCAGGATATGATCCTAGAATTTCTGTTTCAAAGTGGTATGAAAAATGGATGCTTATTTATGTGGTGCATTCTGTTAAAGCAACCACTTTAAGTAACTATGTAAATGGTTTTGAGCGAGTAAGAGAATATATTGGTTACATGAGGTTAATAGAGGTCCGTCCAACACATATTCTTGACATGATAAAGGGACTCGAAGAAGAAGGATATGCACGTACAACGGTAATACAATCATTAAGTGTAGTCCGTCAGCTTTTCAAAAAGGCATATGGTGGAAAAATGATACCCATAGATCCCGTAGCCGATATTAAACTGCCTAAAGAAGAACCGGGTGAAATACCTGATGAGAAGATAATGCAGGAACAAGAAGATGAAAAATGTCTTAGTGTATATGACACTCATCGTTTCCTTGAGAGCTGCAAGAATACCCGGTATTATGAACTCTTTTTTATTCTTCTTCATACAGGATTACGTATAGGGGAAGCACTTGCCCTAGAATGGTGTGATCTTGACTTTAAGCATGAAAAGCTTCGTGTATATAAAACCTTAAACAGAGTTACAAAATATTATGATTCGAAAGGAAATGAACTTCCTGAAAGGTATTCTACTATTCAGATTACAACACCAAAGAAAAGTGCCAGCAATAGAAAGGTTCCATTAACGGATGCAGTGATTGCTGCTTTTATGAGCTGGAAGGAAAAACAGGATCGTGATAAAGAAAAACTGGGGAAAAACTGGGGAAAAACAAATATACTTTTAAAAAAATATCCCGGTCTGATTTTTACAACATCTTCAGGAAGAAGTTATCTTCCATCATCAGCTCAAACAGAATGCAGGCGGATTGTTGGGATTGTTAATAAGCATGAAATTGCTCTGGCAGAAAAAGAGAACAGAGATCCGAATTTAATGGATGTTCATCCTCATATTTTCCGTCATACTTTTGTAACAAGATGCATTCAATCGGGAATGGATGCCGCTACAGTAAAGAAAATAGCTGGACACTCTGATGAAAAAATGACTAATTATTATACACACATTGAAGAAGAACATATAGATGACGAATACGAACTGTATATTCAAAAATACGGAACAGAAACCTGATTTTGCAAATGGAGATAAAATTTTAAAGAGAGGTTTAAATACTTGAGTATAGACAAAAACACTAACGAGGGAAAAAACTATCGTAATAATGTGGTCAAATCAACATCTGGAACTTCTAAAAGCCGCATAAACACTGGGTTTCCGGAGAATATTAGTGTATTATCACCGATGATGAAAGAATACGTAAAAACCAAAGAAGAGTACAGCGACTGTATCCTTTTTTACCGCTTGGGCGATTTTTATGAGATGTTTTTTGAGGATGCGCTGACTGCATCGAAGGAACTGGAGATCACGCTTACTGGAAAAGACTGCGGACTGGAAGAGAGAGCGCCCATGTGTGGCGTTCCTTTTCATGCTGCGGAGACTTATATCAACCGGCTGATCGAGAAAGGCTACAAAGTTGCAATCTGTGAACAGGTGGAGGATCCCAAAAAAGCAAAAGGTCTGGTGAAACGTGAAGTTATCCGTATTGTCACACCGGGAACTACATTGGATGCCATGTCTCTGGACGAATCTAAAAACAATTATCTGATGTCTATCGTTTCTATTGGAGATCATTTCGGTTGCGCTATTGCGGATATTACAACTGGTGACTGTTTTCTCACAGAACTGGATAAACCTCAGAAACTCCTGGATGAGATCAATAAATTTACTCCTGCAGAGATCATCTGCAATGATGCCTTTCTTTTAAGCGGTGTGGATGTAGCGGATCTGAAAGGACGTCTTGGGATCTGCGTATTTGCACTGGAGCCATGGTATTTTGACGATCAGCTCTGTCAGAAGACATTAAAAGAACATTTTCATGTAGGAAACCTGGAAGGTCTTGGAATTGCAGATTATGACAGCGGGATCATTGCATCAGGAGCGTTGTTTCTATATCTGAAGGAAACACAGAAAACAGCCCTTTCCCATATGGCCAGTATCCGTCCATATTCAGCGGAGAAATATATGCTCATTGACAGCTCCAGCCGCCGGAATCTGGAACTTGTGGAAACTATGCGGGAGAAACAGAAACGTGGTTCTCTCCTCTGGGTACTGGACAAGACTAAAACCGCTATGGGAGCAAGAACTCTTCGTTCTTATGTGGAACAGCCTCTGATCGATGCAGATGAAATCGAAAAGAGACTAAGTGCACTGGAAGAACTGAATGAAAAGCCAATGGAACGAGATGAGATTCGTGAATATTTAAATCCCATCTATGACCTGGAACGTCTCATCAGCCGTATTAGTTATAAATCCGCCAATCCAAGAGATCTGGTTTCTTTTGCCTCATCTCTGGAAATGCTTCCATATATCAAACAGATTCTCTCAGAATTCCAGTCTCCGCTGCTTCAGACGATCAACGAAGATATGGATCCGTTGACCGATATCACAGAACTGATCCGGACTTCCATTACCGATGATCCGCCTCTGGCACAGAAAGACGGGGGAATCATTCGTGAGGGCTACAACGAAGATGTCGACAGATTCCGCCGGTCCCGCACAGATGGAAAAAAATGGCTTTCTGAACTGGAAGCAAGAGAAAGGGAACGTACCGGTATTAAGAGCCTGAAGATCAAATATAACCGTGTATTTGGCTATTCACTGGAAGTTACCAATACATTCAAAGATCTTGTACCAGAGGATTATATCCGTAAACAGACCCTTACCAATGCAGAACGCTATATCACTCAGGAACTGAAGGAACTGGAAGATCTGATTCTTGGGGCAGAAGACAAGCTTTATGCACTGGAATTTGAACTTTTTTCCAATATCCGCGATAAAGTAGGGGCAGAGGTTGTCCGTATCCAGCGGACAGCGAAAGCAGTTGCAGCACTGGACGTTTTTGCATCCCTGGCACTTGTGGCACAGCGGAACAATTTTGTCCGCCCAAAGATCAATGAAACAGGACTTATTGATATCCGGAACGGACGCCACCCTGTTGTGGAACAGATGATCGAGAACGATATGTTCATTCCTAATGATACATATCTTGACAACCATAAGAAACGGATTTCTATTATCACAGGCCCGAATATGGCAGGTAAATCCACTTACATGCGCCAGACAGCTCTTATTGTACTGATGGCACAGATTGGAAGCTTTGTTCCTGCTGACAGTGCCAATATCGGAGTCGTTGACCGTATCTTTACACGTGTAGGTGCTTCTGATGATCTTGCCAGCGGCCAGAGTACTTTTATGGTGGAAATGACAGAAGTTGCCAATATTCTTCGAAATGCCACGTCGAAAAGTCTTCTGATCCTGGATGAAATCGGACGCGGAACTAGTACTTTTGACGGGCTTTCCATTGCATGGGCAGTGATTGAACACATCAGCAACACCAAGCTCTGCGGAGCAAAGACTTTATTTGCAACCCATTATCATGAGCTTACAGAGCTGGAAGGAAAGCTTTCCGGCGTAAATAATTACTGTATTGCAGTTAAGGAAAAGGGTGATGACATCGTATTCCTTCGTAAAATCGTAAAAGGCGGTGCAGACAAAAGTTACGGTATCCAGGTAGCCAAACTTGCCGGTGTGCCGGATTCCGTTATCCAGCGGGCAAAGGAACTGGTAGAAGAGCTCAGTGATGCGGACATTACTGCAGCTGTAAAAGATCTGACTGCTCCTAAAAAAAAGCAGAAGATTTCTTATGATCAGGTAGATATGGCACAGATGTCCCTGTTCGATACAGTGCAGGATAATGATATCATTGAGGAGATCAAATGCCTGGAAATCGGTAATCTGACACCAATGGAAGCTCTGAACATTCTCTATAACCTGCAGAACAAAATAAAGAACCGGTGGTGATCATTTGAGAAAAATTGCAGTTTTAGACCAGAATACCATTGATAAGATCGCAGCAGGAGAGGTTGTGGAACGACCTTCCTCCGTTGTAAAAGAGCTTGTGGAAAATGCTATTGATGCAGGGGCAACAGCTATCACTGTTGAAATCACAGACGGTGGAAAAAAACTGATCCGCATCACAGACAATGGTTCCGGAATGGAGGCAGAGCAGGTTCCTCTTGCATTTCTCCGTCATGCCACAAGCAAAATTGAAAAAGTAGAGGATCTTGTCCATATCGCCTCTCTTGGTTTCCGAGGCGAGGCTCTTTCCAGTATTGCAGCTGTAGCCCAGGTGGAACTGATAACCAAAACTTCATCTGCTATCAGCGGCACCCGCTATGTGATCGAAGGCGGCCAGGAACAGTCTTTAGAAGAAATGGGTGCTCCGGAGGGAACTACCTTCCTGATCCGGAATCTATTTTATAACACACCGGCAAGAAGTAAATTTCTGAAATCAGATACAACAGAAGCTGGTTATATCAACACACTGATGGAACAGCTGGCACTTTCCCATCCGGAGATTTCATTTAAATATATCCAGAATCGCCAGGTCAAGCTTTCAAGTTCCGGAAACTACAGTGTTAAAGACGTAATCTACAGTGTTTACGGACGTGATATTGCCAGGGCTCTTCTTGAAGTTTCCTACGAAAATGACTTCATGAAGATTGAAGGCTTTGTGGGAAAACCGGAAATATCTAGAGGAAACCGTACTTTCGAGAATTATTATATTAATGGAAGATATGTAAAAAACAAGATTATTACCAAGGCTATTGAAGATGGATATAAAGGTTTTGTAATGCAGCATAAATTTCCGTTTGTTTCTCTCCGGATCGAGATGGATGGAAATGATCTTGATGTGAATGTACACCCAGCTAAAAGGGAAGTACGTTTTGCCAGAGAAACAGAAGTTTACACAGCGATCTATGAAACAGTCCGGAAGGCAGTTACTCACAGAGAACTAATCCCGCAGGTATCTGTTGGAAAAGAAACACCAGTATCCCGCGCTGAGCAGGTAAAACCTGGCAACGTACCGGAACCCTTTGAAGTAAAAAGGCGGCAGGAAATGTATGGAAGCAGACCGGCTGCAGTTTCGTCCTACAACAGCACACCGGCTGTTGCAGCTGCCAGTACAGCATTTTCGCAAAAAGCAGCAGAAGATTCTGTGCGGGAAAGCTCCTTTTATAATTCCAAACCTTTTACAAAAGAAGAAGAGGAAATGTTTTCCGGGACTTTAAAAGAAAAAAACATCTGCGAAAACACAGCGACACAGAATACGCCAAATACATCGGATAACACTAGTGTTTTCAATACGAAGACTTCCATATTCAAAGCATCCAATGAATCCGGCGGAGTCTCATTCCAGGAATCGTGTAATGCTTCTGTTCCTGTATCTCCCCCGGCAGACCCCGTCCCCACTGAACAGCCCAAACAGCTGGAACTTTTTGAGGAACGGCTTCTTGCACCGGAATCCAGAAGCCGCCACAAGCTGATCGGACAGCTGTTTGACACTTACTGGCTGGTACAGTTTGAGGATAATTTTTACATTATCGATCAGCATGCGGCACATGAAAAAGTATATTATGAGCGGTTTGTGAAATTATTTAAATCCCAGGAAATCCGGTCTCAGTATTTAAGCCCGCCACTGATCGTTTCTCTCAGCCTGGAGGAAGAAAGTCTTCTGAAGGCAAACGAAAACTATTTCCGGGATTTCGGCTTCGAGATCGAGCCATTCGGCGGTCGGGAATACAGTATCAGCGCAGTGCCTTCCCTGCTTCTTGGAATGACCGAGGAAGAAGTATTTCTGGAAATGCTGGATCATCTCGGCGCAGACGGCACAAAAGATGCTTTTGAGCTGTTTACTGCAAGACTTGCCACTATGGCCTGCAAAGCAGCAGTAAAAGGAAATCATGCCATGTCACCTCAGGAGGCGGATAAACTGATCGATGAGCTCCTGACCCTGGAAAATCCTTATAACTGCCCTCATGGAAGACCAACCATCATTTCCATGACAAAGACAGAAATCGAAAAGAAATTTAAACGTATCGTATAATACGGGAGGACATTATGAAGAAACCTCTTATTGTTCTTACCGGACCTACTGCTGTTGGAAAAACAAAGCTTTCTATTGCTCTGGCAAAAGCAGTAAACGGTGAGATCATATCTGCAGACTCCATGCAGGTATACCGCTATATGGATATTGGCTCTGCCAAGATCACTCCGGATGAAATGGACGGCGTCCCTCACCATCTGGTAGATGTGCTGGAGCCTACAGAAGATTTTAATATCGTGCTTTTTCAGCAGCTGGCAAAAAAATCAATGGGAGAGATCTACTCAAAAGGCAGGATTCCCATCCTGGTGGGCGGCACCGGATTTTATATCCAGGCAATCACCAGGGATATTGATTTTACCCAGTCAGAGCAGGATGACAGCTATCGCAAAGAACTGGAAGCATTAGCTGCAGAAAAAGGCAGCTCTTTTCTCCACGATATGCTTGTATCTGTTGATCCAAAATCAGCAGAAGACATTCACGAAAATAATGTTAAACGCGTAATCCGCGCACTGGAATTCTACAAACAGAACGGTACCCGGATCTCCGAACATAATGAAGAGCAGAAAGAACATGTAAGCCCATATAATCTGGCTTATTTTGTTCTGAATGCCCCACGCCCTCTTCTCTATGAGAGAATCGATGCAAGAGTAGATGAAATGCTGAAAAACGGCCTGGTAGAAGAAGTAAAAAACCTTCATCGGATGGGCTGTCACAGAGAAATGGTATCCATGCAGGGCCTGGGTTATAAAGAAATCCTGTCCTGGCTGGGAGGCGAGTATCCTTATGAAGAAGCCATCCGTATCCTGAAGCGCGACACCAGACACTTCGCCAAGCGGCAGCTCACCTGGTTCCGCAGAGAAGGAGAAGTAACCTGGGTGGATAAAGATAAATTTGATTACAATGACAGCAGGGTCCTTGACTACATGCTTTCTGTATGCAGGGAAAAAGGAATTCTTCTGTCTGAACAATAAAAAAAGAAGGAAAAGATTATTATGAAAGAAATGTATGCACAGCTTGGAATCTCTTCCGAAGTTTATGATTTCGGAAAAGAGGTAGAAGATTCCTTGAAAGAACGTTTTGAAAAATTTGACCAGACTGCAGAGTATAACCAGATGAAAGTGATCCACGCCATGCAGAAAAACCGCGTAAGCGAAGCATGTTTCGGAACTTCCTCCGGATATGGCTACAATGATCTTGGCCGTGAGATCCTGGAACAGGTTTATGCAGATACTTTTCATACAGAAGCCTGCCTGGTCCGCCCACAGATCACATGCGGAACCCATGCCCTGGCTATTGCCCTGTTCGGAAATTTACGTCCGGGCGATGAGCTGCTTTCCCCAGTCGGAAAACCATATGATACCCTGGAAGAAGTTATCGGAATCCGTCAATCCAATGGCTCTCTTGCTGAATACGGTGTAAAATACCGTCAGGTAGATCTTCTTTCCGATGGTACTTTCGATTACGAAAACATTAAAAAAGCAATTAACGAAAAAACAAAGCTGGTAACGATTCAGCGTTCCAAAGGCTACCAGACACGTCCTTCCTTCTCTGTAAAACAGATTGGGGAGCTGATCTCTTTTGTAAAGAAAATCAAGCCTGATGTGATCTGCATGGTAGATAACTGCTATGGGGAATTCGTAGATACCATTGAGCCAAGTGACGTAGGAGCTGACATTATGGTTGGTTCCCTGATCAAGAATCCGGGCGGCGGACTTGCTCCTATTGGCGGCTACATTGCGGGAAGAAAAGATTGCGTGGAAAATGCTTCTTACCGTATGACATGTCCGGGACTTGGTATGGAAGTCGGTGCAACTCTTGGTGTAAACCGCTCTCTGTACCAGGGATTTTTCCTTGCACCGATGGTCACAAAAGGGGCTTTAAAAGGAGCTGTTTTTGCAGCTAATATCTATGAGAAGCTTGGTTTCCCGGTAGTGCCAAACAGTACAGAACCACGTCAGGATATCATTCAGGCTGTAACTCTTGGAACCCCGGAGGGGCTTGTTGCGTTTTGTCAGGGAATCCAGGCAGCTGCACCGGTAGACAGTTTCGTGACACCGGAACCATGGGATATGCCAGGTTATGACAGCCAGGTTATCATGGCAGCAGGTGCATTTATCCAGGGATCTTCCATTGAGCTTTCTGCTGATGGACCTATGAAAGATCCGTATGCTGTTTACTTCCAGGGAGGACTTACCTGGGAACATGCAAAACTCGGAATCCTGAAATCTCTTCAGTATATGGTTGACAAGGAACTTGTGAAATTATGAAACAGATTATCATAGTCGGTGCAGGTGCATCCGGTCTTGTGGCAGCAATAAAAGCTGCTGCAATCGGAGCTGCTGTCACGGTACTGGAGCAGAATGACCGTCCTGGCCGGAAGATATGTGCAACAGGGAACGGACGCTGCAACATGACAAATCTTAATAACATAGAAAATGCCTACAGAGGTTCACACCCTGAATTTGTAAAAGATGCTCTTAAACAGTTTTCGGTAGATGATACCCTTTCTTTCTTTCAGAAACTGGGAATATGTACCACTGACCGCAGCGGATGGATCTATCCCCGAAGCAACCAGGCTCAAAGTATTGTGGACGTGCTTACCATGAAAGCACGCAGTCTGAAAGTAAAGCTGAAAACCAATCAGTATGTTACAGGAGTGTCTTTCACAGGCGGCCACTGGAATGTCCACACAAACGGCTGGACTTACACCTGTGATGCAGTGATCCTTGCCAATGGTTCCAAAGCTTCCTCTGTTGCCGGTTCCGGTGAAAGCGGTTATAAGATAGCCCGAAGTCTTGGTCATCATCTTATTGAACCGCTGCCTGCACTGACTGCCCTTAAATGTAAGGAGAACTATTTTTCCGGCTGGAGCGGTGTGCGTACAGAGGGAAAAGTAACTCTATATATCAACGGCACGCCAGAAACTTCCCAGCAGGGGGAATTACAGCTTACAGATTATGGCGTATCCGGAATTCCTGTATTTCAGATTTCCCGTTATGCTATCCGTGCTATTTACGAAAAGAAAAAAGTGGAACTGTCGATCAACTTTTTTCCTGAATTAACAAAACAGGAACTGCAGGAATATCTCGGCAGAAGAAAAAATGACTGTCCGTACAAAAATGAAAAAGAACTTCTCACAGGTCTTTTTCCTGAAAAATTGATCCGCGTTTTAGCTGCACAGAAGGATCTGATCTCTGCGATCACAGATTTCAGACTTTCTGTAAAAAGCGGCCTTTCTTTTGAACAGGCGCAGATCTGCTCCGGCGGTGTGGATACTTCTGAAATAGACAGTCATACCATGGAATCCAGGCTCCATAAAGGGCTTTATTTTGCAGGAGAACTCCTTGATATTGACGGAACCTGCGGAGGATACAATCTTCAGTGGGCCTGGTCAAGCGGTGCCGCAGCCGGCATTCATGCAGCAAAGGAGGAGAATTCATGATCCGGATCACACAGATGAAACTGCCAATCACCCACACAGAAGAGCAGCTTCAGAAAAAGATCACCAAAACGCTTCGTCTTGGCAATACACCTTTTACTTACAAAATCCACAAACAATCTCTGGATGCACGTCATAAAGATGATAAAAAATTTGTTTACACCATTGATGTAAAAACAGATAACGAATCTCGCGTTCTCAAGAAGGTTCACGATAAAAATGTTATGTTAACTAAAGAGACCTGCTATCATTTTCCTGAGCCAGGCTCTGAAAAACTGCTTCATCCACCAGTAGTGATCGGAAGCGGCCCTGCTGGTCTGTTCTGTGCATGGTATCTTGCAAAGGCCGGTTACTGTCCGCTTGTACTGGAACGTGGTGAGGAAGCTGACAAACGCCAGCAAACAGTAGAGCAGTTCTGGAAAAACGGTGTTCTTGACCCAGATTCCAATGTACAGTTCGGAGAAGGTGGAGCAGGAACTTTTTCTGACGGAAAACTGAATACCCTTGTAAAAGATACTTTCGGAAGAGGAAAGGAAGTTCTGTCTCGTTTTGTGGAAGCCGGGGCTCCTTCTGAGATTCTTTATCAGCAGAAACCCCATCTTGGCACAGATCAGTTGGTGGGAATCGTTCAGTTTATGCGTCATCAGATTGAAGAGATGGGCGGTCAGTTCCGTTTTCGTTCCACAGTAACGGATTTTATCCTGAATGACGGACACCTGGAAGGAGTTATTGTTAATGATCAGGAAAAGATTCCGGCAGAGGTCTGTGTCCTGGCACCTGGCCACAGTGCAAGAGATACTTTTTCCATGTTAAAGAAACGAGGAATTCACATGGAGCCGAAATCTTTTGCTGTAGGTGTGCGTATAGAACATCCACAGACCATGATCAACCAGGATCTTTACGGAGAATCGGAAAATGAACGCCTGGGAGCTGCCAGCTATAAAGTTACCCATACACTGGAAAATGGACGTGGTGTTTATTCTTTTTGTATGTGTCCGGGCGGTTATGTAGTAAATGCTTCCTCGGAGAAAGGGATGCTTGCAGTAAATGGCATGAGCTATCAGGCTCGTAACAGCCATAATGCCAACAGTGCTGTCATTGTTACTGTCAATCCTTCTGATTTTCCGGAAGAAGGTGTGCTTGGAGGAATTGCCTTGCAGCGTAAACTAGAACTTACAGCCTGGGAAACAGGAAATGGTAAAGTTCCGGTACAGCTTTTCGGGGATTACTGCAAGAATCAGAAAAGTACGGAATTAGGTAAAGTGATTCCATGTATCAAAGGAGAATATACCTTTGCCAATGTTCGGAGTATTTTCCCGAAAGAGATCGGGGATTCTATCGAAGCAGGTATTCATGCCTTTGGGAAAAAAATTGCCGGTTTTGACAGGTCGGATGCCCTTCTGGAAGGTGTCGAAAGCAGAACTTCATCTCCTGTAAGGATCGTTCGTGACCACAAAGAACTTACTTCTAATATAGAAGGGATTTATCCCTGCGGTGAGGGTGCCGGTTATGCAGGTGGTATCACTTCCGCAGCTATGGACGGAATCAAAGTAGCAGAAGCAGTTGCTTCTGTTTATTCTCTGCCTGTAAATAAAATGTGAAAAAAGTGGAAATTTCGGGATAGAGTGTACATCCCTAGCTTTTTATGCTAAAATAATCACTGCAATTTTGCATTTCCTTCTTCCGGGAGCGAAAAGGGAAATTAAATGAAAGATACAATCATGGAAATGCCAGGTTATCAACGCCCGTATGAGAAATGTTTACGGGAAGGGGAACAGGCCTTAAGCGACAGGGAGCTTCTGGCCGTGATCCTGCGCTGCGGCGTTCAGGGTATAAGTTCTCTTACACTGGCAGATGAAATCCTTAATTTATCGGAACAGAACGGACACTCCGGTCTTCTTGGCCTTTTTCATGCCACCCTGCCTGAGCTGATGAAGATTCGCGGTATCGGTAAGGTAAAAGCCATACAGCTGAAATGCATCGGGGAGCTTTCCAAACGTATGGCTGCAGCTGCTGCGAAGCCGGAACTGTCCTTTAACCGTCCTGTCACCATTGCCAGATATTATATGGAACAGCTGCGCCATGAAGAACAGGAGCTGCTTTACTGTATGATGCTGGATGGTCATAACCATCTGACAGGGGAACAGCTTTTAAGTCGCGGTACTGCCAATGCCACACTGATTACTCCGAGAGAAGTCTTTGTGGAGGCTGTTAAGTTCCGCGCAGTAAATCTGATCCTTGTTCATAATCATCCCGGCGGTGATCCGTCCCCAAGCGAAGCTGACCTGGATGTGACAAGACGTATTTATGAAACAGGGGAAATGATGGGAATACATCTTCTGGATCATATTATCATTGGTGACCAGAAATATATCAGTTTCCGTGAAAAAGGGATTTTTGATGAGTATATTTAAATGAAGGGGCAGATTTATGCTTTTTAGAAATTATTACGGGGTAGACCTGGGGAGCAGTACCGTAAAAGTTTATTCAGTTCTCAGAAACAAGACTTACATAGAAAAAAATATGGTAGCCTACCGTAAGCGGAAGATCCTTGCCATGGGCAACGAAGCATACGAAATGTTTGAAAAAGCACCTGCTGATATTACGGTAAATTCCCCAATGGCTTTTGGCATGATCGCCAATCTGGAACTTCAGGAGATCGTTTTATACAGCATGATGCGAAAGATCGATCATACGACTGGCCTTGGTGCTGATATGTATTTCACAGTTCCACTTGATATGACACCTGTTGAAAAGAGAGCTTACTATCATCTTGTCAACGGTCACTGGCTTCGGAAGAACCGGGTTTTCATGGTGGAATCACCTATTGCGGATGCAATTGCCATGAATGTAGATCTTGATAAAAAAGAGGGCAGCATGATCGTCAACATCGGTGCCCAAAGTACGGAATTCTCCATTATTACAGACGGAAAGATCATTATCAGCCGAAAGATCCCAATTGGCGGAAGACAGATGAATGAATCCATCTGCAGTGAAATCCGAAAGAAGTACAATCTCCAGATTGGAACCCGCACAGCCAAAAGACTGAAACTGGTGATGGGACGACTGAATGATCAGAAGAAAGGAGCCCGCAAGGTGGTGGGGATTGACAGTGTTTCCGGCCTTCCGAGAGAGGAAGTGGTTTCTGCTTCCGTAGTCAATGAGGGCATTATCAACTGTGTAAATCAGATTGCATCGGAAATGAAAACTTTTCTGGAGCGAACTCCGCCTCAGATTGCCTATCACATAGCGCAAGAAGGAATCTATCTTACAGGCGGCAGTACACGGCTTCCTTATCTAGATAATTATCTGGCGGGTTATACAGGTTTTGCCTTTAATCTTTCCGATCTGTACGAAACTTCTGCTGTGCGTGGCCTTGAAAAGATTATCCGCGACAGAGACCTGCGCAAATGGGCGCAGCCTGTAAAGCAGAAAAAACTGTAAAGGGGTATGTGCATGAAAAACATCAGAAAAAAAGTGCGTTTTCATTTCAATTTAAAAAGCAAGCATCTCCTTGTGATCATGACACTTTTTTGCGGAAGCTGCATCGTAGCTACCGTTGCATCAGGATCATCTTCTTCAGCATTGCAGGAAACAGCTGGTTTTCTTGTGGTTCCGTTTGAAAAAGGTATTTCCGGTGTCAGCAATATGTTCGGCGATGTAAAAAACAGTCTCCGTGACAAACAGGATGTGCTTCAGGAAAATGAAGAACTGAAAAATCAGATCAACAGTCTCACAGAGCAGAATAATATCCTGATCCAGGATCAGACTGAGCTTACCAGACTGAAAGAACTTTATAATCTGGATCAGGAATATTCCGATTATCCTAAAGTTGCAGCGCGTATCATTTCCAAAGATCCGGGAAACTGGTATAATACTTTTATGATCAACAAGGGCAGCAACGATGGGATTCGTATTGATAACAATGTAATTGCAGGCAAAGGTCTTGTGGGGATTGTTACAGAAGTAGGACCTTCCTGGGCAACTGTACGTTCCATTATTGATGACAGCAGTAATGTAAGTGCAATGACTGTCAGCACATCTGACAACTGTGTGGTCACTGGTGACCTGGAACTTATTGACGAGGGCAAACTTAGTTTTGAGCAGCTGTACGATCAGGACAATAAAGTAACTGTAGGTGAGCGTATTGTCACATCCAACATCAGTGAGAAATTTGTAGAAGGACTGTTTATCGGCTATGTCAGCGAAATCCAGCAGGATCCAAACAACCTGACAAAGACAGGTACCATTGTAACACCGGTGGATTTTGGCCATCTCAAAGATGTATTTGTTATCACCGTCAATAAACAGGACGCAGTAGATAAATCGGAGGATGCGTCCGATGAAAAATAAAATCGTACTGTTTATTACTATTATAGTCTGTTTTTTACTTCAATGTACAGTAATAGATTACATTTCCATAGGTTCTATTACACCGAACCTGCCACTGATCCTTTGTGTTGCGATGGGACTGATGCGCGGTCGTAAAGTTGGTCTTTGGACAGGTTTTTTCTCCGGACTGTTTATTGATCTTTTTTACGGATCGCTGTTTGGTTTTTATGCGCTGATCTATATGTATGTGGGGTTTATCAGTGGTTATGCGTTCCGCAGCTTTTACGATGATGATCTGAAAGTTCCGATCTTCCTTGTAGCAGGAACTGATCTGCTTTATAATCTGGCTGTATACGGCCTGCAGTTCCTTCTTCGGGGGCGTCTTGGATTCTGGACCTATATCTACCGGATCATTATTCCTGAAATTGTCTATACGGTTTTCCTCACGATCATCGTATACCGGGCATTTTACTGGATCAACTACCACTTAATGGATACTGTAAGGAAAGAAAGTGAGTCTATTTGGGAATTAAAATAAAAAAAATCATCAAAAAAATACGCTTAAAACGTACAACAGTTCTTGTGATCGTATTTGTTTTTCTTTCTTCTGTTCTTGTAAGGCAGCTTTTCAGCCTGCAGATCATACAGGGTCAGGACTACATCAATAAATTTCAGTCAAGAACAACTAAAACACGAGTGATCAAAAGTACCCGTGGTAATATTTATGACAGAAACGGTACAGTAGTTGCTTCCAATGTACTTGCCTATTCTGTTACTTTTGAAGACAGCGGCACATACGACAGCTCCAGAGAAAAAAATCTGACACTAAACGGCATTGCCTATCAGGTGCTTCAGATCCTTTCCGGAATGGTGACAGTCTCTCAGATAATTTTCATATTATTGTAAATGATCACGGTGATTATGCCTTTGATGTAGATGAGGGCTTTACACTGAACCGTTTCCGCGCAGATGTTTACGGAGAAGCGCAGATCGATAACTTAAGCGATGAGCAGAAAAATGCCACTGCTGCTGAAATGATGGATTACCTCACAGGAAACAAGGGTTTTTCCATTGTACTGTACGGTAAAGATGCTTACACCAGCGAAGAGCTTGCTGCGCATTCACTTCCTGATGAGCTTACCAAACAGGAAATTCTTGAAATCGCAATTATGCGTTATCAGCTGAATACCAACAGCTTCAAGAAATATATGCCTGTTACCATCGCAACTAATGTCAGTGAAAAATCTGTTGCAGCCATAAGAGAAAATCAGGCAGAACTTCAGGGAATTGATATTGTGGAAGATTCCACCCGAAAATATGTAGATGATGAGAGCATGGCTCCGATCCTTGGCTACACAGGCCAGGCTTCTTCCGAGGAACTGGAAACTCTTCGTAAAGAAAACCCTGACTATTCCAACGATGCTATCGTAGGAAAAGCCGGTATCGAGCAGTATATGGAACTGGATCTTCAGGGCAAAGACGGTGAAGAAACCGTAACTGTTGATAATCTTGGTAAAGTTCTGGATATCGACAGCTCCAAAACTATAGATCCTGTAGCTGGCAACGACGTTTATCTGACCATTGATTCAGACTGGCAGAAGAGTATCTATCAGATCCTGGAGCAGCGTGTAGCCGGAATCGTTCTTTCCAAGCTGACACCAAATAAATCGTATGACTATGAAGCCGAGAAAGATGCAAGTAAGATTACCATTCCAATCTATGATGTATACAATGCTTTGATTGCCAACAGCGTGATCGATATCACAAAATTCAGGAATGATGATGCTTCTGATACAGAAAAAAATTTATATGCCAAGTTTCAACAAAAACAGCAGCAGGTTTTTGATACAATAAGTAACAGGCTCACAGGTGATAATCCGCCTGCTTATAAAGATGAAGATGCACAGATCCAGGAATACCTTACCTATATCTGTGATGATCTTCTCACAAACACACTGAACGTTCTGAAAAGTGATTCCATTGATACTTCCGATGAGACTTACAAAGCATGGAAGAATGATCAGAGCATCAGCCTGAAAGATTATCTGAATTACGCAGCCAGCCAGAACTGGATCGATATCTCCCAGATTTCCACATCCGGTGAATATCTGGATTCCACCGAGATATATCAGGCTCTGACTGATTACGTCATCAGCTATCTGAAAACAGATACAGGTTTTTCCAAACTTCTGTACAAATATATGCTTCAGGAAGATACCATCAGCGGACAGGAACTGTGTCTTGTCCTTTATGAACAGGGTGTTCTCTCTAAAGAGGACGAGCTTTATCAGAGTCTGGCTTCCGGTCAGATCGATTCCTATACATTTATGTACCGTAAGATCGCTAACCTTGAGATCACTCCTGCCCAGCTTGCGTTGGCTCCGTGTTCTGCTTCAGCCGTTCTTACCGATGTGGAAACCGGAGATGTACTTGCATGTGTATCTTATCCGGGATATGATAATAACAGACTTACCAATAATATGGATACCGATTACTATGCAAAGCTTTCCACCGATCTCTCCAGTCCTTTCTTTAATAAGGCCACTCAGCAGAGAACAGCACCTGGATCTACACTGAAGATCCTTTCCACAGTTGCCGGTATGTCAGAGGGTGTGATCGATGATAACACTTACATTGAGTGTACAGGAAGTTTTGATCTTGTAACACCTCCGATCAACTGCTGGAACAAACAGGGACATTCTGCTCTTGAGATCCGCGGAGCTATTGAGCAGTCCTGCAACGTATTCTTCAGCACCATCGGTTTTGAACTTGGTAAGGATTCTGAAGGGAACTTTTCCGAGGCCCGAAGCCTTGGAATGCTCCAGAAATATGCATCTCTGATGGGACTTGACCGAAAGACCGGAATCGAAATTTCCGAAGCTTCCCCTCAGGTTTCAGATAAAAATGCAGTTCCTTCTTATATAGGACAGGGTACCAATATGTTTACTACCAGTCAGCTTGCAAGATACGCAACTACCATTGCAACATCCGGAAGCATCTACAAGCTTTCTCTTCTGAACCGTGTAACCGATTCCAAGGGAAATCTGGTAAAAGAATATCCTTCCGAAAAAGAAGGCCAGCTTGACATTGCAAGCAACATCTGGGATGATATCCATGATGGCATGTACCGTGTAGTGCAGACACATGACCAGTTTAATGGTCTTGGAGTTGAAGCAGCCGGAAAGACTGGTACAGCTGAGATTGATTACTACCATCCGAACAATGCACTCTTTGTCGGATATGCACCAGCCTCTGAACCGAAATATGCAATTTCTGTCCGTATTGCCAATGGATATGCATCCGGTAATGCCTGCCTTGCAGCAAATGATATTTTTAAATACATTTTCGGACTTGCAGATGAAAGCACCATTCTCACTGGATATGCCGCAAGCGATACCAGTAATGTTTCGAATGACTAAACGAACCAGACGAAAAGACCAGAAGTATGGAACTTTTTATCAGGAGGAATCAGAAAACATGAGTGAGGTCATTGTCATCACATCCGGAAAAGGCGGTGTAGGAAAAACCACAACAGTTGCCAACATTGGAACAGGACTTGCTGCCATGGGCAAAAAAGTTGCCGTTGTGGACACTGATATCGGTCTTAGAAACCTGGATGTTGTCATGGGACTCGAAAACCGTATTGTTTACAATCTGGTAGATGTTATCAATGGGAGTTGCCGGCTGAAACAGGCTCTGATACGGGACAGGCGGCACTCGGAACTGTATCTTCTTCCATCTGCCCAGACAAAAGACAAGACTGCCGTATCACCGGAACAGATGATCAAACTTACTGATGATCTCAGGGAGGAATTCGATTATGTTCTTCTGGACTGTCCGGCAGGAATTGAGCAGGGATTCCGTAATGCTGTGGCAGGTGCAGACCGGGCACTTGTAGTAACAACCCCTGAAGTATCAGCTATCCGTGATGCAGACCGTATCATCGGACTTCTGGAATCTGACGGGATCCGCGATATCAGGCTGATCATCAACCGGCTCCGTCCGGAAATGGTAGCCAGGGGTGATATGATGTCTGTAGATGATGTACTGGAAATTCTTGCTGTAGATCTGATAGGGGCTATTCTTGATGATGAGCAGATCGTCATTTCCACCAACCAGGGGGAACCTCTATCCGGCAAAAATTCCCAGGCAGAAGAGGAATACCGAAACATCTGCCGACGTCTGATGGGGGAGGATATCCCCTACGTTACAGTCCGGCGTAAAAACAGTATATTCCAGCGATTTGGTGGCCTTTTTAAGAAATAAACTTGCTACCTGTCGTTTTCTCATCATAAAGGGGGAATCCATATGCGTGCTTTTTTCTCCGAAAAAAACCGTTCTGCAGGATATGCCCGTGACAGAATGAAACTTCTTCTTGTTTCTGAACGCATAGACTGCTCTCCACAGATGATGAAACTTTTACGCAATGATCTTATTCATGCGGTAAAAAAATACGTTGTTATTGATGAAAAAAGGGTGACGATACAGATTTCTCAGGAACCACCTGTTCTGCATGCAGTCATACCTGTACTTAAGAAAAGGGATGCATAATTTATGATTAAACAGTATAAGCTGCGGTTTTATAATTTCCGTCTGGTAGTATTCCTGCTGGCGATCAGCTTTATCGGCATTCAGCTTGTCGGAACAGCTGCTGATTATCTCCGCACCCGTCAGCTTCTGGGTGTGATCATCGGCGTAGTTCTTATGCTGATCCTTTCGCTGATGGATTATTCCTGGCTTTTGAACTTTCAGTGGATCATGTATGGATTCAACATTGTAATGCTTCTTGCAGTACGTTTTTTTGGATCAAGTGCCAATGGTGCTGCAAGATGGGTTGATCTGGGATTTATCCGTTTCCAGCCTACTGAGCTGTCCAAGATCATCATTATCCTGTTTTTTGCAAAATTTTTTATGGATCATGAGGAAGATCTTAATACTTTAAGAACACTTGTAAAGTCAGCTGTTCTCCTCGTGATACCGTTAATGCTGATCTATGTGCAGCCAGATATGAAGAATACCATTACTGTAACGATCTTGTTCTGTATTCTGATCTATATCGCAGGATTAAGTTATAAGATCATCGGAGGTGTAGCATTGATCGCGATTCCTCTTGCGATCATTTTTCTCTCCATTGTTGTTCAACCGGATCAGAAGCTGATACAGGACTACCAGCGAAACCGTATTATGTCCTTTCTCTATCCGGAAAATGAGGAATATGCAGATGACATTGAACAGCAGAACAACTCCAAGACAGCCATTGCTTCCGGTGAGCTTGTAGGCCGTGTGTTTGGCAATAATACGAGTGTCACTTCTGTTAATGACGGAAACTTTGTTTCTGAGAACCAGACAGACTTTATCTTCGCAGTAGCAGGAGAGCAGTATGGCTTTTTCGGCTGTACATGTATTGTACTTCTTCTGTTCCTGATCACTTTTGAGTGTATCCGCATGAGTCTCAGGGCGAAGGATCTTGCCGGAAAGATCATATGCTGTGGTGTAGGAAGTATTGTCTCTATACAGAGTTTTATCAATATCTGTGTTGCTACCGGCCTTGCACCGAATACCGGAACACCGCTGCCTTTTGTAAGTTATGGACTTACTTCTCTGGTCAGTCTTTTTATGGGTATGGGACTTGTTCTCAACGTTGGACTCCAGAGCAGTACATATAATAAAGAATTACAAAAGAAAGAGCAGAAAAAGGATGCCTACTTTCGGAAAGAGGAATATTTATGACACGTAAAGAACCTGTAAAAAACAGTGCCAGGCCGGCAAACCGCTCCGGCCGTACAGTTTCCGGAACTCCACGTAGCGCTGTTTCCGGTACTCAAACTCCCCGTCAGCCTTCATCTTCCAAACGGAAAGCACAGGCGGCCAGGCTTCGCAGAATGCGCAGAAAAAGGATTCGCAACACTATTTTGCTGATACTTCTTCTTGTGGTATTATGCGGTGCAGGCGGATTGGGAGTTTACAAATTAAGAGGAGGACTTTTCTCTTCCCCTGCGAATGCCTTTAATGCGTTTTCTGAATTTGATAATACACTGATTTCAAAAGAAGACCAACGTGCAGAAGGATTTGCCCAGAATCTTTGTGTTGTCACTAAGGATGTTGATCTGGATTCGGTCAGTCTGGATGATAATCAGGCCGGAGTTCTTCTGAACCTTAATGACAAAAAAGTTCTTTATGCCAAAGGGGCATATAACAAGGTGTATCCAGCCAGTATCACTAAGATTATGACTGCAATGTTAGCCCTGAAATATGGTAACATGGATGATACTGTAACAATTTCCCAGGAAAATGTCACTCTGGAATCAGGTTCTCAGGTGGCAGGTTTTCAGGCAGGAGATCAGGTCACAATGGATCAGCTTCTTCACTGCCTTCTTGTTTATTCTGCTAATGATGCAGCTTCTGCCATTGCTGAACATGTAGGTGGAACAACTGATAAATTCGTGGAACTGATGAATTCTTTTGCTGCAGAGCTTGGCTGTACAGGTACTCATTTTACCAATCCTCATGGTCTGCAGGATGAGAATCATTATACAACACCTTATGATATTTATCTGATGCTGAAAGAAGCACTGAATTATCCGGAATTTACTGATATCACACAGATGTCGTCTTACACAGTTACTTACAAACACTCAGATGGTTCCGATGCAAGTGCCACTTTACCGGCGACAGATCATTATCTTACCGGAGAGGCCACTGCTCCGAAAGATGTCACAATTTTGGGTGGAAAAACAGGAACAACCGATAAAGCAGGAAACTGTCTGGCTCTGTTAAGTCAGAATGCTTACGGAAAACCATTTATTTCTATTGTTATGGGTGCCTCTTCCAAAGATGTCCTGTATCAGGAAATGACCTCATTGCTTCAGAATATCAATTCATAAGTAAATACAACAGATAGCTGAATGGATAGTCATAATTCACTCAACTGTCTGTTAATTTATAAAAAAGAGCAGATTCTGTATCACAATATAATGTGAAGTTCAGAAATCGGCTCTTTTTTGCCTGCTTTGTATATTTTTAATATATTTCTACTGTATCATCATCTCCGGTATCATTTCCAAGATCTGAATCAGATGTATCACCTGTATCAGAACTATCATCGATCACATCACCAGTTCCGCTATCTGTATTATCAGATGGATCATCAGAAGGAGTCACATCAGTTACTTCATCATCTCCATTGTCACCATTATCGGATGAATCTGTATTGTAATCGCTGTTATCAGCCGTATCACCTGAATTATCATTAGAGTAATTATTATCAGTATCGGAATCTCCATTATCTCCGCTGCCATCAGAGTACGAATTATCTGCCTCACTGTCATAGCTGTCTTCCGTATAAATTGGAAAATAATCATCATTTCCGGTATCTGCAGAACCCTGTCCCTGAGAAGTTGAATCTGTAGCAGGCTGTGCTGCGTTATTATCCGGAATCGCTGTAAGATGAGAGGTTGTTCCATCTTTCGGAACAACAATATAAATTCCCAGCATGACAATACATAGTGCCATAGCCAGACCGGCAATCTTCATTTCTTCCATATGCTTCATAGCCATTATCTCCTGTCGTTTTTTTGTATTATAGCACAGAACAGAACAGATTTGTAAAAACAGAATCTATTTATTTTGCTTTTTCATAATAGACATGTTTCTTTTCAGTGTTTATAATAAAATACATAAATCACGCGAACCAATAATTATCATATAAAAGGTAACTTACAGAAAGGAGCATTTCCTATTATGAGCGATTGTATTACCACTTACACAGGCAGACATTTTGATCCTCTTCATCCAGAAGAAGCACTTATCTGTATAGAAGACATTGCACATGCCCTTTCCCTTATCTGTCGCGGCAACGGCCATGTAAAAAGCTTTTTCTCCGTAGGACAGCATTGTATCCTCTGTGCCAGAGAAGCAGCTGCCCGCAACTATTCCAGCCGCCTGATTCTTGCTGCACTTCTTCATGATGCCAGTGAATGCTACATGTCAGATGTCCCAAGACCTTTCAAAAAAAGTCTCACGGATTATCTGAAACAGGAAGAAAAACTTCTTAAAGTTATTTACCGAAAGTATCTGGGTTCCGCTCTTTCTCTGGAAGAGGACATGAAACTGAAATCCATAGATAACGACCTTCTCTGGTATGACCTGAAATATCTTCTTGGTGAGACTCCAGCAGAACCGAAACCTGCGATCCATATCACAGTTGACTATACAGTACTGCCGTTCAAAACAGTGGAAGAGGAGTATTTGAAGCTTTTCAGACAGCTTTCTTCTCAGATTTGGCAGTAGTTATGACAGAAACTTATAAAAACAAAGGGTGAACAACTATGAAACGATTAATTTTTCATGTTGATGTAAACAGTGCTTTCCTTTCCTGGGAAGCTGTACGAAGAATAAAAGAAGGCCTTCCGGATCTCCGTGAAATTCCTTCCTGTATCGGTGGAGATCCACAGAAACGGACCGGCATTGTGGTAGCAAAATCTATCCCTGCAAAAAAATACGGCATTCAGACAGGTGAGCCAATGGCCATGGCTCTGCGCAAATGTCCCGGCCTTGTCACAGTTCCTTCTGATTTTGAGCTTTACGACAAATATTCCCGGGCTTTTAAAGCAATCTGCGCATCCTATGCACCTGTAATGGAATCTTTTTCCATTGATGAGGTATTTCTGGATATGACCGGAACTTCTTTTATATATCCAGATCCTGTTGCAACTGCCTGCGAAATCAAAGATAAAATCCATAACGAACTTGGTTTTACTGTAAATGTAGGAATATCCACAAACAAGCTTCTGGCAAAAATGGCTTCTGATTTTGAAAAACCTGATAAGGTCCATACGCTGTTCCCAGATGAAATCCCTGTAAAAATGTGGCCACTGCCAGTGAGGGATCTGCTTTTCCTCGGAAAATCCTCAGAGCAGAAACTTATAGATGCAGGAATTAAAACGATCGGAGACCTGGCCCATGAAAATAAATCCAAGATTCAGCAGCTTCTGGGCGACAAAGCAGGCCAGCAGCTTTATCAGTATTCCAGAGGCCTGGACGATTCTCCGGTAAAATCCCAGCCTGACGAAGCAAAAGGTTTCAGCGTAGAAACAACATTTAATGATGATATTGTTTCTCTTGAAAAGATTTTTCCTATCCTGCTGGAACAGTGTGATGTCCTGGCAACCCGCATGCGCCGTAAAAAGAAAAAGTGCACCTGCATATCCGTAACCTTCCGCACCCTGGATTTCAGGAATAAATCTCATCAGATGAAACTTGCCAATGCCACAGATATCACAGATGAAATCTACACAGATGCCCGGAATCTTTTTCGGGAATCCTGGAAAGGCCAGCCTCTCCGCCTGATCGGAGTATCCCTGACAGGGCTTACCGACGATTCCTTTGAACAGCTGTCTTTCTTTGAAGACACCAGTGAAAAAGAACGCCGCCAGAAGCTTGATGCGGCTCTGGATTCTATCAGAATAAAATTCGGCAATGACAAAGTCACCCGTGCCAGTCTTATGAACAGCAATACACGCATTGGACGGAAAGCCAGGGCACAGATGGAAAATGAGAGGGAATGAAGCATTAAAAAGGGGAATCTATCCAAAACAGATTCCCCTGATTTTACGTTGTTTAATATCATTTATTCTTATATAAAAACAACATCAATATTCAATTTTATTATAATGCGCTGACAATCTTATCCTGATATGTAGCAGGAACTTCTTCCTTATCCAGTGACATACTGATAATAAAGGAAACCTTAAATTTCTCACCAATGGCACTTAACTGATCCAGTGTTTCTGTTGCATCCTTACCTTCAAGCTTTGCTGTTGTAAGGAAGCTATCCAGATAAATCTGCTCCAGATCATGATCCTGTGAAAGGATACCACAGATAAATCCTACGAATTCGTCAGCATTCTTAACAGGAAAACCGGAAACGTCAATAAGACGAACCTTGTTATTCAGTTCATACATGTGTTTAGTGCTTTTGTCTAAGTAAACAATACTACCGTTTGCATCCTTTACAGCTCCGTTTACTTTGTCTAACAGTACTTTTGTTTTTCCTTTGCCTTTCTTTCCTACGATCAGTTCAACCATTCTGTTTTCCTCCTTAGACACATATAATAATTTTGAATAAAATTGCTATTAATATGTTTCATATTATAGTGCATTATGACCGAAAATACAAGAGGATTTTTAAAAATTCTGGCAATTTTTCATTGAAGACAATTATTATTAATTTGCCTGTTCTCTTGTCACGACAAATTCCGGATCGGCTGTTTCAGGAGAACAGCCGAAACTGGAAACGAAGTAATTGACATGATTTTTTGGATATGTTATGCTTATATAGATTTTGAAAGACAAAAAAGAGTCTTTTCAAAGCAATTATTTTGGATCACTCCATTTGGAGTTAAGGCCATACGGACAGCCGGGTCCACTGCCGCTGATGGTAACTTTGGTTGCCTTATTGATTGAGTTAGAAGCTCAAATTTTATAAGTTGGTTCCTTTGATAACCGTCATGCGCCTGTTGCGCAGACTTGTGAAACGGTCAATAAGAGTAGTAAAAGTATGATTGCTATATAGA
This sequence comes from Ruminococcus sp. AF46-10NS, assembly GCF_003474435.1. Taxonomy (GTDB): domain Bacteria; phylum Bacillota; class Clostridia; order Lachnospirales; family Lachnospiraceae; genus Blautia_A. The sequence goes on from NZ_QRNF01000021.1 coordinate 46,384, forward strand.
CTCTGACATATATTATCCTGATTCTGATTTCATGTAAATATGAGGGTTTTCATATTATATGTGCAATGAAAACATAATCTGGAAAAATGATCTAAGCAGGTTTACGGTTTTGTATCGGCCTGCTTTTTTTGTGCAGATAAAGGAACTGGAAATGGAGAAGCAATGAACAGAAGTCGTTTTAAACTGGACCAGAATCACGCACCAATCATGAAGCTCTGGAAAAATTCCTGCGTATGAGGGTGGTACCCTTCGATGTGCCGGGACATAAAAGAGGAAGAGGGAATCCTGAGCTTACTGAATTTCTGGGACAAAAATGTGTAGGTGTGGATGTAAACAGCATGAAGCCGCTCGATAATCTCTGTCATCCCGTATCTGTGATCCGTGAAGCAGAAGAGCTGGCAGCAGATGCCTTTGGAGCCGCTCATGCATTTCTTATGGTTGGAGGAACTACAAGCTCAGTACAGACTATGGTGCTAACTGCCTGTAAGAGGGGAGATGAGATCATTCTTCCCCGTAATGTCCATAGAAGTGTACTGAATGCGCTGGTTCTGTGCGGAGCAATCCCGGTCTATGTGAATCCGGAGGTGGATCAGAGACTTGGGATTTCCCTTGGAATGCAACGTGAACAGGTGGCAAAAGCAATTAAGGAGCATCCGAATGCGGTGGCTGTGCTGGTCAACAATCCCACCTATTATGGAATCTGCAGTGATCTTCGCGCGATTGTGCGTATGGCTCATGAAGCGGGAATGCTGTGTCTGGCAGATGAAGCACATGGGACTCATTTTTATTTTGGCGGAGGTCTGCCGGTTTCGGCAATGGCAGCTGGTGCAGATATGGCGTCTGTATCTATGCATAAAAGCGGTGGAAGCCTGACCCAGTCAAGTCTTCTTCTTACAGGACCGGGTGTCCATGCAGGTTATGTTCGTCAGATCATCAATTTGACCCAGACCACCTCCGGCAGCTATCTTCTGATGTCAAGTCTTGATATTTCACGTCGGAATCTTGCACAGCGGGGACGCCAGATTTTCCATCAGGTAGCAGATATGGCAGAGTATGCAAGGGAAGAGATCAATGCTATTGGCGGCTATTACGCATTTGGAAAGGAACTGGTGAATGGAGATTCGGTTTTTGATTTTGACATTACGAAATTAAGTGTACATACCCTGGATATCGGACTTGCAGGAATCGAGGTTTACGACATACTGAGAGATGAATATGATATTCAGATCGAATTTGGTGATATCGGAAATATTCTGGCTTATCTGTCGATCGGAGACCGTGCCCAGGAAATAGAACGGCTGGTAAGTGCTCTTGCGGAAATCCGCAGGCGATTCCAGAAGGATAAATCAGGATTACTGGATCAGGAATATATCGATCCGCAGGTAGTGACAAGTCCCCAGGAAGCTTTTTATGCTGAAAAATGCAGCCTTCCTCTCAGAGAAACAGAAGGCAAGGTATGCAGCGAATTTGTAATGTGTTATCCTCCTGGAATCCCGATTTTGGCTCCGGGGGAACGAATCACACCGGAAATCCTGGATTATATTGAATATGCCAAGGCAAAAGGATGCAATATGACAGGGCCGGAAGATCCGGATATATTGCGTTTAAACGTACTGGCAGGGAGGTAAATAAATGGAAATGTGGTTTTCGGAATTTCATACACCGGATGTGAAGCATAGTATCCGGGTAAACCGTCAGCTTTACTCAAAGCAGAGCGACTATCAGAGAATTGATATTTTTGAGACACCGGAATTTGGCAGGGTGCTCACACTGGACGGCAATGTAATGCTCACAGAGCGTGACGAATTTATTTATGACGAGATGATCACTCATGTACCTATGGCTATTCATAAAGAAGCTAAGGATATTCTTGTGATCGGAGCAGGAGACGGCGGAGTTGTACGTGAACTGACCAGATATGACCGTGTCAGCCATATTGATCTGGTAGAGATGGATCCTATGGTAGTAGAGGCCTGTCGCGCATATCTTCCGGGAAATGCCTGCAGGCTGGATGACAGGAGAGTGCACCTTCATTATGAAAATGCGTTGAAATATATACGCAGCTGTGAAAACAAATATGACCTTATTATTGTGGATTCCTCTGACCCCTTTGGCCCGTCAGAGGGATTGTTCACCCGTGAATTTTACGGAAACTGCTATAATGCGCTGAAGGCGGATGGAATCATGGTTAATCAGCAGGGAAGTCCTTTTTATTCAGAGGATGCCCATGCCATGCAGCGCAGTCACAAAAGAATTGCCAGCACTTTCCAGATCAGTCGTGTTTACCAGGCACATATTCCTACCTTTGCTGCCGGATACTGGCTGTTTGGCTTTGCAAGCAAAAGATACCATCCTGTGGATGATCTGGATTCGGAGGCATGGAATGCACTGAATCTTCGCACCCGTTACTATACTACAAGGCTTCACAAAGGTGCTTTTTATCTTCCTGCTTTTCTGGAGGAAATGCTTCAGGAGGTGGAGGGCTGATTTATGATCTTACCAAATATTGAAAATTTTATCGGTTGTGACAGCAGTTTTGAGGAGGCTGAAATCGTTCTTTACGGAGCTCCCTTTGATTCAACCACAAGCTTTCGTCCGGGAGCCAGGTTCGGTCCTTCTGCCATTCGCCATGAAAGCTTTGGACTGGAAACCTACAGCCCTTATCAGGATCGTGACCTTATGGATATCCATGTATTTGACAGTGGAGATCTGGAGCTTTGCTTCGGCAGTAGTGAAAAGGCGCTTGCTGATATACAGGATCGTGCAGAGGAAATCCTGAAGTCAGGAAAAATGCCTCTGCTTCTGGGTGGAGAGCATCTGGTGACACTGGCTGCTGTGAGAGCTGCCGCAGAGAGATATCCGGGACTTCATGTTATTCATTTTGATGCTCACGCAGATTTAAGAGACGATTATCTTGGTGCCCGTTTAAGCCATGCGTGTGTTATCCGCAGATGCTACGACATTCTTGGAGATGGACGGATACATCAGTTTTGTATTCGAAGTGGGGAAAGAGAAGAATTCCGGTTTGCAAAGGAGCATACAGATTTTCATCCCTTTACTTTTGAAGGTCTGGAAGAAACAGTAGAGGAACTGGCCAGGAAGCAGGTTCCGGTATATTTTACCATTGATCTGGACTGCCTGGATCCGTCTGTATTTCCGGGAACCGGTACACCGGAGGCAGGAGGCGTAAGCTTTCTTGAATTGCTCGCTGCCATCCGGAAGGTATCAGAATTAAATATTGTGGCAGCAGATGTCAATGAACTGGCGCCTATGTTGGATCCGAGCGGTGTTTCCACTGCTACAGCATGTAAGGTAGTCAGGGAACTGCTGCTGGCATTGGCAAAATAAAAACAGTTAACCAGTTAATTATAAAAAAGGAGACAAAAAAACATGAGCAGAGTACTTGTAATCGGCTGCGGTGGAGTAGCCAGTGTAGCAATTCAGAAATGTTGTCAGGCAGATACTGTATTTACAGAACTGTGTATAGCAAGCAGGACAAAAGAAAAATGTGATGCACTTGCCCTGAAGCTGGAGGGAAAAACAAAAACAGTTATTACCACCGCAAAGGTGGATGCAGATGATGTAAACCAGCTGATCCAACTAATCAATAATTACAAACCGGATCTGGTAATGAATATTGCACTTCCGTACCAGGATCTGACCATTATGGATGCATGCCTGGCATGTGGCGTAAACTATATGGATACGGCAAACTATGAGCCAGAAGATACTGATGATCCCAAATGGCGTGCTATTTATGAAAAACGCTGCAAGGAAGCAGGATTTTCCGCATATTTTGATTATTCCTGGCAGTGGGCATACAGGAAGAAATTTGAAGAAGCAGGACTTACTGCGCTTCTTGGCTGCGGCTTTGACCCGGGTGTTACCCAGGCATACTGTGCATATGCATTAAAGCATGAGTTTGACCAGATCGATACTATTGATATTCTGGACTGCAATGGAGGAGACCACGGATACGCATTTGCAACAAACTTTAATCCGGAAATCAATCTTCGTGAGGTAAGCGCACCCGGAAGCTACTGGGAGAATGGACATTGGGTGGAAATTCCTCCGATGGCTATCAAGAGGGAATATGATTTTGATCAGGTTGGTGATAAAGATATGTATCTTCTGCATCACGAGGAAATCGAGTCCCTTGCCCAGACAATTCCGGGAGTAAAGAGAATCCGTTTCTTTATGACCTTCGGACAGAGCTATCTGGATCACATGCGCTGCCTGGAGGATGTTGGAATGCTTTCCACTACTCCGATCAACTATAATGGACAGGAAATTGTTCCTATTCAGTTTTTGAAGGCTCTTCTCCCGGATCCGGCAAGCCTTGGCCCCCGTACCAAAGGAAAAACAAATATTGGCTGCATTTTCACCGGGGTAAAGGATGGAAAAGAGAAAACCTATTATATTTATAATGTTTGCGACCACCAGGAATGCTATAAGGAGGTCGGAAGTCAGGCGATCAGCTATACTACAGGCGTTCCGGCTATGTGTGGGGCACTGATGATGCTTACCGGAAAATGGATCCGCCCGGGAGTGTACACGGTAGAAGAATTTGATCCGGATCCGTTCCTGGAAGCACTTGACAAATATGGACTTCCACGCAGCGAAAATCATGATCCGGAGCTGGTGGATTGATGGAAAGAACAGATATAAGACCACCCTTTGCAGCGTCCGGTGGAGTTATTCCGCCGGAATTCCGGAAGATCAAAACACCTTGTTATGTTCTTGATGAAAAGGCAATTATAAAAAATGCAGAATTAATGGGAAATATTGCAAAAAGAACAGGCTGCAAAATGCTCCTGGCGCAAAAGGCTTTCAGCAATTATGACTGCTATCATCTTTTGGAACCTTATCTGACAGGAACGGAAGCAAGCGGACTGTACGAAGCCAGGCTTGGTGCCCAGGAGATGCCAGGAAAAGAGGTACATGTATTTTGTGCCGGATATCGTGAGGATGAATTTGAGGAGCTGCTTTGCTTTGCAGATCATATAGTTTTTAACTCACCTTCCCAGCTCCTTCGCTTTGGAAAAAGAGCGAAGAAGGCCGGGAAAAGTGCAGGGCTTCGGATCAATCCGGAATGCTCTACCCAGGAGGGACATGCTATTTATGATCCCTGTGCCCCAGGAAGCCGCATGGGTACCACAAGAGTGCAGTGGGAAGCAGCTGTGAGAAAGAATCCGGAGCTGATCGGATTATTGGATGGCATTCATTTTCACACTCTTTGTGAGCAGGACTCCTCTGATCTGGAAACTACTCTTGCAGCAGTGAAAATGAAATTCGGAGATCTGATTTCTCAGGTAAAATGGCTAAACCTGGGAGGAGGACATCATATTACAAGACCAGGCTATGATATTGCACGGCTTGAGAAGTGCATCAGGGCAGCAAAGGAAGAATGGAAGGTGGATGTTTACCTGGAACCGGGAGAGGCATGGGCCTTAAATGCCGGATTCTTTTTGACGACTGTTTTGGATGTGCTGCAAAATGGTGATACCCGGCTTGCAATTCTGGATGGAAGTGCCGCCTGTCATATGCCGGATGTTCTGGAAATGCCTTACCGTCCTCCACTTCTTGGAGCAGATGAACCAGGAAAAAATGTAGTCACAGTCCGCCTCGGAGGACCAACCTGCCTGTCAGGAGATATTATAGGAGATTACAGCTTTCCGGAGCTGTTGGCATACGGAGATATTCTCATGTTCGGTGATATGGCCATTTATACAACCTGCAAAAACAATACCTTTAATGGAATGCCTTTGCCTGATATATGGCTTAGACATGGTGATAAAACTATGGAGCGTCTGACAGATTTTGGGTATGAAGATTTTAAATGCAGACTTGGACGCCGCAGGAAATAATTTGTTACTGTTCACTGGCAATATACCGCGAGGTGTTTTTTGTGAGCAGGGCATAGCTTTCTGGATTTTGTATCTTTTTCATTTCTGTGATATACTTGGAAAAGACTAAATATACAGGAGAATTTCATATGAATCAATTACTGGAAGAAATCAGACAAAAAGACTCATCTGCATTCACTCACAGTGGCAAATTCCATGCAGATGATGTTTTTTCTGCCGCACTGCTTTTATATCTGAACCCTGAGATCACAATCATCCGCGGAAATAAGGTTCCCGATGATTACAAAGGACTTATTTTTGATATTGGAAGAGGTCAGTATGATCACCACCAGAAAGACAGCCGGGTACGTGAAAACGGAGTGCCTTATGCAGCATTTGGTCTTCTCTGGGAAGCACTTGGAGCAGAGATCCTGGGAGCGGAACTGGCAGAGAAATTTGACGAATCGTTTGTCCAGCCGCTGGATAATAACGATAACACAGGGGAGAAAAACGAGCTCGCCACACTGATCGGGAATTTTAATCTTGGCTGGGATTCCAAAGGCAGCAATGACCAGGCGTTTTTCCAGGCAGTCAGTGTTGCAGGAATGATCCTGGAAAACAAATTCGAGCGGTATCGCGGTAATGAACGGGCTGATAAACGTGTGGAAGAGGTTCTTGAAGAACACCAGAGAGCCCTGAAAACCGGAGATACACCGGCCGAAAATACCAATATCCTTGTACTCCCGGAATTTATCCCCTGCCAGAAAAGACTTTCCGAGACCAGCATTGCGTTCGTAATTTTTCCATCCAACCGCGGCGGCTACTGCATCCAGCCTCAGAAAAAAGAATACTCCATGAACTATAAATGCAGCTTTCCTTCTCAGTGGCTGGGTCTTGAAGGTGAGGAGCTTATTGCTGCCACAGGTCTTAAAAGCGCGGTCTTCTGTCATAAAGGTGGGTTTCTTATGACCTGTGGCACATTGGAGGATTCTTTGCGCGCATGTAGAAGTAGTCTTGCAGCATTTCACGAGGAAGCGGTGATCGTAAGCCTTGGTGGAAGCGCAGAAACTGATTATCTGTTGCAGGATCTGCCTGATCTTAGCTGTGCCAAAATTATTCATCTGACTGTCCCGGAACTGCCGGAATTAACCATGGAGGGCAGCTATTGCGAAATAGCCATGGAGAAATCCCTGTGGAAAAGCCATATCAAAGATCAGATAAAACAGATCCTCAAATACAAGCCAGAAGCTGTTTTTGCAGGTGATGACATGTTTTCCCTGTATCCAATCGTACATGCGCTGCGAAAAAAGCATGTTCCGGTTCTTACAGCAATAGAAAAAGACGGTCGGAAACTGCTGATTCGAATTCCCTCTGGTTCCTGACTGCATAATATAAATCATTTCAAACTATAAAATACAGAAAGAAGGTTTTATATATGCGTGAAGAAAAATTCAAAATGGAACGTCAGGGGCTGATTCAGGTAGGAGATAAGGTTAAAATTTCCGAATTTTTGTCAGCCACCAATTACAGTTACATCATCGAACCGGCTGTTGCCATGTCCGGCTGCTATAAGAATGCAGACCGTATCCAATCCTCAGAAGGAATCGTCAAAAGTATCGAACATACTCCCCGTGGCTTTATTGTAACAGCAGAATTTGATGAATAAATGTCTTAAAATCCGGCAATCGACAATCTGCCGGATTTTTCATTGAAAAACTATCTAATTGATTCTGGATTATTTGGTGAAAATCTGGTATTATAAAGAAGATATTTGTGCAATTTCTCTAATTATCAGGAAATTGTAAATTTTTAAAACAGAGGTGTAATATTATGAGCTGGTACAACGAAGCAATCTTCTATCATATTTATCCACTTGGACTCACAGGCGCCCCGAAGGAAAACGATTACGGAACCCCTGTACATCGACTGAACACACTGCTGCCGTGGATCAACCACATCAGGGAAATCGGCTGTACTGCCTTATATATTGGTCCGCTTTTTGAGAGTGTAGGACATGGCTATGAGACAACAGACTACAAGAAACTGGACTCTCGTCTTGGAACCAATGAAGATCTTACAAACTTTGTGAAAGCATGTCATGACAAAGGCATCCGTGTAATCTTTGACGGCGTATTCAACCATACAGGCCGTGATTTCTTTGCATTCAGGGATATCCAGAAGAACCGTGAACATTCTCCGTATGTAAACTGGTATTGCAATGTCAATTTTGGTGGAAACACCGAGTACAACGATGGTTTCTCCTACGAAAACTGGGGCGGATACAACCTTCTTGTTAAGCTGAACCAGCGTAATCCGGAGGTACAGAATTATATCTGTGATGTGATCCGTTTCTGGGTTTCTGAATTTGATATTGACGGAATCCGTCTTGATGCTGCGGATGTCCTTGATTTTGATTTCATGCGCATTCTTCGTCACACTGCTGACGAAGTAAAAAAGGATTTCTGGCTGATGGGAGAGGTTATCCACGGAGATTACAGTCGCTGGGTAAACGGCCAGACCCTTCACAGCGTAACAAATTATGCCCTTCATAAAGCTCTTTACAGCGGACATAATGACCACAACTATTTTGAAATCGCCCACACAGTAAAATATCTTCAGAATATGGGTGATCTGGATCTCTACAATTTTGTGGACAACCATGATGTAGAGAGAATATATACAAAGCTTCAGAACAAAGCACATTTTGCTCCGGTACATGTGCTGCTTTATACATTACCCGGAGTCCCAAGTATTTACTACGGATCAGAATTCGGCATTGACGGAAAGAAAGAAAAATTCTCCGATGCCAGCTTAAGACCTGCTCTGAACCTTGATGATTACGCAGATTCCACTACAAAGAATCCATGTACAGCACTGATCGCAGCTCTTGGAAAAGTCCGTCAGGGAACTCCTGCATTAAGCTATGGTTCCTATGCAGAGCTGGCTCTTACAAACCGCCAGTTTGCTTTTGCAAGAGATCTGGATGGCATGCGTGTGATCGTCACAGTAAATAACGATGACAGCGATGCAGAAATGAATCTTCCAACAGGAAGCGCACCGGAATACGTAGGCGCACTCACCGGCCAGAAAGTTTCCGCCCAAGGTGGACGTATCCGTGTCCGTGTTGCAGCAAACAGCGGTGAGATCTGGCTTCCGGCCGGAGATATGCCGGAATATAAGCCGGTTCAGACAAATGTTCCGGAAACTGCCGCAGCAAAAGAGAACGAAAACGCTGCATCTGAGGCAGAAGAGGAGCAGGCGGCTGAAAACAGCACTGTAACAGAAGCTGTCCCGGAAAAGGAAGCTTCAACCACTGAAAATACAGATAAAGCTTCTGACAATACAGCAAACTCAACAGATGTTCCGTCAACTCCTGAAGCAGAGCCCTCCAATCCACAGGAAACGGAAACGGTCACTGCGCCAAATCCGCACAAAACACCGGAGGAAATGACAGTAGGCGAACTTCAGGCTGCTATCCTTGCAAAAATGGCAGGAAACGGACCCGTAGATGACCAGATGAAAAAGACCGTATACGACAACATCTGGCATGATTCTCTTGTAAACTGGCTGAAGAGCTTCCGATAGAAAAAGAATAATAAAGTAAGATTCCATAAAAAACAAGGCAATCCGATCATATCTTATGCGGTGAGCCTTGTTTTTTGTGAAAACAGATATTTATTTTACATAATATATATTATGTATAGTTATGATCCTGTTTTTCTGTAATTTAGGAGAACAAAAAAACAGCAGAGATTTCCAACTTAAATAGGTCAGAAATCCCCACTGCTTTTATCATACTGTTTATTATCTCTCATCAAAAGGTACAAAATCTGCATGATGCCCCACATACTTATAAGCAGGACGGATAATCTTATTGGCACTGATCAGCTCTTCCAGACGATGTGCACTCCAGCCAGGCATACGTGCGATGGCAAAGATCGGAGTAAAAAGTTCTTCCGGAATACCAAGCATTGAGTAAACGAAGCCACTGTAGAAGTCAACATTTGCGCAAACATTTTTGAACAGCTTTCTGTGTTCCATGACCAGTTTTCCGGCAATACCCTCAACCTTATCATAGAGCTTAAATTCATCTATCATTCCTTTTTCCTCTGCAAGAGCCTGTGCAAAACGTTTCAGGATCACTTCTCGCGGATCGGAGAGTGTATAAACTGCATGTCCCATACCATAGATCAGACCTGCATGATCAAATGCTTCTTTATTCAGTATTTTCTGCAGATATGCTGTGATCTCCTCATCACTTTCCCAGTCCTTTACATTGGCCTCAGATCTGTAAACATGTTCTGGACCTTCAGGTTGGCGCCACCATGACGCGGTCCCTTCAGTGAACCGATGGATGCAGAGGTAGAAGAGTAGCTGTCTGTTCCGGAAGATGTTACTACATGTGTGGTAAAAGTAGAGTTATTACCACCGCCGTGCTCTGCATGAAGTACAAGTGCGATATCAAGGACCTTGGCCTCAAGCTCTGTATAATTGCCGTCCGGACGAAGCATCAGAAGGATATTCTCGGCAAGTGAAAGCCCCTTCTGCGGATTGCGGATAAAAAGTGTCTCGTCTTTACGGAAATGACGGTATGCGTGATAGGAGTAAACCGCGATTTCAGGAAGCTTAGCGATCAGTTCCAGAGACTGGCGGAGTACATTCTCCACAGAAATATCTTCCGGGTTATCATCATATGTATAGAGAGCAAGTACGCAGCGCTCCATAGCATTCATAATATTGGCATTGGTTCCCTTCATGACAACGTCACGGACAAAACGTCCTCCCAGATCCTCCATGTCAGAAAGAAGCTCAAGAAATCTGGAAAGCTCTTCCTTGCTGGGAAGCTTACCGAAAATCAGAAGATAGATCGTCTCCTCAAAACCAAAACGTCTGTCCTTCAGTCCGTTTACGATATCCTGCACATCGATTCCCCGGTAATACAATGCACCGTCTGCAGGAATACGTCTGCCATTGACCAGCTTATAGCCGGTAACATCGGAAATCTCAGTAAGACCTGTGAGAACACCTTTACCTGCGGAATCACGAAGTCCTCTTTTTACATCGTATTCCACATAAAGGTTGGGATCGATGTGATGATTCTCTACCAGTTCCTTTTCAAAGAATTTCATTCTGCCTTTCAGCTGTTCGGAGTCCTCCAGACTCATCATTTCATGCTTTTTTTCCATAATTTTTTCCTCGTTTCCCCATTGTATATTAAAAAACACTGATACAGTTAAGATTGGTTACATCTTTGTAATCAGTGTTCGGGTATGGCATACATTTGTGTTTACCTGGTTAATAATTCTACAGTAAAAGTTCCGAAAATGCAAGAGGGTATTTCTTTTTTCGTGTATAAATATTCATAATATGACATATTTCATCTATTATTAAATTTATTCATCAAAATCCTCTGGTTTCCACAACGAATCTATGTTATGATTATTCCGTAATTTTTCTTATAATAGTAGTTTGTTTCACATCGGACTGCTGCCTATCTCTTTCACTTGCTGTTGGAATCGGATTCACCACTGCAAGCGAGAGCGGCATCTGGGATATATTCCCGTCGATCATACAGTCTGTTTTTGCGGAAAATGTAGTTGCTGTTGTTATTTATCATATCCATTGTTTTAAGCTGTATCCTGCCTGAAAACATGGATATTGAAAAAATCAAAGAATAGGGATGTAAAAATGTTTAAAATTCTCATTGCGGAAGATAACCGGGAACTCCGCCAGCTTTTCCAGCATGTCCTCTTAAAAAACGGTTATACAGTAAAAGGGGTTTCTGACGGGCAGGAAGCACTGGATGCCCTGGAAAAAGATTATTACGATCTGATCATCTCAGACATTATGATGCCCAACATGGATGGCTATGAACTGGTCCGATCACTCAGAGATGCCGGAGATTCCATTCCTGTACTTATGGTCACTGCCAAAGATGCTTTTGATGATATGCGTATGGGATTTCTGTCCGGCACCGATGATTATATGGTGAAACCGGTCAATATCAATGAACTGGTTTTGCGGGTAGGTGCACTTCTCCGCAGAGCGCAGATGATCAATGAGCGGAAACAGCGAATCGGAGATACCATTCTGGAGTGCGATTCCCTGACGGTATCCACTGCCTCGGAAAGTATGGTACTTCCTCAGAAAGAATTCATGCTCTTATATAAGATGGTAGCCTTTCCGGGAAAAATCTTTACAAGACAACAACTTATGGATGATATCTGGGGATATGATTCCGCAAGTGATGCCCACACAGTAGATGTCCACATCGGAAGACTTCGGGAACGCTTCCGCGATAATCCGGATTTTAAGATCGTAACGATCCGTGGAGTTGGATATAAGGTGGTAAAGGCATGAAAAAAAAACCTTCATAAATTTAAGCATTCGTTTACGTTTTATCTTTATGATCATGTCGGAGCTTATCTGTGTATCTCTGATATTCTGGCTTGTTATGGATGTGCTGCATATTTCAGACGTCCCGAACATCGTATGGATCATCCTGGCCAGCGTAATCGCAGGGGGCGTCCTTAACAACTTCCTCAGTATCAGGTATTTCGGTCCTGTACTAAAGCTGAAAAAAGCCATGCAACAGGTTGCGGAGGGGGATTTTTCCATCCGACTGGAAACTGAAAAGCAAATGAAGGAAATCCAGGATATTTATTCTAATTTCAACCTGATGGTCCAGGAGCTGGAAGCAACGGAGATTCTGCAGACAGACTTTGTTTCCAATGTTTCCCACGAATTTAAAACCCCCATCAGTGCAATTGAGGGTTATGCAACTCTGCTGCAGAATGGTGACATGCCTATATCAGAAGAGCAGGAGCAGTACATCAACAAAATCCTTTTTAATACCAGAAGGCTTTCCCACCTGGCAGGAAATATCCTGCTGCTGTCCAAAATCGAACATCAGGCGATCCAGACCCACCAGAACTGGTACCGTCTGGATGAGCAGATTCGACAGTCCATTGTTATAATGGAACCAAAATGGTCCGAAAAAGAGATTGAATTTGATGTGGACATGGTAGATGTGGAATATCTGGGAAACGAAAATCTCATTTGTCATGTTTGGGACAATCTGCTTTCCAACGCTATCAAATTCAGCCCCTGTGGTGGTACGATCTATATCCGGATGATGCCGGAAGGGAAAAAAATCCGTTTTTCCATAGAAAACGAAGGCCCCCAGATCAGTGAATACTCCATGAAACATATTTTTGATAAATTCTACCAGGGCGACAGTTCCCATAAGCAGGAGGGAAACGGTCTTGGACTTGCTCTTGTAAAACAGATCCTGAACCTGTGCAAGGGAACCGTTTCCGTGGAAAATATTCCAGGAAGCGGCTGTCGTTTTACTGTTATACTGTAAAACAATACTTTACATATATCCAGAAAACCTAAAAACAGCGGACACCTTATTTTTAATGAGGTTCTTCCGTTGTTTTTTATTTTATATAAACTTTTTTATAAACTTCAACAATTGTTGAGAAACAGTTGATGTTAAGTTGCAGATCATCTTTTAAAGTATAGGATAGTTATTTATGAAAAAATACAGGAGATATGGAATATGTTATTAAAAAAAGCACCTGCCTACCGGAAGGCAGAAAAGGAAGATTTTTCAATGATCCGGGAATTTGTCCGGAGAAATTATAAAGACCGCTGGGAGTTTGATGAGCCACATACCGAAAAACGTCTGACCAGACTTTTCTTTTACACCTATATGATTTACAGAGATAACGTTACCGTAGCAACCTACCGTGACCAGGTAGTAGGAGTATTGATAACCGGCAAAGGAAGATTTGGACATTTTTCCCCGGTTTTCCGTCTGAAAAAAGCCTATCATTTCATTCGCCTTAATCTTACCAGAGAAGGGCGAAAAAATCTTGAACATTTTAACAAGATTCAGGATATGAAAAAACAGTTGTCAATTTCTGCAGAGAACGTTGCGTCCGAAAATATTCTCTTTCTTTATGTAAGCAGAGATTATCGAAGAAACGGAATAGGTACCGGACTTCTTAAACAGATCTCAAATGAAAAAGGCGGGAATTATTCTATATATATGGATCAGATGGATCACCGAGCTTTTATGGAGAGCCATGGTTTTGTAAAGAAAAACGAGAGTTCTCAGATGAGGGAACTAAATAAGAAACGATTCCGGGAATGTGTGGCTCTTTATCAAAAGTAACAGAATTGTGAATCACATCCATGAATTACACAGGAGAAAAATACAATATGAAAAAAATAGGAATCATGGCTGACAGCCACAGTGGCATTTTAAAACAGGAAGCAGAGGAACTGGATATTCATGTCCTTCCCATGCCTTTTTATCTGAATGGAGAACTTTTTCATGAAATCCTGGATTTTTCCAGAAAAGGATTTTATGAGAAGCTGCGTGAGGGAGCAGATGTTTCAACTTCACAGCCTTCCCCACAGGAAGTTATGGAAATGTGGGACGAAATGCTTTTATCTTATGATCAGATCCTCTACATTCCGTTGAGCAGTAGTTTAAGCGGTTCCTGCATGACTGCTGCCGCCTTGTCTCAGGAACCGCAGTATAAAAACAAGGTGTTTGTAGTAGATAACGGGCGTGTTTCCACACCCCTTCACCGTTCCATTCTGGATGCGATAGACCTTGTGGAAGATGGATATACAGCACAACAGATCAAGGATATTCTGGAAGCTTCCCGTGAAAAAACCGTGATCTATGTCGGCTTAAGCACACTGGAATATCTGAAAAAAGGAGGCCGTATCAATACCACCACAGCACTTGCCGCAAATCTTCTCAATATCAAACCGGTTATGAAATTTGGAACCGGTAAACTGGATGTTTTCCAGAAATGCAGAGGCATGAAAAAATCAAGAAAAGCTATGATCGATGCCATGCACAGAGAACTGGAAACAACTTTCAAAAAAGAATATGACGCCGGAAAAGTATATCTTATGGCTGCATCCAGCAGCACTGCGGAAGTTACCGCAGACTGGATCTCTCAGATCCGTGAAAGCTTTCCGGGAATGGATGTGATGTGTGACGATCTTTCCCTTGGACTTTCCTGCCATATTGGCCCGGACGGACTTGGAATCGGATGTTCCTGCATGCCTTTATAAAAAGAACTCAACACATTATAAGACAACATTAAACCACATTTAAATCACATGATATTATTATTGCTTCTTGTGTTATCTGTTCTTTTATATCTGTTACACATGTGGTTTGTTGAATATTTACATTAGTTTTTTATACTTTGCATGTGGATTTATTAATATTTTTCCAAAAAAAGTCTTTACAACCACATCATCTGGATTTATTAATATTTTTCCAAAAAAAGTCTTTACAACCACATCATCAGTCATATAATAAAGCCATAAACAACAAGAAACCATATTATTGCAATTGTAATTCAACAACAAACCACATAGAACACGGAGGGAATATATTATGAAAATTCTTGAGTCTAAATTCGTACAGGGCTTTATCAAAATGGCAGATGATGGATATAAGCAGGGATGGCATGAGAGAAATGGTGGAAACTTAAGCTATCGTCTGAAAGCAGAAGAAGTAGAGATGATCCGTCCACGACTGAACGCACCAGGAGAATGGACTCCCATCGGTGTTGAGGTCCCAAGACTTGCAGGAGAATTTTTCCTGGTAACAGGAAGCGGCAAATATTTCCGTAATATCATCGTTGACCCTGAAGTATGTCTTGCGATCATTGAGCTTGACGAGACAGGAACCAACTACCGCATCCGCTGGGGACTTGTAGAGGGTGGAAGACCGACCAGCGAGCTCCCGACACATCTTATGAACCATGAAGTAAAGAAAAAGCTTACCAACGGCAAACATCGTGTTATTTACCATGCACATACGACCAATACCATTGCACTTACCTTCGTTCTTCCCCTTGATGACAAAGTATTTACCCGTGAACTCTGGGAATCCGCAACTGAGTGTCCGGTAGTATTTCCGGATGGTGTAGGTGTCATCGGATGGATGGTTCCAGGTGGAAGAGAAATCGCAATCAAAACCGCTGAACTGATGAAAAAATATGATGTGGTTATCTGGGCGCATCATGGTATGTTCTGCTCAGGCGAGGATTTCGACCTGACCTTCGGACTCCTTCATACCGTTGAAAAATCCGCAGAGATCCTGGTTAAGATCTTATCTATGGCTCCACAGAAGCTGCAGACTATCACACCGAATGACTTCCGCGCGCTTGCAAAGGATTTCAAAGTAACTCTGCCGGAAGAATTCCTCTACGAGAAGAAATAAATTCTTCGGTTATAGTATTATATAACTGTATTCCTATCTGAAGCTTTATCGGAAACAACCAAATATTTGCTGATTTTTGCTGATAAATCTGTTATGATAAAAACATATCTGGTTTATCAGCAAATTAATTTCAGTAGAAAGGATATGGATAAAGGATGGAAGAATTATATAAAGCAATTGAAGAGAAGATTAAGGCAAGCGGTTATCCGCGAAAGATTTCCGGTGAGGAGTTTACGATGACATCTGCGATCAGATCGATGGGAAAGAGAACGGAAGCTATGTGCTGCTTTCCAAGTTTGATGATGATGTGATCTTTGAATATCATATCACAATTATGGACAGTGAATTTAATCTGGGTGTTCTTACCATGCGTACTCCGGAGGGAGTATTTGAAACAGATTTTGATAAAATTAAATACCTGTTTTGATTGTAAATATAATTTATAAATATAAGAGGTAATTTACATAAAATATGTTATGTAAATTACCTCTAATGCTATTGTGTG
>NZ_QRNF01000022.1 GCF_003474435.1 Ruminococcus sp. AF46-10NS
TTATTTGTAAGCAAATTAATGCCGAACCATTACCTAAAAGATTTTCCTATTATACTCTACTCTTTTATTTATAAAAACTATTTATTCCACGAAAAAAGCTCTTATTATCCCTGGTTCAAAAATACCAGTTTTAATAAGAGCTTTTTATTAAGCGGATATTTTCAATCCGCATTCGGTTAAATATTCTCTTCGATAGTCTTCTCGATCCGTCTCTTCACTTCCTCAGCGATCTCTGTCGTATGCATATCTTTATATTCCTCATAATACATAGGAGGAAGGATATGCACCTGCACAGTGATATGTTCAGTGGAACCGGTATCAAAAGCTTTAAAGGAATCGATCAATGCCACAGGAATGATCGGGCATCTGGTCTTGGTAGCTGTCTTAAAGCTGCCGCCTTTAAATGGTCCGGGATGATTTCCGTTCCTGCTTCGTGTTCCTTCCGGGAAAATCAGATAATTCCGTCCTGCCTTCACCTCACGAATCACATTGACGATCACCTGCATGGACTGCTTCAGGTCTTCTCTGTCAATGATAAATGCCTTCATGCAGGCAAAAACCTGCTTCAGGAACGGAATGTCTGCTACTTCTTTCTTAGCTACCACTGAGAAAGGAACCGGGCAGGCCTTGATGATCGCAAGTACATCAAACAAACCCTGATGATTCGGAAAAAACATGAATCCGTTTTCCCTGGGGATATTCTCCGCACCATGCACATCTATATAAATATTGCCGCCCCTGATCGCATAATCATCTACATGCTTCAGAAACGCATACTTCTTCTCTTCCGGATAATCATCTGTATGCGATGCATACCAGCAAAGCCTGATCCACCAGTAGGGAACAAAAATAAGATTTCTGAACACCATCAGCAAAATTCTCTTCATAACTTACGTCCTCCTGCCTGTTTCTTATCCGTTGAGTTTCGATGCGATCTTATCCTCATAACCCGGATTCTTTTTCAGAAAGACTTCATAAGCCTTAGTATAATCTGTATAAGTCTTCGTTGTCATAAATTTCTGATAATCGGCTGCTGCCTGCTGACTGATCTTATCTGAAATATCTGACGGTGAATACAGATAATATTTCTTATCCTGAGCCTTCACAAGATAAGTACTGATGCACGGATATTCCTGATCATTCTGCAGAACAAGATTATATCGAATGTACACATAAGAATAAGTCTTGCTCTCAGAAATCGTTTCACAACTTTCAATATTTACATCTTTCGCTTCGTGAGCCTGGAAATATTTAATCGTAGATGATATCTCTGTTTTCGCTTCATCCGATACTTTATCCGCACTGTAGCATTCCTGCATTTTTTTGTCCTTACCTGCAACAGCAGCCTTTATATATCCTTCCACAACTCCTTTAGGATTTCTGTGGCTGATGCCGCCGCAGCTCCGTGCTGCGAGAATGATCACCAGCAGGATCAAAATGATTCCTGCCAGTGTCACGATATGGACAAAATTCAGTTTTTTATTAGAGTATTTCAGTTTTTTCACAGGTTTTTTTCTGCGTTTTTTCTTTGTTGTTGTCGCCATGACTCATCCTCGATCTTATTCTTCCTCACTGCCTGCTGCAGTTTCATCTGCGGACTCTTCACTGTCTGTTCCTTCGCTGTCAGCCTTTGTATCTGCTTCCGGATCTTTATCTCTTACTTTGGCAATACTTGCAACGGTTACGCCATCTGTAAGATTGATCATCTTCACACCAGACGTAATTCTGCCGAGAATAGAGATATCTGCACACTGCAGACGGATAATGATACCCTCTGTTGTGATCATCATGATCTCGTTCTCTTCATTAACAGCCTTGGCACCAACTACATTTCCGGTCTTCTCTGTGATCTTGTAGCATTTCACACCTTTACCGCCACGGTTCTGGACAACAAACTCATTCATTGCTGTCCGTTTGCCCATTCCGTTCTCAGATGCTACCAGAAGATAATCACCCTGTGTATTCAGCTGCATTGCAACAACCTCATCACCATCACCAATGTTCATACCTCTTACACCCATAGATGCACGTCCTGTACTGCGGACATCGGTCTCCTTAAATCGGATACACTGTCCATCCTTGGTAACAAGAATGATATCTTTATTATTATCTGTTGATTTAACCTCGATCAGTTCATCATCATCACGGAGAACAATCGCTGTAAGACCTGTCTTACGGACATTCTCGTAATCCTTGATCGGAGTTTTCTTTACAAGACCCTTCTTGGTTGCCATCATCAGATAATGGCCTTCTTCATACTTACGAAGAGGGATCACTGCAGTGATCTTCTCACCCGGGGCAAGCTGCAAAAGATTGATGATCGCTGTTCCTCTCGCTGTACGACCGGCTTCCGGAATCTCATATGCCTTCAGTCTGTAAACACGGCCTGTATTGGTAAAGAACATCAGATAATGATGAGTTGTTGTCATCAGAAGCTCTTCGATGTAGTCATCATCAATAGTCTGCATTCCCTTGATTCCTCTGCCGCCGCGGTTCTGGCTGCGGAAATTATCTACAGTCATACGCTTGATATAACCAAGCTTTGTCATTGTGATAACCGTATTCTCTCTCGGGATCAGATCCTCTGTGGAAATATCATATACATCGTATCCGATAGAAGTCTTTCTGTCATCGCCGTATTTCTCAGCAATAGCCAGGATTTCCTCACGGATCACACGGAGAAGAAGCTTACGGTCAGCAAGGATTGCCTGGAACTTACGGATCTTCTCCATAAGCTCTGCATACTCAGCTTCCAGCTTCTCTCTTTCCAGACCTGTCAGTGCACGGAGACGCATATCCACGATTGCCTGAGCCTGAACATCTGTCAGCTCAAAACGATCGATCAGTTCCTGTTTCGCGATCTGTACGTTGCGGGAACCACGGATAATTCGGATTACCTCATCGATATTATCCAGTGCTTTCAGCAGACCCTCCAAAATATGAGCTCTCTCCTGAGCTTTATTCAGATCATACTGTGTCCTTCTGCGAACTACGTTCTCCTGATGCTCAAGATAATACTCCAGCATCTCTTTCAGATTCAGAACCTTTGGTTCCATGCTTCCATGATTCGGAACAAGCGAAAGCATGATCACACCAAAAGTATCCTGCAGCTGTGTATGTTTATAAAGCAGATTCAGGACCACGTTGGCATTGGCATCCTTACGGAGGTCAATACAGATGCGCATTCCCTCACGGCTGGAATGATCGTTCAGGTCTGTGATTCCATCGATCTTTTTGTCCCGGACAAGATCTGCAATCTTCTCGATCAGACGTGCCTTATTTACAAGATACGGAAGCTCTGTAACTACGATACGTGATTTACCATTCGGTAAAGTCTCGATATTGGTCACTGCACGGACACGGATCTTGCCACGTCCTGTACGGTATGCTTCCTCGATTCCTCTTGTTCCAAGGATAGTTGCTCCGGTTGGGAAGTCCGGTCCCTTGACGATATCAAGAAGTTCCTCGATAGCTGTCTCTCTGTCCTCTTCCACAATATTGTCGATGATTTTTACAACGGCATTAACTGTCTCACGAAGATTATGTGGCGGAATATTGGTTGCCATACCTACAGCGATACCTGTTGTACCGTTTACAAGCAGATTCGGAAAACGTGCCGGAAGTACAACCGGTTCACGTTCTGTCTCATCAAAGTTCGGCTGAAAATCAACAGTGTCTTTGTTAATGTCAGCAAGCATCTCCATGGAAATCTTGCTGAGACGTGCCTCTGTGTATCGCATGGCAGCTGCACCGTCACCATCTACAGAACCGAAGTTCCATGTCCGTCAACAAGCGGATATCTTGTTGACCATTCCTGCGCCATATTTACAAGTGCACCATAGATGGAGCTGTCACCATGCGGATGATATTTACCCATTGTATCACCGACAATACGCGCACATTTTCTGTGGGGCTTGTCAGGACCATTATTCAGCTCGATCATGGAATACAGCACTCGGCGCTGTACTGGCTTTAAGCCGTCTCTTACATCAGGCAGAGCTCGTGAAGCGATAACACTCATGGCATAGTCGATGTAAGATTCTTTCATAGTTTTTTCCAAATCCACTTCGTGGACTTTGTCAAAAATATTATCTTCCATTCTTCTTTATTCTCCTAGATATCAAGGTTCTTAACGAATCTTGCATTTTCTTCAATAAATTCACGTCTTGGCTCTACCTTGTCTCCCATAAGAGTGGTAAATGTCAGATCGATCTCGGATGTGGCAGCTTCATCCATGGTCACACGGAGAAGGATTCTCTTCTCAGGATCCATAGTAGTCTCCCAAAGCTGATCTGCATCCATCTCACCCAGACCTTTATAACGCTGGATCTTATTGTTTCCGTCACGTCCGATCTCGGTAAGTATATTGTTCAGTTCATCATCATCGTACGCATACCATACTTTCTTGTTCTTCTCCACTTTATAGAGTGGCGGCTGAGCAAGATATACATATCCCTGTTTGATCAGTTCCGGCATGAAACGATACAGGAATGTAAGAAGCAATGTCGCAATATGCGCACCGTCAACATCGGCATCAGTCATGATGATGATCTTATGATAACGAAGTTTGGAGATATCAAAATCTTCGTGAATTCCGGTTCCGAAAGCAGTGATCATGGCTTTGATCTCTTTGTTTCCGTAAATCTTATCCAGACGTGCTTTCTCAACATTCAGGATCTTACCTCGAAGGGGAAGGATCGCCTGTGTGGCACGGTTTCTCGCTGTCTTGGCGGAACCGCCCGCGGAATCTCCCTCTACGATATAGATCTCGCAATTCTCCGGATTCTTGTCAGAACAGTCTGCAAGTTTTCCCGGAAGAGACATGCTGTCCAGTGCAGATTTTCTTCTTGTAAGGTCACGTGCTTTTCTGGCTGCTTCTCTGGCTCTCTGTGCAAGAACAGATTTCTCAACGGTAGCTTTGGCAACTGTCGGGTTCTGCTCCAGGAAAATCTCCAGCTGTTTGCTCACAACGCTGTCTACTGCACCTCTGGCCTCGCTGTTTCCGAGCTTCTGCTTGGTCTGGCCCTCGAACTGCGGATTTCCGATCTTGACACTTATGATTGCTGTCAGACCCTCTCGGATATCATCACCGCTGAGGTTCGGCTCACTGTCCTTAAGAAGCTTGTTTTTACGTGCATAGTCATTAAATGTGTTGGTGATCGCATTACGGAAACCGGTGATATGTGTACCGCCCTCCGGTGTATTGATATTATTTACAAAACCGTAAGTGTTCTCTGTGTATGAGTCATTGTGCTGCATGGCAACTTCTACAGCTACGCCATCCTTCTCTCCCTCACAGTAAATGATTTCAGGATAGAGAGCTTCTTTACTTCTGTTCAGATAGCTTACGAATTCGCGGATACCGCCTTCATAGTGGAATACCTTTTCCCGCTCCTGTCCTTCTCGCTTATCCTCAAGCACAATGCGAAGTCCCTTGGTAAGGAAAGCCATCTCACGAAGCCTCTGTTTCAGGATATCGTAATCGTAAATGGTGTCTTCAAAGATTTCCTTATCCGGAAGAAAATCTACCTTTGTTCCGGAAGCATTCGGATCACAATCCCCTGTAACTTTCAGCGGATACATGGTCTTGCCACGCTCATATCTCTGTTTATATTCTTTTCCATCACGATGGATCGTAACCTCAAGCCACTCAGAAAGTGCATTTACTACAGATGCACCTACACCGTGAAGTCCGCCGGATACCTTATATCCTCCACCGCCGAACTTGCCACCTGCGTGAAGAATAGTAAATACAACCTCAACTGCCGGAATACCTGCCTTATGATTGATACCTACCGGAATTCCACGACCATTATCTGTAACTGTAATGGAGTTATCCGGATTGATATCTACATGGATCTCCGTACAAAAACCAGCCAGTGCTTCATCGACTGCATTGTCCACGATCTCATATACGAGATGATGAAGTCCACGGCTGGAGGTACTTCCGATATACATTCCAGGCCTCTTACGTACGGCTTCCAGTCCCTCCAGAATCTGGATCTGATCCGCGCCGTATTCTGTATTCTCTGCGCCCATGTCATTCCTCCTGTTCTTATCTGTCCAGGCGTGTTTGAAAATTCGTTTCTGCAGAACCTCTCTCTGCAGAATCATTTTGCAGAAAGCAATTCTCAAACTCGCTCCGGAACTGTCATTTATACCTGTAAAATAAATATTTTTTTACATACGAATACTAAGTAATTATAGCACAAAAAAGCCCGTATTTCCACGCAAAATCACTGGAAATACAGGCAAAAAAGTATCTTATTAAATGCAATTCCGAAGTGCAGGCACAATATGTTCTTTACTCAGCAGGATCTTCCTCCAGCAACGCCTTATAAATATCACGTTTGGAAACACCTCTGTCTTTCGCTGCAAGCTTCATGGCGTCTTTTCTGGAATTCCCCTGCTGCTCATACATGGCCACATGCTCCGGAATGGAAATCTCTTCCCAGGAAGCACGTTTCTCCGCTTCCATTTCACTGCGGCTTCTGCCCTCGATCACAAGAACACACTCTCCCAGTGGCTTCTCATCTTTATAAAAACCAATTAGATCATCAATGGTTGTACGAAACGCTGTTTCGTGTTTTTTTGTCAGTTCCCTGCAAAGAGTCATACGGCGGTTGCCAAGTGCCTCCCTGAGCTCGCCAAGCGTCCGTACAAGCCTGTGAGGAGCTTCATAGAGGATTATAGTTCTCGTTTCATTGGAAAGCTCCTCCAGGATGATTTTTCTCTCTTTCTTATCTGCCGGAAGAAAAGCTTCGAAAGCGAACCGTCTGGTGTGCAGACCTGATAATGTCAGAGCTGTGATACAGGCTGCCGGACCCGGAAGAGATGTCACTTCGATTCCAGCTTCATAACACATAGCTGCCAGCTCTTCACCCGGATCTGAAATGCCAGGAGTACCGGCATCTGTAATCAAAGCGATATCAGTACCCGCGAGCATTTTTTCCACAAGGACGTGACCCTTATCGATCTTATTGTATTCGTGGTAGCTTGTCATTGGAGTTTTTATGTCAAAATGGTTCAGAAGTTTGATACTGTTTCGGGTATCCTCCGCAGCGATCAAGTCCACTTCCTTAAGTGTTCTTAAAACTCTTAAAGTGATATCTTCCAGATTGCCTATCGGAGTTGCACATAAGTAGAGTTTTCCTGTTTTATTCATAATCTTCCTCTTTTTTCTATTTCATCATCTGCCTGACTGGCGGATTATTCCACCATGCACTCACACCATCTGATACAGTTCCAGAATGTCCTTCGTATAAACCCCTGGCTTCTCATAAACCACCAGTGGGCGTTCGATCTGGATCCTGGAATTTCCGCCTTTGCAGGCTTCGATCAGCACCATATTCGGTTCTTTGTCAATATAAGGATACACCAACTGCATCCTCTTAGGCTCCAGCTTATACTTAGTCAGTGCAGCCATTAATTCCACCAGCCGAAACGGCCTGTGCACCAAGTAAAATCTTCCTCTGTCTTTCAGAACCCGGGCAGCCTGACTGGCTACATCATCAAAAGTACAAAGGATCTCATGTCTCGCGATCGCTTTTGGCAGATGCGGATTCGTCAAACCATGCTGGCCGATCATATACGGTGGGTTGCATGTTACCACATCAAAAGAAGCCGCCCCAAAAATCCCGGCAGCCTCTTTAATATCACCTTCAACGATCTGTATTCTGTCCTCAAGACAGTTATATTTCACACTGCGGTCAGCCATCTCGGCACACTCTGCCTGGATCTCCAGGCCGGTAAAATGTTTCCCTTCAGTCCTCTGGGAAAGCAGGATCGGAATGATTCCCGTGCCGGTTCCCATATCCAGCGCAGTCTCTCCCTTCTTCACCCGGGTAAAACCGGAAAGCAGCACAGCGTCCATACCAAAGCAGAATTTCTTCGGATCCTGGATCACAAAATAACCATTCTGAAGATCATCTACCCGCTCACCGCACTTAACCAGATCATTTTTCATTTGGTTTTGTATCTCCCTTTTTCTCTTCGTGGTCGCCGCCTTTACCCTTTTTCTTCTTAGGACGGAACTTCAGGTCTCGAACCGGATACTCCTGAATCTCCTTCTCATCGTTGACATCAACCACGATCTTCACCATCTGACGAAGAACATTCACACTCTGAACAGTACCCTGCACACCCTGCGGTGTTATCACTGTATCCCCGATACCCGGAAGATTCCGGTTCAGTTCCTCGTAAGTCTCCTGCTCATTCTTCAGACAGCACATCAGCCTTCCGCAGACACCGGAGATCTTCGTCTGGTTCAGGGAAAGATTCTGCTCCTTAGCCATCTTAATAGAAACCGGTGCAAACTCGGAAAGATAAGTATGACAGCAAAGCGTTCTTCCGCAGATACCAATACCTCCAAGGATCTTCGTCTCATCACGTACACCGATCTGGCGAAGCTCGATTCTGGTCTTAAATACGGACGCCAGATCCTTTACAAGCTGGCGGAAGTCAATACGTCCGTCAGCTGTAAAATAAAACAGCACCTTGTTATTATCAAAAGTATACTCTGCATCAATAAGCTTCATCTCAAGGCCATGCTCACGGATCTTCTTCTTGCAGATCTTAAAAGCATCTTTTTCCTTGAGACGGTTCTCAGCCTCATGCTCCTCATCTTCCTTAGTTGCAACACGAAGAACCTCTTTCAGCGGATGAACCACCTCGTCTTCTTTCACAGCACGCGGTTCCAGAACAACACGTCCGTACTCTACGCCTCTGGCAGTCTCCACGATAACGTGATCGCCTACCTTAACCTTGTAGTCCTT
Organism: Ruminococcus sp. AF46-10NS; assembly: GCF_003474435.1. Classification (GTDB taxonomy): domain Bacteria; phylum Bacillota; class Clostridia; order Lachnospirales; family Lachnospiraceae; genus Blautia_A. The sequence continues at coordinate 8,775 of NZ_QRNF01000022.1, forward strand.
AGGATTAAAATAATATATTTTTCCTACATTTCGAAATCTTACTCCAACTACCATTTCCATTCTATTTCTCCCTAATTGTCAGGAACAGGAGCTCCAGGGCAAGTTCGAGATTAACATTGGCACGAAGACGAACCTTCGTTTTCTCCAGTGCCTCAAGAATTTTTTCGATATTCTCATAAGAACGCTCGCTGGCCTGCTCTCTGATAAAATTAATTTCCTGTTTAAATACCAGGTTGTCAATTTCCCTTGTTGCCTTAAACATCAGAACATCGCGGAACCAGAACTGGAAAATATCCAGATAATCATTAATATTATTCTTATCTGCGGTCAGAGTCTTGATCGCCTCTGTAAGCTCATAAACCTCCATGGTATTGGCATACTTCAGAATCTTCAGGGCATTGGCTGTCATATCCGCAAACTCCTGGGAAGTCGCCGCCTCTTTCGCCTTGCCGATACTTCCCTGGGCATAAGACGCATCGATCTCAGCCTGATAATCCGGCACATGAAGATGCTCCATGAGATATTCCTTCACAAGACCATCATCCACCACTTTCAGATCCAGACGCACACACCTGGAGCGGATCGTAGGAAGAAGACTGTCGATATTACTTGTCAGCAATATGATCACCGCATATTCCGGTGGCTCCTCGATAGTTTTCAAAATGGCATTCTGTGCCTGTACTGTCATCATCTCCGCATCCGGAATAATGTAGATCTTATACGGACTGCAGTACGGCTTGATATCCACATCATGGACAACCTGTTCACGCACCTCATCAATACTGATGCTGCCAGGCTTCTCATGAGTCACTGTGATGATATCCGGATGATTCTTGCCGATCACCTTCTTACAGGAATCACAGGTCATACACGGTTCCGCTTCCCCTGATTCACACTGCAGTGCTGCCGCAAAAGTCCCTGCAAGAAGCTTCTTGCCAGAACCTGGTTCTCCTGTAAAAATATAAGAGTGGGATACCTTTCCTGTCTCTATCGCATTCTTCAAATGCCTGATTATATCGTCATGGCCGATGATGTCATGAAATCCTGCCATAAGAATCACCTCTTTCTGCCTTTTGTGCCCTCCGTCTTACCCGGTGGACATCTTTCATCTAATTATAACATAATCTTCTATATAAAAAAAACTATTTTTCCCTATTGTATCGATTTTATATATTTTCCAATTTCCTTCACACATTCATCCAGATTATGATTCCAGAAACGCTTGTCTATACCTGCTTTCAGAATATTTTCTTCGGAAAAATCCTTCTGGTCTGCCAGAAAACGCCTGCACATCTCCTCGTATTTCGGATTCTCCTGGGTCTTTTCCCTGGCAAGGGCACGTTCCAGACGCTCTCCGTCTTCCACCTGAATGTATACCGGACGCATCACATCACCACCATAATATTCCCGAAGCTTCACATAAGATTCCAGTGTACCGATTCCCAGATAATTATCATTTCCGGCACTTACCTGACCATCATCTGCTGTAAAATATATCCATGGTCCATAAACCGTTTCATAAGTTCTGGCCTCGATCAGCTTTCCGGTTCTTCTGAACTCTTCCAGTTTATTCTCATCTGTAAAATAATATTCTCTTCCTTCTTTTTCTCCATCACGGATCGGACGCGTAGTATAAATTACAAGTCTCTTCAAACCAAACTCCTCCGTCGATTCCAGTTTTCTGTAAATACTGTCCTTTCCTGAAGAACTTTTTCCCATAATGTAAAAAATCTTTCCCACTTTACTTTCTCTGCCTCCCTGCTTTACTGCTCACTCTGCGACCAAGATCATACGTATCATTACCATTGCCTAACAACTGACTTATCTTACATATCATTTGTCACCACACATATCGTCTCACTCGTCTGATCACTCAGACCCTGAACCTCAAAACCCTGTTCCAGATATCTTCTCACATTTTTTACGAAATGTCCAGAAATCTGCTCCCCGGGAACAAGCAGAGGAATCCCTGGCGGATAAAGATACGCAAATTCCGCAGAAATCCGTCCGATACACTCATCCAGACAATACCTCTCACACTCTGCATCCATGGCCTGTGAAATACGCATCACCTGCTTCATCCTGCTGTTTTTTACAGGCTCCTTTTCCTCGGTCTCTTCTCTGTATTTCAACGATTCCCGCCGGTCAATTTCTTCAACAGCTTCGCAAAGTCTTCGAAATCCTTCTTCTGTATCACCAACCGCAGCCAGTGCAAGCACATAATTCTCTGCCTCCATCTCCATTTCCAGATGAAACTCTTCCCTCAAGATCCGATGGAGCTGTCTCCCATTCAGCGAACTGTTTACTGTGGAAAGCAGGATCTTGGATCTGTCGAAATCAAAAACCCTCCGGCATTCACACACTTCCGGCGTAACCAGGCAGATATACTTACACTTTCCAAGACGAACGCGCGCTTTTTCCAGATTCTCTGTAAACACACGGAACATCTCGTCCCCTTCACGTTCCAGCTTATCCATGCACGCATCAATGCTGCTCATCAGAATATAGGACGGACTGCTGCTCTGGTAAATTCCAAGAAAACGCTTCAGTTTTTCCCTGCTTACCCGGCTGCTGCACAGATGGATCACTCCCGTCTGGGTCAGACAAGGCAGTGTTTTATGCACACTGTTGATCACTACATCCGCACCAAGCTGCGCCGCAGATACCGGAAAATAATCCGAAAAGCAAAAATGTGCACCATGAGCTTCATCCACGATCAACGGCACTCCGTGATTATGTGCAATATCCGCAATCCGCGCGATATCTGATACGATCCCGTCATAAGTTGGAGATGTGATCAGCACAGCCTCTATATCCTTTTTTTCTTCCAGGTACATTTCCACACGGCTTGGTGAAATCCCGCCATTTATCCCCAGTTTCGGGTCTTCATGTGGATAAATATAAGTGGCTTCCAAATCCCTCAGGTAAATTCCATGGTACACCGCCTTGTGACAGTTCCTGGCCACCAGAATATGTCCGCCTTTTTTCACAGCCGCAGATACCGCTGCCAGAATCGCCCCGGAGCTTCCATTAATACTGTAAAAACTCTCCTGCACACCGTAGATCCGTGCAACATCCTCCTGGGCCCTTTTCAGAATATCTTCCGCATGATGCAGGTTATCGAATCCGTTAATTTCCGTAATATCCCTCTCCACCGGAAAATCACTGTCTACGGTCAGCGGATTCCTCTTATGTCCGGGCATATGAAACGGGTAAAAATCACTCTTACCATACGCTTCCAGTTTCTTGTATAATCTGTCTTCCATAGTTCTCCTTTCCCCATTCCAGTTTCCCTTTTCTCATACCTGTATCACAGTTTGTCTCATTATACCCTAAACTTACCGGTCTGTCACTGTCAATTGTGATTAGTCATAAAGCCCCATTCATGTTCTGCACAGCTGAATCTGATGCAGGAATTTCCGGGAGTGCCATAAAAGGGAGAATATCCTTATTGCGATAATCTCCCTCCCACGTATCATATGACATATGCAAAGCAGCAATTCACATTCCGCTTTGCGTCCAAATATTTATTTTACAAACTCAGACTGCCCGGCATCACACCTTAAACCGATACCCAACGCCCCATATCGTCTCAATATACTGAGGCTTGGCCGTATTAAACTCGATCTTCTCACGGATTTTCTTGATATGCACCGTAACTGTGGCAATATCACCCACTGACTCCATATCCCAGATCTCCCGGAAAAGTTCCTCTTTGGTAAACACTCTGTTCGGATTCTCTGCCAGAAAAGTCAGAAGGTCAAACTCCTTGGTTGTAAAAGTCGTCTCCTCACCATTTACCCACACACGGCGGGCTGTTTTATCGATCTTGATTCCACGAATCTCGATCACATCATTCTTATGCACGTTGGAGCCAACCAGACGATTATAACGCTCCATGTGTGCCTTTACACGGGCTACAAGCTCACTTGGGCTAAATGGCTTGGTCATATAATCATCTGCACCAAGTCCGAGTCCCCTGATCTTATCAATGTCATCCTTCTTCGCGGAAACCATGATGATCGGAGTATTTTTTTCCTCACGGACCTGTTTGCATATATCGAAGCCATCCACCTCCGGAAGCATCAGATCCAGAATGATCAGATCAAACTCCTCTTTCATCGCACGTACAAGACCTGTATCTCCACGATTCTCAATCTCTACCTCAAAACCGGAAAGCTCCAGATAATCTTTCTCAAGATCTGCAATTGCTTCCTCATCTTCTATGATCAAAATTCTGCTCATTCACGGGTACCTCCTGATATTTTCTAAGTACAAAATACATGATTGTTCCAATTCCCAGACGGCTTGTCGCCCAGACTTTTCCTCCATGGTCTTCCATGATCTTCTTCACAATGGAAAGCCCGATTCCGCTTCCTCCTTTGGAAGAATTCCTGGAAACATCAGTCCTGTAAAAACGGTCAAAAATATATGGCAGATCTTTGGCTGCGATTCCTTTACCGTTATCCTCAATCTCTACCTGTATAAAATCTCCAACATCCTTTACCCGGAGCTGGATGATTCCTTTCGGCTTCTCCATATATTTGATTGCGTTGCTCACAATATTATGGATCACACGGCGAATCTGCTCACCATCTGCGATGACCTGAACGCCCTTCTCCACATAATTGGCATACACAAGTTCAATTCCCCGGGTCTCCATCTCAAGTCCCAGTTCCTCCGCACAGTCAGAAAAATAGTCCTCAACATTCAGTTACTGAATGTATAAGGAATACGGTTGGTATCGATTTTGGAGTAAAAAGTCAGCTCATTGATCAGATGATCCATCTCATTGGTCTTGTTATAAATAGTGCGTACATACCTGTCCATCTTCTCCGGTGTGTCCGCAACACCATCCATGATACCTTCCACATAACCCTTAACTGCTGTGATCGGAGTCTTCAGATCATGGGAAATATTGCTGATCAGTTCCTTGTTCTCCTTGTCCATCAGGATCTTCTCTTCTGTGGATTCCTTAAGACGTTTCCTCATCTCCTCAAAATCCTGGCAAAGCTGGGAAAATTCATCGTTTCCTTCTACCTCCAGTACGAAATCCAGATTACCTTCTTTAATATTCCGGGTTGCCTTACGAAGCTTCACCAATGGTACTGCAATACTTCTGTAGATCCATAAACCTACAGACAATGCTGTAAAAACAAGAATGATCGTTGCCGTCAGAATCATATCCTTGGCCATCAGCCGTACCTGACTGCTGGATGACTGAGCCAGAGAGATATCATAGACCATTTCATCGGAATCCGATGTCTGGCTGCTGCTCTCCTGCATATGCCTGGCCTGTGTCTGGCTGAAGCCATAAAGACTTGCAGAAAAAAGGATCAGCGGAACCAAGATAACCGCAACAAAGCCCACTATAATACGTGTTTTTAACTTCATGTTATATCTCCGTCCTTTGTCACAAAAACCGGACAACCGGTTTCATATTTACTCATATAACGATATTATAACATAAAGTATTTTTCCTATCTCTAAATTTTCTATAAAAAAGGGCAGCAAGAAGCCCCCGGTATGGCACTGCCGGGGCTTCTTGCTCTTTGTTCTCCTGGAACTATTATTATCTTTTTTACCTGTTTATTTTTTATTCATAGCTGTTGCAAAGATATTTTTTCAGTGCATCAACCTTATCCAGATGCTCCCATGGAAGATCTACATCTGTACGGCCAAAGTGACCATAAGCTGCTGTCTGTTTGTAGATCGGACGGCGAAGGTCAAGCATCTTGATGATACCAGCCGGACGAAGATCAAAGTTCTCACGAACGATCTCAACAAGCTTAGCCTCAGAAAGCTTACCTGTTCCGAAAGTATTAACACTGACAGAAGTAGGATGAGCAACACCGATCGCATAGGAAAGCTGGATCTCGCACTTGTCAGCAAGACCTGCTGCAACGATGTTCTTGGCAACATAACGAGCTGCATAAGCTGCAGAACGGTCAACCTTTGTGCAGTCCTTACCGGAGAAAGCACCGCCGCCATGACGGCCAGTTCCACCATAAGTATCAACGATGATCTTACGTCCTGTCAGACCACTGTCACCGTGAGGTCCGCCGATTACGAAACGACCTGTCGGGTTAATGAAATATTTAGTATCAGCGTCAACCATATCAGCCGGGATGATCGCATCAAAAACATATTTTCTGATATCCTCATGGATCTGCTCCTGAGTAACATCCGGATCATGCTGTGTAGAGCATACAACAGCATCGATTCTCTTCGGTTTTCCATTCTCATCATACTCAACTGTAACCTGAGTTTTTCCATCCGGTCTTAAATATTTCAGGGTACCGTCTTTACGAACTTTTGTCAGCTGCTGTGCAAGTTTGTGAGCCATGTTGATTGCATATGGCATATACTCCTCAGTTTCATTGGAAGCATAACCAAACTGAAGACCCTGGTCACCTGCACCGATGGAATCCAGCTCATCCTCATTCATGCTGTCCTCTTTCTGCTCAAGAGCCTTGTCAACACCCATAGCGATATCTGTAGACTGTTTATCAAGAGCTGTGATAACAGCACATGTATCAGCATCAAAACCATAATCAGCATTGTCATATCCGATCTCACGGATAGTATCACGAACGATCTTCTGGATATCAACATTAGCTTTAGTTGTGATCTCACCCATAACAAGAACAAGACCTGTAGTAGTAGCAGTCTCGCATGCAACACGGCTCATTGGATCCTGCTCCATCATAGCGTCAAGAATGGCATCAGAAACAGAATCGCAGACTTTGTCAGGATGTCCTTCAGTTACAGATTCAGACGTAAATAAAATTTTTTCCATGTTTTTCTCCTTTTGTATTGAAACAACGGTTATATCAATTCACATAAAAAACAGCCCGTACAATCCGGACTGTTTAAGTTCTGTAAACAATCCTCTTATTGTTCGATTGCTCGCTCAGGTTGGCACCTTCCTGGTTACTCCGGGGTTGCCGTGGCTTCGTAGATCCTTTGTATCTCCACCACTCTGAATAAAAGGCTATCTTTTATGAAATTACTGCAACACATACAATATACTTCTCTCTTCCAAATGTCAAGAATATTTTTATCTAAAAGGGGAACCAGGCCTCAAGTGCCTGGTTCCCCCTGATGAGGATCTCTCACAACGCTCTGTTATTTTTTCTTTCTTCTGACTGCAAAACCTGCTGCGCCTCCGATCACAACAGCTGCTGCCAGAAGGCCGGCCCATACACCAACCGGGGTATCATCACCAGTCTTCACCGATGTTCTCTGTGTACTTCCTCCCGGATTATTTCCGCCACCTGGTGTATAATTATTTCCCGGAGCAGGTGTTGTTGTTGTTCTCGGTGAAGGAGTTACACTTGGATCCGGTTTTGTTGTCAGACTATTTGTTATTTCCATATCGTTCTTATAATTTTCATTCTTATTCAGAACAATATCTTCCTCTCCGCTTACCTCATATGGGAAAGAACTCTTATCGACCGGTCTGCCGTCTTTATCTGTCTCCATAACTGTATAGGTTACAGACTCTGGTTCCGTATCAGCCTCAAATGAAACTTCAACACTTACAGAACCATTCTGCTTAAGCTGTACTTTATCAACCAGAGTACGCGTTCCATCTTCCTCTGTCTTAAAAATACCTGCATAGAATGTATCCGGCACTGTACTTTCTATTCCATCAACAAGCACTTTTTTCTTAATGCTTATATATCCTCTCAAAGAACGGCCATCCGGAATATAGTAGTAATAGTTATTCACATAAGAAACCGTCTCCGTCGAATCTTCCTGGCTGATCACAGCTTCATTGGACTCATCTCCATTTTCATTTGTTACATTGTAATAAAAAGTTTTTCCAGATTCTACTTCTATTGTATTATTCTCAGCTATCGGATTTCCATTTTCATCCAACTCAAATACATAATACGTTCCATCTGGTACATCTGTCCAGATAGCTGTTCCGCTGTGGTCATTGACAATTCTGATATCCTTCATATAGTCACTTCGGAACGGAATTGTTCCTTCTTTATCCAGGAAAACTCCGATCTTGTAGGTTGCATCATCAGCCTCCATTTCAATAATCTCAAAATCCTCATTAATATAAAACAGCTGTTTTGTAACCTGCATCTGAGTTTCTTTCCTGTCATTTGTCACTGCTTTCGGATATGCCTGAACATCATATGTCCAGCCTGTTTCTTCCTCTGCAAAAGGAACTGTCAGAAGCATCGGTGAAACAGAAACTCTCTCGTCTGAATCACTCTGTACGATCAGATACACACCCTCTGCCTGATCATTATAAACAATTTTTCCCTCTTCATCAGACTGCATTTCAATTCCGCTGATTCCGCTTTCTTTTACTGTTTCAGAAAGTGTTGCTGCTGCCGAATACCATCCTTCAGCATTTTGCAGCTCATCAAAATTGATTCCGGTATCAGCAAACGCACTGTCCAGTACAAAATGTACATTTCCATCAAATGTCACACTTCCCACTTTGTAAAGTATCAACTTCACATTGGGGATTGGCACCACTATCCCATCGTCTCCGGTTTCCTGGATCTTCAGACTGATATTTCCGGTTTTTCCCGCCTCATAATCTCCGGCAAAAACAGCAGTTGTTATACTTCCGATCAGCAGCGCAGCCGTTATCAATAATGTCAGAAAGCTGCTTAAAATATTTTTACGCTTAGTTCTCTTTTCCACTTTTTCCCGCCTCCTCTTTATTTCCTGATCTTCTCCGTTTTCCGCCATTTCGAATAATCAGGTAGACCAGCAGTATCAGGATTACAAGCACCGCACTTCCCGCAGTCATAATTTTCTTAGGATCTGTCTGTGCAATCTTCTGCGGAATTGTATTATCAGCTTCTTCTTTTTTCACATATTCCGTTCGGATTCCCCTCACAAGAAGTCTGTGCGTATTTACTCCATACGGAGTACAGGTCACAAGTGTTACATGATCTTCCCCTTCAACAATGTCCAGCTCTTCAGTTTCAGACGGAAGTACTGTTTTGATCTGATCCACTTTATATGCCAGATTTTTTCCCAGAATATGCAGGATAAAAATATCTCCTTTTTCTATCTGATCCAGATCTGTAAACAGTTTTGCACTGGGAAGTCCTCTGTGCGCCGCCAGAACAGCATGTGTGCCCGGCCCACCAATGGGAAGACTTGTCCCTTCCACATGACCTGCACCTTTTTCCAGAACATTTTTGCTCAGGCCATGATAAATTGCCAGCTTTTCCTGAATCCTGGGGATCTCTATACTTCCCATCAGCCCATCACCATTAGGATCCAGAACCTCGTCATAGGGATGTGTCGGTTCGTAGTCTTCCTCCTCATCAAACGCATCTACTATAGAATTCACCGGATGTTCTGCATTATATTCTTCAGCCTCTTTCCAGAGCTTTTCATAGTTATCTGCGGAGAGGTCTGAAACTGCCTGATCGTAATTACTGATCAGCAAGGCATTTCTGTACTGATTCCACATATCGCTGAATGTTGGATAGAAAAAAATTCCTGCGCCTGCCAAAAACGCTGCTGCAATAAAAATATTAAGAATAACATTTTTCTTTTTTCTCTTTTTCCCCATGTATTATTTCCTATGTTGTTTTCTGTTCTGAATATAATTTACTGCTGCCACAAGAATTACTGCGATCACAATTCCCACAGCAACACAAAGTGCAAGCATCGGGCCTGTTGGATTTGTTATTCCTGTTGCTTTCTGCTCTGTCTTCTGGATTTCCTTTGCATTCTCAACAGAAATCCTGTGGCCTCTTACCAGTATCCTGTGGGTATTCACTGCATATGGTGTACACGTTATAAGCGTCACATAATCTGCGCCGTCTTTAATAGCCAGAGATTCTGTCTCCTCCGGAAGAACTGTCAGTATCTGATCCACTTCATATGCCAGTGTTCTGTCAAGAACATGCAGGTAAAAAACATCTCCTTTTTCCACAAGATTCAAATCTGTAAAAAGCTTTGCGCTTGGGAGGCCCCTGTGTGCGGAAAGAATACAATGCGTGTTCTCGCCGCCAACAGGAAGACTGCTTCCAAAGAGATGTCCGGCACCTTTTTGCAGCGATTCCTCTGTGGTGTAATGATAGATCGGAACTTTTACATCAATCACAGGAATCTCCACATAGCCCATCATTCCATCGCCATTCAGGTTCAGAAGGGACTCATATGTACTGTCCGTCTTTCCATCTCTTATTGAAAAAGCATCCGGCACACTTTCCTGCTTGATCTGTTCATTATATTTCTCTGCTGCTTTCCACATGCTTTCAATTTTTTCTGATTTCTCATTTGAAGAAACACTGCTGCTATACTTACTGATCAGCTTACTGTCCCTGTACTTGTTCCAGGTATTACTGATCATCGGATACAGCAGTATGGACAACCCTACCAGAAACAGCAGCCCAAATCCTATATGATTTTTTCTTTTATTCTTTCTCATAGGTTTCTCCATACTGTTGTATTACCATTCCCGGTCTCCGAAGAGACCGGGCGGTAACTGAATTACTTATTTACTGTTCAGATTCTGAACAGATGACCAAACGGTTATTTCTTACTCTTCAGATTCTCTTCTGCGGCTGATAAAGAATGCACCAGCTGCACCAACCATCACAACAACACCGATGATCGTAAATAGATATGTTCCCATGCCACCTGTGGATGGAAGTTCGCCAAGTTTAGTGTTCTCAAATCCATACGGATTACTTGCATGCTTTTCATCATTTACAAGCGTTACAATTCCCTCAGCTTCATTGTAGTCATAATGGGTAACACTTCCACCAATGGATACATCATATCCTGTAAATGTATCTCCGGTAAAATGAGCTGTGATCTTCACTTCAACAGGTGTAGATACTAACTTATATCCTGCAGGTGCTTTTGTCTCGATCAGATAATAAGTTACATCGCTGTCAAGTCCGTTGATCTCAAGTCTGCCATCTGCATCCGTTGTAAATGTGTTTTTATTTCTTGCATCAGTAAACAGAGGGCCTGCTGCAGATCCGATGTGGAGCTGGAATTCAGCACCTTCCAGATACTCTGTACCTGTTGTTGTTTTTATTACTTCGCCTGTTGTCTCATCGTATGCAATTTCTCCATCCTGGTTGATCTTGATAAACTCACCTGTCTTACTTGGTGTACCTGTTACTCTTTCACCAATAACATCTGTATCAATACCGAATGTATAATGTTTGGTCTCACTTGTCTTAGTCTGTACTTTATCATTTGTAGAATACTTAAGTTCTGCAGTATTGGTATTCAGATCAATATTAATCTGTGCATCGCTGGACACTTCTGCATGATAAGTAATAACAATTTTCTGTCCTCTATGAGCAAGGAGCCATGCATCACCTAAATTTTCTACTGTAAAGCTTTTAGCTTCATTATTAATTGCTGTTGTAATGGCCGCTATTACAGCTGTTTCTAAGGTGGAATCTCCGCTGCCGCCCACTGTTGCTGTTATTCCATACTGATTGTTGTTTACAAAGCTCAGTCCATCCAGTGTATCTTTGATGGAATACTGGATTCCTGTTTTTCCGGTTTCATAAGAAGGAATATCTGCTTCAATCGTAAATTTGATGATATCCCCGTACTGTGTGCCTTTAATGTCATTTCCTGCTACAACTGTTTCTGCAGTTTTCTTAATATCCGGTTCAGATTTCTTCATGTATACAACACTATTAACATCTGTCCATGTATCATGTGCAAAATCAAGAGTGCCATATTTTATAATTCCATCTGTATCCATCTTTGCACTGATGATAGCTGGATTGTAAAGAGTAGTTTCTGAGCCAGTTACAATGATCATCCAGGTTCCCGGTGTCAGATCTGATGTTATATAATCACCATTCGCCTCAGGTCCTGCGATTTCAAAATGCGTTGGAAGATCACCTATTCTATCTGTTGCCAGTGCAGCAACATTGGCTGCTGTAGGATTCAGCGAACCATCTGCATTCATATCAATCGTGCCATCCAGTACTGGTGAATACGTTCCGTTAGCATTATAATCAATGATCTTATACGCTGTTACAGTAATGTTATTTTCTGGTGTAATTCCTTTAATAGTTGCATGGCTCGCAGCCATAGCCGCATTACTTGCAAATGCTGCTGTACACATCGACAGTATCATTACTGTCGCCACCAATAATGCTTCAATCTTCCTAAACAAATTCTTCATATGACTAGCTCCTTTCTTTTTCATCATTTTTTCTTTTCCATTCCCCTCATATTTCCATATTTACAATTAATGGGTTACGATCTTTCTGCTTCTTCCTCCTTTCGTTTATTCGTTATAAACAACAGGAGTGCAGTTGCAAGAATCGCCACACCACTGATTGTAAACCCGTAGATTCCCGGTCCGCCGGAACTTGGCAATGAATAAAGTTTTGTATTTGAAATTATTTTTACTGCGTCGAATGCCAGATTTTCTCCGTCTCTCACAGTTACCTCAATTCCATCACTCAGAAGTGAATATCCCTGAGGAGCCTTTGTTTCAATAATTGTATATGTTCCCGGCTCCAGCTCACTGAATTTTGCCTTACCTTCTGAATTTGTTGTTACTGTAATGACATTTCCATTTTTATCTGTTACATCCGCCCCATCCTTCTGAAGCTTAAATTCTGCTCCGGCAAGAAGAAGTTCAGAATTTTCACTGTCAACCTTAATGATCATTATTGAACAGAATCTCTGATTTGTAACTGTAATATTTTTCTGCATTTTATTCTGTTCATCAACTGTCAGATTACTGTAGTCTACTTTATATTCAGCATCTCCGATCATTATTGTTGTATCAGCTCTTACATAGCCTGTATCTGTTTCATTTACCTTAATAGTAAAATCTGCATTCTCGTTGCCTGCTGCCGGTCGAAGCTCCTTCACCACATATTCAATTCTGGAATCCAGCTTATCAAACACTGCCTCATAATTATTATCAGTATTAAGTTCCAGATATTTACCTTCCACCGGTGTTAATGTCTCTACGCCATCATTGACTGTCTTCTGATACAGGCCTGCATAAACAGGAACCGTTCCGGCGATTTCAGAAGATCCTGCCTTCCATACCTTATTCACCTTGATCTTGCTGTATGGAGTATTTGTAACAGTTACTGCTGCATCATAATACAGTTTGACAGTTCCTGCATTTCCAACTACAGCCTCTTCATCCTGATGACCAGTCTCTCCTGCCCTTACTATATTCCTGGTCTCATATACAGGATTTTCATACTTTTCCTGATCCTCTGCACTAAGAACCTCTGTCACCCTGTAATAAGTGCCGGAAAGAATTCCTGTTATAACAACTGTAAAATCTTTTCTAATTCCGGAAACAACTCCATTCTCAATAGTTCCGCATACAATTGCAGTTGTTCCATTATTCGTAAGCTGGTTCTGGTCATTATAGTAATAATAATTTCCACTGCTATCTTTTAAATAATAATCTCCGGAATAATTCTGAAGCTCCTGTTCGCTGGCTCCCAGTTTAATATTAAATGTAAAAGTATCTGAAGTTTCCACATCTGGATTCATCTTCTTGGTAATCTGAAGCTCCCGACTGTTTGCTGCTGAACAGTTATTGGTATAAACCACAACCGGTCTCATACTTACTTCTTTTTTATCAGTCTCAACGCTCTTGATTACTCCCTTTCCAGCCTCCTTATTATTTTCATCATACTCTGTATAACCTGTATCATTAATCGTGATCTGGCTGTATTCATCAGACTTTACTCCAATTTCTTTTACATAATATTTCCTGTTCGCCTGCAGATCTGTAAAAATTGCAGATTCATCTGGTTTCAGATAAAATACATTTTGATACTTCTTTCCGTTGATGATCTCACCAGTACCATCTTCACCATTATAAAAAGTAATTGCTTTATCTTTTACCGGCTTGCCGGCATTTCCATAATATGCAGAACTGTTTAAAAGCTCATATTCTGTATCTGAATATGTTTCATTTTTCTGTGCGCCTGTACTTAATGCTTTCTGTGCATATAACTGGAATGCAAATTTTACATTACTGTATTTTTCCTTGTCAGTATTGCTGAGCTCTTTTCTTACTTCAACCTGACCGTTTGGAATAACCTGAATATTGAACTTCACATGAAGGTTGGAAGCACCTGCGCCTCGTTCCATGTAAAACATCTTAAATGTATGGGTCGTATAATCCTTAAATGTATTTCCTGTGAAATAATTTCCAACCTTGCTATCATCCCAACCTGTTCCATCCGGAAATACTCCTACTGTCTGGAATATTGCTTTCAGTGTAGTGCTGGATTCCACCGGGTCATTACCTGTCTGGCAATCCTTCCAGCTTACAACGCCTGTATTGAAGTTGATCTTACCGGAATGTGCATCATGTACACCTCCAATATCAAGAACCAGCACACCATCAATATAGATCCACATGTCATCATCGCCGTTGAATTCATAGATCATATCCTGCTTGGTTGAACCATCGGGAAGTGTTGCTTTTCCATTCTTTGGCTGCAGGAAATTAGCTCCCATATACATGCTGAAATAATAATCGTTTGTTCCCTGAGTCAGATAAAGTTCTCTGCCTTTTTCCGGATCAGTATCAGCTAACTTCTTTCCATCTTCGTCATATAGATTCGCATTTGTTGAAAATTTTCCATTTGCGATTTCATTATATGGCATGAAATTTCCACGTTTATAAAAATATCTGTCTTCATTTTTCGGCGTTCCGATCACATCATAAACTGTAAAATTCGAATTATCAGCTCCCAGATAAGCATAATTCTTAAAACTGCTGTACTCGTAATATCCTGTTGAATCATAAACTGATTGTAAAAATAAATGATTCACTTCTTTTCCATTGAACAACGACTCCAGATTTGTCCCTGAATTTGATGCAATTGGATATCCATTATTTCCCAAAAGAGTCCTTAACAGATTCTTTTTGATACTTCCATTACCATAAGAACCTCCAATATCAATTCTGGAATTACTATCTGGACCAATGGCAACATTATTTCCATCCAGGTTTTTCATTGTCATTATGATTCCATCACTGGTATGATTCACAGTTCCAACAGTTTCCGGATTCTTTGCATAAACAAAATATACGGTACCACTGACATTGTTCCAACTGTTACCTGAGTCAGCACTGCTATACTGATTTTTTTGCTCTGAATAACGGAGCCTTTTAATTTCAGTTCCTGTATCTTTCGCTGTTGAACTTACTTTTGCTTTATAAAAAGAATAATTTCCAACATTTTGAATCTTTCCTGCAATATTGCTTACGCTATACTCAGTTCCGCTGTTCAAAGATACTGAACTATTTTGTCCAATTTCGTTTCCGGCAGTATCTACTACCCGTATACTTAATTTACTATTAGTATTGGTCCACGTGATCGTAAATACTGAAAAGCTTTCCGTCTCAAACTCTGCCTTCTGGATTTCACCTTTCGCACTGGTTTCCACGCTGGCTGTTCCGTCCTGGGTCATATCTACAACAGACTGCACATTGCCATCCTCATCTTCAACCAGATGCATTACTGCAATATCAAATGTCTTCTGCGCTGCATTCTCATTTTCACCACTCTGGAAAAGCTGATCATTCTCTGCATTGTCTGAACCATCAAGACTGAATGTTTCCGCGCCTGCTGTTTCCCTGATTTCTTCCGGAGCTTCTGATTTCTGATACTCCATGGAAATCTTAACTTTTCCAGCTTCCGGATTAATCTTTTCACCATCGCTGCCTGCAAAATAAATATCATAAGCCAGAAAACCTTCAATGGAATAATTTTCGTTCTTCGCCTTATTCTCAAGCTGTGATGCTACTTCTGAATATTGAGCAGTTTCTTTTTCCACCGGAGTTACAATGAATTCCGCATCTTTCGGGATAACTCCGCTCTCAGCAGTTGCTGTTACAATTACATTATCTATGGTTTTGGTATAAGTAACCGGCTCTTCCAGTTCCATGTCTGTGACTTCTTCCTCCGCTGGTTCTTCCTCCTCCTTTTCAATCAACTGAGCCATATCGCTTCTTATGTAGAGTTCTGCTTCATTCCAGGACACCTTGTACCATGTTATTCCGTCTTCTGCTGATACTGTTTCCAGAAGCGGAAGTCTTGTCCCTGAATTTACGGTATCAATTACTTCCGCTTCTTCAGATGGACTTACATGAAGATTTACATCATCTGCAATAACTTCGATATAACTTATCTCTGTTTCTGCATCCTGATCTTCCTCCGCCTCAGAATCATCTTTCTCTGCATTCTCAGAATCCTGTGGATTTTCTCCATCTGCTTCATCAGCATTCTTCTCCGGATCCGCTTCCGGGTTACCGTCGGGATTCTCTGGCTGATTCTCATCTCCCTGTCCGTCCGAATTTTCTGCTGGCTGCTCTTCCTCCTGTCCATCCTGATTCTCTGCTGCCTTTTCCTCTACCTGTCCATCTGGATTCTCTGCTGTCTTTTCCTCTGCCTGCACATCCGGATTCTCCACTGGCTGTTCTGGCACCGGTACTTCTGTCTCACTGTCTGTAAAATCCGCTTCCTCACTGTTTCCTTCAGTCTGTCCAACATCTCCTGCCTCTTCATTGACTTCCGGCTCAGCACTGACTTCTGCAGAGTCCCACATCACCGCAAACACTGCATTATTACCAGTTTCCACCTGCACGGTCTCAAGCTGTCTGTAATCATTTACATTCAGGACTTTCAGTTCTCCACCCGCCTGCAGTTCATACACATCCGTATCACCAGTACTGCCGTTATAACGAAGTTTCTGAACCGTTACATTGGTGTTAGCCATATCATTAAGTTCCGGTGCTGTCAGTGTCTTACTTTCAATTGTTATCTTTACTCTGCCGTTTGGATCAACTCTGTTTCCTCCGGCATCCACAAAATACACATCATATGCCAAAAAACCTCTCAGGCTGCTGCCTTTGTTTTCAGCTATCCATGTAAGCTTCTGAGATACTGTATCATAAGATACGGATGAATTGCCGCTTACAGTATCTACTCTAAAAGATGCGTTCTGTGGAATCGCTCCTTCGTCCTGCGCTTCTGCAGTCACCCTGACTGCATCGTTTTCATATGTAAGCATTGATTGCTGTACCTGCTGTTCCTGGTCTGCACTGTCTGAATCTGATATGACTTCTTCGGCGGTCCAAACGGAATCCTCTGTGCCATCCGTAAACAACTCTTCCGTCCCATCTCCAAATATTTCATCCGCGGAGATCGTGTATGCACTTGGCATACAGGACATCGTCAACGCCAAAGCCACCGTGAATGCCAGGATTTTTTTGATATTAACATTTTTCAATTTCTTCATACCTTTCCCGCTTTCCTGTGTGTGCATTAACGTGTACTATATTTTTTATTACCTTCCTTTCGTTTTTATTCCTTTCTTTTTTAAGAACTTCAGGTTTTTGTTCCGCACTGAAAATTTTTCTCGAACAGCCTTTTTGACCCTAACATCATTATTTCTGAGTATCAAAATAGCTGTCAGTATTGACAGCTATTTTGATACTCGTCCGATATATAACCAAAACACTTCTTTTTAAGCCCTTTATATGTTTTCAGTACTTTTCGAAGTGTTCTCATTAAATATCCGACTCTTTATGAAATTTATTATATAATGCAGAATATCAGCCCTCACCTGCCAGCATTGCAATGGAAAACTCCATTGTTGACAGTTCATTTGTTACTTTCCCCTTTGTCTGAGGATTATGTATGGACACCCAACTCCTGCTAAAAGATAACCCCCCTCCGTGATACGCCTGTACATATCCGGATTGCTCTTGCGTATGCAGGCTTCCAGGAGCCCACGCAGAAGTCCGTGATGTTCTATAAAAGGCTCGATAAAATTATCCTTTTCAGCCAGATTCCATCCTTTCATCAACTATAACTCTTATTTTAAGTATAACTGAAATTGTCCAAAAATGAAAACTCTTTGTTAAATCTTGCCAGGAAACAATCAAACAAAAGAGCTCTCAGACCACAGGTCCAAAAGCTCTCTTCTCAATATTCACATATTCAGTTCAATCATCCAACACGAAGACGGAATTTCTGAATTTCCTTCTCACTGGAAACTCTCTCGATCTCAGCCCCAAGACTTCTCAGTTTATCCTCGAAATTCTCATATCCACGCTGAATATAAACAATATCATCAACAATCGTTATACCCTCAGCAGCCAGGCCTGCAATAACAAGTGCAGCACCAGCGCGAAGATCCGGAGCACTTACACGCGCACCAGTAAGCTTCTTCACCCCATCAATGATAGCAGAGTTGCCCTCCACCTTAATGTTCGCACCCATACGTGAAAGCTCATCTGCATATTTGAAACGGTTCTCAAAAATACTCTCTGTAACAATACTTGTACCCTCAGCAAGTGCAAGAGTAACTGCGATCTGTGGCTGCATATCTGTAGGATATCCTGGATATGGCAAAGTCTTTACATGAGTGCGGTGAAGTGTATGCGGTGCACGCACGCGAACTGCATCATCAAACTCCTCAACCTCGCATCCGATTTCCTCAAGCTTCGCTGTTGTAGCCTCAAGATGCTTCGGAATGACATTACGAACTGTAATATCGCCACCTGTTGCTGCTGCTGCAAACATAAAAGTTCCAGCCTCGATCTGATCCGGAATAATAGAATACTCTGTACGATGAAGAGTCTCAACACCACGGATACGGATCACATCAGTACCTGCTCCCTTGATATTAGCTCCCATACTGTTCAGGAAATTGGCAACATCAACAACATGCGGCTCTCTCGCAGCATTCTCTATAATTGTACGGCCTGCTGCCATGGAAGCTGCCATCATGATATTGATAGTCGCACCAACAGAAACCACATCAAGGAAAATATGGCTTCCGTGAAGATTCTCAGCTTTGGCAACGATAGCACCATGACAGATATCCACATCAGCGCCAAGAGCGCGGAATCCTTTCAGATGCTGGTCGATCGGTCTACTGCCGATATTACATCCGCCCGGAAGCGGAACTTCTGCATGTTTATATTTTCCGAGCAATGCGCCCAGAAGATAATAAGATGCTCTGATCTTCTTGATAAATTCATAATCTACACTGAGATTGCCGATGGTAGAACCGTTGATCTTTACAGTAGATTTATCTACACGTTCAACCTGGGCACCGATCTCAGAGATTGCCTCAAGGAGAACATTGATATCTCTTACATCCGGCAGATTCTCAATTAATATAGTTTCATCAGTCATAATGGCTGCTGATAATATTGCAAGAGCAGCATTCTTCGCGCCCGCAATATCCACTTCTCCAACAAGAGGATTACCGCCTTTAATCACATACTGTTCCATAACACACCTCTATTATTTACTCCTCTATGAGCAGAAAATTACTGCTGTTCACTCTGTGATCAACACTGATTTTTTTCCGCAACTTATAGTTATTTTCATCACTTAGTATAAATGGAAACATCTGTTCCCGAAACCCGTTTTTTAGGTCAGTTGTATATTATAACACATATTTCACATTTGTAAACTACTTCTCTCCCCGTTTCAGTGCCTGAAGAACCAGCTTAAGGCTTCCTTCCAGATCTTTATCTTCTTCGTCAACGATGATATCCGCATACTTTTCGTATAATGATACCCGTTCTTCATACAGACTTTCAAGCGTCTGGCCTTCTTTCAGAAGAACTCCACGTCCTTTAAGATCTCCAAGACGTTTCGCCAGAAGTTTCAGTGAGATCTTGAGATAAACAACAACACCTTCTGATTTCAGATGCTGCATTGCCTCGTCACAGTACACCACACTTCCACCTGTGGCAATTACTGTATTCTCAACCTGAATGGACGCATTCACACGGTTCTCAACCGCCTTGAATCCCTCCGGTCCATCCTGTTCAATGATCTCGCTTAATGTTCTATTCTCTTCCCTCTGGATGATCAGATCAGAATCAATAAACTGGTATCCCAGTACCTTGGCAAGCACAACGCCGATGCTGCTTTTTCCAGCACCAGGCATTCCTATCAGTGTAATATTATTCATACTGTGTCCTTTCATTTTAGCATAACCGCATTCAGATCTCCGCGATCATCACTTTAGTATCATTTTTTCCGTTTACTTGTTTTCTTCTTCACACTGTAGCCGAAAGTTCCTACTTTCCGGTCACCTGCCAGATACTCTCCATGAGAATAAACAAGAAGTCCTGCATCGTTGAGATGAAATTTATTATTTTTATCCATGTATGCTTCATCAGCATGAACCGCAAGCACATCCGCCAGAAACATATCATGGGATCCCAGTTCTTTAACCTCATGTACTCTGCACTCAATGGAAACCGGTGACTCCCCGATCATCGGTGCAGAAACATACTGTGCTTTCTCTTTTGTGAGATTCATTTTCTGGAATTTGTCAACGTCGCGTCCTGAACGCACTCCGCAGAAATCCGTTGCAAAAGCCAGCTTTTCTGTTGTCAGATTAATGACAAATTCTCCCGTTTTTCTTATCATATCGTATGAATAGCGGGATGGTCGGACTGAAATATAAGCCATGGCCGGATTCGTACACACAGTTCCTGTCCATGCAACTGTAATAATATTATCATTGCCTTCACCATCTGTAACACTCACCATTACAGCAGGCAGCGGATAGATCATATTTCCCGGCTTCCAGATCTGTTTCGCCATTTCTCCGGCCTCCTTATGCGTAATCACTATTCATAAGCTGAGCAGCTCCATCATAGCCGGGATCAGCTGTTTCTTTCTGGATACCACGCCTTTCAGGCAAAAAGCATCTCCTTCCGGTTTCCGTTCAAAAGCGATCTCAGCCATCTGCTGGCTTCCCTCTCCATAGAAAAGAAGCTCTGTGGATTCTTCCAGGATATTAGTTAACATAAAGTAAACTCTTGTGATATCATGGCGTCCACATTCACTTACCATAAACGGCATCAGTTTCTCCTTGATCTCCTTCAGCTCCTCGCTGTCCATGGAACTGATCTGTCCCACGCCAAAGGAAACATTGCCTTCACCGATAAATTTCTTATAATCCTGATAAAAGATCTCCTCAGGAGACTTATCTTTCAGATTACTTCCTGCTGAGAACATTTCTCTTGCAAATTTCTCAATATTGATTCCTGCTATCAGGGCAAGCGCGCTGGCAGCTATCTTATCCTTCTGCGTGCAGGTCGGTGAACGGAACATCAGCGTATCAGAAATGATCGCGGCACAGAGAAGTCCTGCGATCTTTTCCGGGATCTCCAGTCTCTGCTCCCCATAAATCTCATAAAGGATCGTTCCTGTACATCCAACCGGCTCATTACGGAAAGCAACAGGTGTCATAGTCTGCAGAGTTCCAAGCTTATGGTGATCGATGATCTCAAGAATTTCAGCCTTCTCAATATTATCAACAGCCTGATCCACCTCATTATGATCAACAAGCACAACTTTTTTCTTATGCATATCCAGAAAATTACGTCTGGAAATGGTTCCGATACATTTGCCATGAGGATTGATGACAGGGAAGGCCCTGTGACGGTTTTTTATCATAACTTCCTGAATATCATCAGTGAAATCCTCAGTGTTAAATGTAACCATGTTATCACGTTTCATAACATAATTTACCGGAATACTCTGATTGATCAGTCGCGCAATATTGAACGTATCATACGGTGAGCGGATGATCACGATACTTTTCTCATGGGCAAGCTTCACTACTTTCTCGGAAACTACAATATTCAGTCCTACAATAATGCAGCTTACATTCTGGCTGATAGCCTGAAGATGATCTTCCTCACGGTCTCCCATGATGATCATATCATTCTCTTCAATATAGCCCTCCATCATCTTCGGATTGGCTGTTCCAACGAGAACTTTTCCCTTAACAAAATATCCGTGGCTGTTTCCCTCTACAACCTCACCTCCTACAGTCTCAGCAATCCTCTGATACTGTGTCCTCGCATTTGAAAGGAGGTAGCTGTCCGTTGTATCCATATAGGTCTTGGCAATATCTCCGATGGTCACAAGGCCTTCCAGGCAGCCATCTTTATCGCGGATCGGAAGAGATACGATACTGTTCTCCTGCATCATATCCCAGGCATTCTTCAAAGACATGCTCTTGTCTGCCTGTGGACTGATACGGATATCCATATCTTTAACCTGGGTTCCGATATTTCCAAGATAAGCCGGAGCTGCACGCCAAAACGATTCAGCACATATCTTGTCTCCTCATTGATCTGGCCGGCTCTCTTCGGGATATATTTCTTGTTCTGTGTGGTTCTGTTTTTAATGTCAGCATAGGCAATAGCCGAACAGATGGAATCCGTATCCGGATTCTTATGTCCGATTACAAATATTCTCTCCTGATTTTTCATTCACATCCATCCTTTTTCATCCAAGTGTCGTTGCTATGTAGTGTGGACATTTCTCAGTCCAGCTTGATATTTGCAAAAAGTGAACCAAGGGATGTTGTTGCCTCTTCATCGGACTCAGGAAGCTCAAAAATCTCCTCCTCAACTTCCTTCGCCATCAGATCAGATGCCTCTTTAATGCTTAAGCTCAGTTTACCGTCCTTGATAGCAATAACTTTAACCTTAACTTTATCGCCTACGTTTACTGCTTCTGAAGGCTTCTTAATCCTTTTTTCGCAAATCTGTGAAATATGCACCAGACCTGAAATCCCGTTTCCAAGATCAACAAAAGCTCCATATGGCTGCAGGCTTTCAACAATTCCTTCTGTTACAAAGCCAACCTCAATATTGGATATCTTGTTTCTGCGGTCCTCATCTGCCTTCTCACGAAGAAGTTCTTTTGCAGAAAGCACAAGTCTCTTCTTCGCTTTATCAACATCAATAACCTGTACAATAAGCGGTTTATTCAGATACTCTTCCGTATCCTCAACGTAGCTCAGAGCCAGCTTGGAAGCCGGAATAAAACCACGAATGCCTTCCACGTATGCAATAGCTCCACCGTTTACGATACCTTTTACAACAACATCCAGTGCTTCTCCTGATTTCTGAAGTTCAGCAAGTTTATCCCATGCCAGAACCTCTGCTGCCTCCGCTCTTGAAAGCAGGATATTGCCCTGTCCATCATCCTTACGGAGAACAGTTGCCTGAATCTCCTCGCCCGGCTGTACTGCTTCTTTCATATTAAAGCCCGGCTCCCTGGAAAATTCCTCTGCCGGGATGAATCCCTCTGTATAATATTTGAGATCAAGAACAACACCTGTCTCATCAACACTTACAACTGTACCGGTGATAATATCACCTTCATCAATTTTCTTAAAAGAAGCCTCAAGCTCCTGCTCAAAATCCTTCATAGACTCCGCCATTTCCTGACCTCCTGTTCACTTTTATCTATTTATCATTTACTGCAAGCCAGCACTTTATGCCACTTCCGATTTTATCCTTATCTTAGTTATTATAGCATGAGCAATCAGCCCGCGCCATGTTTTTTTAGTACATCATAACCCAAAAAAGCTCCTGCATTGCAGCAGAAGCCCTTTTTTTAAACATTTATAGAATTTTTTCCATAAAACGAGGAGTGCCCCGGTAGTGGCTTACCGGGGCGATTATTATGAAAAAAATTGTATGTGTAATGATACAGATACACACCATTACAGCGTCTTTTGTAATGTTCTTTCGAACTGTTATTATAGTACCAAACAAATATGAACATATTATGAACAGCTCGTGAACTTTTAGCGTATTTGCACAATTTTTTCCTCTTGCATCCTCTTTTTTTATAGAAACGCCACATTTATAATTTTATTCTGCTTTTTCAATATTGTACATTTTATATAAAGCCAACAATAATGCGCCTAATAAAAGTGACATTTAAAACACCTGCCTCTTACTGACGGGAAAGCATTCCTTTAATAAACTGAATTGCTTTCTGAAAAATATTCTTCACATCTGATTTTGTAACGCCCATATCTTTCAGGGTACTGTATGTATCATTTACATATTTTTTGATCTGGTCATTACTGACATCAATTCCGCGGAACTTGCTGATGATATTTACTAGCGAATTCTTATCATCATCAGAAAGTGATACACCATAATGATCTGCTGCCTCATCAATTCCCTGTGATATCTCATCGTCTGTAATCTGATTGGAATCAAAAAGTCCCTTCACATAAACAATAATATCACTTACTTTATCCGGATCAGCTGCAAGAGATTCAACTTCGTTATCTTTAAGAACCTCTTCCACCTGGCTCATAATTGAACCGGAATCAGATGCCATAACCATCATTGGTGAAGTACAGGAAATAATACCAGCAACAACCAGTGCTGTGATTCTGTTCATTTTTTTCATAATATTCATCCTCCATATAGCATCCGCCCGTATACATCAACTATAACTGTCTTCTGTTTCAATAAATTCATTTCCTTTTGACGCTCCACAGTATAACACACCTGCCCTGCCCCTTGTAAAGCTGGATTGACCTTTTTTCAAAATTTCAAGGTCAGACTTTATGTATATACCAGTAAATATATTCACAATATTTTCATATTTTCAACAAACTTTCCTAACATCTCTTTTTTACAATAAATATTGTAAATTTTTCATTACTTATTTGTGTCTGATACCTCAGGCACAACCTCCTTTCTATGACAAGTTATATATGTCCGGATGGATTCCTCTCCAACATCTGTCCGGAAACGCAAAAAGAACCCGGAACAGCTGCCTGGGTTCTTTTTGTATCTTTGTTTATTTTTTCATTTCGTAAATGCAGTTGGCAAGCATTGCAAACTGTTCCAGTGTCAGTGCCTCTCCTCTGATATTCAGTGGAAGTCCACACTTTTCAAATACATTCTCGATTTCTTCCTTACTCAGGGAAAAATCTCCGGAATTCTTAATTCCATTCACAAGTGTTTTTCTTCTCTGGTTAAAAGACGCACGGATCAGTCTGAACATGAGACGTTCATCCTGTACATCCACCGGCGGCTTCTCATAACGTGTCAGTTTGATAACTGCACTTCCGACCTTCGGGCGTGGCATAAAACAGTTCGGCGGCACATTAGCCACAATCTCCGGCTTCGCATAATACTGCACAGCCAGAGAAAGTGCTCCGTAATCCTTTGTGCCAGGTCCGACCTGCATACGATCCGCAACCTCTTTCTGTACCATAACAGTAATGGAATCCACCGGAACATTCTTCTCAAAAAGTCCCATAATGATCGGTGTTGTAATGTAATACGGCAGGTTCGCTACTACTTTTACCGGTTTTCCGCCGTTCTTCTCGTCTGCGATCTTTTTAATATCAGTCTTAAGAATATCATTATTGATCACAGTTACATTATCCCATTCCTTTAGAGTATCTTTAAGGATCGGGATCAGTGAACTGTCGATCTCCACAGCAGCAACCTCTCGTGCCGCTTCTGCAAGATACTGGGTCATAGTTCCGATTCCAGGACCAATCTCCAGTATAAAATCATCCTTCGTGATTCCAGAAGAATCTATGATCTTCTCCAGAACATGTTCATCGATCAGAAAATTCTGACCAAACCTTTTCTGGAAAACAAAATGATACTTTTGAAGGACTTCAATGGTATATTTCGGGTTGCCCAGATAAGGTCTGGCCATATTTTTTTACCTCTGCTTTTCTGTTTATTATTATCAGCTGAAATCCTTTTCAAGAAGTACTGTGTAACCATCACGGTCTACACGCTTCTTGGAGCGTTTAAATAATCCGCTCTGTGCTCTTGTCATTGCATCATCAAGCATTTTCTTCACAGTTCCGATACACATCGGCTGGTCTTCCTTCTGGTTGATCCCAATCAGATTGTACAACGCAAGCATTCCCATCTGATCAATGCGGAATCCATTCTCCATTGTATAGACCTTTGCAAAATTGACAAGCTCATCATTTGTAAATACAGGAATATTGATCATTGATGTGAACTTCTTCGCAAGCTTCGGATATCTTGCGATCAGTTTACGCATACCAATCTTCTCATCTTCAAGAATTACGATCATTCCCTTTGTATTGCCATTCATCACTTCTTCAAGCTCAGCCGCTGTTTCCTGGGAAAGCTGGTTTGCATTCTCAATAACAAGGAAACCTCCTGCAAGCTTGGCAGCAATTTCTTCAATATCTTTGCCGTTAAGATCTTCTGCGAATATATAAGCAACCTTGGATGCCTCGATATTCAGTTCTTTACAGATTGCCGGGATCAGGCTGGAGATCAGTCTTGTCTTTCCTGTTTCTCTGCCGCCCATAACGATCACATTACCTGTCCGTGAAGTCCTGTCTGCTGCCCCTTTCTGTACATCGCAAAGTACATCAAGCAATTGCTCTTTCATTCCAGGAACAGCTACAAAATAGGTGAAAAGCTGTTTCTCTTCATCTGTGAGCAGTCTCTTTCTTGAAATGATCTTGTTTGGATCTTTCTCCGGCTGGATAGTCTCGATGAATTTCTCAATCTGTTCTTCCTCGCTGAGCTCTTCATCATCATCCATATCTTCATCATATACCATATCCGAAACGAAGTCATCATCTTCCTGATCTTCTCCTGAAGTGAAGTCATCGCCACTATATTCTTCTTCCTCTTCCAGATGTACTTCATCCTCTGCTACAGTTACAGACTCATCTGCATTCTCTTCTGCTGAATGTTTCTGTACTCCAGAAGGACCATTCAGAAATTCTGCTTCTGCAGCCTGAAGATCCTCTTCTGTAACAGGCTCTTCATCTTCATCATATACAATATCCGGAACGCTCTGACAATCTGCATCTTCTGCATCAGATTCCTGCTGCGCTGATATCTCTGCCATAATATCTTCAATATCTGCTGCATCCGGCTCATCCGGAACAAACTCATCTCCTGCAAGATCAAGATCATCATCTTCTTCTGCATTATCTTCTGCATTATCTTCTGCATTATCTGCTGTATGTGCTACCTTGTTTTCCTCCGGAATCTTAATTCCCTGCTCTGTTGCAGCCGCAAGGATCGTATCCTCAAGATTAAACTCTTTTTTATCAGAATCCGATTTTTCGCCTACAGATGCTGCAATTTCATCAATGCTTCCAAAAATTCCGGAAGAATCCGGAAGATCAGCCGAACTGCTTGCATTGTCCGGATCTACATTAATCATTGATTTCGGGATCTTAAGCTCTGGCATACGGATCGTTGCAGAAAAATCAGGTTTACCCTCCTCGTTAAGCGGAACTCCTGAATCTTTCTCTTCTTCATCGGATTCATTCATGATCTCAGCAACACTCCGGGAAAGTTCTTTCTCTGTAACTTTCTCAGTCTCGGCTTCTTCAGCTCCTCATAAACTTCTTCCTCTTCGTCCTGCTCGTTCTGAACTTCAGATTCTTTCATTAACTCAACAGTTCCAGATGTCAGATTATCAACACCGGTTTCCGGCATTTTCTCAGGCTCTTCTGATTCCTGAATTTCTTCCTCCGCTTCAGCAACTTCTGTTTCAGTTTCATTCAAAGCTTCCTCTGTGACAACAGGCTCTTTATCTGACTCTTCCTCAGATTCTTCTGATGCAGCAGCTTCCGCATCGGCAACCTTCTTCTGAAGTGCCTCTTCGCTGTCTTCATCCTCTTCTTCCTTCTTATGACCACCAAATATATCCCGGAAACCTTTTGAGATTTTTTCCTGAATAGTCTCTGCACTGTTCAGATCTCTTTCATCATCAACCGGAATCGTGTCTGTAACAAGGCGATTTTCTTTATACTCTGTATCAACAGCATTTTCCCTGCTTTCTTTGATCTCCTGCGCTTTTTCCGGCGGGATCAGCTTCGGAATAAACTGCTCTTCATATTTTTCTTTCTCTTCTCCTGTAAGAACGCCCATTCTCTGTTTCAGATCAAGAGCTTTCATTACGTAATTTCCATCATTGAACCAGAGAACCATCTCATTACAGAGATCCAGGCACTTCTGCTTGTCTCCTGCCTTATAATACAGTTTTGCCAGCTCATAAGACCAGCGTTCTGTAAATTCCTTCTCTTTATATTCCTCAAGAATACGGATCTGCTCATTTAAAGATGCGTTCTTCTCCCTGGCAATCTTATATTTTAATATATACTGACTGTTATCATTACCAGCAACTTCTCTGTATTCGTCAAAGAATTCTGTAGCTTCACTGATCTGTCCCATCTTCAGGGAAACTTCGATCAGACGGTAAAGTATGTTCTTGCCGATCGGTGCTCTGTGATATGCAAGAAGAAAGATTTCCTTGCTCTCTTCGTAACGCTTATTGGCTGCGTATATTTCGCCCACAACACAAAGGGTACGGACATTTTTTACACGACGCCAGTCAATGCTGTCAACGATCTGCATTGCACCTTTATAATCCTGGCCTTCAACCAGTTTATTGATCTCTCCCAGTTTGACGCGAAACTCCTCTTTATCCAAAATATTCACCAACTTTCCATAATCAGAATCAGTTTAACATATGCCTACGGCCTTGTCAAAACCCTTTAGGCATATAAACGTGCCCTTTTACCACCTGAAAAACCTTATTGATTTCAAACTGATGACTGATAAAATCATCCAGGCCTGTACAGGTAATAAGTGTCTGTATATCATGTATACTTTTCAGCAGATAAGTCTGCCTGTTGCTGTCCAGTTCCGAAAGCACATCATCAAGAAGAAGCACGGGGGTATCTTTGATCTTTTTTTTGACCAGATAGATTTCTGAAAGCTTCAGGGAAAGTGCTGCTGTTCTCTGCTGCCCCTGTGAACCATACTTTCTGATATCAATTCCATTTACTTTCACACAGAAATCATCTCTGTGAGGTCCCACCGAAGTCAGCTTCATCCGAAGATCCCTGTCTCTGTTCAAAACCAGCTTCTGCTCAAACTCCCCGGCAGTCACATTTGGCTCATACAGGATCTCCAGATCCTCCAGACCGCCTGTCAGACCCTTATGGAGGCCTTTTGCGATCTCATTCAGTTCCTCAACAAATTCCTCTCGTTTATCAATGATCTTTTTGCCATAGCCGACCATCTGTGCATCCCATATATCCAGCGTATCCTTCAGTCCGGGATTCGCATAACAGTCTTTGAGAAGACGGTTTCTCTGGTTCACAATGTGATTGTAGCCGGCCAGCTCTGTGATATAAACACCATCCAGCTGACAAAGCTCCGAATCCAGAAAACGTCTTCTCTCTCCTGGTCCATTCTTGATAATATTAAGATCCTCCGGAGAAAAAAACACAAGATTTACCACGCCCATAAGCTCCCTTGCCTTGCGGATCGGCAACCCGTTAATGGCAACTCCTTTTGCTTTATTTTTCCGGAGGTGCATGTCTATTTTGTATGAAAAATCACCCTTTTTTACCATCATTCGGATGTGGGATTCCTCATTCTCAAAACGGATCATCTCCCGATCCTTGCTTCCCTTGTGAGATTTACTTGTCCCGGCCAGATAAACAGCTTCCAGAATGTTGGTTTTTCCCTGGGCATTGTCGCCGTAGAGAATATTGGTTCCCTGATTAAAATTCATCTCCAGCGACTCATAATTCCTGAAATTATTCAATCTGATGGATTCAATGTACATTCCTTCACCCGATCACATAAATATCTTTTCCATCGTAGGAAATAGTATCTCCCGGATGGATCTTGCGGCCACGGCGGTTTTCAACCTCACCGTTCACCAGAACAAGGCCGTCGTTGATCGCATATTTCGCCTCAACACCATCTTCCACAACGCCTGCCAGCTTCAGTGCCTGGCCAAGTTGATAAATTCATCTTTAATTCTGATTTCCAATTTTTTTTCCTCTCAAAATAACAGACAGACATTCCGGATCTGTCCTGCTATGAATTACCGCCGGCAAAAAAATCTTTATTTTGTCCACATGGGGGAGTTTTTAACTACCTCTTTCGGATTCTCTCAAAAAGGTGGTAGTTTTAAAATACCACCTGCCAGCTATATTTCCAGTTACATACTCTTAGCAAAGTTTTTATATGTGCGTGGCTCGCGGACATCCACTGCCGGCCACGCAGTTTTTACCCATATGCACTCCATCTGTTGTTTCGTTTGTGCATTGTATTTTGCAAATACTATCTCCCCTGATTCTGGTTGATGTTTACCGGAAGGATCAGATAAGTATAATTCTCTTCATCATCACGGATAAAGCAAGGAGCTTTAGGGTTTACAAGATAAATGGTAACAGTTTCATCATCAATAACACGAAGTGCATCGATCAGGAATTTCGGGTTAAAGCCGATCATAATGTCTTTACCCTCTTTCTCAATATCGATCTCTTCATTCATGGAACCCATTGCAGAATCAATGCGCAGCTCCATATTATCATCTGTGATATTGATAATGATTGGTTTTTTATCAACTTCCCGGACAAGAAGTGTCGCACGGTCGATACAATCCAGAAACTCTTTTTTGTTAATTTTCAGTTTTGTCTCATAATCGCTTGAAAGCATCTGGTCAATTCTGAAATATTCCCCTTCAATCAGTCTGGAAACTACCATAGTCTGGTCAAATTCGAACAGAATGTGGTTTTTTGTAAAGTAAATACTTACCTGGTCATCCACTTCTCCGGACAGAATCTTACTCACTTCACTTAAAGTTTTTCCCGGAACTACCACCTTACGGTCAGAATATTCTCTCTTAAGCGGCATTTTTCGAATCGCAATACGATGGCCATCCAGAGAAACTACTTTTAGACAGTTATCCCTGATCTCAAAAAGTTCACCTGTCATCAGTTTATTGTTCTCATTTACAGCAATAGAAAAAATGGTCTGTCTGATCATTTCTTTCAAAGTATACTGGGAAATTGTAAGTGGTTCATCTTTTTCGATTATAGGTAAATAAGCAAAATCTTCTCCTGATTTGCCAGGAATGTTGAATTTTGCTTTTTCACAGGTGATAGTTGCTGCATATTTGTCGTCTGTTTTGATAGTAATGTCATTATCTGGAAGTCGCCTGATAATTTCATAAAAAATCTTTGCATCAAGAGCAACTTTTCCTTTTTCTTCAATAATACCATCAACTATTGTTTCAATTCCCAGTTCCATGTCATTGGTGGTAAATTTGATCTGGTTGGTTGTTGCATCCATAAGAATACATTCAAGTATTGGCATGGTGGTTTTTGATGGAACTGCTTTAAGTGAAATACTTACACTTTTTAATAGACTGGATTTGGAGCAGATAATTTTCATAATGTGTATAACTCCTTTTTTGGATAAATTGTGGTTTTTATAAATATATTTATAGAAAAAATTCGTCGTAACCGCCGTAGGGGGCCAGATTTTGTGAAAAACTCCCGCAGGCCTGTTAGTTACAAGGTTTTTCGGGTGGGATAACTTTGTGTATAAGTGGTAGTTTCGGATGTGAATAAACCGGGGATAAAATTACCGCCGATTTTTTGCAAAAAGTTGTACACATTCTTCCACATGCAATCAACACGTTATACACCAGTAATGTGGAAAACTTTCCTAACCTTGTGGATTAATCTTCTTTTTCAATATATCAATGGTATTTTTTAAGTTATCATCGTTCTGCAATTCATTTTCAATCTTTTCAATACCGTGCATAACCGTTGTGTGGTCACGGTTTCCAAGTGCTTTTCCGATATTTTTCAAAGGAGTGGAGATAATTTCACGGCAGAGATACATGGCAACCTGGCGCGGCATAACGATTTTTGAGTTTCGTTTATTTCCACTTAAGTCAGCAGGAGTAACTCCGTAATGTTCGGAAACAACGGAGATGATATATTCTGGTGTGATCACTTTTTTTTCATCTGGAGAAATAATATCCTTCAGTGCCTGTTTGGCAAGTTCCAGAGTAACTTCTTTTTTCTCAAGTTTGGCTCCTGCCATAACCTTATTAAAGGCACCCTCCAGCTCTCGAATATTGGATTTGATATTAGTTGCAATGTATTTGATAACATCTTCGCTGATGCTGTAACCGTTCATCTCCTCATTCTTGTGAAGGATCGCCATTCTTGTTTCATAATCTGGCAGTGTAATATCTGCGATCAGTCCCCATTCGAATCTTGAACGGAATCTTTCTTCCAGGATTTCCATGTCTTTCGGTGGTTTATCTGAAGATATGATGATCTGCTTCTTGGCACTGTGGAGACTGTTAAATGTATGGAAAAATTCTTCCTGTGTAGATTCCTTTCCTATAATAAACTGAATATCGTCAACGAGAAGAACATCAATATTTCTGTATTTTTCACGGAATTTACTCATTGCAGTGTTGTTTCCGTTTCGAATTGTTTCGATCAGTTCGTTGGTAAATTCCTCACTGGTTACATAGAGAACCCGGCTGTTTTCGTCGTGTTCCAGTATAAAATGAGCAATGGAATGCATAAGATGCGTTTTTCCGAGGCCGCTCCGCCATAAATAAACAGTGGATTATAGGTATCTCCCGGAGATTCGGCAACTGCCAAGGCAGCAGCCTGGGCAAATTTGTTATTGCTTCCTACAACGAAGGTGTCGAAGGTGTATTTTGGATTTAAATGAGCTTCTTCGTAACGTGTATCGTGAACCTGTTTATCATAGGAAGTATTTTTTTCTGTTTTTTTGGGGAGATCTTTTTCCAGGACGAAGCGAACCTCGCATTCTTCCATGCCTGTCAGCACACAGATTGTAACCTGAAGCGGTATTTTATAACGTTTACTGATATAATTAACCCCAATCGCAGCCTGCTCAGAGGGAACAACCACTGTTATCAGCTTTCCGTCAACCTCATAAACTTTCAGTGGTTTAAGCCAGGTGTTAAAAGGGACATCATTCACCTCATATTCAGATTTGACAGTTTGTAGGATCTCCTCCCATTTTTCAATAACAGTGTTCATTTTTTCCTCCCATGAGTTTTATAATAACCCCAGCCTGCGGCTGGAGACAGATATCCTTTTATATATTACAATGAAAATGGGGTTTTCGCAATGGAAAACGTTGAGATTTTGGGGAAAACTATGTGGATAATTTTGGGGAAATTACGGTGGATGAGGGTGGAAAATAGTGTATAACTGGTAAATTGGTTTCCATAAGTTGACGCTATGTGGAAAATAGGAAGAATTTATGTGTATAAAATTATCCACTGTCAAAATACCGCAAATAAAAGGATTTTTTGAAGATAAGGTAAAAAAACAGCCTGAAAAAGTGGATAGTTTTGCTGGTAATCCACTAGTTATCCACAAGTTATCCACAAAATGTGGATAATATTACGTAAACCATAAGCATAATCCACATAAGTGGCGAAAATTAAAAATGCACAGCAGGCGGTATTTTTCAAACCCTTGATTTTATTGGGTTTTTTGCAATTTTTACTTGACGAAAAGGAGGTTTATTTATATAATTGAAACGATGTTCTGAATGATAAGTTATTTCATAACAATTAATTAAGAATAGATAAAGGAGGTGCTTTACCTATGAAGATGACATTTCAGCCAAAAAAGAGATCCAGAGCTAAAGTTCACGGCTTCAGAGCTCGCATGAGCACAAAGGGCGGACGTAAAGTATTAGCTGCAAGAAGATTAAAAGGAAGAAAACAGTTATCAGCATAAGCTGCAAGACCGCATTTATGTGGTCTTTTCTTCTATCCGGAGAAATATCCGTGCAGACGGAATTTAATTAAGGAGGATTCGTTTGATCAGATCAGAGTCCTTAAAGAAGAATAAAGATTTTAAAATTGTATATCAGAACGGAACATCATACGCAAATCGGCTTCTGGTGATGTACGTGCTGAAGAATCAGCACAAGAAGAATCGTCTGGGAATATCTGTAAGTAAAAAAGTAGGGAATAGTGTGGTTCGCCACAGACTCACCAGACTGATAAGAGAAAGTTATCGTCTCAACGAAACAGATTTTGACAGTAACCTTGATATTGTAGTAGTAGCGAGAGCTTCTGCCAAGGGCAAAGGCTTTCACGAGATCGAGAGTGCTTTTCTGCATCTTGCGAGAAAGCATCATATAACAGGGAATGAACATGATAAAGAAATTTCTGATTAAGATGATAAGGCTCTATCAAAAATATATATCGCCGATGAAGAGAACGAAATGTCCTTATATTCCCACATGTTCTCAATATGGTTTGGAAGCAATCGAAAAATATGGCGCATTCAGGGGCAGTCTTCTTGCGGTATGGAGGATATTGCGATGCAATCCTTTTTCACATGGAGGCTATGATCCTGTGCCATGAATTATTTTGTAACTGTTCGGCCTCTTTTTCCCAGGGCTGAATAGTTACCATTGGACTTTTACAATTGAATAAGAAGTCTAGGAGGAAATGAATTTGGAACTGTTTTTAGCAACAAAAACCGGAACTCCTATTATCGGACAGATCGCGTCTGTGATGGGATGGATCATGGATGGCATATATAAGATGCTTGACGGCCTGTTCGGAATCCAGAACATTGGTCTTTGTATCATTATCTTCAGTATTCTTATCTTTGCCTTTATGACACCGCTGCAGATCAAGCAGCAGAAATTTTCCAAGTTAAGTGCGATCATGCAGCCTGAGATCCAGAAGGTCCAGAAGAAATATCAGGGTAAAAAAGATCAGGACTCCATGATGAAAATGAACGAAGAAACCCAGGCTGTTTATCAGAAATATGGTGTTTCTCCCACCGGTAGCTGTGTACAGTTAGCCATTCAGATGCCTATTCTGTTTGCACTGTATCAGGTTATCTACCGAATTCCTGCTTACGTTGGAAGTGTAAAGAGCATTTTTACTGGTGTAGTTGACAAGCTGGTAGCTGTAAACGGATACACGGATATCCTGCAGCAGTTTATTACAGATAATTCCATGACACGAGTACGTCTCGTTATGGACAGTGCCGGAAATGCTACAAGTAACTCTATTGTTGATTTTCTGTATGCACTTTCTCCTGAACAGTGGAAAGAGCTGGCCAAGATGGATCAGTTTTCAGGCTTTTCTGATATGATCACAAGTACTTCTCATGAGATTTCCAAGATGCAGGGATTCTGTGGACTGAATATCGCAGACCAGCCGCTGTACTATATCATGGAGTTCTTCAAAAATAATGGTTCTCTGTTACTTGCGATCATAGCACTTCTGATCCCGGTTCTTGCATGGGCAACTCAGATGCTGAACCTGAAGCTTATGCCACAGGCAGCAACACAGCCGACAGACGGAAATGATCAGGCCAGTGCAATGGCAAGCTCCATGAAGACCATGAACATGGTTATGCCGCTGATGTCTGCATTCTTCTGCTTCACATTCCCGGTTGGTCTTGGTATCTACTGGATCGCCAGTGCTGTTGTACGAAGTGCTCAGCAGTTTGCGATCAACCGTCATCTTGATAAGATGAACATTGATGATCTGGTTAATGAGAATATGAAGAAGATCGAAGCGAAGCGTGCGAAGGAAGGACTTCCGCCTCAGAAGATCACCAATCAGGCTCATCAGTCCGCCAAGAATATCAATAAACCTGTAATTGATAAGGGTAACAGCGGAAACAATGGTGCTTCAGACAGAGCACGCAAGGTTGATGAAGCTTATGCGAAGTCAAGAAATGCAAAAGCAGGAAGCATCACAGCCAAAGCTAATCTCGTAAGAGACTTTGACGAGAGAAATAAGAAGAAATAATCAGGAACGGAGGGGTTCGTAATGGAGGATTACATTCAGTTTTCAGCAAAAACAAAGAATGAAGCTATCACAAAAGCGTGTCTTGAGCTTGGAACTTCCAGTGACCAGCTTGATATTCAGGTTATCAGTGAAGGCAGCTCCGGATTCTTCGGAATCGGCAGTAAACCTGCCGTGATCAAAGTTCGCAGAATCGAGCCAGTTTCTGATATGCAGGAAATCAATGATTTGGTAGAGTCAGTGAAACTGGACGCTATTAAAGATGAGAAGAAACTAGACAAGACGTTTACTCCGAATGTAAAGAAAGAGTCTGTACCGAAAGCTGCTCCTGTAAAAGAGAAGAAACCGGTGAAGACAGAAACTGTACAGGTGGAGAAAACAGTTGCGGAAGCACCTGCAAAGGCTGCAGCACCGAAGGAAAAACCGGTAAGGGATTTCCAGGGCAAAGCCAAACCTGCACGTGAGAAACAGCCAAGAGCTCCGAAAGAGCGTCAGCCAAAAGAAACACGTGAAAGAGCACCGAAGCAGGGCAGACCGGTAGAGATCCTTACTGATCCGCAGAAGATCAAAGAAGTTGAGGAGAGAGCAGTTGTATTTCTTCGCGATGTATTTGGTTCCATGGATCTTGGAGAAGTGGAGATTACATCCAAATATAACACTGCAGATGGATCTCTTGATGTAGATTTTGAGGGTGAGGATATGGGAATCCTTATCGGAAAAAGAGGCCAGACACTGGATTCTCTTCAGTATCTGACAAGCCTTGTGGTAAACAAAGGAGAGTCTACTTATATCCGAGTAAAACTTGATACAGAAGATTACAGAAGACGCCGTAAAGAAACTCTGGAAAACCTTGCAAGAGGAATTGCTTTCAAGGTGAAGAAAACCAGAAAACCGGTAGTTCTGGAACCGATGAATCCGTACGAGAGAAGAATCATCCACGCATCTCTGCAGGGCAACCGCTATGTAGAGACAGTCAGTGAGGGTGAAGAACCTTACAGACATGTAGTGGTAAAACTGAAAAGGAATAATTACTGATTCAGTGGTAAAAAATATAAGCCGTAGTCCGGAGCGAAAGCTCTGTGGATACGGCTTTTTTTACTGATAAACTGCGAAGTGGTTTATCGGTGCAGAGCCAGGTGGCGAATATGGATTGCGAATATCCGCTTGATTAGTGTGCCTGACGGGCACGAGAGAGGCAGGTCATCATTATGAAAATTGAAAAATTTGTAAAGCTTATGACAGGGCATTTTGATAATAAAGAGCAATTTACAGAAATGAAAGAAGCCGGGAAAATATTTCCGTATGCACAACATGTAAATACAGTCTGCAATGATAAAATAAAAAATATTCCTAAAGATTTTACAGGAATATTTATTGTAGAAGAAAGCTATTATGAGACGGCCGGAAGACGTCACGTATCACCACATCTATTTCTTATTACAGATAATAACGATAAAATTATGCTGTCTTCCTATGAAATTCCGGAAGGAGAAGACAAAAATACGTTTTCTTATAATTCTATGAAGACTGTAGATTATAGTGAACTTAGAAAATCTGTGAAGTTTACACCGGCATTATATCAGGAAAAGGATGGTTTTTGGGAAGGTGGCAGTGTGAGCCAATTTACTCCGGTTGTGACATTCAGGCTGTGGGAAAAATTCTCAGATGCGTGTCTGGAGGTATCGGAAAGTATGGAAGTGAATGGAAAGAGAACCTTCGGATATGATGTTCCGATTATTTACAAAAGGATATAACAGCTATTAAATCTCTTAAAACCGGTGAAAGCTTAATGTGAAATTAAAAATTATCATTGCAATCTCCACAGCAATTCTTTATAATCATTGAAGAGAAATAATAAAAAATATTTCGTTACTGTTTACATTGTTCTCAGTTTTTCTGTGACCTTTGCTTACAAAAACACTTCAGTGAACAGTAACGATATTTCTGCAGCGGACATCCGGAATGCAGAGATCACATTTATAAATATAGAAACTGACAGAAGATGTTATTCTAGGTGAAAGCGTGAATAATACGTGTTTTTTGCGTGTAAAAAGCTTTTCCGGAATAACTTTTTTTGTGCCGGGATTATGGAGCAATCCTGTTGGCAGGAACTTTTGAGAGGAGAGTGAATAATGGAAGAGACAACGATTGCTGCGATTTCCACAGCTATGAGTGCATCGGGAATCGGAATTGTCAGGATCAGCGGGCCGGAAGCTTTTGAGACTGCATCAAAAGTGTACCACTCCAAGGGTGGAAAAAAATCTCTGGAGAATGTCCCAAGCCATACGATTCATTACGGATATATATATGATGGCGAAGAAATGATAGACGAAGTACTGGTCATGGCCATGCGAGGTCCACGGACATATACAGGTGAAGATACAATAGAAATTGACTGTCATGGAGGCGTTCTGGCAATGAAAAAAGTATTGGAGACAGTACTGAAAAATGGTGCCCTAATTGCCGAACCAGGAGAGTTTACCAAGCGAGCGTTTCTCAATGGAAGGATTGATTTATCGCAGGCAGAAGCCGTTATGGATGTAATACAGTCCAAAAACGAGTACTCATTAAAGAATTCAGTCAGCCAATTGAAAGGGTCAGTCCGAAAAACGGTGCAGAAAATCAGAGAAAAATTACTGTACCATATAGCGTACATTGAATCGGCATTAGATGACCCGGAGCACTATGATCTGACAGGATATCCAGAAGAATTAGAGCAGATCGTGGCAGAAGAAAAAGAAAAAATACAGGAATTGCTAAAGACAGCAGGAGACGGAAAAATCATCCAGGAAGGTATCCGGACAGTAATTCTTGGCAAGCCAAATGCAGGAAAATCATCATTGCTGAATCTGCTTCTGGGAGAAGACAGAGCCATTGTAACAGATATTGCAGGAACCACCAGAGACGTACTGGAAGAGTATATAAACCTGAACGGAATCACATTAAAGATCGCAGACACAGCCGGTATTCGTCAGACAGAAGATATCGTAGAGAAGATTGGTGTATCCAAAGCAAAAGAAATGGCAGCAGACGCAGATCTGATACTTTATGTGGTGGATTCCTCAGTACCGCTGGATGAAAATGACGAAGAAATCATAAAAATTTTGCAAGAGAAAAAGACAATTGTCCTCTACAGCAAGACAGATCTTAAATCGGCTATAGATATAGAAGATTTAAAAAGTAAAATAGATCAGCCAGTGATACCGATTTCGGCAAAAGAAGAAACCGGAATTACAGACCTGGAAGAAAAAATCCGGGAAATGTTCTTCAGTGGAGAGATTAACTTTAATGATGAAGTTTATATCACAAATGAACGGCATAGACAGGAACTTTTAAAAACTGTGGAAAGTCTTTCTCTGGTAGAAAATAGTATAGAAAGCGGAATGCCTGAAGATTTCTATTCCATAGATCTGACAGATGCATATGAGAGTTTGGGAAGGATCCTTGGAGAATCACTGGGGGAAGATCTTGTTAATGAGATATTCTCTAAATTTTGTATGGGAAAATAGTGTCCATATAAAAAATAAGCATCCTGCCAGGGGAAAACAAACTAATCAAATTTATAAAGAAATAACGAAAAAATAAGAATATATACGAGGAGAAAAAGCATGAAAAATCTGGAACAGTTTTTCGACATCATAGTAGTAGGCGCAGGCCATGCTGGCTGCGAAGCCGCATTGGCAAGTGCCCGTCTGGGCCTGCCGACAGTCATGTTCACAGTCAGCGTAGACAGTATCGCTTTAATGCCCTGCAACCCCAATGTAGGAGGCAGCTCCAAAGGGCACCTCGTCCGTGAGCTTGATGCTCTCGGCGGTGAAATGGGCAAAAATATAGACAAAACATTTATTCAATCCAAAATGCTCAATCAGTCCAAAGGACCGGCAGTTCATTCCCTTCGTGCCCAGGCAGACAAACAGGCCTACAGCACAGAAATGAGAAAAACTCTGGAAAACACAGAAAACCTGACCATCCGTCAGGGCGAAGTAACGGAACTTCTGGCAGAAGACGGACACATCACGGGTGTAAAAACCTTCTCAGGAGCTACGTATCACGCAAAAGCGGTAGTCCTCTGCACAGGAACCTATCTGAAGGCCCGCTGTATTTACGGAGACGTAAGCAACTATACAGGCCCAAACGGACTTCAGGCAGCCAACTACCTTACAGATTCCCTGAAAAAGCTGGGAATTGAAATGTTCCGTTTCAAAACAGGAACACCGGCCCGAATCGCCGGAAACACCATTGATTATTCCAAGATGGAAGAACAGTTCGGAGACAAAAAGGTAGTTCCGTTCTCTTTCTCAACAGACCCGGAATCCGTACAGATCGAGCAGAAATCTTGCTGGCTGACCTATACAAACGAAAAAACACACGAAATCATCCGTGCAAATCTGGACAGATCCCCGCTGTACTCCGGTATGATTGAAGGAACCGGCCCAAGATACTGTCCGTCCATTGAGGATAAAGTAGTACGTTTTGCAGATAAAAAACGTCATCAGGTATTCATCGAACCGGAAGGTCTTTACACAAATGAAATGTACATTGGTGGAATGTCAAGTTCCCTTCCGGAAGATGTTCAGTACGAAATGTACCATTCCGTACCAGGCTGGAACATGCCAGGATCGTAAAAAATGCCTATGCTATTGAATACGACTGCATCAATCCACGCCAGCTCTATCCAACACTGGAGTTCAAAAAGATCAAAGGACTTTTCAGCGGCGGGCAGTTTAACGGAAGCTCCGGATACGAGGAAGCAGCCGCTCAGGGCCTTATCGCAGGAATTAATGCAGCAATGGAAGTAAAAGGAAAAGAACAGCTCATTCTGGATCGTTCAGAAGCATATATCGGTGTTCTCATCGATGATCTTGTAACAAAGGAAAATC
Source organism: Ruminococcus sp. AF46-10NS (assembly GCF_003474435.1). GTDB lineage: Bacteria > Bacillota > Clostridia > Lachnospirales > Lachnospiraceae > Blautia_A. The sequence continues at coordinate 49,111 of NZ_QRNF01000022.1, forward strand.
ACGAGCCATACAGAATGATGACAAGCCGTGCAGAGTACCGTCTGCTTCTTCGCCAGGATAATGCAGATCTCCGTCTCCGCAAAAAAGGCTGGGAGGTAGGCCTGATCGACGATGAGACCTATCATAAATTACAGGAAAAAGAGCGTATGATCCAGGAAGAGATCGAGAGGGTAGAACATACAACCGTAGGCGGCTCTGCAGAAGTACAGAGTCTTCTGGAATCTCAGGGAAGCACACTTCTGAAATCCGGAACTACAATTGCAGAACTGATCCGCAGACCTGAGCTTAATTATCATGTACTTGCGCCAATTGATAAAGAAAGACCGGAACTTCCGGAAGATGTATGCGAGCAGGTAGAAATTAACATCAAGTATGACGGTTACATCCGCCGTCAGATGAAGCAGGTAGAACAGTTCAAAAAACTGGAGCAGAAAAAAATTCCGGAAGATATTGATTATGAAGATGTAGGAAGTCTTCGTATCGAAGCCCGTCAGAAACTGGAATCTTACAGACCGATCTCCATTGGACAGGCATCCCGAATCTCAGGCGTATCCCCTGCTGATATCTCCGTACTTCTTGTATACCTGGAAAGCAGATCAGGAAATAAGCATTAAGAACAAAGATATATCGTATATGAACAATAAAAACATAAAGAAATAGAGAGGAAACTACATGTACAATTTAGAAATCCTGGAAAAAGGCTGTGAAGAACTTGGAATTACTCTAAATGACACACAGAAACACCAGTTTATCCGGTTTTACGAATATCTTATAGAAAAAAATAAAGTCATGAATTTAACCGGAATCACAGAATTTGATGAGGTTCTCGTGAAACATTTCCTGGACAGCCTCTGCTGTGTCAAGGCTGTAGATATGAGCCAGGTAAAAACTGTCATGGACATTGGAACAGGAGCAGGATTCCCGGGTGTTCCATTGAAGATCGCTTTTCCGGAGGTGGAAGCCTGCCTTCTGGATTCCCTGAACAAACGGGTAAAATTCCTGGAGGAAACCTTCGAACTTCTCGGACTTAACGGAATTTCCGCCATCCACGGAAGAGCAGAAGAATATGCCAAAAACAAATCCTACAGAGAAAAATATGATCTCTGCGTATCCAGAGCAGTATCCGGCCTGGCAACCCTATCTGAATACTGTCTCCCATATGTAAAAGTCGGAGGAGTTTTTGTGTCCTATAAATCCGGTTCCGTAAAGGAAGAAGCAGAAGCAGCAGAGAAAGCAATAAAGATCCTCGGCGGAAAGATTCGCGATATCCGGTACTTTGACCTTCCGGGTTCCGAGATCAGCCGCTCTCTGGTAATTATCGAAAAAGTAAAGAATACACCGGGCAAATATCCAAGAAAAGCCGGTACACCGCTCAGAGAGCCACTTGCATGATCGCTGAGTTCAGATGAATATATACAAGTCGAATTTGCTATGTAGCTCTGTACCGAATAACTGCATGGAATCATTCGGTTAAATTGAAATCTCCTGTCGAACAACAATGAAATTTGTACGACAGGAGATTTTTTTGTCCAGCAGTTTCACAAAATTATCACAAAGTTATCCTACTTTTATCACAAATTACTTTTACACTATACAATGATAGAGATGCCCCTGGATTCCCCCATTCTCTGTTTTATCCAGGGGCATTTTCTATTGAAAAAGATGCTTAAAGGAGGAGAGTAAAGTGATTGAAGTAAGTAATCTGGTCAAAAAGTATGGCGACCATACCGCTGTTGACCACCTTTCCTTTCAAATCGAAAAGGGGAAAATTTACGGATTTCTGGGTCCCAACGGAGCAGGAAAATCAACAACAATGAACATGATCACAGGATACATTGCATCCACAGAAGGAAAAGTAATGATCGATGGTCATGATATTCTGGAAGAACCGGAAGCAGCTAAGAAATGTATCGGCTATCTGCCGGAAATGCCGCCACTCTATTTTGATATGACAGTTCTTGAATATATGAAATTTGCGGCTGATCTGAAAAAAATCCCAAGAAACCAGAAAGAAAAACAGATTAAAGAAGTCATGGATATGGTAAAGATCACAGACATGAAAGACCGTCTGATCAAAAATCTTTCCAAAGGTTATCGTCAGCGAGTAGGTCTTGCACAGGCGATCCTGGGCTATCCTGAAGTTATTATCCTGGATGAGCCGACAGTTGGACTTGACCCGAAACAGATCATTGAGATTCGAGACCTGATCAAGAGTCTGAAGAAAAAACATACTGTTATCTTAAGCTCCCACATTCTTTCCGAAGTCAGAGCCGTATGTGATTACGTCCTCATTATTTCCCATGGAAAACTGGTGGCCAGCGATACACCGGACAATCTGGAACGTCTGGCAGCGGGTTCAAACAGCCTTCTTATGAAAGTAAAAGGCGAAAAAGATACGATCCGCAAAAATCTGGAAACCATTGAAGGTGTTACAGGTGTGGAAATGTCCTGCGACACAGATGAGGAACTGTGGAAAACAAAGGTCTCCATTGAAGAAAATGTGGATATCAGGGAAGAAGTATTCTATGCCATGGCGAAAGCAGACTGTCCGATCTACGAGATGCAGGTTAAGAGAGTATCTCTTGAGGATGTCTTCCTTGAACTCACCGAAGGTGAAAAGAAATCTTCAGCGAGCAAGAAGAAATCTCAATGGAAGCCGATAGAAGACGAACATAAAGACGAAGAAACAAAATCTGAGGAAACGGAGAAAGCTTCAGACGAGAAAGAGGGGGATCAGTCATGACAGCGATTTTTAAAAGAGAACTGAAAAGCTATCTGACCTCCATGGTTGGATATCTCTTTATATTTTTTGTCCTGGTGCTGACGGGAATTTATTTTTCCGCATATCAGCTTTCAGGCGGCTATTCAAAATTTGAATATACGTTAAGCGCACTGACATTCGTGTTCCTGATCGGTGTGCCGATCCTTTCCATGCGTGTACTTGCAGAAGAACGTAAGCAAAAAACAGATCAGCTTCTTCTGACGGCACCGGTATCTGTGTGGGATATCGTATTGGGAAAATACCTTGCACTGGTTGCAGTATTTGCAATCCCGGTTGTGATCATGTGTTTTTATCCACTGATCATGAGTAAATTCGGAACAGTTTCCTTTGTTTCAGCATACACCGGAATCCTGGGATTTTTCCTCTTGGGATGCGCCAATCTGGCCATCGGTGTATTTATGTCAGCACTTACAGAAAGCCAGGTAATTGCAGCAGTACTTACTTTTGTATTTCTGTTTGCTTTCTATATGATGAACGGAATTTCTTCATTCTTTTCACAGACATCCATGTCAACAGCTGTTGCATTCGGACTTCTGATCGTGGCTGTTGCGATTATCATTTATACCATGATAAAAAATATTCTGATCTCTGCAGTGATCGGAGCAGCAGGAGAAATTGCCCTTGTTATCGTATACGTTGTGAAATCCAGTATTTTCCAGGGAGGAATCCAGAAAGTGCTGAATGTATTCAATCTGAGCGGACATTATGACAACTTTACAAACGGCGTGTTTGACGTGACAGGAATTGTTTATTTTATTTCTGTTGTTGCGATCTGCCTGTTCCTTACTATGCAGTCCATTCAGAAGAGACGCTGGAACTAGGGGGTGAATGGAAATGAAATTCAGTGATAAATTCAAGAAAAATAAAGGTGAGGCAGCAGTAAATGAAGCTGCACAGGAAGGATCTGAAAAGAAAAAGCATAAACCAGATCCGAAAAAACTGGTGGGAACCATCAGTAAAAAACATATCAAAAATGGTTCCTACAGCATGGCAATGGCAGCGATCTTTATTGTGATCGTAGTTGTGATCAATATGATCGTGGGTGCGATCCCATCCAAATATTCACAGCTTGATGTAAGCTCATCCAAGCTTTACACTATTGGCGATGAAACAAAAAAAGTGCTGAAGGCACTGGATAAAGATGTTACTATTTACCAGATTGCACAGAGCGGTTCTGAGGATGACACCATTTCAAATCTTCTGAAACGTTATGAAGATGAATCTAAACATATCAAAGTTGAAGTAAAAGATCCGGTTGTAAATCCGAAATTTGCTTCGGAATATACAACAGATGATCTTGCAGCAAACAGTCTGATCGTAGTTTGCGGAGACCGGAACAAGGTTATCAGCTATAATGACATGTATTCTACTTCTGTAGATTACAATACCTGGCAGCAGACAACAACAGGTTTTGACGGTGAAGGACAGATTACAAGTGCCATCGGATATATAACTTCCGAGGATCTTCCAATCATGTACACCTTATCCGGACACGGTGAGAAAGATCTGGATTCCAGCTTCAAGGAAGACATCCAGAAAGCCAACATTGATATCAAAGAGCTGAATCTTCTCACAGAAGGAAAAGTACCGGATGATGCAGACTGTCTGATGATCGTATCCCCGACAAGTGATATTTCCGAAGAGGAAAAAACAGAGATCCTGGATTATCTGGAAGCCGGTGGAAAGGCAATGATCTTTTCTGACTACACACAGGATGATCTGCCGAATTTTGATGCTGTTCTTGCAAACTACGGCGTTAAACGTGCAGAAGGAATCGTATTTGAGGGTGACAGCCAGCATTACGGAATGCAGATGCCATATTATCTGGTGCCGACTGTAAACAGCACAGATGCAAGCTCTGAGACAGCTTCAGCAGGATCTTATGTACTTGCACCGTATGCACAGGGAATCCAGAAAACAGACGATGTAAGAGATACAGTAACTATTGACAGTATCCTGACAACTTCTGACCAGGCTTATTCTAAGACTAACATGCAGAGCAGTCAGATTGAAAAAGAGGACGGCGATGTTGACGGACCGTTTGATCTTGGTATCGCTATCACTGAAAAACTGGATGATGACAAAGAAACACAGATCGTTTATTATTCCACAGCAAACCTGATGGAAAGTCAGGCAAATCAGATGGTATCCGGCGGAAATGAGAAACTTCTTCTGGAGTCTTTAAGCTGGATGACCAGTACAGATGAAAGCAGCTCTGTTTCTATTTCATCCAAGAGCCTGCAGTCTGCAAGCCTGACAGTTACTGATTATGATGCGGCATTCTGGAAAATCTGCACCATTGGTCTGATTCCTGGCGTATTCCTTGTTGCAGGATTCCTGATCTGGCTCAGAAGGAGAAAAGCATAATGAAAAAATCGACAAAACTTGTTTCGGCAGTTGTTGTTCTTGCAGTTCTTGGAGGTGTTTACGTAGGATTAAACACCTACGTGACAAAAAAAGAGAGCACAGAGAGCAGCAGTGAAGAGGGAAGCAAAACAGAAGTGTATTCTGTGAAAACGGATGATATCAAATCCCTGGAATTTATCATAGACAAGAAGGATACGGTCTTTGAGAAAAAAGATGACTCCTGGGTAAAAAAAGATGAGACTGCTTTCCCTGTAAATCAGACAACGCTTGATTCCGCAGCCTCCGCTCTGGAAAAGGTGGAGGCAGACAGAGTTCTTGAAAACGTGGATGACCTCACGGAATATGGATTGGATTCTCCGTCCAATTCCGTGACTGTTACAACAGATGACGGAACAACGAAATTCAACATCGGAGATGAAAATACTTCTACGAACCAGTATTACATTGCAAAGGATGATGAAGACAGTACCGTTTATGTGGTAAGTTCAAGTATAGTAACGCCGTTTATGAATTCTCTTTATGACTATGCACAGGGAGAAGATTTTCCGACCATCGATTCTTCTACAGTGAAGAAAGTACAGGTCAGCCAGGATGAAGATTCTTATATCCTTGAGGAAAATTCTGATGGAGCTACTTGGGATGTTTCTACAGATGGCAGCGATAAAGAAACAGCAGATACAACTGCAGCCGGAAATGTAACATCCGGACTTGGAAGCCTGGCATATGATCAGTTTACAGACTACAATGCCGAAGATCTTTCCAGGTATGGCCTTGATAAGCCGTATGCGACCATTACAGTGGATTATCAGGAAGAGGTGGAGAACGATAGCAGTGATGAGTCTGAAAGCGATTCTGAGGCGTCTGAGAGCGCTACAGAGGACAATACAGATTCCACTGAAGATAATTCCGGTGACAGCATTGACAGTACAGTATCTGATGATAGCAGTTCCGGTGATAGTTCTGAAAGTGAAGATGCTGCGGACAGTTCAGATACTGGAGACTCCACTGAGACAACAACAGTAGATAAACAGCTTGTGATCTACGTAGGTGACAATGCAGATGATGGCAGCAGGTATGTAACAATAGATAACAAACAGGTTTACACAATGTCTACCGACACATTAAGTGCAATAATTGACAAAAAAGCTTCCGACCTCTGGTCACTGATTGTAAATTATCAGTCAGTAAAAACTCTGGATCAGCTCCAGGTTACTTACGCAGGTGAAACACACACTGTAAATGTTTCACGTGAAACATCAACAGACGATGATGGAAATGAAACAGAGACAACAACCTATAAGCTTGATGGAAATGAGATTGACAGCACAACATTTACAACTTTCTACAACAAGCTTGTAAACATGGCGGGGCAGAAACGTTTGACTGAAAGCTATACACCGGCTGCAGACGCAGAAATGAAGGTTGTTTTCACAGATACAGATAACAACCAGACAACCGTTACCTTCTACTCATATGACACAAACTATTATGCAGCTGTCGTTGACAACAAAGTATTCCTTGTAAATAAAATAACAGTAAAAGAAATGTTCACAGCATACGAAACTCTGGTAAACGGCAACGCGAAAGCAACGGAAACACCAACCACAACTGCTGAGGCAGAATAAAAGAAATAATAAAAGAAATAATAAAAAAGCATTATCAATGGAAACGATACTACGTCTGTTGGTAGTGCTTTTTTATGGATAAAAAAAACCTGTACAGTGACTTTCACCACCATACAGGTTTTGTTATATCTAACAGAAGGTTCGGGGGAGCTTCTGTCAGTTACATGTTATTAAGCAAGACCTCTTTCTTCAAGCCAGTCGAAAAGAACAACTTTGTTTTCTTTCTTTCTCTTGGCCATGTGATTGAACTGGAGGATTGTCAGGATCGTGAAGATCACAAACAGTACAGCCAGAACAACAACGGAAGTGGTAATGCTTCTGCCACCGCTGATCGTTGCACGGAATGCATCAACAGTGTAAGTGAATGGCAGGTATGCGTGGATCTTGGAAACAAATTCCGGAGAAATCTCAACCGGATAAGTTCCGGCAGAACCAGCAAGCTGAACTACCATGAATACCAGCATCAGGAAACTTCCTACCTTGCCAAATGTAATGTTGAAGAAGTACATCATAGATGTAAATGTCATTGCTGCCAGGCAGGCGAAGAGAATTGTATTTCCCATCTCAGCCGGCGTAAATCCGTTAAACTGATGTAACAGAAGGATCAGACAAATTGCCTGAAGGATTGCAACCGGATAAAGTACGGAGGCTTTGCTTGCCCACCATGCAAAACCGGATTTCAGCTTACCTTTATACTGAGCCAGAGGATACATCAGGCAGAATGCCAGAGCACCAACCCAAAGACCTACAGACATCATATAAGGAGCCATTGCGTGTCCGTTGTTCGGAACATCAGTAAGTTTTGTTTCATCGCTTACAACCGGAGTTGCAAACATCTTAATTGTGTCAGAGCTTGCAGTATTGTCTTTTACTGTCTGAGCTCCATCACTAAGACTTGTTGATAATGTTTCAGAACCATCCTGAAGTTCTTTCATGCCGTTTCCAAGTTTCTTGGAACCATCATAGAGCTGGGAAGAACCGCTCTGGATCTGAGAAGCACCATCTGCCAGTTTCTTGGCACCATCGTTCAGAGTGGTGTTGTTGCTTACAAGCTTTTCTGTACCACTGAGAAGAGTAGAGGTACCGTTTGCTAATGTCTTAGTTCCGTTTGCAAGAGTAGTAGCACCACTCGCAAGAGTTTTAGCTCCGGAAGAGAGCTGGCTGGTACCACTTGTAAGAGCGGAGCTGTTTGATGCAAGTTTTGCAACACCATCAGTGTATGTTGTGATTCCTGCTGTCAGTGAGCTGGAACCGTTTGCTAATGCCTTAGTACCATTTGCAAGAGTAGTAGCACCACTTGCAAGAGCTTTAGCTCCGGAAGAGAGCTGGCTGGTACCGCTGGTAAGAGCGGAGCTGTTTGCAGCAAGTGTTGCAATACCATCGGTATATGTCTTGATTCCGTCTGTCAGTGTTTCAGTACCTTCTGCCAGCTGGCTTGCACCAGATTTAACCTGCGGAAGTGCACCGGAGATCTGTTTACCGGCTGTTTTCAGGCTCTTAGCACCTGAAGTAAGTTTCTCATCGTTAGCAGTTAATGTATCAAATCCTGCATTCAGTGCCTTGATTCCGGCTGCTGCCTGCGGGAAAGAAGCTGTATTTGTTTCCAGAGTCTGCAGACCGGCAGAAACCTGTTTTGTTCCGTTGTTTACTGCTTTAGCACCTTCATAAAGCTGATTTACACCAGTAGAAAGCTGTGTGAGCAGATCAGAAGGAACATCTGGAATCTGGCTTGCGCCTGCGTTCATTTTTTCAGCACCTGCGTTCATCGCGGTTGCACCATCTGTCATGGACTTAGCACCGGCGGAAAGTGTATCAGCACCTGTATTCAGGTTCTTAGCACCTTCAGTCAGACCAGCGGAAATTTGTCCAAGACCAGCGGAAATTTTGTTCAGTCCATCAGTTGCTGCGGTAATTTCGGAAACTTTGCTGTTAAGTGTGGTCTGTGTATCAGAAAGACTCTGATTTACACCAGCTGCAACCTGTGAAACCTGATCAGAATAACTGCTCATGTATGTACCATCTACAGCAGTCATTCCACCGGCAGCACCGTTCAGTGTGTTGATAACATCATTCAGGCTTTCTGCAGAAATTGTTCCATCTTCAGATGCGCTCTGCTGAATAGCCTGAAGAGCAGCTGCGGCATTAGTCATAGTGCTCTGTGCTGTAGCGATCTTTGTGTTGGCATCTGTAAGTCTTTCACCAGTAGTTTCACCGTATCCGGAAAGAATCGTACTGATCTGCTGGCTTACAGTTGAGAACTGATCGCCGACCTGCTGTACAGCAGCAGGAAGCTCAGTGGAAAGACCATTGCTTACCTGAGTCATGATACCGGCAGCCTGATCAATGTAATTGCTTGCGCCAGGTGTATCTGCGGTACCGGAGATGGTTGTGGCCGCTTTGTTGATACCTTCAGCTGCACTGTTGATACCGGCAGCGGCATTTGTCATTCCATTAGCTGCACTTGTCATTCCGTCAGAAGCGTCTGTCATACCTTTTTTGGCTGTTGAAAGACCAGCAGCCAGTTTCTTGATAGATTCTTCTGTAGTGCTGTCTTTTAAAGAAGAAACTGTATTGTTCAGTGTTTTCAGTCCATCCTCAAGCTGCTGAGTTCCATCTGCAAGAGAAGTGGAGCTATCAGAGCCATTTGTGACTGCCTGATTCAGCTGGGAAATACCGTTGGAAACATCTCCAAGTTTCTCCAGTCCGGAGAGCTGTTTTGCGCCAGCTGCTAACTGCCCAGCACCTTTTACATAAGCTGCTGTTCCATCAGCAAGAGAGTCGGCACCACTTACATACTGGGTCGCTCCGTCGGAAAGATTATTAATACCTTCACTTAATGCCTTAGCACCGGATTCCAGACTGCTTGCACCGGATTTCAGTGTATCAGAGTTCTCATTGAGCTGATCCACACCTGCAGTATACTGCTGGATACCTTTGTCCAGAGTATCAATACCGGATGTTAGCTCCGGAACTTTTGAAGTGAGAGTGGAAACGCCGTTGTTAAGCTGTTTAGCACCGGATTCCAGGCTACCTGCACCGGATTTCAGTGTATCAGAGTTCTCATTAAGCTGATCCACGCCTGCGGTATATTGCTGAACGCCTTCATCCAGAGAATTGATACCAGATGTCAGCTCCGGAACTTTTGCAGTAAGAGTAGAAACACCACTGTCAAGCTGTTTAGCACCGTCATCAAGAGATTTGGCACCGTCATTTACCTGCGCAACACCATCGGTATATGTTTTAAGACCTTCGGTGAGGCTTTCAGCACCACTTACAAAAGTAAGAGTACTGGAGGAAAGTTTCTTCAGGTTTTTGGTGATTGTTTTGTTTCCGTCAGCGGCTGAATCAAGTCCATCTTTGATCTTTCCGGATCCGTCAGCAGCTTCCTGCATTCCGTCTCCGGCTTCTGTAATAGAATCAAAAACGGTTTCAGTATAGGTTTCAGTAACTTGAGCTGCGATGCTATCGCGAAGTTTCAGGATTGCTGTTTCACTGAGCTTGGAAGCAATATAGTTGGTTCCGGGGTTGGTCTGATAGGCTAATTCCATCTGCTTTGGATTTTCGTCCATTACAGTAGCTGCATTTGCGGAAAAATCCTCAGGAATGGTGATAACCATGTAATAGGTTCCATTTGCCAGTCCATCCTCTGCTGTCTTGCTGTCTACAATGTTGAATGCCATTGAGTCGTTGTCTTTCAGCTCATCCGCCATATCCTTACCTATACTTAGCGTCTTGCCATTGTATTCAACTGGTTTGTCTTCGTTTACCACGGCCACCGGCAGGTTATCCACGCTTCCGTAAGGATCCCACATGGATTTCAGAAACAGGCCTGCATAGATGATCGGGATAACGATAATGGCGATTACTACGACAAGCATAAGCTTATTACGAAGTAAGCTCTTCCATTCGTTCTTGATCATAATACCTATCCCTTTCTTTATTAAGTCATATATAAAAGATTAGTTGACTAATCAAACTTTATTCCAGTAATGGGTGTGAAATCTATTAATCATTTTAGATTTGATTAATAGCTTTTAAATCCATTATCAAA
>NZ_QRNF01000023.1 GCF_003474435.1 Ruminococcus sp. AF46-10NS
AAAATCCCAAAGAAATGTGATATGCGGAAGTGTCGGAACTGGCAGACGAGCAAGACTAAGGATCTTGTGAGCATTGCGCTCGTGTGGGTTCAAGTCCCATCTTCCGCATGACTTTGAGGCAGAGCTGTGAATAGCAGCTCTGTTTTTGGCTATATAATTATATGGATGCAAAAAAAGTTTTTGACAGCCTTAATATATTTGTGCTCGTTTTATATACAATATGAGGATTTCGGACATCTTCAGTTCGTATCGGACGATAAACCCAATGTTTTTTGAATTTTTTTTTGAAAAAAGAGGAATTTGCAATTTTGTGTAGAATATAATTAACAGAGGGTATTTTTATCGCCGCTGTTTGTCAGACTGTGGAGGAAGTGCTTATGAACATCAGAGAGAGCATGGAACTAAGAGAACAGGAGCTGTTAAGCCCATTTGCGTCTCACAGCGCAGATACCAGAGGCCGGGATAAACCGGAAGAGGAATGCGATGTGCGGACTGCGTACCAGAGAGACAGAGACCGGATACTTCACTGTAAAGCTTTTCGACGTATGAAGGATAAAACACAGGTGTTTTTGGCACCGCAGGGAGATCATTATCGGACCAGACTGACACATACGCTGGAGGTGTCGCAGATTGCCCGTACTATTGCCAGGGCACTTCGGTTAAATGAAGATCTGGTGGAAGCAATCGCACTTGGACATGATCTTGGACACACGCCATTTGGACATGCTGGTGAGAAAGCTCTGGATCAGGTACATCCGGAAGGCTTTGCTCACTATAAACAGAGCGTCCGGATCGTGGAAGTACTTGAGAAGAGTGGGAATGGGCTGAATCTTACCTGGGAAGTCCGGGATGGAATGAAGAATCACCGAACCAGCGGGAAACCATCCACACTGGAGGGCCAGGTAGTACGTTTTTCTGATAAGATCGCCTATATCCATCATGATATGGACGATGCCCAGAGAGCTGGAATCATTACTGAAGACGATATTCCTATAACAATGAGAACTTTTTTGGGCTATACCACGCGAGAACGACTGAATACTTTCGTACATAATATTATAGAGAACAGTTTGGATAAAGACAGCATCACCATGTCGGCCGATATTTTTGAGGCGATGATGGATCTTCGATCCCTGATGTTCCGGAATGTTTATGAGAATCCGGCTGCAAAGAAGGAAGAAGAGAGAGCCATGAAGATGCTGACTGAACTATATGAATACTATACAGACCATCCGAATGCCATGCCCAGGGAGTACAGGGAACTGGCAGAGTACCGGGGAGAACTAAAAGAACAGGCTGTATGTGACTACATTTCGGGAATGACAGACCAGTATTCCATGAAAAAATTCAGGGAACTTTACATACCGAAATGCTGGGAGGTCTATTAAATGGAAAAGAGGGATAAGCATGCGTTATTCAGATGACATCATAGAAGAAGTCCGGATGAAAAATGACATTGTAGACGTGATATCCCAGTATGTGAAACTGACAAGGAAGGGAAGTTCCTATTTCGGACTGTGTCCTTTCCATAATGAGAAGACACCTTCCTTTTCCGTGACGCCGTCCAAGCAGATGTATTACTGTTTTGGCTGCGGAGCAGGAGGTAACGTATACAATTTTATTATGGAATATGAGAATTATTCTTTTGGAGAGGCGCTTTCCCACCTGGCTGGCCGGGCGGGTGTGGAACTTCCGAAGATCGAGTATTCCAGGGAAGCAAAAGAAAAAGCAGAACAGAGAGCAGCACTTCTGGAGATCAACAAGCTGGCCGCACAGTATTTTTACTATCAGTTAAGGAGAGAGAGCGGAAAGACAGCCCATGGATATCTTTTAGGCAGGGGGCTTTCCGAGGAGACGATCCGCAAATTTGGTCTCGGCTATTCGGATAAGTACAGTGATGATCTGTATAAATATCTGAAGAGCAAGGGATACAGTGATGATCTTCTCCGTGAGTCCGGATTGTTTAATGTGGACGAGCGGCGGGGAATGTACGACAAGTTCTGGAACCGTGTGATCTTTCCGATCATGGATGTGAATAACCGTGTGATCGGATTTGGTGGCCGTGTCATGGGAGATGGCAAGCCGAAATACCTGAACTCTCCGGAGACGAAGATTTTTGACAAGAGCCGTAACCTGTACGGCCTGAATGTGGCAAGGACGACGCGGAAGAATTATCTCATCCTCTGTGAGGGATATATGGATGTGATCGCCATGCACCAGGCGGGCTTTACCAATGCGGTGGCATCTCTGGGAACAGCGCTGACCTCCGGCCATGCAAGCCTTGTGAAGCGTTATACCAAGGAAGTACTTCTGCTTTATGACAGTGACGGAGCAGGCGTCCGGGCTGCGCTCCGTGCGATTCCGATACTTCGGGAGGCAGGAGTGACATCCAGAGTGGTAAGTCTGAAACCGTGGAAAGATCCTGATGAATTCATTAAGAATGAAGGAGCAGAGGCTTTTGAGGAGCGACTTAACCAGGCGATGGATAGTTTTATGTTCCGTGTGCATATTGCTGAGCAGGATTTTGCAATGGATGCTCCTCAGGGACAGAATCAGTTTTTTGAGCGGTGTGCCGAGATGCTTCTGGAACTGTCTGATGAACTGGAGAGGAATCTTTATATAGAAGCAATTGTGAAAGAATATGGCCGTTATGGTGTGGGGACGGAAGATATCCGTAAACGTGTCAATACCCTGGCCATGAAAGGAACGCCTGCAGAGAAACGGATCCAGCCGAAATCCGGTACACTTGAGAACAGAAAAAAAGAATCAGCCGCAGATAAGGCCCAGAAACTGATGCTGACCTGGCTTGTGAATTATCCTGGGATCTTTGAACAGGTTGAAAAATATATTTCACCGTCAGATTTCGTAGTTCCACTGTATAAGCAGGTGGCCGAGATGTTGTTTGAGCAGCATAAAGAAGGAGAGACCAATCCTGGCAAACTTCTTAATGCGTTTACAGACAGTGAGGAGCAGAGAGAGGTGGCATCCCTTTTTAACGCGACGATCCATCTGGAGAATGAAGGAGAACAGCAGAGGGCTTTTTCCGACGCACTTCTCCGGATCAAGGAAGAAAGCTTAAAAGAAAAGAACCGTACCTGGGATCCGTCTGATATGGCGGGGCTTCAGGAACTGATAAAAGCAAAAAAAGAACTGGAAGACCTTGGAAGAAAGCGGCAGCAGCTGCATATTTCTTTCAATTAAGGATAAAATATAAACACTATATGGAGGTATAGAGCACCTATGGAAATGAATATGGCAAAATTCAGCGAGAAACTTGTAGAGCTTCTTGAACTTGCAAAAAAGAAAAAGAATGTGCTGGAATATCAGGAAATCAGCGATTTCTTCAAAGATTCCCCACTGGAAGTAGACCAGATGGAGAAGGTTTTTGATTTCCTGGAGGCAAGCGGTGTGGATGTTCTCCGCATCACAGATAACGGCGGTGACGAACTCCTCCTTGATAATGATATGGAAATGGAAGGCATGGATGATGAGGAAGAGGTAGAGCTTGACAAGATAGATCTTTCCGTTCCGGAAGGTGTCAGCATTGAAGATCCTGTCCGCATGTATCTGAAAGAGATCGGTAAAGTCAGCCTGTTAAGTGCAGACGAGGAGATCGAGCTTGCCAAGAGAATGGAAAAAGGTGACGAAGCTGCCAAGAAACGTCTGGCAGAGGCGAACCTTCGTCTTGTTGTCAGCATTGCGAAAAGATATGTTGGCCGTGGAATGTTGTTTCTTGACCTGATTCAGGAAGGAAACTTAGGTCTTATCAAGGCAGTTGAGAAATTCGATTACCGAAAAGGTTACAAGTTCAGTACCTATGCAACATGGTGGATCCGTCAGGCTATTACAAGAGCCATTGCTGACCAGGCACGTACTATCCGTATCCCGGTGCATATGGTTGAGACGATCAACAAACTGATCCGCGTTTCACGTCAGCTGCTTCAGGAGCTTGGACGTGAACCTACGCCAGAAGAGATCGCAGAGGAGATGGACATGCCGGTAGATCGTGTACGTGAAATCTTAAAGATCTCCCAGGAGCCTGTGTCTCTGGAGACTCCGATCGGTGAGGAGGAAGACAGCCATCTTGGCGATTTCATCCAGGATGATAACGTTCCGGTACCGGCAGATGCAGCAGCATTTACACTTCTTAAAGAGCAGCTGGTAGAGGTATTAAGCACTCTGACAGACCGTGAGCAGAAGGTTCTCCGTCTCCGTTTCGGACTGGATGACGGTCGTGCCAGAACTCTTGAGGAAGTTGGAAAAGAATTCAACGTTACAAGAGAGCGTATCCGTCAGATCGAGGCGAAAGCTCTGCGTAAACTGCGTCATCCCAGCCGCAGCCGTAAGCTGAAGGATTACCTTGACTAATAAAAATATATCAATACAGCTTTCCAGGCGTCTTATGGCCATTGCCGGTATGGTAACAGGTGGAAACCGGCTGGCAGACGTGGGATGCGATCATGGATATCTGTCCATCTATCTTGTCAGTGAGAAGAAGGTGCCGTCAGCCATTGCCATGGATGTGCGTCCCGGGCCGCTTTCAAGGGCCAGGAAAAATATCTCCTGCTATGGTCTTGAAGATTACATAGAGACCCGTTTAAGTGACGGACTTATGAAACTGGAGCCGGGAGAGGGCGATACCCTTGTGATCGCCGGCATGGGTGGTCCTCTGATGGAAGGGATATTAAATGATGGAGAGAAGGTCCGGGAGGGGTTTCAGGAACTGATCCTGCAGCCTCAGTCGGACCTTCCTCATTTTCGGCATTTTCTTGCTGAGATCGGCTGGGAGATCGTAAGCGAGGAAATGATAAAGGAAGATGGAAAATTTTATCCTATGATGAAAGCTGTGCGTAATGAATCCGGAAAAAAAATCTCATATACAGAGGAAGAAGCCTGGTTTGGCCCCCTTCTTCTGAGAGAATGTCATCCTGTTCTGAAGGAATATCTTCTTCGGGAGACAGCAATCCGTGAGAAAATCCTGGCGGGACTTTTAAGTGCGCCGTCTGAATCTGCGAAAGCCCGCCTTGCTGAAGTAAAGGAGGAAATGGAGCTGATAAAGTCAGCCCTGAAACGATATGAAAGCATATGAACTGATTGAATGGCTGAATGAACATCATCCGCAGAAATTTGCGGAAGACTGGGATAATGTAGGTCTTCTGGTGGGAGATGACAAGAAAGAAATTTCACATATTTTTCTTGCGCTGGATCTCACAGAGCCTGTTCTTGATGAGGCTGTTAAAGCTGGAGCAGACATGATCCTGACCCATCATCCGATGATCTTTTCCGGGATCAAGAAGATCAATAATCATACATTTACGGGAAGAAAGATTTTGCGTCTGATCCGTGAGGATATTCCGTATTTTGCTATGCACACTAATTATGATGTGATCGGTATGGCAGATTTAAGTGCGGATTATCTGAAACTTCAGGAAACAAAAGTACTCACTGTTACCGATGAGTCCGGGGAACAGCCGGAGGGATTTGGAAGAGTTGGGAAACTGGCGCAGCCGATGACTCTCGGAGAATTCGGAAAATATGTAAAAGAATGTAACAGACTTCCGGATGTGAGAGTTTATGGAGAACTTGACCGGAAGATCGAGATGGTGGCGATCTGTACAGGAAGCGGAAAGAGTATGATCCGTGATGTGATGGCAGCAGGCGCGGATGTATATGTGACAGGCGATATTGATTACCACACTGCGATCGATACCATGGCAGATGGCCTGGCTATTGTAGATGCAGGACATTACGGAACGGAGTATATTTTTGCAGAGGCTATGGCAAAGGAACTGAAGGAGGCTTTTCCGGAGCTTAAGACAACTTGCGCCAGCGTGAAAAATCCATATATTGTTTTATAAATATAAGCCTGTGGAGGTGATCGTTATGGAACTGACGATGATTAAAGTGACCATAAACGGAGAGACAAAAGAATATCCCAAGATGACTTCTTATTCCGAGATCGTTAAAGATTATGAGGGTACAACAGAGTATCCGGTAATTCTTGTAACTGAGAACGGAAAGCTCCGTGAGCTGCATAAGAAGGTGAGACATGACTGTACCGTAGGTTTTATCACTGCGAAAGACAGCGCAGGGCGAAAAACATATCGGCGTAGTGCTGTTTTTATCCTTCTGAAAGCGATCTTTGATGTGGCTGGAAAGGAGAATGTGGATCATGTTGTGATTCATTATTCCATCGGAAATGCACTGTATTTTACCATGAAGGGGAGTGCAATACTGAATCAGGAACTGATTGATAAGGTGAAAGTGCGGATGCGTGAACTTGTTGACCGGAAGATACCGATCTGTAAACGAAGTGTCAGCACAGATGATGCAATTTCCATGTTCCACAGGCATCATATGTATGATAAGGAGAAGCTGTTCCGTTACCGTCGGGTATCAAGGGTGAATATCTACAGTCTTGAGAATTTTGAGGATTATTTTTACGGATTTATGGCACCGGATACCGGGTATGTGCAGTATTTTGACCTGCAGCTTTATGATGAGGGATTTGTACTGATCCTTCCGCGTCAGAAGAATCCGGATATATTGGAGCCTTTTGAGCCACAGGATAAGATCTTTCATGTGCAGAAGGAATCAGAAGAGTGGGGTGATAAACTGGAGGTTGCTACAGTTGGAGATCTCAATGACAGGATCACCAGAGAAGGTGTGCAGAGTCTGGTGCTGATCCAGGAAGCTCTTCACGAGGCGAAGATTTCTTCGATTGCGGAGGAAATCCGGCGGAGAGGAAATGTGAAATTTGTGATGATTGCAGGGCCTTCATCTTCCGGAAAAACAAGCTTCTCACATAGATTATCGATCCAGCTTTCGGCACATGGACTGAGACCACATCCCATTGCTGTGGATAATTATTTTGTGGATCGAAAGCATACGCCGTTGGATGAATTTGGCGAAAAGAATTATGAGTGCCTGGAAGCAATCGACATCAAACAGTTTAATCAGGACATGTTGGATCTTCTTGCAGGAAAAGAGGTGGATCTTCCAACCTTTAATTTTAAGACCGGTTCCAGGGAATATAAAGGTGATAAACTGCAGCTTGGAAAGGAAGATATCCTGGTGATCGAGGGAATTCACGGACTCAATGACAAATTGAGTTATGCACTTCCCAAAGAGAGTAAATTCAAGATTTATATCAGTGCACTGACCCAGTTGAATATTGATGAGCATAACCGTATTCCGACTACAGATGGAAGACTGATCCGAAGAATTGTCCGCGACGCACGTACACGTGGGACTTCTGCAAAAGAGACCATTGCAAGATGGCCGTCTGTAAGAAGAGGTGAGGAGCAGAATATCTTCCCGTTTCAGGAAGAAGCAGATGTAATGTTCAATTCTGCTCTTGTGTATGAGCTGGCCTGCCTGAAAGTTTATGCAGAACCGCTGCTTTTTGGAATTGACAAAAATGAACCGGAATATCAGGAAGCGAAGAGACTTCTGAAATTCCTGGATTATTTTGTGCCGGTTCCATGTGAGGGAGTTCCGTTTAATTCTCTTTTGAGGGAGTTTATTGGCGGTAGTTGTTTTAACGTATAGGAGGGTTTATGAAAAAGAAAGTACAACTGACAAAACTGGCTCCCAATTGTGGCTGTGCGGCAAAGGTAGGACCGGGGACTCTGGCAGGAGTTCTTGGAAATCTGCCGAAGTTCTGTGACCCGGATCTTCTGGTTGGAACAGATACTTCGGATGACGCTGCTGTTTATAAAATTTCTGAGGATCTGGCACTGATCCAGACACTGGATTTTTTTACACCTGTGGCAGATGATCCTTATGATTTCGGACAGATCGCAGCAGCCAATGCGTTGAGTGATGTGTATGCCATGGGCGGAACTCCGAAGACGGCTTTGAACATTGTGGCGTTTCCAAAAGATATGGATGTGGAGATTCTTGGAGAAATTCTCCGCGGCGGTGCAGACAAGGTGATGGAGTCTGGAGCAGTTCTTGCAGGCGGACATACTATTCAGGATGATACACCTAAGTACGGGCTTAGCGTAACGGGATTTGTGAATCCGAAGAAATTCTGGAAAAATTACGGAGCACAGACAGGGGATAAACTGATCCTCACAAAACCGCTTGGTGCAGGGATTATAAATACAGCTATCAAAGCAGACCTGGTATCAGAAGAAGCAAGAACAGCAGTACTTGCCTCCATGAAGCTTTTGAACCGGTCAGCCTGCGAAGTTTTCCGGGAATTTGAGATTCACGCCTGCACAGACATAACAGGATTTGGCCTCGGCGGACATGCCACAGAAATGGCCGCAGCCAGTGACCGGACCATTGTGATAGATACAGAGAAGCTACCGTTACTTCCAGATGTGGAGATGTATGCGTCCATGGGACTGATTCCGGGAGGAGCCTACAGAAATCGGGAATATGCCAATAAAACCGGAGTGAAAAGTTCAGCAGTGCTCTGGAAAGAAGATGTGGTATTTGATCCACAGACTTCCGGTGGTTTGCTGGCAGCAGTCAAAGAACAAGATGTCCCACATATAATGGAAAAACTAAATGCAGCAGGTTTGCGGGCTGGGGTGATAGGAGAAGTAACAGACAGGCAGGTGTGGACACTGGAGCTTAAGTAATAACATTACCGCATCTATCTCGGCACAAAGTTATACCCTAAATACTGAAGCATACAGACAAAAGTCAACAGCATTACACATTGGAAATGTGACGTGTGTAGCCATCATTGCATGGACAATAAAGAAAAATTCCAACTCTAACTTTACAAGTTAGCGCAGCTATGATAGAATATCAACTGCGCAGCCAGTCCAGGTGATCGCGGCTGAACAGACGAAAGGGTTCAGACGAGGAAAGTCCGGGCTTCACAGGGCAGGATGCCGGATAACGTCCGGTGGAGGTAACTCCCAGACCAGTGCAACAGAAATAAACCGCCCCGTTTATACGAGGTAAGGGTGGAAAGGCAGTGTAAGAGACTACCGCCGCTGTGGCAACAGAGCGGGCACATGTAAACTCCATTCGAAGCAAGACCGAGAAGAAAGCCATACGGCGGCCCGTCGTGCTTTCAGGTAGGTCGCTGGAGCCTTCTGGCAACGGAAGGCCTAGATAGATGATCACTCAACGACATAACCCGGCTTATCGGTCTGACTGCGTATAATAAGCACATTAATTAAAAAGCAGCTGTATTCCATGAATCATCGAAAATGATTTACAGAATGTCAGCTGCTTTTTTTATACAGTCAATTACTTATTACGTTTTCCCCTATACTTCTCCTCGCAGTACTTACAGCGGTAAATCTCTTTCTCCTCATCTGCAAGAACAAAAATCTGATCCAGTCCCTGCTCGATGGAAGTGATACAACGGGGATTCTTGCATTTGATCACGTTCACTACCTGTTTCGGCAGCTTCAGTTCTTTTTTTGCAACGATCTTCTCATCTTTAATAATGTTTACAGTGATGTTGTGATCGATAAAACCAAGAATATCAAGATCCAGATCCTCGATCGGGCATTCTACTTTGATGATATCTTTCTTGCCCATTTTCTGGCTGCGGGCATTCTTGATGATAGCTACAGTACAATCCAGCTTATCCAGCTTCAGGTCATGATAGATAGTCATTGCCTTGCCGGCTTTGATATGATCCAGGACATAACCTTCACGAAGAGCACCTACGTTTAACATGGCAGTTCCACCTCCAGTAATGTAAGAATCAGGGCCATACGGACATAAACACCATACTGGACCTGTTTGAAATAAGCGGCACGCGGATCAGAATCCACTTCAACAGAAATCTCATTAACACGCGGAAGCGGATGAAGGATATACATATCATTCGGAGCAAGTTCCATCTTCTGTTTATCCAGAACATAGAAATCTTTCATGCGGACATAATCCTCTTCGTTAAAGAAACGCTCCTTCTGAACACGGGTCATGTACAGGATATCAAGAGCTGGAAGTGCGTCCTCGAGACGTTCCTCCTCGATGAACTCGATATTGTTGCGCTTCAGTACATCCTCACGGATATAGCTTGGGATACGAAGCTCTTCCGGAGAGATCAGGACGAATTTTACGTTCTCATAACGCACCAGTGCCTCGATCAGAGAATGGACAGTACGTCCGAATTTCAGATCACCACAGAGACCGATCGTGATATTGTCAAGTCTGCCTTTGAGGGAACGGATAGTTAAAAGATCAGTTAATGTCTGAGTAGGATGCTGGTGGCCACCATCTCCAGCATTGATCACCGGAATATTGGATGCCATAGAAGCTACAAGCGGAGCACCTTCCTTCGGGTGACGCATAGCACAGATATCTGCATAGCAGGAAACAACGCGAATGGTATCGGCAACACTCTCGCCCTTAGATGCTGAGCTGGAATCGGCAGAAGAAAAACCAAGAACCTTTCCTCCGAGATTCATCATGGCTGCCTCGAAACTTAAACGTGTACGTGTACTTGGTTCATAAAACAGTGTCGCAAGCCTTTTATCATCACAGGTGTGCGCATACTTTTTAGGATTTTTCCCGATATCATCGGCGAGATTCAGAAGCTTCTCAAGCTCTTCAACCGAGAAATCCAACGGACTCATTAAATGTCTCATGTTGTACCTCCAATTATTTACTGGAAAATCAGATTCCCTTCCAGATATCATAATATATAAACGTGAGTTTTTCAAGATGATTTCCGAGGATTTTGTCGAAGAAGCCATTCAAAGAAAAGACCGGTGATGAACCACAGAGGTGCATAGTCCAGTCGGATCACGCCTTTATATTGCAGCGGAACATGAGAATAATCCCAGGGGCAGATATGAAGTTTCCGGTAAAAAGAACCGCTTAGGAATTCCACCAGAAAAATCCCGCAGCTGTAGAAAACTCCGCGTATCATAACCGGAAAACGGGCAAGCTTATGATAGGCAGGGCGGATGACAGCGGCCAGACCGTACACCGGAAACATCAGAAGAGATGTTTTTCCCATCATGGTAAAGTGACCGGTAAAAAGAGAGTGCAGTCCGGTCCAGATGATTTCCAGGCACCAGCCTGTAAAACCGCACAGAAAAAAATCCTTCTTTTGCATACCAAAACCTCTTCTCGTAAGCAAATTTTTCACACACATTTAACATGGAAAAGCATCTTTAATAGTATCCCCTGCCTTGAAAAAAATATACGTGTGGTTTATAATGAACGAAACACACGCGGAAGGAGAAACAGACAATGAATTATGAAGAAAGTCGCGCCTATGTCAGAGCCGCAGAACTGAAGAAAGGCATCGTTCTGGGACTGGATAATATGAGGGAGCTGATGAGGCGTCTTGGTGATCCGCAGGATGAGCTGAAATATGTTCATGTAGCAGGAACCAACGGAAAAGGGTCTGTGATCGCATATCTGTATTCCGCTTTATCAGGTGCAGGCTACCGGGTCGGAAGATATATTTCACCGGCTGTCTATTCCTACAGAGAGAGGATGGAAGTAAACGGAGAGCCTGTCAGCAGAGAGAAATTTGCAGCATATGTGACAAGGATCGCGGAAGTGATCGATGACATTGTGAAGGAAGGCAAACCGCATCCATCAGTATTTGAAATTGAAACAGCAGCCGCATTTCTTTATTTTCAGGATGAGAAATGCGATCTTGTATTAATGGAAGTTGGCATGGGCGGCGATCTGGACGCCACCAACATAATCCGTACGACAGTTCTTTCCATTCTGGTATCTATCAGTATGGATCATACGGCATTTCTTGGAAATACCCTGGGTGAAATCGCAGAGAAAAAAGCCGGCATTATCAAGCCGGACAGTCATATGGTAACAGTGAAGCAGCAGCCGGAAGCAGAAGCTGTGATCAGAAGAATATGTGGGGAACAGAATGTACCATACGAGGTGGCTGACCGGGATGACGCGGAAGTTCTGGAAGCATCTATGACAGGACAGACTTTTCTTTATAAAGGAGAGAAGTACACGATATCCCTGGCAGGTGCATACCAGAAGGAGAATGCAGTGGCAGCACTCCGGGCACTGGAGATCCTGAATGAGCAGGGATATCCCACAACACAGGAGCAGAGGCAGGATGGCCTGAAACGCACCACCTGGCCTGGAAGATTCGCACTTCTTGGAACGAAGCCGGATTTTGTTGTTGACGGAGCACATAACCCTGCTGCGGCAGATATGCTGGCAGCATCTGTTGAGAGGTATTTTAAAGGCAGAAGGATTATCTATATCATGGGAATGTTCCGTGACAAGGATTACCGCAAAGTCATCCGGAAAACAGAGAAGTACGCAGATACCATTCTGACTATCGCGGCACCTGATAATCCCAGGGCACTGTCCCCCGGGGAGCTGGCAGATGCAGTGAGGGAGTTCCATTCGGATGTAAGGCCATATGATGATATTGAATCGGCAGTGGCAGAGGCTTATCATCTGGCAGGAACAGAGGGTGTGATCATTGCCTTTGGTTCTCTGGCATTTTTGGGAGACCTTACAGAAATTATCAAGAAACATAACGGAGGAAATAATGACTGATTTGGAAAGATACAGAGACGAGATCGATGAGATTGACAGCGAGATTGTGCGTCTCTTTGAAAAACGAATGAAGGTGAGTGAAGAAGTTGCTGAATATAAGATCAAGACAGGCAAGCAGGTTCTGGACCCTGTTCGTGAGAGCCAGAAGATTCACACACTGAAAGAAAAGGCGCACGGAGAGTTCAACAGTCTTGGCGTGCAGGAACTTTTCCGTCAGATCATGGCAATCAGCCGCAAGAGACAGTACCAGCTTCTGACAGAGCACGGAATTTACGGAGAGCGTAATTTCACAACTGTAAAGCATGTTCCTCTTGAGAATGCCACAGTTGTTTTTCAGGGCGTGGAAGGTGCATACAGCTATGCAGCCATGCGTCAGTACTTTGGTAAAAAGATTGAAAGCTACCATGTAAAAACATGGCGTACAGCCATGGAGGATGTAACTAACGGAAAGGCAGACTACGCAGTGCTTCCTATTGAGAATTCCACCGCAGGTATTGTGGCTGATATTTACGACCTTCTCATGGAATATAAGCTCTATATCGTAGGCGAGCAGATCATTCGTGTGGATCATGTGCTTCTTGGGCTTCCGGATGCAGAACTTGGTGATATTACAAAGGTTTGCTCCCATCCCCAGGGACTTGCACAGTGCAAGGCATTTCTGGAGGAGCATCCATCCTGGAAAAAGAAAGAAGTGGAGAACACCGCAGGAGCAGCCAAGATGGTCAGTGAGACAGGTGACAAGAGCGTTGCAGCTATCGCAAGCCGTGAAGCAGGTGAGGTGTTCGGCCTGAAAGTCCTGGCAGAAAACATCTGCAGGGAAAAAGCGAACTCTACACGTTTCATCATTGTAAGCAGAAAGCCGGAATATGAGGAAAAAGCCGGAAAGATCAGTATCTGTTTTGAACTGCCTCATGAAAGCGGAACTCTTTACAATATGCTTTCCCACATTATTTACAACGGACTGAACATGACAAAGATCGAGTCCCGTCCGATTCCCGGAAAATCCTGGGAATACAGATTCTTTGTTGATTTTACGGGAAGACTTGGTGAGAGTGCAGTGGAGAATGCGTTAAGAGGAATCGAAGCGGAGGCGAATGTGCTTCGCGTACTTGGAAATTATTAAGATACAGAGGAGTTAGATTATTATGTTGGCAAGAATTCAGGAATGTATCCTTTACCGTAGTTTTTCAGACGGTGAGATACTGGACGATATGGCGGAGATCATCAATCTTTATGAGTCCGATGAGGAAGCACTCAGGGCAAAAGAGAATCAGTTTTTTCAGTGCATGAACGGACTGGTGGAACTGGCAGGAATGTATGGATTTTCCGGAAATATCTGGCATACATATCTTACGTTCCTTCTGGTAAATCATGAAAATGCATTCAGCATGGCAAGTGAGATCCGCGGAGCCATCAAAGGCAGCATCAATGACCTTGCAAAAAATGATTTCCGGATATTCAAAGAGCTGTACGATTTCGACATCACTGTTTTTGACAAAGTATTTGGAACCACATGCTGCAGGGTGATCTGTGATTATCAGACACCGGATGAGAACAGCAAGCTCTTTAATACAAGGATCCGTGACCGTATCTGCCAGATGAGCAAGACACTGGCAGCAGCTTCCACAACTGAGGAATTCATGGATGATATGATTGCTTTTTATAAGGATTTTGGTGTAGGTAAGCTTGGTCTTCATAAGGCATTCCGTATCGGACATGATGAGGACGGCAAGGTAGAGATCCAGCCGATCACAAGAATTGCACATGTGAAGATCGATGATCTGGTAGGTTACGAGATCGCAAAAAAGAAACTTATCGATAACACAGAGGCTTTTGTCCAGGGAAGAAAGGCGAACAACTGTCTGCTTTTCGGTGATGCAGGAACCGGTAAATCTTCCAGCATCAAGGGTATCCTGAACCAGTATTATGACCAGGGACTCCGTATTATTGAGGCCTACAAGCATCAGTTCCAGGACCTCAATGAGGTGATCGCCCAGATCAAGAACCGTAATTACCGTTTTATTATTTACATGGATGATCTTTCCTTTGAGGAATTTGAGATCGAGTATAAATATCTGAAAGCAGTAATCGAGGGTGGCCTTGAGAAGAAACCGGATAATGTCCTGATCTATGCAACGAGCAACAGACGTAATCTTGTACGCGAGCGCGCAACTGACAAGCTGGAGATCGCAGATGACAATGATCTGCATTCCTCTGATACAGTACAGGAGAAGCTTTCTCTTGTATACCGTTTTGGTGTCCGCATCTATTTTGGAAAGCCGGATAAGAAACAGTTTCAGGAAATCGTCCGGACACTGGCAGCTCGTTATGGAGTTACCATGCCGGAAGATGAGCTTCTTCTTAAGGCAAACCAGTGGGAAATTTCTCACGGAGGCCTGACAGGACGTGCTGCGCAGCAGTTTATAGATTATATTGTGGGAACAGAGGAAGAAAAAAAGAAATAGTCCACCCGTGTTGGGGGAAAGGATGATGAACTATGGCTGTGACAACCTTTGCGGCAATTGATATAGGATCCTATGAAGTCAGCATGAAGATATTTGAAATGTCCAGGAGAATCGGCTTCAGGGAAATTAATGATGTCCGTTACCAGCTGGAGCTGGGACGGGGAACATATGCAGTAGGACGTCTGGAGATGGAGACAGTAGATGAACTGTGCGAGATCCTGAATGATTTTAAACGCATGATGGCAGACTTTGGGGTGGAAAGCTGGCGTGCGTGTGCAACAAGTTCGCTCCGCGAGCTTAAGAATCCGACGATCATTCTGGAGCAGATATATCAGAGAACAGGTATAAGGGTGGAGATCTTAAGCAATGCGGAACAGCATTTTCTCGGATATAAATCCATTGCAGCTATTGAATCCGGATTCAAAAAAGCTATTCAGAAAGGCACAGCAATCCTGGATATCGGAGGTGGAAACCTGCAGGTATCACTATTTGATAAGGACGCATTGGTGCTGACGCAGAGTATCCGTATGGGAAGCCTTCGTATCCGGCAGCGGCTGAAAGACCTGGAGAAAACAACTCCACATTATGACAGGTTGGTAGAGGAATTTATCCGCAACGATCTCATGAGCTTTCAGAGACTTTATCTGAAGGACAAAGAAATCTCCAATCTGATCCTGATGGGGGATTTCCTCACAGATACCATATTCCAGGAGAAATCCGGGGAAAATATAATCACAAAGACGGAGTTTCTGAAGAAGTATGACTCCATCGTAAATATGTCAGATTATGATCTTGCGGATTCTATGGGGCTGGAGCCGGAATATGCTTCCCTGATCATTCCGAATATGGTCATCATCCGTAATTTTATAGAACTTTTTCAGGCAGAAGCTCTGTGGATACCGGGAGTTTCCCTTTTAGATGGAATTGCTTACGATTATGCGGAAAAAAACAAATATCTGAAAAGTGCCCACAATTTCGAAAATGATATCCTGGTGGCATCCAGAAATATTGCTAGGCGTTATTCCAGCGGAAAAGACCATCTTACAGGAACCTGTGACCTGGCACTGGATATTTTTGACAGCACAAAAAAGATTCACGGCATGGGAAAAAGAGAGCGACTTCTCCTGCAGATCTCAGTGCTCCTTCATGACTGCGGAAAATATATCAGTATGACGGATGTGGCAGAATATTCATACCAGATCATTATGGCAACGGAGATTATCGGGCTTTCCACTGAGGAGCGTCAGGTGATCGCCAGTGTGGTGAGGTATAATACAAAGGAGTTTGGCTGCTATGAGGAGATCAACAGAGAGACTGCCATGAGCCGGGAAGAGTATCTTCTGACTGCCAAGCTGGCGGCAATTTTGAGGCTGGCCAATGCTATGGACAGAAGCCACTACCAGAAGGTAAAGGCTCTCAATGTGAAACTGAAGGACAGAACCCTTTATCTGATCATAGATTCTGTGAAAGATGTTTCTCTGGAACTTGGCTTGTTGAAAGATAAGACGGAATTTTTTGAGTCAGTGTTCGGAATCCAGCTTTTAATGAAGCGGAAAGGCAGAGCATAACGGAGGAGGTTTTGGGTATGAAATTTAAAGAATTTGAAAAACCGGAATATTTTGTAAACAGGGAATTAAGCTGGATCAAGTTTGATGACAGAGTTTTAAGTGAGGCCAGGGACAAAAGTCTGCCTCTCTTTGAGAGACTGAAAT
This sequence comes from Ruminococcus sp. AF46-10NS, assembly GCF_003474435.1. Lineage (GTDB taxonomy): Bacteria > Bacillota > Clostridia > Lachnospirales > Lachnospiraceae > Blautia_A. The sequence goes on from NZ_QRNF01000023.1 coordinate 16,661, forward strand.
TTTTAAGCATCACGTCTTCCAATCTGGACGAGTTCTATATGGTCCGTGTGGCATCCCTGAAAGACCAGGTCCATGCAGGATACAAGAAAACAGACATTGCAGGAATGACATCAAAGGAACAGCTGAAGGCCATCAGCCATCAGACTCATGACCTGGTTCATGTGCAGTACAGTACATTAAACAGGTCTCTGGTTCCTGCTCTGGAGAAAGCCGGACTTCATGTGATTTTTGAACATGAGGCATTTTCCGAGAAACAGAAAGAGTTCGTGGATCAGTATTTTGAGGATAATGTATATCCGGTCCTCACGCCGATGGCTATGGACTCATCCAGACCTTTTCCTCTGATTCGAAATAAGACACTGAACATCGGAGCACTCCTTTCCAAAAAAGATGCCAAAAAAGGCAAAGAAGAGATTGATTTTGCTACAGTGCAGGTTCCTTCCGTACTTCCGAGAGTGGTAATCATTCCTTCTGAGAAGAAAGGCCATACAACAGTGACTCTTCTGGAACAGATCATTGAGCGAAATATTGATAAGCTGTTTTTGAGCTATGATGTGATCTGTGCGCATCCATACAGGATTATGCGTAATGCAGATCTTTCCATTGATGAGGATGAGGCTGAGGATCTTCTGGTGGAAATTCAGAAACAGTTGAAAAAACGTCAGTGGGGTGAGGTGATCCGTCTGGAAGTGGAAGATAAGATGGACTCCAGACTTCTGGATATCCTGAAAATGGAATTTCAGGTTCATAGAGATGATATCTTCTTTATCAATGGGCCGCTGGATCTTACCATGCTGATGAAGGTTTACGGTATTGACGGCTACGATCAGTTCAAAGAGCCGAAATATAAACCTGCAGCAGTGCCTGCATTCCAGAATGATAAAGATATTTTTCAGGTGATCCGTGAGGGCGATGTGTTTCTCCATCATCCGTATATGAGTTTTGATCCTGTGGTAAATTTTGTGCGCCAGGCAGCAAAAGATCCGGATGTGCTGGCAATCAAGCAGACACTTTACCGTGTCAGCGGCAATTCCCCTATTATTGCGGCACTTGCACAGGCAGCTGAGAATGGCAAGCAGGTTTCCGTTCTGGTAGAACTGAAAGCGCGTTTTGATGAGGAGAATAATATCGTCTGGGCGAAGATGCTGGAGAAAGCAGGCTGTCATGTAATCTATGGTCTGGTCGGCCTGAAGACCCACAGCAAGATTACCCTGGTGGTGCGCAGAGAAGAGAATGGAATTCGCAGATATGTGCATCTTGCAACCGGAAACTATAATGATTCCACAGCGAAGCTTTATACAGACTGCGGTATTTTTACCTGTGATGAGCGGTTCGGTGAGGATGCAACTGCTGTATTTAATATGCTTTCCGGATATTCAGAGCCGAAACGCTGGAACAAGCTGATCGTTGCGCCGATCTGGATGAAAGACCGTTTTGTAAAGATGATCGAGAGAGAGGCAGAGCATGCGAAGAACGGAGAGAAAGCTCATATTGTGGCAAAGATGAATTCTCTCTGTGATCCTGTGATCATGGCTGCTTTGTATTATGCTTCTTCCTGTGGAGTAAAGATAGATCTTCTGGTGCGAGGTATTTGTTGCTTGAAAGTGGGAATCCCGGGCATCAGCGAAAATATCCATGTGCGTTCTATTGTCGGCAATTTCCTGGAACACAGCCGGATCTTTTATTTTAAGAATGGCGGATCAGATGAGATATACATGGGAAGCGCGGACTGGATGCCACGTAACCTTGATCGTCGTGTGGAGATCGTTTTTCCTGTGGAAGATGAGGCCATCAAGGAAGAGATCCTGCATGTGCTGGATCTGGAATTCCGCGATAATGTAAAAGCTCATATCCTGCAGCCGGACGGAGCTTACGAAAAGCCGGATAAACGGGGTAAAGTTCTGGTCAATTCTCAGATGGAATTCTGCCGCGAAGCCACAGAGCATGCCAAGGCTGTGAAGAAAGAGAAGAAAGAAAAAAAGAGAGTCTTTGTTCCGGCCGAACCTGCGGAGGATGTGGAAGAATGAAAAAATAAGAACGATATGTGCTTGATTGCCAGACCGTATTGTGCTATACTGTGAGCATCATACGAGAAGGGAGGATAGATTTTATGACAGACAGAGAAATGCTGGAGATGCTAGTTGAAGGCCAGAAGCAGATATTTCTACGTTTGGACGGTGTTGACAGCAGGTTGGACGGCATTGATAATCGATTAGACGGCATTGATGATCGATTAGACGGCATTGATGTAAGACTTGATGGAATTGACAGAGAATTGCTTGCTATCAAAAATCGTCAGGATACACTGGAGGGACGTCAGAGATTGCTGGAGAAGAAGTTTGACCATCTGGTTAATGTAGACATTAAGCATCTGAAAGACACGCAGGATACTATTGTAGTGCTGCTGCAGGCGAAAGGCATAATTCCGCAGATACAGGAATCTATCCACGTCTAAGCAGAAATCGTACATAAGAGAAATAATCAGATAAGATACATAAAGAAAAGGACAGTGATATCATATACACTTACATATGATACCGCTGTCCTTTATTAGATAATAAAGCTACATCAATAACATTTCTTACAAGCCCCATACCCGGCAGCTTCTGCCTGGGAGCGGGTCATCTCTGTGGCATTAGCGGGATTCATATTTCCGCAGTTTGGAATCCTGTGATATTTGCTTCCTGTAGCAGAAATCCATACCATATCCCCGACTGGCTCCGGATCAGCCTGAACATTTGCAGAAGAATCTGCGCCAGCCGCAGCATCAGAAATATAATCGGAACTGGCTGAACTGCTGCTGCCATAAGCAGAGGAAGGCTGCGTACCGATATCTGTCTCATCTCCGGCTGAATAATCATTACAGGGATTCTGGTTCCATTGAATATCGCTTCCGTTGCTGACAGCAATGACAGTGCCCTGCTCATCCGTCCGGAATACCTGGATTCCCATATCAGAGAGTTTATCCATAGTATCCTTATGAGGATGTCCGTAGGAGTTTCCTGCGCCGCAGCTGATCACTGCATATTCAGGAACTGTCTGCTGAAGAAGATCCCAGGTAGTGGCAGTAGCAGAGCCGTGATGTCCTGGAACGATCACATCACAGGAAAGATCAAGGCCAAGATCACAGATCGCTTCCTCACCGGCAGATTCAGCATCTCCTGTAAAAAGAAAATGATTAATTCCGTTTTCCAGTCGGATAGCAACAGAATTGTCATTATCATTGCTGCTGATGGACTGAGGAGAAAGAACTGTAAACTTACCACTTCCAAAAGAAAAATCCGTACCAGGATCAGGATGCTGGACGTTAAGTCCCTGGGAAGAAACCTCGTTTTCAAAAGACTGATAGATCTTTGTATCCTGCACATAATCTGCGCCGATCACATTTTTTACGGAAAAATTGTCCAGGCATCCAACGAGTCCGGCTACGTGGTCCTCATCGTAATGAGACGAGATCATATAGTCAATGGTGGAAACATTTTGCTTCTGCAGATAGGAAACAACGAAACTGGAATGTCCCCGGTCGCCTCCGTCATACAGAAGATTTTCTCCCTGGGACTGAACCAGAATAGAAAGTCCCTGTCCCACGTCCAGAAAATGAACAGCCATTGTCGTGTCAGCAGAAGCGGCCTCAGCTGTATAAGCAGCAGAGGGAACTCCTGCGGCTGTCAGCAGAATAAGCAGCAGCGAAAGCAAAAATGTCTGCAGCTTTCTGCGAAAAGAAAGTTTGTGATGCATGAGAAGTCACCCCTTATCTGAAGTATTTTTACAAAAAAATTATAAAACAGAAGAGAAAAAAATGCAAAAAAATAACCAGAACACATATTCTGATGACATTTTTGATGATACTCTTGTTTTTCATCACTTCCAGAGCAATGAAAAAAGCAGTTAGAATAAGGTTTCTAACTGCTTCTACGCAATAGCCAGTACGGGAATCGAACCCGTGTTTCCGCCGTGAGAGGGCGGCGTCTTAGCCCCTTGACCAACTGGCCATATTCATTATTTATTGTCGTTTGATTGCGACTTTTAGTTGTTTCCCTCAACCGACTTCGTTAGTATATAACACTTTCTTTCAAAATGCAAGTACTTTTTTTGCTTTTTTGAAAAAATTTTTTATACATATTTATTGAACATTTTTGACATTTTTTTTGACGGAAAATTGTATTGATGTTATGATAGAACGCAGAGAGTAAAAAGAAAAGATTATGAATGGTTAAAAGAGGAAAAAAATGACTTACAAAACAAAAAAAAATACAGGACGGAAGCTGGAAACGGTTTTGCTTTTTGCTACGTTTGCCGTTTTTGTACTGCTGTTTCTGATATTCTGCGAGGGTGGGATCTGGCAGAAACAGGAACAGGTGCAGCCGTTGTCCGGTGGATGGTATTATATAGAAGATGGAGTACGAAAAGATATCACCCTTCCGGCAGAACTGCCAGCCCAAAAAGGAGAATCACTCATCCTTTATAATGAAAATCCGGGCGAAGATAATGCAGAGATGACGGTGATAACTACAGGCGCACAGTATGACCTTGTGATCCGTCTGGACGGAAAGATCCTGTACCAGTATAAAGAAGTACTTTTTGCACGGAATACCCAGATGAAATCCAAACTGGACTGCATTGCACCTCTGGGAAATGACACGAAGGGAAGAGTACTGACTTTAAGCTACCATACTCCACAGCGCGGAAAGTACAAGATCGATCAGGTCTACATAGGAACTGGCAGAGCAGTGGCACTGTACCAGCTGAAAAAAGAAATCATTCCACTGGGAGCGGCAGTTGTCATGATCGTATTATGTGCAGTTGCGTTGTGTATTTTTCTCTATTTGAGAAATCGGAAGATGTCAGGTGGACGGTTCCGGGATGTAGCTCTGTTTCTTGGGATGTGCAGTATATGGCTGGTAACAGATTCTTCTATGGCACAGAGCTATAGCAGCAGTCCTGATGCTTTATGTCTGGTATCTTTTTACATGTTTATGCTGTTTGCCGTGCCGATGATCCATTTTCAGCAGAAGATGGGAAACATGTCAAGATACAAGATCCTGGATATCGGAATCCAGGCCTTTTACTGTAATGCACTGGTGCAGGGAATCCTGGTGCTTTTGGGGATCGCACAGTTCACAAATATGCTGTTTGTTACCCACATCCTGCTTTTTACGTGGGTACTGATCCTGGCAGTGCTTCTGATACGGGAGTACAGTCAGGAGAAGAGAAAAGAACTGCTCTTTCTTCTTATAGCCTATGTTATTGTAGGGGCAAGCGGATTAAGCGCACTGCTTCTGTACTGGCTGTTTGAGATTCCTTATTATGGTGCGATCTTTGAACTGGGAATTCTGGCATTTCTGGTACTCCTTATTGCAGATGTTGTTATGGAAATGGCAGATAATATCCGTTACCGTATGGAAACCCAGGCCTACGAACGTCTTGTCAGAGAAGATGGACTGACAGGGTTTGAGACAAGAACAGGATTTGAAAAAGCCCTCGAAGAGATGGTCGTTCACATTGGAGAATATCAGGATATTCTTCTTATTTATATTCATATTGATCATCTCCGCTTTACAAATAAGGAATTCGGGCGGGGACTGGGAGATGAACTGGTAGTAGCTTCTGCCAGATGTATTGAGAATGTTTTTCGAGGGAAAGGCACCTGTTATCGTATTGGAGACGATGAATTTGCGGTGCTTGTCCGTGATCCGGAGAAACCGGAATGGTTCTGGCTGGAACAGCTGAAAAAAGAAGCAGGAAACAGTGAGAAATCTGGCAGATGCCGTGTTTCTCTGTCTGCAGGGAGCAGCTGTCTCAGAAAACCCGATGGAAGCTATAAAACCATTGGGGACTGGAAATATGAGGCAGACCAGAAGCTTTATGAGAACAAAAAGAAGGAGGAAAAAAGTGTATACTAATTATTTTCAGGTAACAGCGCTTGTCCTGATAGCATTGATCTCGACCCACTATTTTTCTCATAAAAGACTGGGCAATGTAGAAAACCGGTTTTTTGCGAATTTTCTGGCTCTGGGTGGTATTTATGTGGCACTGGATCTGATCTGCGGATTTTTTGCAGAAAAAGGATGTGGGACAAGGCGGCAGACAGCAGAAGTTGTTTTTACTCTGTACTATCTCTGTACGGTGATACTTCCCTATATGTTTTTCTGCTATGTACGTATTATCACAGGAAGACAGAAAGAGAAATATAAATGGCTGAAAACTGCATGGTTCGTTGTACCGGTAGGCATGTGCCTTGCTGTACTTCTGAACATCAGGATCAGATGGCTGTTTGATTTTAATAAAAATGGTCTGCTGACGAAAGGTTTTTTTCATGACATGATCTATATTTATATAGCATTTTTTGCTCTGATCATTGCATATTTTACTGCACGTTATGGAAAAACAGCAGAGGAGGAGATCAGGCAGACGATCTGGAGATTTCTTGGAATTGAGACAGGCTGTCTTGCTGTTCAGCTTCTGACAGGAAGATGGCTGCTTACTGGTTTTGGAGTGGCGGCAGGATTATGGCTTATTTATCTGACTTTGAACAATCCCGGAGATTACACGGACAGTATGACAGGACTTTTTGACAAGCAGTATTTTGACAAATGGATCGGAGAAAAAATATACAGGAAAGATAGTTTTCATCTGCTGGCTGTTGATGCCTGCAATATGAAACAGATCAACAGGATTTATGGTACAAGTGCAGGTGACCAGCTTTTGATCCAGCTGGCAAAAGGGATTCAGGAGATCACAGGATCTCTCCAGGTGTTCCGCGTTACAGGAAACAGTTTTCTGGTAGTGCTGGATTCCCTGTCTGATTACGAAAAAGCCAGAGATGAAATAAGAGAATTTCTGAAAAAACCGTTCCATATAGGAAAAGAAAATGTGACGTTGCATGCAGCAATCTGCGGGATCATGAATGCTGAGAAAATGGAAAAAGAAGATATTCTTCTTGCATATATTGAATATATGGGATCACTTTCCCAGAATACGGAAGATACGGTGCTGATCCAGTCGGACAGCAGACTCCTGGAAGGATTCCGGTATGAACAGGAAGTGGAGCATTTTTTAAGGAAGGCAGTAGAAGAGGATCTGTTTGAGGTATATTATCAGCCGGTTTACTCCATAAAAAAACAGAGTTTTATTACACTTGAGGCACTGAGCCGTTTGAAACATCCTACACTGGGGATGATCCCGCCGGATGTTTTTATCGGGATCGCAGAAAAACAGGGACTGATCTCAGAGGTTGGAAAACTGCAGCTTCGAAGAGTCTGCTGTTTTATCAAAGAGCACGAGTATATTATGCAGAACATCTGGAATGTGAAATTTAATCTGTCTCCTTCTGAACTTATGAAGCCTGGATACAGCCACGTGCTTATCGGGATCATACAGGAATATGGTCTGGATCCTGCGTATTTTCAGTTTGAGATCACAGAAACGGTAGCTACGGAATACAGTGAGAGTTTCTGTACAGCTATCGAGGATTTTGCGGAAGCAGGAATACATATGTGCCTGGATGATTTCGGTTCTGGTTATGCCAATCTGAATGCTGTGCTGCGGATCCCGTTTTCGGCAGTAAAAATGGACCGATCGCTTCTGATGAACGTTTGTACGGATAAACAGGCGGCACTTTTTTATCACAGTATTGTAATGACCATGCAGCATATGGGCTACAAGGTGATCGCAGAAGGTGCAGAGACAGAAGAGGAAGTAAAGCTTCTGAAAAAATGGGGAGTGGATATGATCCAGGGATATTATTTCTCGAAGCCCTTAGATAAGAAAAAACTTCTTGAAAAAATTTCGTGACAGCTCTGTTTGACTGACAAATAAAGAAATATTGAAGAAACAGGAAACATACTTTTTTAAGGATAATATGTTACTGGCTGCGGAAAGAACAGTAACGCCAGCATTCCCGAAAAGAGCAGTGTTTCCTGTTTTTGCTTGCAGTTTCGAGGCTCTTTTGATAGAATAGATAAGCTGTTGCAATAAAAAAACAATTGAAAATAATAAATATTTTTGATATAATACAAACAAATGTTCGAAACAAAAAAAGAAAGGAATCAGTGGAATGGCAAAGAAAGACACTTATGATGCGGGCAGTATCTCTGTCCTGGAAGGCCTTGAGGCCGTACGTAAACGTCCCGGTATGTATATCGGAAGCGTGTCCAGAAAGGGACTGAACCATCTGATATACGAGATTGTGGATAATGCGGTGGATGAGCATCTTGCAGGATACTGCAGCCGGATCCATGTAGTTCTTGAGAAGGACGGTTCCTGTACAGTAGAAGATAACGGACGTGGAATCCCTGTTGACATGCATGCCAAGGGAGTATCAGCAGAGCGTCTTGTTTTTACAACCCTTCATGCAGGCGGTAAGTTTGATAATTCCGCATACAAGACAAGCGGCGGTCTTCATGGTGTGGGATCATCAGTAGTAAACGCTTTGTCCACATATCTGGACATTAAGATCAGCCGTGACGGTTATATACATCATGACCACTATGAGAGAGGAATCCCGACTATTGAGCTGGAGGAAGGCCTTCTTCCGAAACTGGGGAAGACGAAAGAAACAGGAACCTGCGTCAACTTTCTTCCCGATCCGGAGATTTTTGAGAAGACTCGTTTCGGGGCAGCTGATGTGAAGAGCCGTCTTCATGAGACTGCTTATCTGAATCCGGAACTTACCATCCATTTTGAGGACAGAAGAGGCGAGACACCGGAAGATATCGAATATCACGAGCCGGAAGGAATCGTTGGTTTTATCCGTGATCTGAATAAGAATGCACAGCCTCTTCATGAAGCGGTATATTTCAAAGGTGAAGCAGATGGGATCAGTGTTGAGGTGGCTTTTCAGTTTACCAATGAGTTCCGTGAGAATGTTCTTGGATTCTGCAACAATATTTATAATGCAGAGGGCGGTACCCATCTCACAGGATTTAAGACAACTTTTACAACAGTTATGAATACTTATGCACGTGAGATCGGTGTGCTGAAGGATAAAGATCCGAACTTTACAGGAGCAGATATCCGAAACGGCATGACAGCAGTTGTATCTATCAAGCATCCCGCGCCCCGTTTTGAAGGACAGACCAAGACCAAGCTTGACAACCAGGATGCGTCAAGAGCTACAGGTAAAGTTGTGGGAGAACAGCTTGTGCTCTTCTTTGATCGAAATCTTGAGACATTAAAGACTGTACTTTCCTGCGCAGAGAAGGCAGCAAGGATCCGTAAGACAGAAGAACGTGCCAAGACAAATTTACTCACCAAACAGAAATATTCTTTCGACTCCAATGGCAAGCTTGCTAACTGCGAAAAGAAAGATCCGTCTCTCTGTGAGATCTTTATTGTAGAGGGAGATTCTGCCGGCGGCTCTGCCAAGACAGCCAGAGACCGTAACTATCAGGCAATCCTTCCGATCCGCGGTAAGATCCTTAATGTAGAGAAGGCCACCATTGACAAAGTGCTGGCTAACGCAGAGATCAAGACCATGATCAATGCATTCGGCTGCGGTTTTTCCGAAGGATACGGAAACGATTTTGATATCACCAAGCTTCGTTATGATAAGATCGTGATCATGGCCGATGCGGATGTGGATGGTGCACATATCTCTACACTGCTTCTGACCCTGTTTTACCGTTTTATGCCGGAACTGATCTATGAAGGACATGTCTATATCGCCATGCCGCCTCTTTATAAGGTAATGCCGAAGAAAGGACAGGAGGAATATCTCTACGATGATAAGGCTCTTGAGAAATATCGTAAGAGCCATAAACCGGGAAGTTTCACACTCCAGAGATATAAAGGCCTTGGTGAGATGGATGCGCAGCAGCTGTGGGAGACTACACTGAATCCGGAGACGCGAATGATGAAGCGGGTGGAAATCGAAGATGCGCGTATGGCCTCCGATGTGACAGAGATCCTGATGGGAAGTGATGTTCCACCACGTAAGGCATTTATCTATGAGCATGCGACAGATGCAGAGCTGGATATCTGAGGATCGTATGCTATGATCCGGACAGGTTTTTTGGATTTTCTGTATCGCAGTATGCTTATAATCTCAGATATGCAGACGATATTTATTAAGAAGCTTTCCGGAAGCACGGAATCAGCAGTAACGGAGTAAGATTGGGAGAATTGAAATATGAATACGAAACAGGAGAATGTTATCCGCACCGACTATGCGGAGATCATGCAGAAATCTTATATAGACTACGCCATGAGTGTTATCATTTCCAGAGCACTGCCGGATGTACGTGACGGACTGAAGCCAGTACAGCGCCGTACCCTTTACGATATGTATGAGCTTGGTATCCGCTACGACCGCCCGTACCGTAAATGTGCCCGTATCGTTGGAGATACCATGGGTAAATATCATCCTCATGGAGACAGCTCCATTTATGATGCCCTTGTAGTTATGGCACAGGAATTCAAGAAGGGCCGCACACTGGTAGACGGACATGGAAACTTCGGCTCTATTGAGGGAGATGGAGCCGCAGCCATGCGATACACAGAAGCCCGCCTGGAGAAGCTGACCCAGGAGGTTTTTCTGGAAGACCTGGATAAGAACGTTGTGGACTTTATGCCGAACTTCGATGAAACAGAGAAGGAGCCTGTAGTACTTCCGGTGCGTATTCCGAACCTCCTTGTAAATGGAGCAGACGGAATCGCCGTTGGTATGGCTACCAGTATCCCGCCTCACAACCTCGGGGAAGTGGTGGATGCGGTGAAGGCATATATGAAGAACAATGATATCAGCACCCGTGGGTTGATGCGTTATCTCAAGGGTCCGGATTTTCCGACAGGTGGTATCGTAGTAAATAAGGATGACCTTGTAAAAATCTATGAATCCGGAACAGGCAAGCTCCGTATCCGTGGACGTGTGGAAGTGGAGAAATTAAAGGGCGGCCGTCAGCAGCTGGTGATCACAGAGATTCCATATACCATGATCGGTGCCAACATCGGAAAATTCTTAAACGATATCGCAACCCTGGTAGAGACCAAGAAGACTACAGATATCGTGGACATTTCCAACCAGTCATCTAAGGAGGGAATCCGTATCGTTCTGGAACTGAAGCGCGACGCAGACGTGGAGAACCTTACCAATATGCTTTATAAGAAGACCCGACTGGAGGATACTTTTGGCGTGAACATGCTGGCAGTTGCAGATGGAAGACCGGAGACACTGGGCTTAAAGCAGATCATCGCCCATCATGTGGATTTTGTGTTTGAGGTAAATTCCAGAAAGTACACTACACTTCTTGCAAAAGAGCAGGAGAAGCGGGAGATCCAGGAAGGTCTCATTAAAGCCTGTGACGTCATTGATCTTATCATCGAGATCTTACGCGGCAGCAAGAGCCGTGACCAGGTAAAAAAATGCCTGACAGATGGTGTGACTGAAGGAATTAAATTTAAGACCAAAATCTCCGAAAAAGCAGCCAGATCTCTGAAATTCACAGAGAAACAGGCAACAGCGATCTTGGATATGCGTCTTTACAAGCTGATCGGTCTGGAAATCGATGCCCTGATGAAAGAGCATGAGGAGACGATGAAGAATATTGCTCTTTATGAGGATATCCTGAATAATTATGATTCCATGGCAGCAGTGATCATGAGAGAACTGGATCAGATCAAGAAGGAATACGGCAGCAAGCGTAAGACTTCTATTGAAAATGCAGAGGAAGCTGTTTATGAAGAGAAGAAGATAGAAGAAACCGAAGTTTGCTTCCTGATGGATCGTTTCGGATATATGCGTCTCATTGACAAGAATGCCTATGAACGTAATAAAGAAGCCGCTCATGCAGAGAGCCGCTATGTCTTTACCTGCATGAATACGGACAAGATCTGTATCTTTACAGATACCGGCAAGCTTCACACAGTGAAAGCAGAAGATATCCCGCTGGTACGTTTCCGTGATAAAGGTGTTCCGGCAGATAACCTGGGTAATTATGACAGTACTACAGAGCAGATCCTCTATGTGTCACCGTTGAGCCAGGTAGCAGCCTCCACGGTGCTCTTTGTTACAGAGAACGGTATGTGCAAGCTGGTAAAAGGAGAAGAGTTCCGTGTTTCCAAACGAACCATTGTCTCCACCAAGCTTGCAGAGGAGGACCGTCTTGTATTCGTAGGAGCAGCCGATGAGATGGATCAGGTTGTATTCCAGTCCGAAAAAGGCTACTTCCTTCGCATTATGAAAACAGAGATCTCTGTCACCAAGAAAAATGCCATGGGCGTCCGCGGTATGAAGCTTATCGGTGAAGACCGTATCCATCATGCTTATCTTCTAGAAAGCAGGCAGGAGTATGCCATTACCTACCACGATAAACCATACGTACTCAACAAAGTCAAGCTCGCCAAGAGAGACACCAAAGGTGTGAAGCCGAGAGTATAATCATCATCCCACCAGCTAAATTACAACAATCCTGTAATCCAGCCGGTGGGATTTTTTTACCCTCTTGACATCCCCACAGCCCATCTCCTATAATGGCTATTAGTCTAAACTAACACAGCCACAAATACAAATAAAGTTCAGAACAGAAAAAACATGAAAAATGATCAGAATTTCACAGAAGAACTGGGCCACAGTATGCCCTCTTCCAAAAGAGAAATCGAGGAAGACATGCTGGATGAAAGCCACTGAAAAAGACGGAAACCCGCTGATTCCTACCAGTGTGTTCCAATATTTTTTCCGGCATCACGATCCGGTCATAGAAGGAACCGCCCTGGTGGCATTTGCCAGAGAAGATGAGAAACCCATGGACTGGAACAGCCGGGAGTTGGATGTACATATCTGGTAGGAGGAAGATTATGGAAAAAGAAAACACCGAAGGACTGATCCATCCATGCTGCAGATACGATATCTGTCACAACTTGCAAAAACAGGCAAAAAACGAGGCAGCGTGGCACTGATCGCTGATACCTGCGGAGTCAGTCACGGCCCGGTAAGCCGCTTTTTTAAAGAATGCATCGGCGCAGGATACCTGAACGAAGGCTATGAATTTACCGAAAAAGGTACCCGCGCACTGAAAACATACCAGAGGATCCTGAAAGAAGTCGGTGCCTATCTGGAACGGATCGGAATCCCGGCACCCGAGATTCCCGAAAAAAGAAGACAGCTCATTGAGAACGTAGACTACAGCCTTCTCATGACCATGACCAGAAATTCTAGGCAGGTAAACGAATCCCGAAACCAGACAAACGCAGATGAAGGAAGCCTCTATTATCTGGATCATGTGATGACAAAGTCCGCATTCCTCTAAGTGCCTGCCGCTTCATGAAGACTCGCCAGGGCAACGTAAAAGGAATGGTCTCCATCACCGTCACCTGCAGCGTAGGCAAAGCCATATGCCGGAAAGTACCGCACTTCTGATGTTCTGGCTGTAGAAAATCTAATATGACCGATTAAAAGCCGAAATGAAAAAAATTTGGCTTTTTTTTGTGCCAAAAATTCGGAAATGCCCATGTTTACAGTATTTTTTGAAAATACAAATGGTTCCCATAGGGAACGAAAAATAAAAAAATAGTTGACCCAGACTAACGCTTATGCTTAAATGGCAACAGAGAGTTAGACAAGGGTAATAAAAGGGAATGTGCCCTGGCCTGCTTAAAAGAATGGTATGCGATACCTTACCACATAAGGAGGAAAGAATCAGGAGTAGCAGCGTCAGAAATCCATGCAGCTAAGAAGCGCAGAAGTGCCCTCGCGATCATGGGCAGCCTGATAGGCTTAGTGAAGCCGCTTCTGCATATTATGGTGGCTGCGATTATTCTTGGAACAGTCGGATATCTTTGTGCGATCTTTCTTACGATCCTGGCAGGACAGGTGATCATCCATGGACTTGCAGGCAGTGCGGCGGGTGCCGGGATTTCCGGAATTCCGGAAGTTGCCATGAAGAGTACCTGGCTTTCCGGAACTTCTGAAAAGGGCATTATCACTGTAATGATCCTGATCGCAGTTCTTCGAGGTATCCTTCATTATGCGGAGCAGTACTGCAATCATTTTATTGCATTTAAGCTTCTGGCGATCATCCGCCATAATATATTTGCGGCTCTGCGAAAGCTTTGTCCTGCAAAGCTGGAAGGCCGTGATAAGGGAAATCTGATATCCATTATCACAATAGACATTGAGCTTCTGGAAGTTTTTTATGCACATACGATCTCACCGATCGCGATTGCTACATTAACTTCTGTGATCATGGTGGTCTTTATTGGAAGATATCATGTTCTGCCAGGCGTGCTGGCCCTGGCTGCTTACCTGGTTGTTGGTGTGATGATCCCCATGTGGAACGGAAAGTACGGCAGCCAGAAGGGTATGGAATTCCGTACGGAATTTGGTGAGCTGAACAGTTTTGTGCTGGATTCACTTCGCGGTCTTGATGAGACAATCCAGTATAGTCAGGGCGAAAAAAGAAAAGCACAGATGTCTGACCGATCCAGAAAGCTTGCAGGAATGCAGGAGGATTTAAGCCGGATGGAGGGCTCCCAGAGATCCTTTACAAATCTGGTGATTCTGGTGGCTTCTTTCGGAATGCTGGCGCTGACGATCCATCTCTATGGAAAAGGGGAGATCGGTTTTGATGGAATCCTTACCTGTACCATTGCCATGATGGGATCCTTTGGCCCGGTTGTGGCGTTGTCCAGCCTTTCCAATAATCTGAACCAGACTCTGGCAAGTGGTGAGCGTGTGCTGTCCCTTCTGGAGGAGAAGCCACTGGTGGAGGAGATTGCAGATAGAACCGGGTTCCACGTAGCTAAAATGTTCAATAGTGTGGAAAAACAAAAGAAATCCGGTGTTGGATTTACAGGTGCAGAATCCTCTCATGTGACATTCGCATATGAAGAGGAAACCATCCTGGATGATTATTCCCTGAAACTTGCGCCGGGTAAGATCACAGGTATCCACGGTTCCAGCGGCTCCGGAAAATCCACACTGCTGAAGCTTCTTATGCGTTTCTGGGATGTGAACAAAGGAATGATCTCCGTAGATAACAAAGATGTGCGGGAAATCCCCACCCGTCATCTCCGCGACCTGGAAAGCTATGTGACACAGGAAACCCACCTGTTCCACGATTCCATCGCAAATAACATCGCCATCGCGAAGCCGGGAGCTACCCGGGAAGAAATCATGGCTGCCGCAAAAAAAGCCTCCATCCATGACTTTATCATGACTCTTCCCAAAGGATATGACACAGAGGTCGGGGAATTGGGTGATACTCTTTCCGGTGGCGAGAAACAGAGGATCGGCATTGCAAGAGCCTTCCTCCATGACAGTCCCCTTTTACTTCTGGATGAACCAACTTCCAATTTGGATTCCCTCAACGAAGGCATCATCCTCAAGTCCCTGAAAGAAGACACCACTCGCCGCACTGTAGTCCTGGTATCCCACAGAGTCTCCACCATGAACGTGGCAGATGTGGTGTATGAGATGGAGAATGGAAGGTTATCGTAAAGGTGGAAAAGGTTTTTCCAGAATTAATACTTGCATTTAACAGACATTGGTGTTACAATGAATGAAACTAAGAACTTGTTGGCATAGGAGTGGGCGAGAGCCCGCTCCTATTTGCTGAGAAGGAATTTGTTCAGAAATACTTATAACAGCAGAAAGAAGAAAGGCAGGTGGGAAGCATGAGCAGACGGGAAGAATATGAACAGAAGGCAGAGGCGATCCTTACACCGATCGTAGAGTCCAGGGGCTTTGAGCTGGTAGATGTGGAATATGTCAGGGAAGCAGGATGCTGGTATCTTCGTGGCTATATTGACAAGCCGGGCGGGATTACAGTAAATGACTGCGAAGATGTAAGCCGTGCATTCAGCGATATCCTGGATGAGAAAGATTTCATTGAAGACAGCTACATTATGGAGATCAGCTCTCCGGGACTTGACCGGCCATTAAAAAAAGAAAAAGACTTTAAGAGAAGCCTTGGCAAGCTGGTGGAGATCCGTACCTATCGGCCGATCGAGAAACAGAAAGAGTTCTGTGGCATTTTAAATGCATATGATAGTAACAGTGTGACAATCGATGAAGACGGCACAGAACGCACCTTTGATAAAAAAGATATCGCTCTGATTCGTCTTGCAATTGAATTCTAAGAGAATCGAATCTGTAAAAGTTCAGGAGGAAAAAAAGGAAAATGAGCAGAGATTTAAAAGACGCGCTGGACGTTCTTGAAAAAGAAAAGAACATCAGCAAGGATACACTGCTGGAGGCAATTGAGCAGTCACTGATCCAGGCATGTAAGAACCATTTCGGAAAAGCAGACAATGTTCACGTTACCATTGATCCGGAGACATGCGATTTCAGTGTATATGCAGACAGAACTGTAGTGGAGCACGTGGAAGAACCGGCACTTGAGATTTCTCTGGTGGATGCACAGAAAACAAACATCAATGCAGAAATCGGTGATGTTATGAAAGTTGAGATCCAGTCCAAGGAATTCGGACGTATTGCAACTCAGAATGCAAAGAACGTAATTCTTCAGAAAATCCGTGAAGAAGAGCGCAAAGTTCTTTACGATCAGTACTATGGAATCGAAAAAGAGGTTGTAACAGGTATCGTTCAGAGAGTAATGGGCAAAAATGTCAGCATCAACCTTGGTAAGGCAGATGCAGTACTTACAGAGAACGAGCAGGTAAAAGGTGAAGTATTCAAACCTACAGAGAGAGTTAAAGTTTATATCCTTGAGGTTAAAGATACACCGAAGGGACCGCGTATCGTGGTTTCCAGAACACATCCTGGACTTGTAAAGAGACTCTTTGAGTCAGAGGTTGCTGAAGTAAGAGACGGCACTGTTGAGATCAAGAGCATTGCCCGTGAGGCAGGTTCCCGTACAAAAATCGCTGTATGGAGCAACGATCCGGATGTAGATGCTGTGGGAGCATGTGTTGGTATGAATGGCGCACGTGTAGGTGCTGTTGTCAACGAACTTCACGGTGAGAAGATCGATATCATCAACTGGGATGAGAACCCGGCTATCCTCATTGAGAATGCATTAAGTCCTGCAAAAGTTATCGCAGTTATGGCTGATCCTGATGAAAAGACAGCACTGGTAGTAGTACCGGATTATCAGCTTTCCCTTGCAATCGGTAAAGAAGGACAGAATGCACGCCTTGCGGCAAGACTGACAGGATTCAAGATCGATATCAAGAGTGAGACACAGGCAAGAGAGTCAGGCGACTTCGATTACGATGAAGAGCATGAGGACACAGAGGAAGAACTGACAGAAGAAGCTGTTTCCGAAGAGTTTGAGGAAGCAGAAGAAACTGTAGAAGAGACAGAAACAGAAGCTGAAGAGACAGCAGATGGAGATGCCGAGGAATAATGAAAACGAGAAATAAGATTCCCATGCGTCAGTGTACCGGCTGCAGGGAAATGAAAAGCAAAAAGGAAATGATACGAGTTCTTAAAACATCAGAGAATGAGATCATCCTGGACGCTACAGGCAAGAAAAACGGACGCGGCGCATACCTTTGTTTCTCAGAGGAATGCCTGGAGAAGGCCATCAGGAACCACGGCCTGGAGCGTTCCTTGAAAATGGCGGTTCCGGATGAAGTGTATCAGAACCTCAAGAAGGAGTTCGAATCAATTGAAAAACAATAAGGTTTTATCACTTATCGGACTGGCAACAAAAGCAGGAAAAACAGTGAGCGGAGAATTCTCCACAGAGAAATCCGTAAAAACAGGAAAAGGTTTCCTGGCACTGGTGGCAGATGATGCCTCCGAAAATACAAAAAAGAAATTTCGGAATATGTGTACCTATTATGAAGTTCCGTTATATTTCCTTTCAGACAAAGAGAGCCTGGGCAGAGCAATGGGCAGGGAATTCCGTGCCAGCCTCGCCGTGCAGGACGAAAATTTTGCAAAGGCGATCATCAAAGAGCTGGAAAAAGAATCCGGCAGATAAAGTTTTGATGTCTGTAAGGAGGTTTGACTTATAGTAATGTTAAAAGATAAATTCAGCAAATCGGGAAAGGAGCAAAATAGACAATTGGATACTCCAAAAACAGAAGAAAAGACAACAACGGTGAATACAGAGGGTAACAAGTCTGAAGCACCGAAAAAGAAAAAAAATATCATCCGTGTATTTCATGCACAGAATGCCAGCGATGGCGGTAAAGGAAGAAGAAAACCGGCAGCAGGCGAGAGAAAGGGACCGGCACGTCCACAGAACGGCGGTCAGAGAAACGCAGGAACAAACACAAGAAACGGTGAGTCCGGTGAGCAGAGAAACAGCCAGGGAGGCCAGAACCGTTCCCAGGGCGGAAGACCGCAGGGCAGCCGTCCGGAAGGAAGAAGAGACGGAAACCGTGACGGAAGAAGTTTTGAGGGAAGAAGAGACGGAGGAAACCGTTTCGGAGGAAGCCGTTCCCAGAACGGAGAAGGTCGTCCGGCAAGACAGGGCGAGGGAAACAGAGGCCCACGTCAGAATGACGGAAGAGGCGGAAACCGTTTCGGCGGTGGAGCAAACCGTGGCCAGGGAGGTCAGGGCGGAAGCTTTGAAGGAAGAAGAGACGGAGGAAACCGTTTCGGCGGTGGAGCAAACCGTGGCCAGGGAGGCCAGGGTGGACGTTCCGAAGGTGGAAGAGGCGGAGATAACCGTTTCGGTGGAGCAAACCGTGGTGGCCAGGGCGGCGGACAGCGTCCGGGACAGAGAAGAAGCGGCGGATCTTCAGATGCTGTATTCACACCGGAGCTGACCAAGACATCCAAGGACAGCAAGCGTGAGCGTGACAGAGAGAACAAGAACAAAAAGAAAGATTTCGAGAAAGCCGGACAGGGTGGACGCCGACCGAATCAGGGTGGACGCCGACCGAATTCCAGAATTCCGAAAGCACTTCAGAAACCGAATCCACAGCCGAAGCAGGAAGAAAAGAAGCCGGAGATCAAGGAAATCACCATTCCGGAGAAGCTTACCATCCGCGAACTTGCAGACGCCATGAAGATGCAGCCGTCCGTGATCGTGAAGAAACTTTTCATGGAAGGTGTTATGGTAACAGTAAACCAGGAGATCGACTTTGATAAAGCAGAGGAGATCGCACTTGGTTTCGATATCATCGCCGAGAAAGAAGAGAAAGTCGATGTGATCGCAGAACTCCTCAAAGAGGATGAAGAGGATGAAGACGATATGGTTCCAAGACCTCCTGTAGTTTGCGTTATGGGTCATGTTGACCATGGTAAAACATCTCTTCTTGATGCGATCCGTAATACAAACGTAACAAGAGGCGAGGCCGGCGGAATCACACAGCACATCGGTGCTTACGTGGTAAATATCAAGGGCCAGAAGATCACATTCCTGGATACACCGGGACATGAGGCATTCACAGCTATGCGTATGCGTGGTGCAAACGCCACAGATATCGCAGTTCTTGTAGTAGCAGCAGATGATGGTGTAATGCCGCAGACAGTAGAGGCAATCAGCCATGCAAAAGCAGCAGGCGTTGAGATCATTGTTGCAATCAACAAGATTGATAAGCCAAGTGCAAATGTAGAGCGTGTAAAACAGGAGCTTTCCGAGTATGAGCTGATTCCTGAGGACTGGGGTGGAAGTACTATCTTCGTTCCTGTATCTGCTCATACAGGAGAGGGAATCGAGAGCCTTCTTGAAATGATCCTTCTTACAGCAGAGGTTTCCGAGCTGAAAGCCAATCCGAACCGTGAAGCAAGAGGTCTTGTTATCGAGGCTCAGCTTGACAAAGGTAAAGGACCGGTTGCCACAATTCTTGTGCAGAAAGGTACTCTCCATGTAGGAGATTTCATCGCAGCAGGTGCATGTAACGGTAAAGTACGTGCAATGATGGATGATAAGGGACGCCGTGTAAAAGAGGCCGGCCCGTCTACACCTGTTGAGATTCTCGGACTTGGCGATGTTCCGAATGCAGGTGAGATCCTGATGTCCTTTGAGAGTGATAAAGAAGCCAAGAACTTTGCAGGCGCATTTGTTACAGAGAATAAGAGCCGTCTTCTTGAGGAGACAAAAGGCAAACTTTCTCTTGATAATCTGTTCGACCAGATTCAGGCAAGCGATCTCAAAGAGCTTCCGATCATCGTCAAAGCCGATGTACAGGGATCTGTTGAGGCCGTTAAGCAGAGTCTTACAAAACTTTCCAATGAGGAAGTTGTGGTTAAGGTTATTCACGGTGGCGTAGGTGCCATCAATGAATCTGATGTCAGCCTTGCAGCAACATCCAACGCTATCATCATAGGATTTAACGTTCGCCCGGATACCACAGCAAAACAGCTTGCTGAGCAGGAGGGAGTAGATCTCAGACTTTACAAGGTTATCTACCAGGCAATCGAGGATGTAGAGGCAGCCATGAAGGGTATGCTGGATCCTGTATTCGAGGAGAAAGTAATCGGTCATGCAGAGGTTCGTCAGCTGTTCAAGGCATCTGGTGTGGGAACTATTGCAGGAAGCTATGTGCTTGACGGTACATTCCAGCGTAACTGTAAGGTTCGTATCACAAGAGGCGAGGATCAGATCTACGAGGGCGAGCTTGCATCCCTTAAGAGATTTAAAGATGATGTCAAGGAAGTACGTGCAGGATATGAGTGCGGTCTTGTATTCAATGACTTCAACGATGTCAAGGAAGAAGATAAAGTCGAAGCGTATATCATGGTAGAGGTACCAAGATAGGAGTGACTCTGAATGAGAAAAAACAGCATTAAAAATACACGTGTGAATGGTGCAGTTCAGAAAGAACTCAGCACCATCATACACGGGGAAATCAAAGACCCGAGGATTCATCCAATGACCTCCGTAACGGCAGTGGAAGTAGCACCGGATCTTAAGACCTGCAAAGCCTACATCAGTGTGCTGGGCGAACAGCAGGCGAAAGATTCCACACTTCGCGGCCTGAAGAATGCGGAGGGCTATATCCGGAGAGAACTGGCCAGAAGACTGAATCTCCGCAATACACCGGAAATTCGTTTTATTCTGGATGAGTCCATTGAATATGGTGTCAATATGTCAAAGAAGATCAATGATGTAATGAATGGGATGGAAACAGAGGAATAGGTGGAAAAAATGAAAAACATTTCAGAAATACTGGAAAATGTAAAAACAGTGGGCATCGGCGGCCACATCCGTCCTGATGGAGACTGCATCGGTTCCTGTATGGCTCTGTATCTCTATCTTCGGAAGTGTTTTCCGGAGATAGAGGCAGATGTGTATCTGGAAAATCCGAAGCCTGTGTTTGATTACATTGACGGAATGGATGAGGTTAAGACAGAAGCAGAAGAAGATAAGGTTTATGACCTCTTTATTACCTGTGATGTCAGCGCGCTGGACAGACTTGCAGTTGCCAGAAAATATTTTGACACAGCAGGGAAAACAGCTTGCATTGACCATCATGTGAGTAACAGAGGATTTGCAGATGTCAATCATGTAAAAGGGGACATCGGTTCTGCATGCGAAGTGCTCTACGGACTTCTGGATGCAGATAAGATTGATCAGTCCATTGCGATCCCGCTCTATACAGGAATGGCACATGACACCGGAGTATTTCAGTATTCTTCCACAACACCGGAAACCATGAGGATCGCAGGTGAGCTGATGAAAACAGGATTTGATTTCAGCAGGATCATTGACGAGTCCTTTTACCAGAAAACATATCTTCAGAATCAGGTCATGGGCCGTGTCCTGGCAGAGAGCATTCTTCTTCAGGAGGGCAAATGCGTGGTCGGATATCTGAAAAGAAGAGAAATGGATTTTTACGGTGTGGAAGGGAACGACATGGAGGGAATCGTAAGCCAGTTACGTCTCACCGCAGGCGTAGAAGTTGCGATTTTCATTTATGAACTGGAAACCCAGCGGTTCAAAGTATCTCTTCGTTCCAACGGAAAAGTTGATGTGAGCAAGATCGCTGTGTTCTTCGGAGGAGGCGGACATGTACGTGCGTCAGGTTGCGATATGCAGGGATCCATGTATGATGTGATCAACAACCTTACCGCTGAGATCGAGAAACAGCTTGCAGAGGAGTAAGAATAAGATCATGGATGGAATACTTGTGATCCGAAAGGAAAAAGGTTATACCTCTCATGATGTAGTTGCAAAGCTGCGTGGGATCCTCCACATGAAAAAAATCGGCCATACAGGAACTCTTGATCCTGCAGCGGAGGGAGTCCTTCCTGTTGCACTTGGGAGAGGAACTCGTCTGGTAGAGCTTCTTACCGAAAAAGAAAAAACATACGAGGCAGTCTTAAGACTGGGTGTTTCCACAGATACCCAGGATATGACAGGAACTGTTCTTTCTGAGATGCCGGTAACTGTCACAGAAGAGGAAGTCCGTGAGGTAGTGGAATCTTTTGTGGGGGAGCAGATGCAGGTTCCACCAATGTATTCCGCACTGAAAGTAAACGGAAAGAAGCTTTACGAGCTGGCCAGAGAAGGAAAAACCATAGAGCGTAAGCCACGCCCTGTGGTTTTTTATGAGATAAGGATCATGGATATATCTCTGCCACTGGTACGCATAAGCGTTACCTGCAGCAAAGGGACTTATATTCGTACACTTTGCAATGACATCGGAGAAAAGCTTGGTTGCGGTGGTGCCATGGAGGAGCTTCTCAGGACAAGATCCGGAAACTTTACACTGGAAGAAAGCCTGATGCTTTCACAGGTGGAAGAAGCTGTCAGCGATGGAACTATTATGGAAAAGATCGTTCCTGTAGAGGAAGTGCTTTCCATGTATCCTGCTCTTACTGCCACGGTAGAGGGAGACAGGCTGCTTCACAATGGCAATCCGCTTCCGGAAACAATGGTCCAGGGTGGAAACCGTGAAGAAAAAGTGCGTATGTACAAAAGCAGTGGAGATTTTACAGGGATATACGGATGGGATGAAAAGAAAGAAAAATACGTTCCAGTCCGCATATTCTTTGTGTGACATTTTTATAAAAACTTTCAGGAGCAGATATGGAATACTTGAAGATTGACGGAGAATTTCCGCGCCTTTCAAAGAGTGCGGTGACACTTGGAAAATTTGACGGCATACATCGCGGCCACCAGAAACTGGTAGAGAAGATCCTGGAACAGAAGGAAAAAGGTTTGGAGACCGTTCTTTTTTCTCTGGGTATCGGCAGTCAGATGATCTTTACAAAAGAAGAACGCTGCCAGATCCTTGAGAGGGCAGGAGTGGATGTTCTGGTGGAATGTCCCCTGGATCCCCGGATTCGTCATATGAAAGCAGAAACTTTCATAAAGGAGATCCTGGTTGGAGATCTTCAGGCAGAGCATGTTGCTGTTGGAGAAGATTTCAGGTTTGGATATGAGAGAAAAGGAACACCGCAGCTTCTGGAAATCATGGGAAAAAAGTTTGGATTTACTGTGGATATCGTTCCGAAAGAAATGGAAGGCCACAGAAAGATCAGCAGTACTTTTATCCGTGAGGAACTGAAAAAAGGAAATATGGAAAAAGTCAATGATCTTCTGGGTTTTCCCTTTTATGTGGATGGAGTGATCGAGCATGGCAGAGGAATGGGGCATAAAGTCCTCCTTCCGACCACCAACATCATTCCTTCAAAAGAAAAACTGATGCCACCGAACGGCGTTTATGATACAGTGTCCCATTTTAAGGACAGAACCCTTTACGGGATCACCAATGTAGGATATAAACCTACCATTGGAGAGAAGTTCCTGGGTGTTGAGACCTATCTTTTTGACTGTGAGGAGGATCTGTACGGAGAACCCTGTAAAGTGGAATTTCTTCATTATTCAAGACCGGAGAAACGTTTTTCTTCCATAGAAGCCCTGAAACAGCAGCTTCTGAAAGATGCGGAGAAGGGAAAAACGTATTTTAAAAACCTGAAAAAATAAAAAAACAGTTTACAGGTCAGTAACCGTGTGCTATACTGTTCGAGGTGAAAAAAGCCAGTATTCAGAAGCCGGAATCTCCGACCACTTCTTAATACCCGGCGTTTATTAAAAATTTTAAGGAGGAAATAACAATGATTTCTAAAGAGAAGAAAGCAGCCATTATGAAAGAGTATGCAAGAACAGAGGGTGACACAGGTTCACCGGAGGTTCAGGTTGCAGTTCTTACAGCAAGAATCCAGGAGCTTACAGAGCATCTTAAAACACACCACAAAGATCATCATTCCAGAAGAGGTCTTCTGAAAATGGTAGGTCAGAGACGTGGCCTTCTTGCTTACCTTAAGAAAACAGACATCGAAAGATACCGTGCACTGATTGAGAAATTAGGTTTAAGAAAATAATTGCTACGGGAGGGGCGGATGATTCCATCCGCCCCATTTTAACATGTGTGATAATCACAGACGGAATTACCACAGGAGTGATTTCCGAGACTACTGAAAAGCCCATTTCCGGTCGAGATCTTTTTCCAGAGGAAGTGGTCTTTTCAGTTGTTTCGGACTCCTGTTAAAATTCAATATATTATTCAGAAAAGGAGAACGAATATGTACAAAAGTTATTCCATGGAACTTGCAGGAAGAACACTGACTGTAGATATCGGACGTGTTGCAAAGCAGGCCAATGGTGCTGCTCTTATGCATTATGGCGATACTACAGTTCTTGCAACAGCTACCGCATCCAAAGAGCCGAGAGAAGGAATTGATTTCTTCCCGTTAAGTGTTGAGTATGAGGAGAAGATGTACGCAGTGGGAAAGATTCCGGGAGGATTTAATAAGAGAGAAGGTAAGGCAAGCGAGCATGCGATCCTTACTTCCCGTGTTATCGACCGTCCGATGCGTCCGCTGTTCCCGAAGGATTACAGAAATGACGTAACACTGGTAGACATGGTTATGTCTGTTGACCCTGAGTGCAACCCGGAAATCCCGGCTATGCTTGGTTCTTCCATTGCAACCTGTATTTCCGACATCCCGTTCGACGGCCCATGTGCAACAACACAGGTCGGCATGATCGACGGTGAGTTTATCATCAACCCGACACTTGCACAGAAATCAGTTTCTGACCTTCAGCTTACAGTAGCTTCCACAAGGGAGAAAGTTATCATGATCGAGGCCGGAGCTAACGAGATTCCGGAGGACAAGATGATCGAGGCCATCTATAAGGCTCACGAAGTAAACCAGGAGATCATCAGATTTATCGACCAGATCGTTGCTGAGTGCGGAAAAGAGAAACATTCCTATGAGTCCTGTGCAGTACCGCAGGAGCTCTTTGATGAGATCAAGAAGATCGTTCCTCCGGAAGAAATGGAGGTTGCTGTATTCTCTGATGACAAACAGACACGTGAGAATAATATCAGTGAGATCACGGATAAGCTGAAAGAAGCTTTTGCAGATAATGAAGAGTGGCTTTCTGTTCTCGGTGAGGCTGTATATCAGTATCAGAAGAAGACTGTCCGCAAGATGATCCTCAAAGATCACAAACGTCCGGACGGCCGTGAGATCAGACAGATACGTCCGCTGGCAGCTGAGACAGACATCATCCCGAGAGTTCACGGTTCTGCCATGTTCACAAGAGGACAGACACAGATCTGTACAGTTACAACACTAGCTCCTCTTACAGAAGCACAGCGCCTTGACGGACTGGATGAGTTCGAGACATCCAAAAGATATATGCACCACTATAACTTCCCATCCTACTCTGTAGGTGAGACCAAGCCATCCAGAGGTCCGGGACGTCGTGAGATCGGTCACGGAGCACTTGCTGAGAGAGCACTGGTACCGGTACTTCCTACAGAGGAAGAGTTCCCATATGCGATCCGTACTGTATCTGAAACATTTGAGTCCAACGGTTCCACATCACAGGCAAGTATCTGTGCATCTACCATGTCACTGATGGCTGCCGGTGTGCCAATCAGGAAACCGGTTGCAGGTATTTCATGCGGACTTGTTACAGGTGAGACAGACGATGACTACATCGTTCTTACAGATATTCAGGGCCTTGAGGATTTCTTCGGAGATATGGACTTCAAGGTAGCCGGAACACATGACGGAATCACAGCGATCCAGATGGATATCAAGATCCACGGTCTTACAAGACCGATCGTTGAGGAGGCAATCCGCAGAACAAAAGAGGCAAGAGAGTACATCCTTACAGAAGTTATGGAAAAATGTATCGACAAACCTCGTACAACAGTTGGTGAATTTGCTCCTAAGATCATCCAGATCCAGATCGATCCTCAGAAGATCGGTGATGTTGTAGGTCAGAGAGGAAAGACCATCAACACTATCATCGAGCGTACAGGCGTTAAGATTGATATCACAGACGATGGTGCAGTTTCTATCTGCGGAACTGATCAGAAGGGCATGGATGAGGCAAAACGCATGATCGAGATCATTACTACTGATTTTGAGGCAGGACAGATCTTCACAGGCCATGTAGTCAGCATCAAAGAGTTCGGTGCTTTCCTTGAGTTTGCACCTGGCAAGGAGGGAATGGTACACATTTCCAAAATTTCCAAACAGAGGATCAACCGTGTTGAGGATGTTCTCACACTTGGCGACAAGGTTAAAGTTATCTGCCTTGGTAAGGACAAGATGGGAAGAATCAGCTTCAGCATGAAAGATGTACCGGAAGAAGCATAAATTATGAGATATCACAATATTACCAAGGACGATATGTTAAACGGGGACGGACTTCGAGTGGTACTCTGGGTAGCCGGCTGTTCACACGGCTGCAGGGAGTGCCAGAATCCCATTACCTGGGATCCGAACGGAGGTCTTCCTTTTACGGACAGCGAGCGCGCTGAGATATTTGCAGAGCTGGACAAGGATTATGTCAGTGGGATCACTTTTTCAGGAGGAGATCCCCTGCATCCTTCCAATATCGCTGAGGTAACAGCTCTTGCAAGAGAGATCAGGGAGAAGTATCCGGATAAAACGATCTGGCTGTATACAGGTTCTCTCTGGGAGGAAATCCAGGAGTATGAGATTATCCGTTATCTGGATGTATGTGTTGATGGCGAATTTCAGGTTGATAAGAAAGATGTTCTTCTGAAATGGAAGGGCTCTTCCAATCAGCGTGTGATCGATGTACAGGCATCACTTCGTGAGGGCAAAGCTGTCCTGTATGTGGAGTGATCCGGGAGATTTCCGAAAATTATCCGTTGGGAGTTAAATAAACATGAAGAGAATTGCGAAATTTCACAAAGTAAGCTCTGAACAGTTTGCAAAAGACTGGAAAGATACTTTCGGAGAAGTATCTGATGCAGAAATCCAGAAAATTTACGATAGTCTGCGCCTTCCAAAGAGAGCCACAACCGGAAGTGCAGGATATGATTTCTATGCACCTGTGGATGT
This sequence comes from Ruminococcus sp. AF46-10NS, assembly GCF_003474435.1. GTDB lineage: Bacteria > Bacillota > Clostridia > Lachnospirales > Lachnospiraceae > Blautia_A. The sequence continues at coordinate 43,857 of NZ_QRNF01000023.1, forward strand.
GACAATGAATCCTGGCGAGATCGTAAAGATCCCGACAGGTATCCGTGTGGAGATGGAAGAAGGCTGGGTTCTCAAATGTTATCCGAGAAGCGGACTGGGATTTAAATTCCGCCTTCAGCTGAATAACACAGTGGGGATCATTGACAGCGATTATTTCTTTTCTGATAACGAAGGCCATATCTTTGCTAAGCTGACCAATGATACCAGAGAAGATAAGACTATCCAGATCCCGGCAGGCACAGGTTTTATGCAGGGAATCTTCGTCGAATATGGAATCACAGTGGATGATGATGCAGATGCTGTGAGAAACGGCGGTTTTGGAAGCACTACTGCAAAAGCATAAAGAAAAAATATAAAAAGTAAGCCCGGGAGGAGAAGAGAAATCTTCAGCTTCCGGGCTTTTTGAATACAAATGTCTGTTTTACATGGCAGCTTTATTGTCTGCTGCAATGCCGGGCCTGCTTAGCTAAGTGGCGCGTTAGCTTCCTCATCTGCGCGTGCTTTCTCAATGACTGCGTTGAAAGCATCGGCGGCTGCAGCATATTCAGCATCATCCTCAATGTTGGCAAGCATCGGATCGCCCTCTGCTGTACGGGAGAAGCTGTAAAGATAAACTTCACCGGTTTCATTCTGTCCGTTCTCGTCCAGTGGGAGAAGTGCAATATATTCCCTGTTCTCTACAGGAAAGATAGTAAGGATTGCACATTCTACTTCTGTGTCATCATCCATGGTAAGGGTGATGGTGTGATGTGCCTCGTCTACTTTACTTTCACAGTTGGCTGTACAGGAAGCACAGTCACTTGGTGCACATCCGCTCTTATTAAATTCGTCGCTCATAATAAATCCTCCGTTCTGATACTGCCATTTAAAGATGACAGTATACATGATATAAAGGATATTTTAACAGATAAGATCGGGAACAGCAACTAAATTGTAAACAAATATTTTTTGCTTAATCGGCCAATGTGAGATATAATAAAAATATGACGAAAAAATGAGGAGAAAAACAGAAATATGAAATTAATTTCCTGGAATGTAAACGGCATCCGGGCCTGTATCACAAAAGGCTTTGAGGATCGCTTTCATGAACTGGATGCAGATATATTTTGTCTACAGGAGACAAAATGCCAGCAGGGACAGGTAAAGCTTGACCTTCCCGGATACTATCAGTACTGGAATTACGCCAACCGCAGAGGCTACTCAGGAACAGCTGTTTTTGCAAAGAAAGAACCGCTGTCAGTGACAAATGGAATTGGTGTTGAGGAGCATGATAAGGAAGGCCGTGTGATCACACTGGAATTTGAAGATTATTATCTTGTTACTGTGTATACACCCAATTCCCAGAGTGAGTTGAGAAGACTTGCATACCGTATGGAGTGGGAGAGGGATTTTCTGTCATATCTTCTTGGCCTTCAGGAGAAGAAACCTGTGATCTGCTGCGGAGATCTCAATGTGGCACATCAGGAGATCGATCTTAAGAATCCTAAGACGAACCGTAAGAATGCAGGTTTTACAGATGAAGAGAGAACCTGTTTTACAAAAGTTCTTGAGAGCGGGTTTATTGATACATTCCGCTATTTTTATCCGGATCAGGAGGGGGTTTATTCCTGGTGGTCCTACCGTTTCCGGGCAAGAGAGAAGAACGCAGGATGGCGCATCGACTATTTTCTTACTTCTCCATCACTCAAAGACAGACTTCAGGATGCGAAAATTCATGGAGAGATCATGGGATCAGATCATTGTCCGGTAGAGCTGGATATTGAGTTGTAAAAGTTTAAAAAAAACAGAAAGGGAGTGATTGCTTTGGCAGGTCGCAGACTTGGGCGAGTGGAGAAAGGTCAGCCACTGATACTGGGAGCCAATAAGGTAGAGGGTGGTTATAATTTCGCAGTGGAGGCTTCGGAGGATTCCGAAGTGGCACTGCTTTTATATAAAAAAAGAGGAACAGCAATACCTGTGGAGATCGTTTTTCCGGAGGAATTCCGTACTGGTCGTGTATGGGCTTTGAAACTTACAGATGTTTCTTTGAAAGATTATGAGTACAATTACAGGATCGACGGAGAGATAGTGCAGGATCCTTATGCATATGGAATTCATGGGAGAGAGCATTTTGGTGCGCCGTATGACCCGGAAAAGGAAGTGCGCTGCCGTTTCCTTATGGAGGATGTTTCAGGATGGGGCGATGAGAGCGCACCGGATATCGAATATGAGAATATGATCCTGTACAAGCTTCATGTGCGAGGATATACAAAGCTGGCCAGAAAGACGGTTTCCCACAAGGGAACTTTTCTGGGGTTGACAGAAATGATCCCATACTGGAAAAACCTGGGGATCAATACCATTGAGCTGATGCCGGCTTACGAATTCTGTGAAGTTCCGGCAGGTAAACCGGAAAAAAACAATGAACATATTAAGACACGCCGTAGGGAGAATGTGGTAAATTACTGGGGCTATGCTTCAGGTTTTTATTTCAGCCCCAAAAGTGCTTACTGCAGCACCAGGGAGCCGGAGCAGGAATTCCGGTATCTGATCCGGGAGCTGCATAAAAACGGCATAGCCTGTATCATGGAATTTTATTTTCCGGAGGAGACAGATAATCTGATGGCACTTCGTGCACTGCAGTTCTGGAGAGCTTTTTATCATGTGGATGGTTTTCATGTGCTGGGAGGTGGCGTGAACCGGGAGATGCTTCTCCGTGACGGAATTCTTTCCGGAGCAAAACTGATCTTCCAGGGATTTGATTTTGACCATTATTACAGAGGAAAAATTCCGGGCAGACGATGCGGCGCCGAGAGCAATATGAATTTCCTTCAGGATATGCGACGTTTCTTAAAGAGTGACGAGGGAATGGTGGAAGCTGCTGTATGGCATATCCGCCATAACAGCGAGAATCATGGTGTGATCAACTACATGGTATGTCAGGACGGATTCACCATGAATGATCTGGTAAGCTACAATTATAAACATAATGAAGCCAATGAAGAAGGTAATCAGGACGGAAGCAGTTACAATTATTCCTGGAACTGTGGGATCGAGGGACCCAGCCGAAAGGTTTCCGTACGTCAGATGAGAGAGCGTCAGATCAAGAATGCGTTTCTTATGATGCTTTTAAGCCAGGGAGTTCCCATGATCTACAATGGTGATGAGTTCGGCAATTCCCAGGGTGGAAATAATAATGCTTACTGCCAGGATAATGCAACAGGCTGGACCGACTGGAAAGGTCTTGCCAGAAACCGCGGCCTATATGAATTTGTAAAAAATGCTATTGCTTTCCGTAAAGAACATCCCGTGCTTCATATGCCGGTAGAATTAAAGGGCGTGGATTATCTCACGAAGGGGTTTCCGGATGTATCCCTCCATGGCGAACGTGCCTGGTATTTAAGTTATGAGAATACCAGCAGACTTCTGGGACTGATGTACTACGGAGCTTATGCAAGAAAAGAAGAGGATAAAGAGGCATCCCTGGATGATTTTATCTATGTAGGATATAATTTCCACTGGGAGAACCGGAGTCTGGCACTCCCCAATCTTCCGGAGGGCATGTGCTGGAAGAAAATTGCAGATACTTCTCTTCATGGAGAGGGTTTCCATGTGGAGGATAAAGAAGAATACAGAAAATCAATTGAAATAGGCCCGCGTGCCATTGTGGTACTTCTGGGCAGACAGGAGGCGGAGAAAGATGCATTCGTGGCACCCGTGGCTGCACTTCAAGACGATCACGAGGCATAAGTTTCTGGTGATGAAATACTGTTTCCGTATCGGATTATACAAACAGGGACTGCTTCATGACCTGTCCAAATACTCCCCCACGGAATTTCTGGTAGGATGTAAATATTATCAGGGAACAAGAAGCCCCAATAACGCAGAGAGAGAGGCAACAGGCGTATCCATGTCCTGGCTGCACCACAAGGGAAGGAACAGGCACCATTTTGAACATTGGGTAGATTATTCCCTTGACGGTGAGCATGTGATCATGGGAGCCAGGATGCCGAAGAAATATGTAGCTGAGATGGTCATGGATCGCATCAGCGCGTCCAGAAATTATCTGGGTGATGCCTATACCCATCATGAACCGCTGGATTATTTCCTGAAAAGCAAGGAGAAGCTCTGGTTCATCCATCCTCAGACAAAGAAAGAACTGGAAGGTCTCTTAAGGATCCTGGATAAATATGGGGAAGACAAGGCACTTTGGTATATCCGCAATGTATATCTTTGTGATACCAGAGGAAAGAAAAGCTCAGGCCATCTGAAAAAGTCCCGAAATCACAGATAGGGTGTATTTTTCGGAGGTTGTCTGATATAATATTCTGATATTGGGAGGAAGAATGAATGGATACACCAACAATTGCGAAATACTATAGAGAGAAAGAACCCATGGAACGGCTGAAGCTTCTGGAGCAGTCTATTGCTGCAGAGGAAGATCCGGAAGGAAACAAGATCCGTAAGGAACTCTGGGAGATCCGCTACAGTGATAAATCTGAAGCAGGAGATACCAGAGCTGACGGATATCTTGGACTCTGGATGACCATGGAATTTAACAGGAATTCCGGCTCCAGATTCTTTGGCACAAGAAGTGCGAAGAAAGAGATCGGCAAGTATCTTACGAAATTGAAATTTCAGGAAATCCAGGAGAAGGGCGGACTTTATGAGGAGCTTCTTTACAGAGAATGCTGCCATATGGTACTGGTATATATGGATCTCTGCCAGACAGATAAATCTTACAATACTACCCTTTGCGGACTGATCCACATCAAGGAAGACAGTGCCAAGTCCAAGCTTCAGAGAGATATCAGGGAGACTGCAGTAGATCTTCCAGGTACTCTTGGTATGGAATCTGAGCTTGGGATCATCACAAGAGCTGCCAGAGAAATCTACAGGCAGTATTATCCTAACGAGGGAAACATTTAGGAAGTATTTTGCTTTCCGTTTCAGGCTGTCTGACTACTCAGGCAGCCTTTTATGCCGAATAATTCAGGAGGTAATTAAATGAATCCAAATCATCTGAACGCATATGAGGTCCTGAAGGAGGAAGACCTCAGGATATTCATTCCAAAGGCTGGCTTCTGCGCCACAAAAAAACAGGAGCCAGAGTAATGCTCATCGAGAATGACGATGAGAACAAGGTCTTTAATATTGCATTCCGCACACCGCCAAAGGACAGCACAGGTGTGGCACATATTTTGGAACACAGTGTACTGTGTGGCTCCAGGGAATTTCCACTGAAAGATCCTTTTGTAGAACTGGTTAAAGGCTCTCTTAACACATTCCTGAATGCCATGACTTATCCGGACAAGACCTGTTATCCTGTGGCTAGCTGCAATGACCGTGATTTTCAGAATCTGATGCATGTATATCTGGATGCGGTATTTTATCCGAATATCTATAAAAAAGAGGAGATTTTCCGCCAGGAAGGCTGGAACTATCATCTTGAGAATAAAGAAGGCCCTCTGAAATACAATGGTGTTGTCTACAATGAGATGAAGGGAGCGTTCTCTTCACCGGACGATGTTCTGGAGCGTGAGATCATGAACTCTCTGTTCCCGGATACCACCTATGGCTGCGAGTCCGGTGGTGATCCTGTGAACATCCCGGATCTTACTTACGAGAAATTCCTGGATTTTCACAGACGTTACTACCATCCGTCCAACAGTTTTATCTACCTCTATGGAAACATGGATATGGAAGAGAAGCTGGTATTTATTGATGAGCATTATCTTTCTGCTTTTGAGGCCCTTGCCATTGATTCCCAGATCGAAGACCAGGGGGCGTTTGACCAGGTACATGATATTCGGAAAAATTATCCGGTAGCAGAGAATGAGGGAGAAGAGGACAACACTTATCTTTCCTACAATATGGTTGTAGGACAGGCGAAAGATATTAATTTAAGCCTTGCTTTTGAAGTTCTGGACTATGCACTTTTAAGTGCACCGGGAGCACCGCTGAAACAGGCTCTTCTGGATGCGAAGATCGGAAAAGATATCTACGGTTCTTTTGAGGACGGCATCAAGCAGACTTATTTCTCCATTGTGGCAAAAGGTGCCAACTTAAGTCAGAAAGAGGAATTCGTGAAAGTGATCCGCGATACCCTCACAAAGATTGCAGAGGAAGGCATTGACAAGAAGGCAGTGAAAGCCGGAATCAACTATTATGAGTTCCGTTTCCGTGAGGCAGATTTCTCGTCCTATCCGAAGGGACTGATGTATGGTCTGGATATCTTAAGCAGCTGGCTCTATGATGATGAGAAACCATTCTGCGAGGTACAGCTTCTGGAGGGATTTGAATTTCTCAAGAAGGCAGCAGAAGAAGGATATTTTGAGGAACTGATCCGCAAGTATCTTCTGGATAATGCTCACGGTTCCATTCTTTCTCTGGTACCGGAGCGCGCCTTGCGGCAAAAAGAGATCAGGAGCTTGAAAAGAGGCTGGAGAATTATCGCAGCAGTCTTTCTGATGAAGAGCTTATCCGGATGGTAGAGCGTACAAAAGCACTTGAGGCTTATCAGGAATCTGAGGAAAATCCGGAAGCACTGACCTGCATTCCGATGCTTTCCAGAGAAGATATCAAAAAAGAAATCACAGGCTTTACCAATGAGGAACACTTCGTGGATGACAGTCTGTTCCTGTATCATGATGTATGCACCAATGGTATCGGATATGCAGATCTTCTTTTTGAGATCCATAATCTCGATACAGATGCTGTCCATTACCTGGGACTTTTGAAATCTGTACTTGGTGCAGTGGATACAGAGAATTACAGTTATGGCGAACTGTTTAATGAAGTAAATGCGAGAACCGGTGGAATTGCTTACGGAATCGAAGTTTATGACAGTGCCACAGATACAGATGCTTTCCGTGCCATGTTTGCAGTAAGAGGCAAGGCTTTATATCCTGAGATGGATTTCATGTTCTCCATGATCCGGGAAGTTCTTACAACTTCCAGACTGGATGACACCAAGCGGCTTTATGAGATCATCGCCAGAGTGAAATCCAGGCACAGGCCAATCTGGTAAGTGCAGGACATTCCACAGCAGTTCTCCGAGGTGCTTCCTATGCTTCTCCGATGGCTGCATTCCAGGATGAGATGGCAGGAATCGGATATTATCAGTTTATCGAGAAGTTGGAGAAGAATTTTGACAGCTGTAAAGAAGAGATCGTAAAAAATCTCCGCAAAGTGATGGAGGAAGTCCTTCGCCCGGAGAATTTCAGCGTAAGCTATACAGGAGAGAGAGAATCCCTGGATGCAGTAAAAGTACAGGTTGGTGAGATTAAAAAAGTCCTGTTTAACGGACAGAAACCGGAAACATCTTCACAGCCATCCTGCACAAAGAAAAACGAAGCGTTCAAAACTTCCGGGCAGGTTCAGTATGTGGCGCAGAGCGGAAACTTCCGCAAAAAAGGCCTGGAGTACACAGGCGCACTTGAAATCTTGAAGGTGATCTTAAGTTACGATTATCTCTGGATCAACATTCGTGTCAAAGGTGGTGCATATGGCTGTATGAGCGGATTTAAGAGAAGCGGAGAGAGCTTTCTGGTATCTTACCGCGATCCGCATCTTAAGAGAACTCTGGAAGTATACAAAGGTGTTCCAGATTATATCCGTGCATTTGAGGCTGATGAGCGTGAGATGACAAAGTATATCATCGGTACTATCAGCAATAAAGACGTTCCGAGAACTCCGCAGATGCAGGGAAGCATCTCCAAGTGCGCATATTTCTCCCGGGTAACAGAAGAGATGCTTCAGAAAGAAAGAGACCAGATACTTGGGGCCCGGAAAGAGGATATTCAGGCACTGTCAGCAATTGTGGAAGCAGTACTTTCTGATGAGCAGATCTGTGTTGTGGGAAGTGAGACAGCGATCTCCAAAGCAGAAGATGTATTTATGGAAGTGAAGCCACTGATCAGCTGCTGAGATGTGTGAGTAACGGACAGACAGTTATTCAGAACAGATCTGTATAGTGACTGCGGATGTTTTTATGCATTTGACTGAATCTGCTGTCCGTTGAACCAGACAGCAGATCATAAGAGGATTATGAGAGGATAAAGAATGGAAAATAATTTTAAATCAGGTTTTGTTGCGATCATCGGAAGACCGAATGTTGGAAAATCCACACTGATGAACCATCTCATCGGACAGAAGATTGCGATCACATCCAATAAACCTCAGACAACAAGAAACAAGATCCAGACTGTTTATACCTGTGATGAGGGTCAGATCGTATTTCTTGATACCCCGGGTATCCACAAGGCAAAAAACAAGCTTGGTGAATACATGGTGCAGGTTGCAGAGAGAACCCTGAAGGAAGTGGATGCTATCATGTGGCTGGTAGAGCCATCTACTTTTGTGGGAGCAGGAGAGCGTCATATTGCGGAGCAGCTTCAGAAGGTAGGCGTTCCGGTAATCCTGATCATCAACAAGATCGATACTGTGAAAAAAGAGGAACTTCTTCCGGCCATCGATACTTACCGTAAGATCTGTGACTTTGCAGAGATCATTCCGTGTTCTGCACTTCGCGGAAATAATACACAGGATATCATTCCAAGTATTTTTAAATATCTTCCTTATGGACCGATGTTTTATGATGAAGATACAGTTACAGATCAGCCACAGCGTCAGATCGCAGCAGAAATCATCCGTGAGAAAGCACTTCATGCACTGGATGAGGAGATTCCGCATGGAATCGCAGTTGCCATTGACCGGATGAAGAAACGGCCGGGCAGAAGCAATATCATTGATATTGATGCGACGATCATCTGCGAGAGAAATTCCCACAAGGGAATCATCATCGGCAAACAGGGCTCCATGCTGAAGAAGATCGGAAGCAATGCCCGTTACGAGCTGGAGCGGATGCTGGAAGCCAAGGTCAACCTGAAGCTCTGGGTAAAGGTGACTAAAAACTGGAGAGACAGTGATTTTCTGATCAAGAACTTTGGATATGACAAGAAAGAAATCTGAAAATGAGTGATCTGATTACCGTACAGGGAGTGGTGCTTTCTGCCATGCCGGTAGGGGATTATGACAAGAGAATCGTTCTTCTCACAAGAGAGAGGGGGAAGATTTCCGCTTTTGCCAAGGGTGCGAGACGGCAGAACAGCCCGTTTATGGCAGCAGCCAATCCCTTTGTATTCGGAAGCTTTACTCTTTTTGAAGGAAGATCCAGTTATAATCTGAACCAGGTCAGTGTGCAGCATCATTTTGTGGAGCTGGCTACCCGGCAGCCTGGGATTTACTACGGATATTATTTTCTGGAGCTTGCGGATTATTTCGGCAAGGAGGGAACAGATGAGAAGGAGATGATGAATCTTCTCTATGTAACTATCAAAGCCATTTTGAACCCTCATATAGAAGACCGGCTGGTGCGCTGTATTTATGAGCTTCGGACTATGGCAATCCAGGGACTGATGCCGCAGCTGTTTCAGTGTGCGGGCTGTGGGAGAGAGCTTACGGAAGAAGAAACCGGAGATGTTTTTTTCTCCCAGGATGAGCACGGGATCCTGTGTGCAGATTGCAGCAGGCTGGCCATGGACCGGAAGCGGATCTCGGAGGCTGCCCTGTATGCAATGCGTTATATAGCAGTTTCGCCGCTGTCCAAACTGTATACGTTTACAGTGCGGGATGATGTGCTGCGGGAACTGGAACGCCACATTTACCGGTATACGGAGCTGAATACAGACAAGCGGTTTAAAAGTCTGGAGATCCTGGAATTGATGAGATAGATCACTGCCGGCTGCGGAATAACCGTAACGATTTATTTTTCAAAAGCAGGACAGGATGCAATGCAAATGGAAATATCCTTGAAAAATCATGAGGATACTAGTATAATAAGACCAAAAATGTAAAAAAGCAGCTTTTTCCGGAGCTTTCCGGACGCATTTGGCGGAACAGCTGCAAGTCAAGAGGAGAGAAATCATGGAAAAGACAATGGAAAAGATCGTAGCTCTTGCAAAAGCCAGAGGATTTGTTTACCCGGGTTCCGAGATCTACGGCGGCCTGGCAAACACATGGGATTATGGAAATCTCGGTGTAGAGCTTAAAAATAACGTAAAACGTGCATGGTGGCAGAAATTCATTCAGGAGTCTCCGTACAATGTAGGTGTTGACTGTGCGATCCTTATGAACCCGCAGACATGGATCGCTTCCGGACATCTTGGCGGATTTTCTGATCCTCTTATGGACTGTAAAGAGTGCCACGAGCGTTTCCGTGCAGATAAGCTCATTGAGGACTTTTGTGCAGAGCATGACATTGCCATTGAGGGAAGCGTAGATGCATGGTCCCAGGAGAAGATGATGGACTTCATCAAAGAACACGAGGTAGGATGTCCGAGCTGTGGTAAACACAACTTCACAGATATCCGTCAGTTCAACCTGATGTTCAAGACATTTCAGGGTGTTACCGAGGATGCCAAGAATACTGTATATTTAAGACCGGAGACAGCACAGGGTATTTTCGTAAACTTCAAGAACGTACAGAGAACATCCCGTAAAAAAATTCCGTTTGGTATCGGACAGATCGGTAAATCCTTCCGTAACGAGATCACACCGGGTAACTTCACATTCCGTACCCGTGAGTTCGAGCAGATGGAGCTTGAGTTCTTCTGTGAGCCGGATACAGATCTTGAGTGGTTTGCATACTGGAAGAAGTTCTGCCTTGACTGGCTGAGTGCTCTCGGACTTAAGGATGATGAGGTTCGTTACCGTGACCATGATAAGGAAGAGCTGAGCTTCTACAGCAAGGCTACCACAGATGTGGAATTCCTTTTCCCATTCGGATGGGGTGAGCTCTGGGGAATCGCTGACAGAACAGATTATGACCTGACACAGCATCAGAATGTATCCGGTCAGGATCTCACATACTTTGACGATGAGAAGAAACAGAAATATATCCCATACGTTATCGAGCCGTCACTTGGAGCAGACCGTATGGTACTTGCTTTCCTCTGCAGTGCTTATGATGAGGAAGTTCTGGATGAAGAGAAGAACGATGTCCGTACAGTCCTTCATTTCCATCCGGTACTTGCACCGGTTAAGATCGGTGTGCTTCCGCTTTCCAAGAAGCTTAACGAGGGTGCTGAGAAGATCTACCAGCAGCTTTCCAAGAAGTACAACTGTGAGTACGATGACCGTGGAAATATCGGTAAACGTTACCGCAGACAGGATGAGATCGGTACTCCGTTCTGTATCACTTATGACTTCGAGTCTGAGAATGACGGTGCAGTTACAGTCCGTGACCGTGACACTATGGAGCAGGTACGTGTGAAGATCGATGAGCTTGATGCATACTTTGCTGATAAATTTACATTTTAAGTAAATACATTTTTTAATAAAAAACCTCCGGCTATTTTCTGGCCGGAGGCTTTTTTTCAATAAGTCTGTTTTTCATCCGCCAGTTTCTTGGCGACATTCCGTATACATTTTTGAAAGCCCGGGAAAAATGCAGCTGATTGGGATATCCGACTGCATTTCCGATATCTGCGATAGACAGGGCTGTGATCTTAAGAAGTTCTGCAGCTTTGGTCATGCGATAGCTGATCAGGAATTCCTGGGGAGAACGTCCGATGGTGTCGTGGAAGATCTTACCGAAGTAGCTTCGGTTCAGGCCGCAGCAGGCTGCGATATCCTCAATGGAAATATCATTCTGGAAATTCTGTTCAATAAAAGAGAGCGCCTCCTTGATATAAAAATCACGGATACTTCCATCCTGTTTCATGCGGACAGTTTCAGTAGAGCGCATAAAGTAATCCAGAAAAAGCCAGGTATGTCCGATAAGATGAAAGGGTGATTCCTGGGAATTATGGCTGATATAAAGCATTTCCTCCATCATTTTCTGGCGGAGATCTGCAGAGTGGCTGTGATAGACCGGATGGTCCGGACTTAAACCTGCAGTTTCCACGATCTCTTTTGCCCGGAGCCCGTCAAATTCCACCCAGGTGTACTCCCATGGAAAGTCGGTATCTGCAATGTAGGTGTTGATCTGACTGGGAAAAAGCATGAAACCCTGGCCGCTTTTTACCTGATAGGTGATGGTCTCTCCTGCGGAATTGTCTGCCATCAGAGTTCCGGTACCGGAGATCACATAATGAAAAATATAATGGTTTCGTGCGGCCGGGCCGAATGAATGTGCCGGAGCGCAGTGCTCCCAGCCGTATTGGTATAGTCCGATATCAACAAAGTTTCATTTGGAAAAACGGAGAAGAGAAGGTCATTCATATTTTTATCCTTTAGGCGTATGATTTTGTCTGGTTTCAGTAACATTATATATTAAAACAGCAGGGAACTTCAACATATGTATAAAAATGCAATTACAAAAACAGCTATAAAATATACTAAAAAGAGAAG
>NZ_QRNF01000024.1 GCF_003474435.1 Ruminococcus sp. AF46-10NS
AAAGAAATAACATACATTTGTACTTTTGGTACGTAAATACGTAATGATGACTGAAACATATGAAAAAAAGGTTTGGAAATATTTATGAAAGGATGCTGCTTTCCCTCTAAATGACCAAAATACGGTACTTGAGAATATAAATATATGCAGGATCCTTGGAATTTATGCTCCTGGAGGCTTTTTTACAGAAAAAAGGATACCTTTGGAGGCTTAGAATCTGTTTATTTGGAGAAAAGATACCTGCTTAACGGTACGAAAACACTTCGTCATATAAAATAAGCCTTAAAAAGAGATTGAAGATACTGGACTCAGCAGCCTTTTAGACGTTTTTTTAGGGGTTAAATGAAGCAAAACCTGGCATATAAGCTCGTATGTATTTGGATATGTCTGAATCTATAAGGACAAGCTGTTGGACAGGAGAATAAAACCATTAAAAGACGTGCATTGAATGCAAATGCCTGCTTTTTCAGGGCTTAAATACACATATCTGGGATATCGCAAAATGAAACCTGACTAGGGAAAGGATATTCTGAACAATATATATGATGATGTTCGATATTTCGATAAAAATGACAAAAAGCACTATAAAATAAGGAAAAATTACATGCGATAGTTTCTAAATATTATATATATTTACAAAAAACAGGCCACCTTTCACTTTTTGATATATATCCATAAATAGTAGTTTCCATTTGCTATATCCAATGGTTTTGCTGCATTTTAACAAAGTCTAGCAAGAATTCTCCTATCTCTTCAGGTAGTGAGATGAATTGCGAATCTGAGCATATCTGCTCAAGATAATATCAAAACAGAAAAACATTTGTTCTGATAGTGAGATTATATTATGATCAGGAAAAGAACAGAATGTTCGAAGCAGGAAACTGTAAACTATTTATGACAAATAGGAACTAGGTGAGAAAAATAAACCGGGCAATAAAAATAAGGATCTATCTAAATACAAACCGTTTGAAAATGCCCAAGATGTCAGCTGTCAGGATAAAGCTTCATCGTCCGATACCGGAATAATGAAAATTAAAATCTGTGCCGGTCAGTCATGAGCCATCCGGAAAATATTTTGCCTGTCTTTTATTCTGCTGTGAAAACCAAGCAGTGGAAAAAGCGGCTTATCCGATGTTTTACCGAAGAGTGGAGAAAAAACTGGCGAGAGACCAGAGAAAAGATTTTCAACATAAACTCAGCTCCAGTCTTGAAGAAATATACGATCCAGTGTGCGTGGAAGATCTGACCTGAAGGCGATGGCGGAAGACTCTATTTCAGAAAAGGTGTACATGACAATGGATATGGGTAGTTTCTTGCCATGTTGAAGTATAAACTGGAAGAATGAGGGAAATATCTGGTCAAAGTAAACCGTTATTTCGCATCCAGTAAGATATGCAGCATGTGTGGAAAGAAAAAAGCAGAATTGTCTTTATCTAAAAGAATTTATTACTGTGAATGTGGAAACAGAATGGATCGTGATGTGAATGTAGCAGTCATATCATGAACAAAGGAAAAAGGATCCTTACAGATTGTGCATGACAGCATAATAAAAAGTCCGTGAATCCAGACTTATAAAAACCGCGGGACACGCGGGGATAGCCTGTTTTATCTTTGCCCTGAAGGGCAATTGAGCAGGAAGCTTCCACTTCAAAATCTGTAAGATTTAAGTGGTGGAAGCATGTCACGAGATTTGACATATTTTTCTATAAAAATAATCTTCACGTTACTTTTCCTGTTTTTTCCGCCAGAAAGAGAGTAAATTACCGCATTCCTTTTCTGATAAACAATAAATCAGTTATGGGATTATGAATAAGTAGTTCTGGGAGGAGAAGTCCACATCTATTGCGCCGCTTATTTTGGCAGAGCCTGACAGCGTCAAGCGGATATTCGGAATCCACATTTGCTACGCAGCTCTACATCGTAACTGCTTCCCTGATTCGGTTAAAAATACCCAACGTTTAGGCTGTATAAACTTTGGATATACTACACAATAAATAAAAAAATTTAAAAGTCATTTTCTATTGTTTCACGTGAAACATTATGTGGCGGTTTAAAAATAAAAGTGTTATAATGGTGTCCAATGAGTAAAAATCCTTTAAAAACTAATAAAGGAGGGGTAAAATGGGACGAATCATTGCAGTTGCCAATCAGAAAGGCGGGGTTGGAAAATCAACAACAGCAATTAATCTCTCGGCCTGCCTTGCTGAGAAGGGGAAAAAAGTTCTTGCTATTGACATTGATCCGCAGGGAAACACAACAAGCGGACTTGGTGCAGACAAGAATGCAGTAGAAAATACCCTTTATGAGCTGCTGCTTGGAGAAGCAGAGATCAAAGATACTATTATAAAAGATGTAGTAGAAAATGTTGATCTGATACCATCCAATATGAATCTTTCCGGTGCGGAGATCGAGTTGGTAGAACTTGAGGATAAGGAATATATCCTGAAAAAGATTACAGACAAACTGCGCAGGAGATATGATTACATAATTATGGATTGTCCGCCGTCACTGAGCATGCTGACAATTAATGCTCTGACAGCAGCAACATCTGTACTGGTGCCGATTCAGTGTGAATATTATGCATTGGAAGGTCTGTCACAGTTGATACATACAATCGAACTGGTAAGAGACCGACTGAATAAACGTCTGAAAATTGAGGGCGTAGTCTTTACCATGTATGATGCAAGAACAAATCTGTCACTTCAGGTTGTAGAGAATGTTAAAGAGAACCTGGATCAGAATATATACAAGACGATCATACCGAGAAATGTACGGCTCGCAGAGGCCCCCAGCTATGGAAAACCAATCAATCTGTATGACTCAAGATCTACAGGGGCAGAGAGCTATCGACTCCTGGCAGAGGAAGTCATCGGCAGGGAGGGCGAGTAATGGCTGGAAGAAAAACAGGCGGTCTTGGAAAAGGGTTGGATGCACTGATCCCTAATAAAGTCGGTGGCCCGGCAAATGAAACATCCAAAAAGACAAGATATGCTGTAAAAAAAGACAAGTCAGTATCAGAAAGAAAACCGGCGGCAGAGCGTCTTGTGAAAATTTCAAGTGTAGAGCCGAATCTGAATCAGCCGAGAAGGCATTTTGATGAGGATGCATTACTGGAACTTTCTGAATCTATCAAACAATATGGCGTGCTTCAGCCATTGCTTGTAACAGATAAAAATGGTTATTTCGAGATCATAGCAGGCGAACGTCGTTGGAGAGCTGCCAAGATGGCTGGTCTTAAGGAAGTTCCGGTTGTTGTAAAAGAATTTACAGACCAGGAGATTGTAGAGATTTCACTGATTGAGAATATTCAGCGGGAAGATCTGAATCCAATAGAGGAGGCTATGGCTTACAAACGGCTGATGGAAGAGTTTCACCTGAAACAGGATGAGATTGCAGACCGTGTAGCTAAGAGCAGAACGGCAGTTACCAATTCCATGAGACTTCTGAAGCTCACCTCTAAGGTACAAGAGATGGTGATTGCAGATATGATTTCAGCTGGACATGCAAGAGCTCTTCTTGGAATCTCCGATGAAACACTTCAGGAAAATACAGCAATGAAAGTTTTTGACGAAAAACTCAGCGTCCGCGATACGGAAAGACTTGTAAAAAATCTGGCTTCTCCTGCGAAAAAAACAAAAACAGAGAGAAATACAGCGGAAGATGCCATTTATGAGAGCCTGGAAGAAAAAATGAAAGGTATTATGGGAACAAAAGTATCCATTCAGCGGAAGAAAAATAATAAAGGTAAAATCGAAATTGAATATTATTCCAGAGATGAACTGGAGAGGATCATTGATCTGTTCGAATCTATTAAATAGGAGGCAGAATGAGCGGGATTTTTGAAAGCATAGGAATTGATTCAGGGATTGTGATCATTATTTTGCTGATCCTCACCATTATTCTTTTGATCAATGTGGTGAGCAGTAATATGCGTCTGAGCCGTCTGGAACGGAAGTACAAGCTGTTTATGAGAGGCGGAGATGCACAGTCGCTGGAAAAAGTTTTTGTAAGAAAATTTGCACAGATCGACCGGCTGTATGAGGCAAAGGAAGATCATGATCATGACATCAGCTTTATTAAAAAAAATCTGAATGTAATGTTCAGTAAATACGGTATTGAGAAGTATGATGCTTTTGATGATGTAGGAGGAAAACTCAGTTTTGCGCTGGCTCTTCTTGATAAGAACAACACAGGACTGATCCTGAATGCGGTTCACAGCCGTGACAACTGTTTCCTTTATTTAAAGGAAATCGTAAAGGGAGAATCTTACGTTGTACTTAGTCAGGAAGAAGTTGAGGCACTGAGAAAGGCAGTAAACTTCGGACTTGGCGAGATCGAGAAGGAATAATTAAATTTATAAAAATAAGAATATTTTTAATACAGGAGGAATATCATGTTAGACATTAAGTTTGTGAGAGAGAATCCGGAGGTTGTAAAACAGAACATCCGCAATAAGTTCCAGGACAGTAAACTGGAGCTGGTTGACAAGGTTCTCGAACTTGATAAAGAGAACAGAGAAATCAAACAGGAGGTTGAGGCTCTCCGTGCAGAGAGAAACAAGATCTCCAAACAGATCGGTGCTCTTATGGGTCAGGGAAAAAGAGAAGAGGCTGAAGAGGTTAAGAAACAGGTTGCTGCATCCGGAACCCGCATCGAGGAGCTTTCCCAGAGAGAAAAAGAGGTTGAGGAAGAGCTTCTGAAGGATATGATGGTTATCCCGAACATCATTGATCCTTCTGTACCGATCGGTAAAGATGACAGTCAGAACGTAGAGATCGAGAAATTCGGTGAGCCGGTTGTTCCGGATTTCGAAGTTCCGTATCACACAGATATCATGGAGAACTTTGACGGAATCGATCTTGACAGCGCAAGACGTGTTGCAGGTAATGGATTCTATTATCTGATGGGAGACATTGCACGTCTTCATTCAGCAGTAATTTCCTACGCAAGAGATTTCATGATCAACCGTGGATTTACTTACTGCGTACCGCCTTTCATGATCAGAAGCAACGTTGTTACAGGCGTTATGAGCTTTGCTGAGATGGACGCTATGATGTACAAGATCGAGGGTGAGGATCTTTACCTGATCGGTACAAGTGAGCATTCCATGATTGGAAAATTCATCGATCAGATCATTCCGGAGGAGGAGCTTCCGAAAACACTTACAAGCTATTCTCCATGCTTCCGTAAAGAGAAGGGAGCTCACGGACTTGAGGAGAGAGGTGTTTATCGTATCCATCAGTTCGAGAAACAGGAGATGATCGTTGTCTGCAAGCCGGAGGAGAGCAAAATGTGGTTTGACAAACTGTGGCAGAACACAGTAGACCTGTTCCGTTCTCTTGACATTCCGGTTCGTACACTCGAGTGCTGCTCCGGTGATCTTGCTGATCTTAAAGTAAAATCTCTCGATGTTGAGGCATGGTCTCCACGTCAGAAGAAATACTTTGAGGTAGGAAGCTGCTCTAATCTTGGTGATGCACAGGCTCGTCGTCTTAAGATTCGTGTAAACGGCAAAGATGGTAAAAAATATCTTGCACATACATTAAACAATACAGTAGTAGCACCTCCGAGAATGCTTATTGCTTTCCTGGAGAATAACCTGAATGCAGACGGTTCTGTAAGCATTCCGAAAGCTCTGCAGCCATACATGGGCGGTATGACCAAGATTGAGAAAAAGACACGCGCGTAAGAAAGATGCAGGCTTTTTCAGGGAGGTGTTCTTGTGCACAGTTATTTAAAGGCAGTTGGCTTTTCACAGATTACCAGAAGAAGTGAAATAAAAGAGATCATCCGTGATGTGATCGCGAACTATGACGAGAAAGTTTGTGTGGAGAATCATCCGGAAGGGATATTTGTACAGTTTTCAAAGAATTACGGCTGCGACTGTGGAATCAGCGTTTGCGGGCAGTATGACGAGAACGGTGAGTTTCACGTGGAATATTATTTCCCGTTTTTCAGGGGAACAGGGATCACATCCAGGGAAAAAGTTACTGTTGAACGTCATGCTGAGAAGGAATCCTATGCAGGTGCATGCGACGATCTGCGAATTGGTGTGACAATGATCTTTTATCTGCAGAATCCGGCAGAATATATGCAGGGGAAATGCAGGGGGATGGATTCCGGAGACAGACCAGTTACTGTTTCAGGGCTGGCGTCAGAAGGAAAGATCCTTTTTCCGCTTCAGAAGGATAAGGAAGCTGTAAAGGTAGAGCGCGAGCTTGCAAAAAACAGAACCAATCTGATTGCAGCAGCACGTAATGGCGATGAGGAGGCTATGGAGAGCCTTACAATGGAGGATATGGATACTTATTCTATGATCTCCCAGAGAATCGTTACAGACGATGTTCTAACGATTGTAGACTCCTATTTCATGCCATATGGAATCGAATGTGATCAGTATAATGTACTTGGTGAGATTCTTGATATTATGAAATTTAAGAATATCCTGACAGGTGAAGAAATCTGCCAGATGACTATTGAAAGCAATGATATGCAGTTTGATGTCTGCATTAACAGCAAAGATCTCCTCGGTGAGCCTGTAGTTGGCCGCCGCTTCAAAGGAACGATCTGGCTGCAGGGACAGCTGCACTATTAAAAACGAAACTGTTTGAGATAATGATTCCGTAAAGTACTGGGATTTTTGGGCATCGTAACAGCAGTTCAATGTCTTAGAATTAATTCTTGTAATTTCAAAACAAATATAGTAAATAATGGTTGTGAAACTTCTCGATATGTTCGAGTGTGTTTCACAACCATATATGTTTATATAGCTCAGTTGGATAGAGTATTCGCCTCCTAAGAGAAAGCCGAGGCATTCCCCAAAGGGAAAAAATGAAAAACAACTTTCAGTTCGAATCTATTCTGAAAAATGCTAATGGTGACAACAAAGCATTCACCAAATTGGGGAACGTTCTAATGTTACCAAATCAAAAAAATCTGTGGATTGACAACTCGAAAAAGAGTTGATAATCTTATATATGGCCGAAGGAAAAAATCCCAGAAACCCAGTAAAATCAAGGGTTTTCGGCATGTGTCGTCATAGCTCAGCTGGATAGAGCACTCGCCTCCTAAGCGAGGGGTCGGAGGTTCAAATCCTCTTGGCGACGGGCTTCAAAGCGTTCGAAAATGTTAGCTGGATTAGCTGACAACGAACGCTTTTGTTATTTTCAAATCACGTTCGTGACACAAAATTCCATTCAAAATGATCAATTTCCAGCTAACGCAATCTGATTTTTGTTAGCTGACAGCTAATCAAAATTACCGGTTTGCAAACATGGGTTTTAAGAAGTCCAGCTAACATTTGGGTTCCGCTCCGTTGTCACCCCTTATTCGGGGATGTAAATCAGAGAAAAGGCGGGAAAAGAAACAATCTCTTCCAAACCTGCAAACATAAATTAGCTGAAACAGTATTCAATTCTATTAGCTACAGCTAATGGTCAAACAGCAATGTCTGTTTGGAACTTTACTATCTATAAAAGTTCCAGGCAGGCATTTTTTAGTTCCTGAATCCTGGAGGAAAGGAGTCAAGATGACTGAGCCAAACAGACAATCAGGAGAACCATGATATGCCAGGACTGGTAAGATAGGAGGTGCACATGTTTATTTTAAAACTTGCTGGGAAGATATTATTACTGCCGGTATGGCTGATCCTTTTTGTGATCGGCCTGGCAGTAAAGATGACAGTACAGACTTATGCGGTTGTCAGAGGAATCCTTGGATTTATATTCACTTTGTTGATTATAGCAACTGCATACTGTTACCATGACTGGGTACAGGTTGCATTCCTGTTTGCGCTGAGTGTTATTCTGTATCTGATCCTGTTTGCAGGAGTGTTCGTAGATACTGTACTGGACATGACAAGAGAATGTATTATTGATTTTATTATATCGTGAGGAGGATATGAAAATGAGCGAAAACAATGATTATATTCAGCTACCACCACTTAAAAAAGACACACCAGCCGATGTGGTAGCATTTATGTGGGAATACATGAAAGTACCGGAGGATTCAAGAGAAAAAGTTAAGAATCTGCTTAAAGATGCAAATGAAAATGGAGTAAAAATAAGTCATCAGGCACCAACACTGTATGATGTTGTTCCGAAAGAAGAAATTGCTGAATTTGAAGAGCTTATGCGCCAAACCATAGCTGACATTGTATCAGAAGCCAGTAGCGTTGCCTGTTGGGTGTATGTGCAGAAATATGTGAAGCACAAAACCCTAAACGAAATGCTGCAAGAATTGCCAGACGTAAGTCAATTCATCCTAGCTATGGATACCTGGTTTGAAAAAATGATGGAGAAATAATCTAGGAAAATAGTTTAAAGTTTACATGTTATGATCATGTATGAAGTTGGAACAAAATAAAAGAATTGTGCTATAATATTGTTCAAGAAAAAACTCATTGACATATTTCAATCTATTTAGGAGGATAAACGATCATGTGTACAGCAGCAACTTATAAAACAAAAGATTTTTACTTTGGACGAACCCTTGATTATGAATTCTCTTATGGTGATCAGATAGTAATTACACCACGTAATTATGCGTTTAATTTTCGCCATGTTGGCGATATGAAAAATCATTATGCAATTATTGGAATGGCTCATGTTGCAGAGGATTATCCTTTGTATTATGATGCTATGAATGAAAAAGGAGTGGCAATGGCAGGACTGAATTTTGTCGGAAATGCTGTTTATGCCGCGATTAAGCCAGATGTGGAAAATATTGCACAGTTTGAATTTATTCCGTGGATTTTAAGTCAGTGTTCTTCTTTAGTTGAAGTTCGCGAGCTTCTTGAACGAATTAATATTGTTAATACTCCTTTCAGCGAGCAATTACCATTAGCACAATTACACTGGATCATTTCTGATGAGAATGAGTCAATTACGGTAGAATCTATGTCAGATGGTTTGCATATTTATGACAATCCAGTAGGAGTGCTTACGAATAATCCGCCATTTCCACAGCAGATGTTTCAACTAAATAATTATATGTATTTATCTCCTAAACAGCCCAGAAATACTTTCTGCGAAAATTTGGCTCTTGATGCATATAGTAGAGGTATGGGAGGATTAGGTCTTCCGGGAGATCTCTCATCTTCCTCTCGCTTTGTACGTGTAGCTTTTACAAAGGTAAATGCAATTTCAGGTGAATCAGAGGAAGAAAGTGTTAGCCAATTCTTCCACATTCTCGGATCTGTGGATCAGCAACGAGGATGTTGCGAAGTAGCGGATGGAAAATATGAAATCACATTGTATACGTCGTGTTGTAATGTTACAAAAGGTATTTATTATTACAATACTTATGAAAACCATCAGATCAGTGCAGTAGATATGCATGTAGAAAATCTGGATAGTGATAAAATGATTTGTTATCCAGTAATTCAAGGAGAACGAATCAACTATCAAAATAAATAATGTTTTGAAATCAGGGATGAGGTAGAAAGGAAAGTTTCATGACAAAAGATGAAGTAAAAAAACTCAGGATGGCTAGTCCGGAATCACTACAGTTTTTAAATAATGCTACAAAATTTTATAATTTAATGATGATGTATCGTTGTGCTATTCGGGAGATACAAACTAAACTTGAGGTTTTGGATGATGAATTTTCAGTTGAGAACAATCGAAATCCTATTTCTTTTATAAAAACAAGAATTAAGCAGCCCAATAGTATTTACGATAAACTGCAGAAGATGGGATATGAATTTACAACAGAAAATATACAGACATATCTCAATGATGTAGCAGGCGTTCGAATAGTTTGTGCGTTTATTGACGATATTTATATGATATCAGATTTGATTACCCAACAGGATGATATTAAAGTTATTGAAATAAAAGATTATATAAAAAATCCAAAATCGAATGGTTATCGAAGCTATCATATGATTGTTGAAATACCAGTATTTTTTGCTAAGGGTAAAACACCTATGCGTGTAGAATTACAGATTCGAACCAATGGTATGGATTTCTGGGCAACATTGGAACATCAACTTCGCTATAAAAAAGGAATTGAAGAAATGCCTGGCTATGATGAGATAAGTGAAGAATTACTTCATTCTGCAAGAGCTATCATTGAAGCAGATAATGAAATGCAGAGAATAAAAGACAAAATTGGTATGTTCCACGAAATTTAGGGAGAAAACTGAGCAAATAGGAAGGTGGAATATATATGAAACAAGATACTTTAGAGGGCAAAGCAAAAACAAAAAATGGGGTAAAACGGCTGTGTTTTTCCATAATCTGCATTCTTCTAGAAGTGATTTTTATTATTACTATCGTAACACGCTTGAATGAATATGCAGAAATCATAAATTTATTTACAAGGATTTTGAGTGGGATCTTAGTTTTGGGATTGTACGCATCAAATAAGACATCCTCTATGAAAATGCCTTGGGTCATCTTAATTCTAATTTTCCCAATTATGGGTGTAGGCCTGTATTTGTTGATTGGTTTGAATGGTGGCACACATAAAATGCGTGAGCGATATGCAGAAATTGATAGCAAATTGTTACCAATGCTTCCGGACAGTCAGGAGTGTTTGAGCAGAATAAAAGAAACAATTCCGAAAGCAGGAAATATAGCAAGTTACATACAAAGAAATTCGCAGTATCCAATCTATCAGAATACGGATATTGTGTATTTTGATGAAGCAGTGAAAGGATTAGAGGCACAGCTTAAGGATTTGGAGAAAGCACAGAAGTTTATCTTTATGGAATATCATGCGATAGAAGACGCTGAAGCATGGCATAAGATTCAAGATGTTCTGGAAGAGCGAGTAAAAGCAGGTGTGGAAGTTAGAGTATTCTACGATGATATGGGTTCTATAGGCTTTATTAACACAGATTTTGTGAAAAAGATGGAGGCAATAGGAATTCATTGCCGTGTATTCAATCCGTTTATGCCAGGTTTAAATCTGTTTTTGAACAATCGTGATCATAGAAAAATAACAGTTATTGATGGAAAAGTCGGATTTACAGGTGGATATAATCTAGCAAACGAATATTTTAATTACACACACCCGTATGGACAGTGGAAAGATACAGGTATTCGTTTAGAAGGAGATGCTGTTCAGTCGCTTACGGTGACATTTTTGGAAATGTGGAATGCAGTAAGTGATAAGGATGCTAATGATTCTGATTTTAGTAAATACCTTTTCCACTATGATTATGCGGCACAGCAAACTGGGTTTGTTCAACCTTATGCAGACAGCCTATGGATAATGAGCAAGTAGGAGAAGAAGTTTATATCAGTATGATAAATAAAGCTGAAAAATACTGTTGGTTTATGACTCCATATCTAATCATAACAGATGAAATGACGCATGCGTTATGTCTGGCTGCTAAGCGAGGGGTAGACGTAAGAATTATCACACCTGGTATCCCTGATAAAAAATTTATTTATAATATAACTCGTTCTTTTTATCATGGATTAGTTAAACATGGTGTTCGTGTTTATGAGTGGACTCCTGGTTTCTGTCATGCAAAAATGAGTGTAGCAGATGATTGTATGGCAACTTGTGGAACAATTAATCTGGATTATCGAAGTTTATATCACCATTTTGAAAACGGCTGTTTTATGGCAGATTGTCAGGCAGTTGTGGAAATAAAAAATGATCTGATAAGAACGATGGGAGAATGTCGTGATGTGACAGACCAATATCAAACCGGACGAAGTGCATATTTGCGACTGGGACAATTATTTATGAGATTATTTGCTGGATTGCTATAAGAATCTGATGAAACGACCTTTCAAAAAACAGTTGATTTAGAAGTTAACTGTTTTTGAAAGGCCGTTTTTGCTATATCTAACAGTCTGTTGTACAAAGAAGATTTTGCATGGATGAAAAAAACAAACCTTGTTGAGGTTAAATTGAGATTGACTTTGTATTGTATAAGTATGAAATAAAAAGGAATCAGGTGATGTACAATGAAAAAGCATAAAATATGTAAAATCCTTCTTGTTATACTGGCAATTTTTTTATGTGTGGCTTTTTATGAATTGCTCGGAATCTGCGTTGCATATAAAAAGCAGCCGGAAGTGTCCAATACAACCAAAAAAGAAACAAAAAATGAGTCATGGAACGAATGCAGTGAAAATACAGAACGGGCAGTAATCATAGAAAAGAATCCAGAAGCGCTTTTACAAAGAGTGCGTTTGATCAAGAATGCAAAAAAGGAAATTATTCTTTCTACTTTTGCATTTCAATCCGATGAAAGTGGAAAATTGATTTTAGGAGCACTGCATGATGCGGCAGACAGAGGGGTACATATTCGTCTGTTAGTAGATGGAATGGAGAGCTGGATTGATATGGAAGGAAATCCGTATTTCTATGGATTATCTTCCCATGAGAATGTTGAAATTAAACTGTATAATAAGGCCAATCCGTTGAAACCGTGGAAAATGATGGGTAGAATGCATGATAAATATTTGATTGCAGATGGAAAGAGATATATTCTTGGGGGAAGAAATACATACAATTATTTCCTGGGTGATTTTCCGGGACATAAGAACTATGACAGAGACGTGTTAGTGGTTTGCGATGAACCGGAGAAAGAAAATTCAGTTAACCAGTTGTCAGAGTATTTTGAAACCATATGGAATCAGGAAGACAGTGGTTATTTTCATAACAATAAAAAACTGGCAAATAGAAAATCTGTAAAGAACGCAGTTTTAGAGCTGCAGAACAGCTATCAGAAATATTTTGAAGAGAATAAGGAAAGAATCTGCGAGACCGATTATACGGACGAAACTTTTGAGACAGAAAAGATTACATTAGTGTCAAATCCTATTCACACAGGTTCCAAAGAACCAGTAGTGTGGTATCAGTTGGGAGAATTGATGAAAAATGCAAAAAATCGTGTGAAGATCCACACGCCATATATTATCTGTAATGATATGATGTATAATACATGGGAGGAGATTGCAGAGAACGTTTCAGATTTTTCTATCATGACAAATTCAGTTGCGAATAATGGGAATCCATTTGGGTCTGCCGATTATGCGAAAAACAGAAATAGAATCTTAAGTACAGGAATTAATATCTGGGAATATGAAGGCGGTTATTCATACCACGGAAAAAGTATTCTGATTGACGATGATCTGTCTGTAATCGGTTCCTTTAATATGGACATGAGAAGTGCATATCTGGATACGGAACTGATGCTTGTAATTCGCAGTAAAGATATTAATAAACAGTTGGAAGAGGGCATGATGGAGTATGAAAAAGTGTCCCGCCAGATATTAGAAGGCGGAACTTATAATGATCCATATCATGTAGAGCCAATCGAATTAACAAAGAAACGTCAGAGAAAAATATTTTTGGTACAGCATCTGCTTGGATGGGCAAGGTATCTGTTTTAATAAGGAGGAAGGAAAACGTGTTTCAAATATTGATTGTAGAAGATGATAAAGAATTAAGCCAGCTATTCCAAAAAGTGCTTGAGAAGAATGGATATCAAGTCAAAAGTGCATCGGATGGAGCACAGGCATTAGAAGTATTGGATAAGGAATATATTGATCTGATTATTTCTGATATTATGATGCCGGTTATGGATGGCTATGAACTGGTGTCAGAACTTCGTTCAGCAGGATATCAGATACCAGTGCTTATGATCACTGCGAAAGGTTCCTTTGATGATATGCGCCAGGGATTTCTTTCGGGAAGTGACGATTATATGGTAAAACCGGTAAATGTGAATGAAATGGTTTTAAGAGTCGGAGCACTGCTTCGCCGTGCACAGATACTGAATGAACACAAAATTGTGATCGGTTCAACAGAGTTTGATTATGATGCAATGACGGTTACAACTGATAAGGAAAGTTTTGTTTTGCCTAAAAAAGAATTCCTGCTTTTATATAAGCTTGCAGCTTCGCCAGGCAGAACATTTACAAAACAACAGTTGATGGATGAAGTATGGGGATACGAGACGGAGGCAGACCCACATACGATAGAGGTACATATAGGAAGAATCAGAGAGCGTTTTAAAGATAACCCTGATTTTGAAATCGTAACAATGCGTGGAATTGGATACAAGGTGGTGAAAAAATAATGGAACAAAAGAAAGAAAAAGGATTGCGGATCCGATCCTGTCTGACTGGTGCAATCTGGCTGGCACTTGTATTTTCAACAGTCATATCTGCTTTATTATTTGCTTTTTTGAATCATTTTTTTAATCTGCCGGGCAGCATACCTGTGCTTGGCTGGCTTTTGATTTTCAATACATTGATTGCAGGGCTGATCACTTCCTTTATCAATGCAAAGTTACTGGAACCAATTACCAGACTTAGTAAAGCAATGAAGGAAGTTTCTCAGGGAGATTTTGAACAGCATTTGGAAACGAACAGCCGTATAGCAGAAGTTGGAGAATCTTATCAAAGTTTTAACGTTATGACAAAAGAACTTCGTGCAACAGAGGTGCTGCAGATGGATTTTGTATCTAATGTTTCTCATGAGTTTAAGACCCCGATTAATGCCATTGAAGGATATACAATGCTGCTTCAGGGAGAAGAACTGTCTCCGGATCAAGAGGAATATGTAGAAAAAATCTTATTTAACACCCAAAGACTTTCCGGATTGGTTGGTAATATTTTGCTGTTATCCAAGTTAGAGAATCAGAATATACCAATGAAAAAAACAGAATATCGTCTGGATGAACAGATCCGCCAGGCATTTCTTTCATTGGAAACAAAATGGACAGAAAAAGAAATTGGTTTTCAGGTAGAATTGGAGGAAGTTAAATATACTGGGAATGAAGGACTTTTTATGCATATCTGGATAAATCTTTTGGATAATGCGATTAAGTTCAGCCCTTCAAAGGGGACAATTACGATGTTTCTGAAACAAGAACAAGATTCTGTTAAGTTCATTCTGGAAGATGAAGGACCCGGAATAGAGGATGATGTAAAATCCAGAATATTTGACAAGTTCTATCAGGTAGATGGATCTCATAAAGCAGAAGGAAATGGCCTAGGTCTTGCACTTGTAAAACGGATTGTAGATAGTGCCGGAGGAACAATCAAAGCAGAAAACCGTGAATATGGTGGATGCAGATTTGTTATAGAGCTGCCAAAGCAGAAAGATGAGATTATATAGTTTTAAGATAAATTAGAAGATGGGAGGATTTATATGACATTTTATCAGGAGTTGCAGTTAAATCAGGCAGGTTCTAAAAACCTGTTGAAAAAGAGTGAAACACTAAAAGAAAAATTATATCATATGTGGGTATATCTGGTGAAGATAGCTGTTACAATGGCATTTTGTTTTTTCTTTGTTAGTATTTTCAGCATCCTATTTGGAAATGAGAACAGCATTGTAGGTGTAGTAGTCTTATTATGTCTCATGGTGTTTAGAAATGCGGATCTGGGGATCCACACCGGACAATCTACGATGCTTTTGGCTTTGTTCTTTGTAATTATGACTGTATGTCCGCATTTAGCAAATCAGTTTTCACCGGTATTGGGAATGCTGTTAAATATTGCGGCACTGGCTGTGTTGATTCTGTTCGGATGCCATAATCCATTCATGTTTAATCAATCTACATTGGTTCTTGGGTATCTGCTGCTATATGGTTATGATGTTACGGGAAAAAGCTATCAGATGCGATTAGTCGGAATGGCTTTAGGTGCAGCACTTACCTGCTTCGTATTTTATCGAAATCATAAAAACAGAACTTATAAAAGAAATCTGAAAGATCTGATACAAGAATTTGATATCACTTCTTCCAGAACAAAATGGCAGATATGTCAGATTTTATGCGTACCGATTGTCCTTTGCATTGCAGAACTTTGTAATATGCCACGTGCAATGTGGGCTGGTATTGCGGCCATGTCCGCGATTTTGCCGTTTATGGAAGATATGCACTACAGAGTCCGTAAAAGGATTGTCGGAAATATTGCAGGTGTTATATGTTTTACAGTATTATATTTTCTGCTTCCTTCGTCAATCTATGCATATATAGGAATTCTTGGTGGAATCGGTGTAGGATTTTCAGCACAATATGGCTGGCAGGCAGTATTTAACACATTTGGTGCTTTAGCCATTGCTGCAGAGACTTATGGACTACAAGGAGCGGTTAGTCTTAGAGTGATTCAAAATGTTTTTGGTGTTGTGTTTGCTTTAGCATTTTGTGTTATATTTTATTGGTTTATGTCTAAAAAAAAGGAAAGTGAGATGACCGTACATGCAGAGTGAAGTGAATCAGGAAGAAAATTTGAATAGAATTATTACGGTTCCTAATCTTCTTTCTTTTTTTCGGCTTTGTCTGATTCCGGTAATTATATGGAGTTATTGTGTAAAGAAAAATCCTCTGTTAGCTGGTGAAATCTTATTGCTGTCTGGTCTTACGGATCTTGTTGATGGATATATCGCAAGAAGATTCCATAGGATTAGTAATTTAGGAAAAATACTTGATCCGGTGGCTGATAAGCTGACACAGGCAGCGATGTTAATCTGTCTGTTTACTCGTTTTCCGCATGTGCTTCTTTTAATCGTAATAATGGCAGGTAAGGAGCTGTATATGGTAGTCAGTGGATGTCTTGTGATACGAAAGACAGGAAAAGTACATGGTGCAGACTGGCATGGAAAGATAGTAACCTTTTTATTATATGGAACTGCAGCGGTGCATATTATATGGTTCCACATTACACCGATGGTATCAGATCTGTTGATTGGTTTGTGCTCTATAATGATGGTCATATCGGTCGCTCTGTATATTATCCAGAATACCAGGACTCTTAAGGAAGAGACTGTATAAGCAATTTTATATTATAATGACTAGAAAAATATTTAGGAGAAGATAGATATAAACAGTAAGTCAAACACACAAACTATGGAGTCTTTAGTCGGTTTAATAAAATTTTAGATAGAAAATAAATCATTATAAAAAGATCCTGTTCATACTATGATATATAGAACAGGATCTTTATTTACTTTATTTCGCCAGGAAATTGCTCTGAATCTCCATCGGCATATGATAAGCCTGGCCTCGTTTTGTCAGGCTGTATAATTTAAAGCTCATTAGTTCCGGAGTCGCATTCAATGAACTGCAGAGTCCGAAATAATCCAGGTCCTCGTTCTGAACCATCAGCCTTTTAAAATTAGCCAACTACTTTTCCAAAAGTTTTTAAGGTGGATCCGGAAGTGACTTGGATAGGGGCATATTTTTTATTTAGAGAAATAAGCTGAATACCGGAATCGGATTGATGATATTTCTTTACATAAGCATCACCATCAAGGAAGAAGACACCGATTTCTCCTTCTTCAAGTGTTTCTTGTTTATGAATCCAGATGATCTGTCCATCCAGATAGAGAGGCTCCATGCTGTCACCACATACCCGGACACCGAAGTCAGCACTGGAAGATACTTCATCACCAACTTCAATTTCGGAAAAACGGTCGGAATCAAGGAATTGTCCTGTTCCAGCTGAAACCGGGAGATCATAGAGACTGAGAGTTCTTCGTGGAAATTGATAAATGATTGGTTCTTCTCGAATGTATTCCCCCCTTTTCATTAATAGGTTCATGTAGTCAAGAACTTTGGCTTGTCCTTCGTCATTTAATTTGGAGAAAAGTTTCTCATCCGTTCCAATCTGGAATGTTCTATTTATATCGGAAATCTCAAGAATCTCACAGAGGGCAAAAAATTGTAAAACATTTGGCAGGTTTACATTTTTTTCCCATTTACTGATAGAATGAGCTTTTACATCTAGATGTGGCTCTGCTCAAGAATAATTCTTATTGAGCTTCCGTCAAAATCACAGGGATGGGAGTGTAGAACGTCAGAGAAAGACGATTCAATACGAAAAAAGGAGATTTTGATAATGACAGAGAGAGATTATGCGATTAGATCGTTTAAGGAAATTACATTAAATGCAGCACAACATACAGAAGAGAGAATGGATCTGTACTATGAAAAGATTAAAGCACTGATGAACAATTATCAGGATTTGATTTTGGAAAATCAGATGGTTTTGGATGAATTAGAGCAAGAGTGTCAGGAAAAGATCAATGAGAATATGGCCTATGCCCTTCAATATATGGATGCCTATGATTACCGGATGAATTTGGGAAAACTGAAAAAGGAAGTGAACAATATCATTCTAATCTATGGACTTTGTGATATGGTCAACCGGGCAATGACACTGGTAAAATATTTTACACCGAATTTTGGAACCGAATATTATGATGTGCTTTATAGCTGCTTCTGCAGGCACAGAAAAATGGCGGACATGGAAATTATGCTTGAACTGGGGATGAGCCGGGCAAGTTTTTACCGGAAGAAAAAAGCAGCGCTCCGGTATCTGGGATATTATATTTTTGAAATCGTAGTGCCACAATCTGCAAATAAACGATATAAGCCATCTTTTCCAGAAACGGAAGAGTAGATCTGAAAGAGCCTGATGGAATCTCCCTTTTCCATCGGGCTTATCTGTTCGTGCAGGTGTATTGATGGAAAGACTGAAAGCCTATGATCCGGAGCTTCCAAAAGATATGGAGCCGATGGTGTATGTGAATTATTGTGAGAAAAGTGAGTTGGGGAATCCAAGATGCCAGAAGTTATCTGATTTGGATTCAAAAACCGTAGAACAGGACAAAGCCTGGTATGCTGATCGTGATCCCAACACCAACGAACCAAAAACGACAGTACAGATGTTTTTTACAGTATATTATGCTGAGAAGGGCGACAAGATGCTGCATCATTTTCAAGGTAAGATAGACATTGGTAGCGGAAATGGCGGTATCATCAGTCAGTTAAAGATGCAGAAAGAAATGAAGTTGACGGATGAAAGCTGGATCAGTTACCAGCAGGGAAAAGATAAGACGGATAGAGGAGCTGATTTTGGTGTGAGATAATTGAAAAAGGAATGGAAGTTACTGTTTTGGTAGCTTTCATTCCTTTTTTGACGTGAGAGAAGAGTTATTTTTGATTAAATAGATTGTTACATTCTAGTAGTGTTAATGTTACAAGAATATACACATCGACTACAGAATCTGTTTTCCAAAAACGAATAGATAGGTTTATTGAACAAAATAATATTAGGAGTACAACATAATATTAGTCATGTTGTAGACAAGGAAGATTCTGTGAGATATACTTGATCTTAAGAAAAAGGCGTTGTGAAATAAGGCTATTTATCATCTGACATGAAGGTAATTTTTGTCTAATCAATTGCCGTTTTTGTGCAATTTATAATGAAACAGGTCATGCCACGGATTGGAGTTCCGTCTGAAGAATAAGATATTTCACCTGTATTCCCAGAAAGGAATGAAGTTGAAGTAGCACTTTCTACCTCATTTCCATTTTCATCGTAATTTTTCAGTGGAAAATCAATCACATACCAGTCATTCAGCGAGATCAATCCAATAGTGTCAAAGTTTCTAAAGTAGCTCATCAGGCTTTCTTCCGCATTTCCGCATAGATAACATTCAGATGTGTTTTCCAGGGATGAGCGCAGATCGTCAAAAGTTACATCAATGTCAGCACGGTGTTTAGTAGATACTGGTTGGGAAGATGTCTGCTCATGGGCAGAGGCATAATATGCGATGATTATGGAGATAACAATTATGACTGCCAGTATGGAAAGCCAGAAATAATCTATAATTCTTTGATTGCAAGGTATTTTGTTGTATTGCGTGTCTTGGTCAGGTTCACCTCCTCTCTATTTCGTCGAGTTTTTTAAGAAATCAATCTCCATTTGTTGCTGCTGTGTTTGAGCTTTTAGTAGTCGGTTTTCAGCTTTCAACTTCTCAATATCTGATAATTGAGAAATCGCTTTGTTCTTACCTCGTCGATCATATAATCCTTCGATTCCTTTATCTTTATATTTTCTAACCCATGCATAAACTTGTCCGTAGGAGCAACCATATTTATTCGCTGTAGAAGAATAATTACATCCCGTGTTCAAGGCTTTGCGGTATTTTTTTGGATTTCAATGTGTCAAACTCCCGTGTTTATGAAAGTTGTGTTTTTCTTGGCAATATGTTACAATTACTCCATATAAATTTATAACTTTTCTAGACAGAAAGTAAAAGGGGAACGTCATGAAGTGTATTAAAACAACGGACGCGGTAGGACATGTACTGTGCCATGATATTACCAGAATTGTGAAGGATGTGGTAAAAGATACAGCCTTTCGTAAAGGACATATTGTACAGGAAGAAGATATTCCGGTTTTGCTATCTCTGGGAAAAGACCATCTTTATGTGTGGGAGAAGGATGAAAATACTTTGCATGAAAATGAAGCAGCGCAGATTCTGTGTGATGTGTGCATCAATGAGAATATGCATCCAACGGATGTAAAAGAAGGAAAAATTGAGTTGATTGCAGATTGTGACGGAGTATTTCAGGTGGATGTGCCGAGGCTGGATGCTATTAATGAGATCGATGAGATTATGATTGCCACCCGTCATACAAATTTCCCGGTAAAAAAAGGTGACCGTCTTTTAGGAACCCGTGTGATTCCGCTGGTGATTGCAAAAGAAAAAATGGATTTGGTGAAGAAAACAGCAGGAGAAAAACCGCTGGTATCGCTGGCACCTTATAAGAAACGGAAGGTAGGAATTGTAACCACCGGAAATGAAGTATTTTATGGAAGAATTAAGGATACTTTCACACCGGTAATCATCGAAAAAATGAAATCTTACGGTGCTGAAATTCACGGACATATTCTGTGCAATGATGATATGGAAAAAATCACTGCCGCTATTATGAAATTAAAAGAAGAAGGGGCAGATCTGATTGTCTGTACCGGTGGTATGAGCGTGGATCCAGATGATAAGACACCGGGCGCGATCAAAAATACAGGAGCGAGAATCGTATCTTATGGTGCTCCGGTACTTCCGGGAGCGATGTTCCTGTTATCCTATCTGGAAGATGGCACACCGGTAATGGGACTGCCGGGATGTGTGATGTATGCAAAAGCTACCGTATTTGATCTTGTTCTGCCACGTATTATCGCAGGTATAGAAGTGACAAAAAAAGATCTGCACATATGGGAAATGGCGGATTCTGTCTTGGCTGCAAAGAA
Source organism: Ruminococcus sp. AF46-10NS (assembly GCF_003474435.1). Lineage (GTDB taxonomy): Bacteria > Bacillota > Clostridia > Lachnospirales > Lachnospiraceae > Blautia_A. The sequence continues at coordinate 21,027 of NZ_QRNF01000024.1, forward strand.
TGTCATTATCCGAACTGCAGCTTTGGAAAGGGCGTATAAGAGCAGGACAGGAGGAATAAGCATGGAAAAGCTTACGGTAGAGTAGGCACTGGAAGCACTGCTGGAACATACAAAAGTAATAGAGGAAACGGAAACTGTACCACTTTTGCAGGCATGTGGAAGAGTGTTGGCAAAGGATATGATTGCAGGATTTGATAACCCGCCGTTTGACAGATCACCTGTGGATGGTTATGCCTGCAAAGCGGAGGATATAACGGATGCATCAGAAAGTCATCCGGTACAGTTGACGGTATTGGAAGAGATTGATGCGGGGCAGTATTCCAGAGTCACAGTGGAAAAGGGGCAGGCGGTTCGGATGAAAGAATTTGGTGCAGAACTGGTGGAAGTGGCAGCCATAGAGGATCGCCCGCAGGCTATGATAGCAGCAGAGAGTGGCGCTGGCGAGAATTTTGCTGGCAAAGCCCAGAATTTTGATGCTGGATGAGCCTTTTGCGGCACTGGATGAATTCCTGAGATGGAAGCTGGAACTGGAAGATATTATAAAAGAGTTTGGTGGAACCACACTGTTTGTATCGCACAATAGGGATGAAATTTACAGGATCTGTGACCGGGTATGTGTTATGAACCGTGGACAGTCCAGCGAGGCTGTTCCGATAAAAGAACTGTTTGCCGCGCCGGTATCCAGAGAGGCGGCATATCTGTCGGGATGCAAGAATTTTTCAGATGCGGCGGTGACAGCAGCAGGCGAAGTCATGGCTCTGGACTGGGGAATTACATTGCAGTGTGATACCACAGGAAAAGAAGACGCCAGCAGTGTAGGAGTGCGAAGTCACTTTATACATCCGGTACTACCGGAAGCAGATGGCACAACGAAAAACGTATTTCCATGTAAAGTGGAAAGAGTGATTGAGGACGTGTTTTCGTATATCTTGATCGTATCTACGAAAGAAGAAGCCAGGATTCGCGTAGATGTGACGAAAGAACAATGGCAGCAGTACCAAAAGCATATTTCTGGAAATAAGATATGGATTGGGATAGATGAAAAAGATGTGATGTTATTAAAATAAATGAAAGAATCACCGTATCAAGGTTGAGGTAATCTATGATACGGTGATTCTTTCGTGAAAAATGCGAAAAAGCTTTCAATATCCAGTTCCGGTGGTTTAATATGCGGTTGTCAAACATTATTTCGTAAATACTTTCATTCGATCCCTTCTGGCTGCACAGATCAGGGTCAGGTGATATTTTTTGCAAGATCAATTGCTTCAGAAGTAGGAGAAGCCTTGCTGGAGAGAATTGGAATCCCTGCATGGTTGACCTTTAAAGTCATATCAGTAGGTATTCTGCCGCTGGAATATACCATACATTGATGCAGGTCAATATTGTGCCGCAGAGCGTAGCCGATCACTTTATCCAAAGCATTGTGCCGTCCGATATCTTCGCAGGAAAACAGAATGTGATCTTTTTGAGCGAGAATGCAGCTATGTGTGGCAAAGGTAATGCCATGGAGAGGAGAACCATCCGCAAAGGCATCCGCCATATGAAAGATCCATTCTGGTTTCCAGAAAATCGGTGTAAGTGACTGCGGCTCTTTGGATGTAACAAAGTAATCATTTAAAATATGATTGCCGGTACAGCAGGTAGGAGTTACTTCTACAAAGGCATCCGATGAGGATTGTGTGCTGCGTGCCGAATTTTTTAAATAGACTTTTGCACGTTTTCCATATTCACAGATATAGATATGATCTACATCTTCGGAAGACGTGATGATTTGTTCTGTCAGCAATCTTCCAAGAACCAGTTCAGTCAGATGCTGGGGCAGGCAAACAAGTTTCATAGTCAGATGATCATTTATATAGACATCCATCATATGTTCGTTCAATACTTCTTCTTGTTCCGTACGGGATTCTCCATTTCTTCCGATATATTGATATGTTTTTGTCTCTAGCAGAGACAGATTTTGTTATTGTTCGTTAATATACATAATTTCTCCAATTGAAAAAACAATTCTTTTATCATGTTTACTATGTGTTATACTAGATCTAGTATAACAGACATCTCTTTATTTCGAAAGAGTGAATTGAGGGATGAAGGAGGAAATAAAATGGGAAAGATTATGGCGGTAAATATCAGTGAGAAGAAAGGTACACAGAAAAAGAATGTACATAGTGCCAGACTGATGGAAGAATTTGGAATCGAGAAGGACGCCCATGCCGGCAAGTGGCATCGCCAGGTGAGTCTTCTTTCTTATGAAAAAATAGAAGAATTCAAGGCAAAGGGAGCACCGATCGAAGACGGAGCATTTGGAGAAAACCTGATTGTAAGTGGATACGATCTGAAGGCATTGCCGGTTGGCACCAGACTTCGCAGCGGAGAGGTATTATTAGAAGTGACACAGATCGGGAAAAAATGTCATAGTGGATGTGAGATTTATAAAATTATGGGTGACTGTATTATGCCAAGAGAAGGTATCTTTACCAGAGTACTTCATGGTGGCGTATTGACAGAAGGCGATGAAATTGTGATAGAGAAGGCAGCAGGTGAGGCAGATGGAGAATAAGCTGAATCATTTTGATCAGAAGGGTAACGCTGTTATGGTGGATGTGTCCGGAAAGATACCGACATCCAGAACAGCAGTAGCAAAAGGCAAGATTTGTGTCTGTCAGGCTGTGATGGATGCAGTGAAACAGGGGACTGTGAAAAAAGGAGATGTACTTGGAGTAGCAAGAGTGGCTGGCATTATGGCGGTAAAACAGACATCTCATCTGATTCCGATGTGTCATCCGCTGATGATTCAGAAGTGTTCGGTAGATTTTGAACTGGATGAAGAAAATCTTGAAATTACGGCAATCTGTACAGCCAAAACGGAAGGTCAGACCGGTGTGGAGATGGAGGCGCTTACTGGTGTGAATGTGGCACTTTTGACAATTTATGACATGTGTAAGGCAATTGACAAGTCCATGGAGCTGACGGACATTCATCTGGTAGAAAAAAGCGGAGGAAAAAGCGGGTTATATCGAAACCCGAAAGAATAGTATGAAGGATAGATTTGGAAGAGAGATTGACTATCTGCGGATATCCATTACAGATCGATGTAATCTCAGGTGCGTCTATTGTATGCCGGAAAATGGAGTTGTGCAGATCCCGCATGAAGAAATTCTGACTTATGATGAGATTACCAGAATCAGCAGATGTATGACTGGTTTAGGTATACGTAAGATCAAACTGACCGGAGGAGAACCGTTAATTAGAAAGAATTGTGCCACACTGGTTCGAATGTTAAAAGAACTTCCTGGCATCGAAAAAGTGACATTAACGACCAATGGTGTATTGCTCGAAGAACAGATAGCAGATCTGGCAGAAGCGGGGCTTGATGATATAAATATCAGTCTGGATACTTTAAATGTAGCAGAGTTTGCAAAGGTAACCAGGAGAGAAAGTCTGGATCGGGTGCTGGAGGGAATCCAGGCGGCATTACAGTATCCGCAGATTGGATTGAAGATTAATTGTGTGCCGGTAGTGGAAGAGCAGGAAAATCTGGTATCGATAGCGAGACTTGCAAAGCAATATCCGATTCATGTTCGTTTCATTGAAATGATGCCGATTGGATATGGAAAGGATTTTCAGTTTCGGGGAGAAAGTGAAATATGCGAAATATTAGAGAAAGCATATGGAAGAATGACTCCAATAAAAGAACGATATGGGAATGGACCGTGTCATTATTATAAAATAGAAGAATTTCAGGGTAAAATAGGATTTATCAGTGCGATGACGCATAAGTTTTGCGACCAGTGTAATCGTGTGCGTATGACAGCAGAAGGATTTTTAAAAGCCTGTCTGCAATATCAGACTGGAACGGATTTGAAGAATTTGATGCGTTCAGGATGCACAGATGATGAACTGACAGAGGCAATACAGAAAGTAATATGGGAAAAACCGGTCAGTCATCATTTTACATCGGAAGAGATTGAGACAGATGAATGTAAATTAATGTCCCAGATAGGAGGATAAGGAATTATGAAAGCTGCGATTATCACATCCAGTGATTCTGGATATGCAGGAGAGAGAGAAGATAAAAGTGGCTCGGTAATCCAGGAAATTTTGGAAGCGAACGATTACGAAGTGGTGCATACCATTCTTTTGCCGGATGACAGAAAGATGCTGGCAGATGAGATGGCTCGTATAGCAGATGAGGGAATAGCAGAGCTGATTGTAACTACGGGTGGAACCGGATTTTCGCCGAGAGACTGTATGCCGGAGGCAACAAAGGATATTATAGAACGTGAAGTGCCGGGGATTCCGGAAGCAATGAGAGCATATAGTATGACGATTACACCAAGAGCTATGCTCAGTCGTGCAGCAGCAGGTATTCGAAAAGGAACACTGATCGTGAATCTGCCGGGAAGCCCGAAAGCAGTCAGAGAAAGTCTGGAATATATTATTCCAGCGCTGGAACATGGATTACAGATCCTGACCGGGGAGGCAACGAACTGTGCCAGAAAATAATCGGAAAATGCAGACTGATATATCTGAATTAGAAAACGGTCAGTTGGCAGAACAGCAATTGCCATCAGATTTTACGCTGGTAGTCCTGGCAGGTGGTGCCAGCAGTCATATGGGAAGGGAGAAGTCAGATCTGCTTTTAGATGGACAGACATTTTTGGAGATACAGATCGGAAAAGGATGTCAGTTGGGAGCAAAACAGATCTTAATTTCTGGATATCGTGGAACACAGTGTGGGGAAGAGATTGTGCCGGATCGAATTTCCGGTCAGGGTCCACTTGGCGGTCTGGAGAGCTGTTTTCGAAGGGCAAAGACAGAAAAATGCCTGGTGCTGGGGGTAGATACGCCGCTGGTACCTGTGGAAGAACTTCAAAATCTGTTGAAGTTCGCAATGGAAAAAGCCGACCAACCGGTGACTATGCTGTGTCATAATGGAAAAGAAGAATCGCTGATAGAGGTATATGATGCCAGACTTTATAAAGAGATCACAGATTTTCTGGAATCAGGAAGATCATCGGTGTATCGTTTTTTAAATACAGTGGGATATTCCCTATACCACACCAGTGCACCGGAAAACTATTTTCAGAATATCAATGATCCGGAAATCTATAAGAAAGTCTGCACGGAATGCGAAATTGCTGATATTTTCACAAAGGAATCCGTTAAACTATAGATTTTTAAATACTGTAGGAATTTTTGTTTGTTATACGGAATCCAATGAGGGATATTTTCAGAATATTAACGATTCTGATACATATTTAAAGACTGAAGGGTATCTTGTCAATTGTTAACAATTGACAAGATACTAAAATGATTATATAATCTCATCTTTGACAGTTGATTAGTTAAAAAAGTGCCACAATCCCTGTACAAGGGGTGTGGCACTTTTATCTGCATACACGAAATATAGTAATGTTTTATCTCTGCTTACTTTTTTTCTGAATTCCTTTCATTTTCCGTTTTGTTATGAATTGATAGTCCGTTCTGAATCCGCAGGTTTCATGGAGATCGTCAGTGATTTCCTGACGTTCATATATCGGCATGAAGCCCTGTTCTTCTATATCCGTAAATTTTATGTCTTTTAAAGTGTGGAGTAATTGTTCTGTGGTATTATTAATTACGCAATCGATTGCGTAACGTGTAATTACTGCACAGAATGGAGGAGAAGATGAAGAATTTTACAGATTTAACAGGAAGAAAAGCAATCGTTACAGGTGGAACGCGAGGACTGGGATATGGCATGGCAGAAGGCTTGATGGAAGCAGGAGCAGAAGTTGTCATTGTAGGATCATCTGCAAAAGCAGAAGCAGTTGCGGACGAATTTACCAAAAAAGGATTTTTGTGTCATGGAGTAATTGCAAATCTGGCAGATGCCAAAGATCGTGCAAGAGGATTTGAAGAAGCTGTGGAAAAGTTGGGAAATCCTCTGGATATTCTGGTAAATGCAGCGGGAGTACAGCGCCGTCATCCAAGTGAAGAAATTTCCAATGGAAGATTATCAGTATGTCATTGAAGTGAATCAGAATGCAGTATTTGACTGGTGTCAGAGAGCTGCCAAAAAGTTTATTGCACAGGATAGCAAGGGCAAGATTATAAATATTGCATCTATGTTATCTTTCTTTGGTGGTTATACTGTTCCGGCTTACGCAGCATCGAAAGGGGCAGTAGCTCAGCTCACAAAAGCATTTTGTAATGAGTGGGCATCAAAAAAATTAATGTGAATGCTCTCGCACCTGGGTATATGGATACAGAGATGAACACGGCACTGACAGATCCATCGAATCCACGATATGCAGAAATTACCGGACGTGTTCATGCTCACGTCTGGGGAACTCTGGAAGATATGAAAGGTCCTTGTGTTTTTCTGGCATTAGATGCATCCGACTATCTCAACGGAGCAATCATTCCGGTGGATGGAGGGTATCTCGTAAAATAGCATAATACAGAAGGCGTATAGGATTATGAAAGGCTTTCGATTAGGTTTTAAATGATTTTTCGGATAATAGCACTTCCATGCAGATCGCATACAGGATCTGCAAACAGGTGGTGTTTCAGGCAGAATTCGTCTACAGCTTTGTTACATCCGGAAAACTGGGTACTGTATACGTCATGGATCAGGAGAACTCCGCCGATAGACAGACGTTCATAAAACAGAGGTAATGCAGCAGCAGTTGGAGCATAGAGATCTGCATCTAATGATACGAAACAGAAAGTTTCATCGGTAATATCGGAAAAAGTATCCGGAAACCATCCTTTATGGATGATCACATGTGATGGATCAGGCATGATGCGAAGAACAGAGTCTACATCTGTAGAAGAAAAGTCACCTGTTTTAGCGCGAGACAGATGCCTGGAGGTTTCTACGGCAATATCTTTTTCTGAAAAGCCTTCAAAAGTATCAAAAAGATGTATTTTTCGATCCGGAAAGGCCGTACTGATCAGGCAAGAAAAATCACCCTGGAAAACACCAAGTTCTGCCACATCTCCAGGGATATTTTGTTGATGCATCTGTTCGGCTAAAAGGCGCATAACCGCAACCCGTGCATCGAACATGCGAAGTGCAGAAGGATCACAAAATGAACCGTGATAGCCCAAGTGCTCCATCTGCTGCATCATAGAACCACGCCGCCCTTCATCCAATACACCAAGAATAATCAGATCAGGAAGAAGAGCAGCGGCCTTTGATGGAGAACAGATTGGGATATTACCAATAAATTGTCCATGTTTGCGCGGATCGTTATCGGCAAAGCACATGATCTGATAGGAATTTCCAAGAAGTCGGGCAGTCATCTGCCCAATCTGTCCGGCACCGAATATAATAGTTTTGTAGACATGTTTTGTCATCATTTCATAGCAGCCTTTCTTTCAGCTCGAACCTGAATCATTTGTCCTGTGATAGATATTGCGATTTCAGCAGGTGTTTCTGCTTTAATATTAAGTCCCACAGGCGTGATAATACGGTCTAATTCTCGCTCATCGATTCCATACTCTTCTACGAGACGATGAAATACACCAGCTCTTTTGGCGAGACTTCCAATGACGCCGATATAGCATGCAGGTGTGGCAAGAAGTTGTGCCTGCACAATCGTATCATAGGCATGACCTCGTGTCATGACACAGCAATAATCAGCATCTGTGATAGAAATGCTCTGATCCAGATGATCAAAATCGCAAAGGATTGTCTCCGCTGCATCCGGGAAAATAGCAGGATCTGTAAATTCCGGACGGTCATCCAGAACGATGCAGTGAAAGTCAACACTTGCAAGTATTGGTACCAGCTTTTGTGAAACATGCCCGCCTCCAAATACATAGACAGTTCCGGATGTACCGATTTGTTCTGTAAACAGGTCACAGGTTTCATTGCGATGACGGCATGGTCTTGCAGATAAGGAAGATAAGATGGAAGAAGGAACATCAGCATTTCCAGTCAATCCATAGGATGCACTGTAAAGACTCATACCGGATGTAGCATGAAGATCACAGATCAGCCAGAAATCTTTTCGTTCTTTATATAATGTCTCAGCAGTTACGGCAAGTTCCATAATAATAGGGTCATTATGATCCAGATACTGGAAAAATGCGGTAACATCACCACCACAAATCATACCGATATTTTCAACATCTTTGCGATTCAACCGGAATTCATGTTCACAGGATTCTTTCTTTTCAAGAATATCAAGTGCCATAAGCTCTGCACGATATTCGACAGAACCTCCGCCTATGGTTCCGGCAATTCGGCCTTTTTTTCCAACCAACATACGGGAACCGGCACCTCTTGGCGTCGATCCTGAGGAAGCAACGATGGATGCAAGCACAAGGTCGTTTCCTTTTTGAAATTCTTGTTGTATGATCTGAAATAAAGTTCTCATATATAAAACACCTCCTGTAATTTTCTATAAGTCATATCGTCATGTGACAGATGGTCTGTATCATATTTTGCAGATCAAGAGCCTGTTTAAGCTGTCGTTCATGAGATTTCAAAGCTTCGGGACTGTTACACTTACACAGACTGTCCGCAAATCGTTTTTCGATGGTTACACGTTCGGTTTCCTGAATCAGTTTATCTGATAAAAAGACGATAGCCGCTTCATTCAGAATTGTCTTCTGTAAACCATGATGTTGTGAAATAATCTGACTGATTTCAGTATAGCCTAATTGTAAGAAAAGATCACCACCTGTTTTGGTGTGATGTTTTTGAAGTCTGGCAATATCATGAAGGAGCGCTCCGGAGCGAATCAGTTTTTTATTAAAAAAGTAACCATGAGATTCCAGCAGATCGCAGAAAAGGCAAGCCAATTCAGTCACTGCATCACTGTGCGCCTGTACATGATGAGGAAGAGACACCGCATCGCGAAGCATCCGGCATAGTTCGTCATGCAAGTCAGGATGAGGCAGCAGGTAAGTCGAATCAGATAAGGCAACATGATCGTTATCGTCTGCGTTCAGATGATAATAGGAACCACATGGAAGACGAAAATACTGTCTGGCATGCTGTTTTGAATCAAGCAAATACAGATAAGAAGAAATTACATCTGTATGAGCAACAATCGCAATATCACCCTCAGAAGAACGAAGAATCTCATAAATTGCCTGCGAAAAACGCATGCCAGATGCGAAAGGAGTTTCTGCTCCTGGAATCGGGTAATCAGGATTCATTCCACGTGCTTCATATATGTCCGGCCATCTTTTGCGTATCTCATCAAATGAAAGACCATCCCATTCTCCCAGATTTCGTTCTGTTAAATCTGAGATAGTGATATGTGGAAGATCAGGTGTGATATGTGCAGCCGTTTCCATAGCTCTTGACAAAGGACTGCAGTAAACAGCAGTTATTTTATCATCCAGTTCTCCGTGAAGAAGGACTGACTGCAGATGTCCAAGCATAGATAAAGAAAAATCAGTCTGACCGATACAGTAAGAATGTTCATCTGGATATTGTGTTTTTCCGTGTCGAATAAGATAAAGATTACGCATTGAAAAATCCTCTGAAACACTTTTCAAATATTGCTTCGGAACAGGTACGTGTTTCCTCTGAAAAACGGGCATATCGTTTCAAAAATTCTTCTCCGTATGGTGTCAGCTCACTGTGACTGCCCTTTACACCGCCCTGACTTCGAATAATCAGCGGTTCATGAAGCTGAGATTCTAATGTATGGATCAGATTCCAGCTGGTGGAGTAGGAAATGTGCATGCGTTCGCAGGCATCACGAACAGATCCTGTTTCATGAATCAGTGTAAGCAGCGAATAAAGCTGTTCATCAAAGAAGACCTTTTCCCGTGCCAGCTGAATCTGAATCTCTGAACGGATCAGACTTTGATTGTGTGCACGAAGAAGTTCTGCATAATCCTCTGGTGTATCCGTATCATGAATGATTCCAGGATCTTCTACATTTAAACAATACATGGGAGTTCCACAATGTTCTACAGCACCCTTCAGACCAGTGTTTCCATCATTGCTTAAAATGGACTCAATTAATGAGGAACGAATCAGGATCGGATGACCTGGAGTTCCGTTACAGACCGGAGTGACAAGAGGCTGTCCAAGAGAAAGCATTTGTGTAACGGTATGTGCTGTGAATAGTGGAACATCTACAGGTGTAAAGAGTACCGTATCCACTTTGTCTTTTAAATATTCCAGTCCAATCCTGACAGAATCAAACATATGAGTAGTTTCATAGTCATCATTTCGAAGAAAAATAACATGATTGGAAGCAAGGTGGCGTTCCAGAGCATCCGCATTATATCCGGTTACCACCACTATTTTAGAGATTCCGGCCTGCCGGAAGTTATTAATCACACGCTGCGCGATGGAAATGGATCCAAGCTGAAGCATGGGCTTGAAGTCTCCCATTCGTGACGATTTCCCTGCAGCTACGATGAGAGCACCTGTCTGCATCATAGATACCTCCTAAAAATAACATTGTACAAATTTGATATTATTATAGCATGAAAAGTGAGGATAAATAGTAAAATTTTCGACAAAGTAATAAAACAATATAAAAAAGAGCAAAAAATAGCCAACTAATAATTATTTACAATTTGTAAAACTGTACAAAATTATGATAACATGAAATTATACAAAATAATGTAAACAGGAGAACGTTTCCATGGATAAGATTTTTGAAATTACCGCAAAAGAAGTTACGATACAGGTAAAAGATGAGCGCACAGGAGAGCAATACAGTCGGACACTTCCGATTGATTATTATGAGAATGCGAATGTTTTAAAACTCAGCGGTGAGAATCTGGACGGAAGCAGCTCTTCCATTGTTTTCTATTCTGTCAGAGGAATGGAAAAACTTAAAGATCTGACGGGTAAGGGAGTCGATCATGATCCATGCGGAACACATAAGTCAGAAGATTTGTAACATCGGAACGTGTATTTTTTAAAGGAGGAATGAAACATGATTAAAAAGACATTGAAGATCAATGGTGTGGAGCGAATCCTTATTCTTGATAAGGATGAGACACTGGCTCAAGTACTTCGTGAGCATCTTCTTCTTACAGGATGTAAGATTGGCTGTGGAGAAGGTCATTGCGGAGCATGTAATGTTATTATGAACGGAAAAGTTACAAGATCCTGTATCTATAAGATGAGCCGTGTTCCTGACCACGCAGAGATTACAACGATTGAAGGTGTCGGAACCATTTCTGATATGCACCCAATTCAGGTTGCATGGATGGCATATGGATGTGCACAGTGTGGTTTCTGTTCACCGGGATTTATTATCTCAGCAAAAGTGCTTCTTGATGAGAATCCAAGTCCGACTCGCGAAGAGGTAAGAGACTGGTTTAACAAACAGCGTAACCTTTGTCGCTGTACAGGTTACAAGCCACTTATTGACGCAACTATGGCAGCTGCAGCAGTTCTGCGCGGCGAGATGACAAAGGAAGATCTTGTGTTCAGACAGACAGAAGATTCTATCGTGGGTACAAATTATATTCGTCCGTCAGCAGCACAGAAAGTAACAGGTACTTGGGATTTCGGTGCAGATGATGCATTAAAGATGCCGGTTGGAACGCTTCGTCTTGCGCTTACACAGGCGAAGGTTTCTCATGCAAATATTCTTAGCATTGATACAACAGAAGCAGAAAGTATGCCGGGTGTTGTACGTGTGATTACTGCAAAAGACATAAAGGCAGCAGGTGGAACCAACAAGATCAATGGACTCGTAATGCTTCCAAAACACAATAAGACAGACGGTTTTGAACGTCCGGTACTTTGTGATGAAAAGATCTTCCAGTTTGGCGATGCAATTGCGATTGTAGCTGCGGATACAGAAGAACATGCCCGTGCAGCTGCTGATGCAGTAAAGGTTGAGATTGAAGAACTTCCTGCATACATGAACGCAATGGATGCAATTGCACCTGATGCAGCAGATATTCATCCTGGTATTCCAAATGCATTCTTTGAGACAAATTGTATCAAAGGTCCTGATTTTGACTGGGATAGTATACCAGATTCCCAGCAGGTTGAGATTGAATCTTACTGCTCACGTCAGCCACATCTTCACCTTGAACCGGACTGTGGCTATGGATATATTGATGAAGACGGTATGATAACAGTGCATTCCAAATCTATCGGTATACATCTTCATATGCCTATGATCGCAGATGGTATCGGTGTACCAATGGAAAACTTAAGACTTGTTCAGAACCATGCAGGCGGAACATTTGGTTACAAGTTCTCACCGACAAATGAGGCTCTGATTGGTGCAGCTGTTAAGATTCTGGAACGTCCGGTATCGCTGGTATTTAATCAGTTCCAGAACATTACTTATACAGGAAAGAGATCTCCTGCATTTATGAATATTAAGCTTGCAGCAGATGAAAATGGTAAACTCTTAGCACTTTGGGGTAACAACTATGTAGATCACGGTCCATATTCAGAATTTGGCGATCTGCTTACCATGAGACTTTCTCAGTTTACAGGCGCAGGTTATGGAATTAATTCTATTCGTAATAAATCAACAACCGTATTTACAAACCATGCATGGGGCTCCGCATTCCGTGCTTATGGTTCACCACAGTCTTATATGGGATCTGAGATTGCAATTGACGTGCTGGCAGCTAAGATGGGAATCGATCCGTTTGATATCCGTGAAATGAACTGCTATAAAGAATCAGAGGGCACTACCATCCCGACAGGTTATCCACCGGAGGTATATTGTGAGGAAGATTTGTTTAAGAAAGCACGTCCATTGTATGAAGCGGCGAAAAAACGTGTTGCCGAAAAGAATGCAGCTTCTGACGGAAAGATGAAATATGGTATCGGTGTATCTCTTGGAGTATACGGTTGTGGTCTTGATGGTGTTGATACATCAAATGCATTTGCAGAATTAAATCCGGATGGAACCGTTACGATGTATGCTGCATGGGAAGATCATGGACAGGGGGCTGATATGGGTGTTCTTGTATCATCTCATGAAACACTGCGTCAGGCAGGAATCAGACCGGAACAGATTAAACTGGTTATGAATGATACGAAGACATGTCCGAATGCAGGACCTGCAGGAGGATCACGCTCACAGGTTATGTCAGGTAATGCATGTCGTCTGGCTGCAGAAAATCTTGTAGCAGCAATGAAGAAAGAAGACGGAACATTCCGTACTTATGATGAGATGGTAGCAGAAGGGCTTGCAACAAAATATGAAGGTAACTGGGTAACTACATTCTGTGCAGATCATCCGATCGATCAGGATACCGCACAGGGCGATCCATTTGCAACTTATATGTATACTATCTTCCTGCCGGAAGTTGCTGTTAATACAGAAACAGGTAAAGTTACCGTTGAGAAATTTACTTGCGTAGCTGACGTAGGTACGATCATGAACAGACTTCTTGTAGAAGGTAATTTCTATGGTGGTCTTGTACAGGGTATCGGTCTTGCTCTTTCGGAAGATTTTGAAGATTTGAACCATGACACCACTTTGAAGAATTGTGGTATTCCATATCCAAAGGATGCTCCGGATGATATTGAACTTCACTTCAATGAAACATATCGTCCAAGTGGTCCTTACGGTGCGGCTGGTTGTGGTGAGGCTCCACTGGATGCTCCACATCCTGCAATCCTGAATGCAATCTTTAATGCGACAGGTGCACGTATTACACGTATCCCTGCCCGTCCGGAAAGGGTTCTTGCAGCATTAAAAGAACTTGAGAAATAAGCTTAATTCATAATGTGGTTGGAGTAAAAGCTGCCAACTGTGATATAATCAGGGGAGACGGGAAACTGCCTCCCCTTTACAGACGAAAGGAGTATCAGGTTATGACATACATACAGGAGAGGGGTTCTACTCACGTTTATCATGTAAATCGAATGTCAAAAGAAGAGATGGATCATATGATCAGTCTCTGCGTCCATGAACAGCCGGCCTACTGTGTTGCAGCCTGTCCTTTCAAAATGGATACAAAAGAGATGCTGTATTATGCTGCAAAAGGAAATTTTAAGAAAGCGTTGGCAATTTATGAGAAAATTACACCATTTCCAATGATTCTCTGTGATGGATGTACGGCACCTTGCGAAGATAATTGCAAGCTTTGTGAACTTGGTGATGGTGTCTCCATACGAGAAGTAGAACGTGCGATTGTCCGGTATGGAGAACCGGGAAGACGAAGCAGTGTATTTCGCATGAGAAAGAAGAAAAGGGCAGCAATCTTTGGTTCTGGATTATTTCCACTGTTTCTTGCAGGGGAACTGGAAAAGAAAATGTATCCTACGACAATTTATTGTAAGGAAGAAGATTATGAAAGCTATATTGCAGCGGCAGCCGGACATCTTTTGGAATCAGACCGCAGCAATGAAGTGAAACGTCTGAAATCTATGGATCTTTCTTTTGAATTTGGATGCAGTTTGAATCTTTCGTTTATCAGAGAAAAAATGGAACTGGCAGATGTGGTCTGCGCATCAGAAGAAGTGGCAAAAATGTTAGCTCCGGAAGAAGCAGATGTCGAGATTATGTTAAGAGAACAGGCAAAGATTGTCAGCGGACCTGCGGAATCTGTGATGGATGCGGCTTTTGCCGCAAAGCGGGCAGCTCTGACAGTGGATCTTCTGGTACAGAATTTATCGCCGCACAGCAATAGAGGCAGTGAAGGAGCAGTGACTACCAAGCTTTATACGAACATGGAAGGAATCCATGGATCGAATAAGATTTTCTGTGGTCAGAATGGATATTCAAAAGAAGAAGCTGTAGAAGAAGCAAAACGATGTATTCAGTGTCATTGTGACGAATGCATGAAAGGCTGTGTGTATTTAAGTGAATATCAAAAACATCCGGGTTTATTAGCCCGTGAGATCTATAATAATACGCAGATTATCATGGGAGATCATCCGATGAACAAACCGATGAATGCCTGTGCCCTCTGTGGACAGTGTACGGTGATCTGTCCGAATGGATTTGATATGAGTCAGGTGTGCAAGTCAGCAAGAGAAAATATGGTATCTACAGATAAGATGCCGCTGGCGCCACATGAATTTGCACTGATGGACATGTTATTTTCAAATTCAGAGGCTTTTTTGAGCAGACTCCAGCCGGGATATGAAACTTGCAGATATGTATTTTTCCCAGGCTGTCAGGCAGGTGCGATAGCGCCGGATGTGGTTATGCAGGCATACGAAGATTTAAGTAATCGGGTAGATGGAGGTGTTGCTCTGATGCTAGGATGCTGTGGTGCAATCAGCGAATGGGCAGGCCGCTATGAAATGACAGAAAAAGTAAATGAGCAGCTGAAACAGGAACTAGCCAAGCTTGGTGATCCGATCATCATAGCAGGTTGTCCAACCTGTATGAAGCAGCTAAAAGAAAGTATTGGAGCGCATGTTATAGGAATCTGGGAAATTTTGAAAGAAATCGGACTTCCACAGCAGGCAAAAGGACTGGAGATACCGGTTGCCATACATGATGCCTGTGGTGCCAGAGGGGATGCACAGACACAGGATATTATAAGAGAACTTTTGTTGGATATGGGATGTACCGTTGAAGATACAGAATATTCCAGAGATTTGTCTCCATGTTGTGGATATGGAGGTCTGACGGCATATGCCAATAAAGATATGGCAGCGAAAATGACAGAAAAGTGTCTGGAACGTTCCGATGCACCATATATTACATACTGCATGGCATGCAGAGACCGATTTGCCAGAGAGGGAAGAGAATCCAGACATATCATGGAACTTCTGTATGGTGCAAATGCCAGCAACATGCCTGATATCAGTGAGAAACGCTACAACAGGCTCATATTGAAACAGACACTTTTAAAAAACATCTGGAATGAGGAACCGATCATGGAGAAAAAAGACTATACTGTTGCCTATACAGAGGAGGCAATCCATATGATGGATGAGCGCATGATACTGAAAAGTGATGTGGAACGTGTGTTATCAGATTACAGAGAAAATCGGGAAGCAATCCTGGATGAAGAAACAAAAGAACTGGTGACAAGAAGCAGACTGGGAAATGTCACATTCTGGGTGCGGTTTGTGGAAACAGAAGACGGATATCTGGTACACAGAGCATACAGTCATCGAATGAATATTATGAAAAGGGTGGGACAGTAATGGCAGTAGAAAGAACATATTATACGATTGATCCGGAAGGAAAGCTGACCTGCATGAAATGTAAGGTTCCTCTTGTAAAAGGAAAAGCAAAATTTATGTATCTGGAAAATGGGTTTCCTGTGGAAATGCCTGTCTGTCCAAAGTGTGGGTTTGTGTATGTTCCGGAAGAACTCGCACTTGGAAAAGTGCTCGCGGTGGAGCGTGCACTGGAGGATAAATAGATGAACAGGCATCCGGGAGGGGAAGCGCAGACGCTTCATCTTCTGGAGAACATAGAATGGAAAAAAGAAATGAAAGCACTGGATCTTGGAGCAGGAGAAGGAGACACGGTTCGAATCCTGAAATCATTTGGGCTGGAAGCACATGGCGTGGATCTTTTCCCACGGGGCAGTGATGTGGAAATTGGCGATTTTCTGCATTTGCAGTATTCATCAGACAGTATAGATCTTTGCATCAGCAGTGTGCATTTTTTGTTAGCAGAGATCAGAAAAATGCACTATCTGAATGCTGGCGCGTTTTGAAAAAGGGAGGTTTTCTTTTATTGTCAGATCTTGATACCGGAAATCTTTTGAAAATGGCAGAACAGACAGGATTTACCATTCTCCGGCAGGAGGATCAGACGTTACTTTGGCGGGAATATTATCTGGAAGCAATCTGGAATGATTCGTTCTGCTGCGAAGAGTATAAGCTTCTGCAGAAAGAATATAAAGGAAAGAAGCTGCGCTATACCATGTTGGTTGGCAGAAAGGAGTAGCACATGGATCTTTATGAAAGAATCATAGAACTTAGCAGTATGGGTTATCATTGCTCACAAATGGTTATGATTATGACACTGGAAGCCATAGGTGAGGAAAATCCACAGCTTGTAAAGGCTCTGGGAGGTCTTGGCGGTGGGATCGGTTACTGTGGAGATACCTGTGGCTGCCTGACAGGAGGAGCCTGTGCGATAGGTTTGTTCCTTGGCAATCTGGCTCCGCAGGAGAAAGAAGATATACAGATGAAACCGGCTGTGCAGGAATTATATCAGTGGTTCCATAAGAAGACCGAAGAAGAATTTGGTGCTTTTTATTGTAAGGATATCACTTCTAATTTGGATTGGGGAGTGATTATGGAGCAATGTCCTGCGCTGATTGCAGATACTTATACGAAAGTGATAGAAATACTGACAGAACGGGGAATATTGGAACTATGATTACGCTGGGTAAAACAAAAAGTGTATGCCCGATATGTATGAAAGTACTTACGGCTAAAAAATGTATCGGTGAAGATGGCATTTATCTGGTGAAAGAATGTGATATCCACGGAAAGTTTCAGACACTGATCTGGGAAGGAACGGCAGCAGAGTATCTTTCCTGGGGAAGAGAAAACCTGTCTGCGGAGACTCCTGTAAATCCAAAAATCAAAGAGAAATCCTGCCCGGATAATTGTGGACTCTGTGAGGAGCACGAACGAAAAGGCTGTTGTATGATACTGGAAGTGACAAAGCGCTGTAATATGCACTGCCCGGTCTGTTTTGCTTCGGCAGGAGAATGTCTGGAAAACGGTGATCCTTCAATTGATGAAATAGAAAAGCAATATGATTTTCTGATGGATCATGGGGGACCATTCAATATACAGCTCTCAGGAGGAGAACCAACCATGCGGGAGGATCTTCCGGAGATCATACATATGGGTAGAGAAAAAGGGTTTACATTTTTTCAATTGAATACCAATGGAATCCGTCTTGCGCAGGAAGCAGGATATGCCAGAAAACTAAAAAAAGCAGGACTGAATACAGTATTTCTTCAGTTTGACGGTGTCACAGATGACGTGTATCAGACGTTGCGCGGACGTTCTATGATGGAACTGAAAGAAAAGGCTGTGTTAAACTGTTCGGAAGCGGAACTGGGAATTGCCTGGTACCTGTCATTGCTCCAGGAGTAAATGACATGCAGGTTGGAGATATCCTTAAGTTTGCGATGGATCATATGCCATTTGTAAGAGGAGTACATTTCCAGCCGATCAGCTATTTTGGCAGATGTTCTCAGCAGCGTCCACAAGCTCCGATTACCATACCAAAGATGTTAAAGCTGATCGAGGAACAGACTGACGGGCTTATGAAAAGTGAGGATTTTGCCGGTGGTGGAGCAGAGAATCCATACTGTTCTTTTCATGCAAGTTATCTGAAAAAAGGTGAGAGGGAACTGAAACTTCTGGAAAAGAAATCAGGCAGAGGATGTTGTTGTACTACCAGCGATAATTCCAGACAGTATGTGGAAAATCAGTGGAGCTATAGCACAAAAAAATTTGATGATGATGAAATGACACAGACAGATGCGCTGGATGAATTCCTGATCCGGGTTCATAATGAAACTTTTGCGGTATCAGGGATGATTTTTCAGGATGCATGGAATCTGGATCTTGAACGTCTGAAAAGATGTTATATCTGCGAGGTGGATTCTGATTATGGAATGGTACCGTTTTGTGCATATAATCTGACGAATTCGAAAGGAATATATTTATACAGAAAGTGAAACGATCGAATATAGATGCAATGATCTGTAAGCAGGAAGGCATTACAGAGATTACAAGAGATGAAATACACAGAATACAGCTGAAGAAATTAAATATTGTACTGAAGAGAGAAAAAGAACGAGAGGGTTTTTACCGAGATTTTCCGGAAAGACTGGAAAGCCTGACAGATTTGAGAAGCCTTCCTTTTACAACAGAAACAGATCTGGCAAGAGATGGAGGCAGGATGCTGCTTTGCTCCCAGGGGGAAGTCCAGAAAGTGATATCAGAACAGACAAGCGGAACTACCGGTGCCGGTAAACGTGTATTCTATACAGAGGGAGACTGTGAACACACCATAGAACTTTTTATGGCAGGTCTGGGTGAATTTATTTATCCTGGAAGTATAACGATGGTGGCTATGCCGTTTTCAGGTCCTTTTGGATTGGGAGAACTGATCGCGGAGGCAATCAGACGTCTGGGAGCAAAACCTCTTTCGACCGGGACAGGAAGAACTTATGGCGAACTGAACAGGATTCTGGAAGAGGAGCAGCCGGATACGTATGTGGGAATGCCGACGGCATTGCTTTCCATGCTTCGAATGTGCGGAAAAGGCAGTATAAAAAGAGCACTGGTATCCGGAGATGCCTGTCCGAAAACTGTCATGAAAGCAATCGAAGAAATTCTGCAAACACGACTTTGGCCGCACTATGGTTCCAGAGAGATGGGGCTTGGAGGTGCCATTTGCTGCACGGCGCATGAGGGCATGCATATGCGGGAAAACCATTGTATTACAGAGATTATAGATGAGAACGGAAATGTACTGCCGGACGGTGAAAGGGGAGAACTGGTGATTACAACCATTGGAATGGAAGCACAGCCGTTGATTCGATATCGAACCGGTGACTGGACAAGGATTATTCCGGGAAGATGTTTCTGTGGAAGTGAAATAAAACGTCTGGACTTTGTAAAGCGGATGGATCCATTGGGAAGTATCAGAGAGATGGATGAATTGCTGTTTGAGATTCCGGAACTGGTAGATTATTGTGTGAAAATTGTAGATGGAAAAAAGGAAATTACAGCACTTTTTACATCGGACAATGGAGAAGAACGAATCAGGAGTATTTTGGAAGAGAAGGATATTTGTTCATGGAACTGCAGAAAAGCAAAGTGGGAAGATGGGGCGCTGTATCCTGGCAAACGAGTTACAAGGCAGTGATTTCGTGGTATCATGGAATCACTGCCTTGCCTGTTATTCAGAATAGTATGGACAATCTTCCTGGATGCATTCGCGATTATCTTCGCAGTATTTACACGTTATAGAAGACAACGGAATGTTTACAGAACAAAACTGACTGTAAAAATGAACAGCTTCTTCAATGGCAATTCTGCTGGTACGTTTGCAGCAGCGAGGTCCACCAACATCTGCCAGTCTGGATAAAATAATGGAAACAAGTTTTTGAGGAAACGGCCATGCATCTTTGTGAAGTGGACTGGATCCAGTCATAACGGACATGAAAATACCGGCTCCGGCAGCAGCTCCACAGACACCCCAGTAACCACAGGTACCGCCCGGAACCTGCTTCGCTCTTTTACAGATTTCAGATAGTGCAGCATCGTAATCCATATGTTCTCCATTATTGCGAAACGCTGTCAGAAGAACACATGGAACAATTGCATGATGCTCCGGTCCATGCATATGTACAGATGGAAGATCCATAATTTTTTCCAGAAGAAGCAAAGCATCTTTTTCGGTACTGTCTCTGAGCGCTGCGATTACCGGAGCATATGTGCCATAGCTGTGACAGGCATCACAGATAAAGTGACTATTTTCACAGACCGCATTGGTTAATTGCTCTTTATGGCAGATACTACACGTCTGAATAGAGCTTTCAGCACGATACGTAATAGGAGCACCACAAATCAGACATCCGGAAAAATGTTCCGCTTCACCACAACAACAGGAATTATTCGTATGATCCATTTGATTCACCTCCGGAGAATTTATTTTAATAGTGTTAACGATGTAAAAAGTATAACATAAAATGAAAAAGTAATGATAAAGTATCTTGACAATGATGTTACTTTTGGTATTGGATTTGATCCAATAAAGGGGAGTAACCTGCGCTTAACAAATTGCGTTTGTGATGTTGTCAGTACGGTGGAAGCATCCGGTATCATAAGGAAATGGTGAGACTTTTATTGCATTTTTTATTATGCAATGAAGGTCTTTTTTTTATATTTTTTTCAAAGAGGTCTTTCATTGCATAAGAAATTCAGGTAGTAAATACTTAGAAACGATGAGGCGGAAGTGATGAAGGAAATTTATCAGCAGACGGTAGAAGAGGTTCTTGAAAGGGTGAATGGCAAGAAATCTGGGCTTACAAGTGAACAGGTGAAAAGATCCAGAGAAAAGTGTGGGTGGAATGAACTTACAGAAGAAAAGAAGAAAGGTATCCTGCAGATTTTCTTTGAAGGAGCTGTCTAATAAACAGTTTTTTGGTGGTGCTGACGGGCCTGCTATTCTGGGCCGGAGGTTCCGCCTTTATGCGAGCACAGCTTTGGCCTGGATGTGAATTCTGGTACCAGGTTTCCCTGTTGGGAATTTTATTGCTGCCATATGCGTATTACCGTTTTATTCTTGCCTTTGGCGGCGAAAAGAACGGCATTTCAGGAAGAATATACCTTGCAGTCATGTTGATCTGCTTCTGGCTGAACGCACAATTTGGAGTTTTCCTTGAATCACCGAGCATGGTAGAAAAAACGGAGCTGCAACTTTTGTATATGAGATCAAGCCTGCGATCATCGTATTTTTTATACCAGTGGCAATATTCCTGCTCCATATCTTTACAGTCCTTGTACGGATCTGTAAAAACAATCCAACTATGAAAGTCCAGTACGAACCAGTCATGCTGGGAGTTCTGACATTATTGTTAGGAAATGCATTTCTTGGAATTCCATTCTTCAGTGGATTTCCGATTGATATCTTAAGTGGTGTAGTAAACGTATTTTTACTGTTCTACGCGTTGATTCGCAGACGTTTGTTCCGTCTGCAGATGCTGGCATCCCCTTCCTTGTGCTATGGTATCGGCTTTCTGTTTTCCATTCTTGTTTTCTTAAATATCGTTCCATCCCTGCAAAACTTATTCCACATGCAGCCGGATAAGAACACCCAAATTTATACGCTTGTTTTTGCAATTGTTTTCCTGATCATTTATGCATTCTTTATATTCCTGTGGAAGCTTTTGATCCGCAACGTGTTTGTCAGAGAAGAAAACCATCAGGCTGAGAAAATCAGAGAATTTAACTTAGCAATCTCCAAAACACTGGATCTTCAGGAAATCCTGGACAAAACAATCCGTGTTATGAAAGATCTGATGGAGGTTGGAAATATCTATATCTGTATGCAGGACGCACCTAGCGAGGCATATTGTGGGGTTGCAAGTGACCAGCCTTTAAGTGATCTGGCGTTTGCCTTTGAAGAAGAAAATCCAATGGTCCAGTGGCTGAAAGACCACGAAGAACAGATCATTTACCGTGATTTCCGCTACTCTGTAGAGTACAAGTCCATGTGGGAGGAGGAAAAACATCAGCTGGATAAAAACCATATACGTTACTGTGCCGGATTAAAAGATGGTGATAATCTGGCGGGAGTGATTCTGATCACATCATCTTCTTCAAAAAAGAGACTCGCATACGATGAAGTAGAGATAATCTCAAACATCACATCAGTGGCATCTATTGCTATCAAAAATGCAAAGCTGTATGAGAATGCCCGTCTTGAGGCAAGAACCGATGAACTGACTGGATTATTAAATCGAAAATATTTCTATGAAGTTCTTAACGAAGAATTCGAGAAAAACAGAGATGCCTCTCTGGTACTGGCCATTATCAACGTAGATGATTTTAAATTATACAATCAGCTGTATGGTATAAAAGAAGGCGATCTGTGTCTGCAGCGCGTCGCAGACATTATCAGCAGCCCGCTATGGCGCGAAAGAATTTGCTGTTCTGCTTCCAGGATACGACCTTTTCTCTGCCAGAAATCTGGTAGAATCCATTGCAAAACAGGTTTATGTTATGAATAACCGCAGAACTGATATGAAGCTTAAACCAATCACGGTCAGCGCAGGAATCAGCGCAGCACCGTATGCGGCAAAGAATGTCAAAGAGCTGATGGAAAATGTTGACCTTGCGGTTTACCACGTAAAACACAGCGGAAAAAATGGAATTCAGGTTTTTGATACCATGTTCCGCAATAATGATAAAAATGCTCATGCAAAGAACCACGCACATATCTATAAAGAATATGAGTCAACCATCTACGCATTGACCGCAGCCATTGACGCAAAAGATCATTACACCTTCAGCCATTCTACAAATGTTGCCTATTATGCAACAGCACTTGCAAAAGCACTTGGAATGAACGAAGATATGATCGAGATTATTCGTCAGGCAGCACTTTTGCATGACGTCGGTAAGATTGGTATTCCGGAAAGTGTATTAAATAAGGCAGGATCATTGACAGATGAAGAATACGAGATGATCAAAGGCCATGTAGAAGCTTCCATCGACATTATCCGACATCTTCCGTCACTGGATTATGTTATCCCGGCGGTCATCGGTCATCATGAGCGCTATGACGGAAAAGGATATCCACGCCGAATTGCAGGCGAAGATATTCCACTGACTGCACGTATCCTGTGTGTGGCAGATTCATTCGATGCCATGACATCCGTACGATGCTATAAGAAAGCTTTCCCTGTAAAAGTAGCACGGGAGAAGCTGATCCAGGATGCTGGCAAACAATTTGATCCGGAGCTTGTTCGTAAGTTTGTAGAATGCCTGGATAACGGAAAGATCACTCTTGTAAAAGAAGAAGAATGACAACAGAGAGGAATCAACATGAAGATTATATCAGATGTGAGATGACTCCCACCTCTGTAGGTGGCGAGCAACAAATCAGTATCAGTGGTGGGAGTCAATCCCCCAGAGTTTAAAAATAGTAAGAGAATCAAGAGGGTCATTTTTGGTGATTCCACCTTGAAGTTTTCTGGTAAGGTCAGTAGTTGTTGGATTGATCAGTGCAACAGTATAACGGATATCAAGAAGATATCCCCAAATTGCAGGCATACTGTCAGAAGTGCTAGTGTAATTATTTGAGCATGCACGTATAATGTAGATAAGCGAAAAATTATTTCACAAAATTAAGTAAAAAAAGAGTTCGAGGAGTACATTAAAGAGGATAGGGTATGGGATTTATTTGATAAAAAAATCAGTGACATCTGCGGAGAAAAATGGGTTAGAGCATATTTGACAAGGGAGATGAGAGTATGAAAAAATATTCAGTTGCTGTATGTGCTTGTGCGGTACTGTTTTCTGTTGGTATCCATGGTGGAGGTATGAGAGAAGTATCTGCCAAAGCGCCAGGGGCAGATGAGAATCTGGCAATTCTGCAGGACATTATCAGGGAAAATAAATGTCAGGCCGGAATGGCATTTCTGGGATATACCTATGAAGGTGCAGAGGAAGCAGAGATACTTGAATATACCAGACAGGGAGAAGTGGTAGCAGCGTATCCTTTTTTGCAGGATGGAACAGTGGTTGATGCAGGGGGATATGAAATTTATGCCATTGTCCCGGGGGATGATTGCAGGATCAGCGTTTATCCGGCTCAGCCTACGGAAGAAGGGGAATATCTGGATGATCTGAATGCCCCATACTATACGGGGCAGGAAAATGAAATCATTATCCTGCGCTGCAATGTGAGTGAGATTCATTCCAATGTGATGGTTTCTGTACAGAAGCAGAATATGAGTGTGCAATATCATCCTATGGTGTCGTTAAAGGATGGACATCTTGCAGCAGAAACTCACTGCTATGATTTCTCCATATACTATAATGGGGATGAGTATGATCCGGGGGATGATTCGGAACTGGATATCAGGATTGCCAGAGAACAGCTTTCAGAAACAGATGAAGTCAGCTATTATCTTGGTATTGGTATGTCTCTGTGGTATACAGGTACTGAGGAGTACATTGAAGGAAGAAATTGTCCGGTATTTGTTCTGGGAACGGATCATGAGGATCATTTTACAAAAGAACATTATTATGCAGTAGGAGACAATGTGGTTTATTATTATGATCCGTCAGGTGACGCATGGCTTTTGCTGGGGGCAGGATGACAGAAACTTTATCAATATATCATAGAATTTTGAGTGATCAGAGAGGAAACAGACAGGAATGATTTCTTGACAGAAAAAAATAAAAAAGCAGGAGTGTTGGGAAAACTGAAGTGGGTTCTTTGTGGCTTCTGTATGCTTTTATCCCTGGGAGCCATTGGTGCATCGGAGAAGTATATTGGTGAAGGTCGCTGGGGAATGGCAGCAACAGAGATTCTGCTCTGTTTGTTGTTTCTGTATCCGACTTTCCGGGAAATCCAGAAAGCAGTGAGGAAGAAAAATGCCAGGGAAATTGCCTGCTGGTTTGAATCTTATGCTCAGAATACGGTCTCATTTGAAAAACTTGAGCAGGAGCTGGGAAAAAGTGCAGTAAAAAAACTGGAAAAATTTATTGCCAGGGGATATATCCGGAATATCCAGATAGACAGAGAAGGAAATTATATTATGATTACTGCACCAAACAGACGTGTAAATGAAAAGATTTATATTACAGTTACCTGTACTAGCTGCGGTGCAAAGAATCAGGTAATAAAAGGACGCCTGAGTAATTGCGAATATTGTGGACAGCGTCTTAACGCATGATAAAAGCTCTGTGAGCGAAAAGAGGAAAAAGGTTATGTGAGTGAAGGAAGGATTCAGAAAGGAGAAGCTATGAAAAGTTTAAAAAGAGTGCTGCTTCCGATTGTATTTTTGGGTGTTTGTCTTTTATGTGCATGTGGTGAGAAAAAGCCTGAAGAAGCAGCGCCCACAGCAACACCCACACCACTGCCGGAGTATAAAGAATATGATTATGCTGAGGGAAAATTTACGGTTACTCTTCCCTATGAAGCAGAAGAACCGACAAAAAAAGAGCAGTATCTGGAATTTACAGATCCAGACGGGAAATGGACAATGACACTTGCACCCATAACAGCCGGGCAGCTTTCAAATCGCATTACGGAGCTTGAATATGCACAGAACGCCCGTAAAGGAGGAGCAAAGCAGGTAAAAACAGAAGAAACCACTATCAGTGGTATGAATGCAATTGTATTCAGCTCTAATCTGGATGAAGCTAAAAACGGACCGGATCAGACTGCAGTATATCTGGGAAGCGGAGAATATGCTGCAATTCTGAAATATAAGGATCATTATGTGGGAAACTGGGATGGTCTGAAGATTGAAGTAAAAACAACAGAGCGTTTTGATGATATCTATACTGTGATGGAAGATAAGCTGATACAGACGATGCTGAAGGGAATAAAATTCCAGGAAGGAATTGAATATGAAGAGGTAACTGCCAAAGGAATTTCCGTGAAACTGCCAACCCGGTGGCAGGGCAGAGAATATGCAGAGTTTTTTGTGAATGGAAAGATTCACTGTGCTTATGAGGGTAACCTGAATATTCAGATCATTCACTTCCCGGATGCAAAGAAAAATGCAGAAACAAAGGCAGATGGAGAAATAAAAGAAACAGATGTGGGAGAAAGTCATTACTATGTGGCATGCCGCAGAGAGGAAGGGGACATTACCCTTTACAGGGATCTGACAGATCAGTATATTTTAAGCATACTGGTGAGTATTCCTGATTGTCCGGAAGAAGAACTCTGGAAATTCCTGGACAGGGAAGAGATGAAAACATTGCTGGAAAGTCTGGAGATTGACCTGGAACAGCTTGAAGAGGAACAGCAGGATAATGGCGGCTATGAGAAAAATGACTATGAGGAGCTGAGTGGTTATACAGGAGAAGGAACGGAGCTTGTTCTGCCTTCCAGCATTGAAGACACGGTAATGAATGGTGTTGCTTCACTGGCATTTAAGGATAATACAAAGATTACTTCTGTTGAAGTTCCGGAGGGAATGCGCTATATTGACGTTTCAGCATTTGAGGGTTGCACCGGTTTGAAAAAAGTAACACTTCCGGATTCTCTGACCTGGATCGGAGGCTATGCTTTCTCAGGCTGTACCAGCCTGGAAACGGTAGTTTTCGGTAATCAGGCAGTAGAAATTGAAGGATCTGTATTCAGAGATTGTACAGCCCTGAGAGATGTGGAGCTGCCTGCCAGTGAAAACTATCTTTGGGATTCCGCTTTCTGTGGGGCAGGAGCCGGGGGATACATACATATAGGAGATGGTTCAACAGTAAAAGGCTGTTGCTTCATGGACACTGGATTTGAAGAGGCTGTCTTTGGAAAAGAATGTATTTTCGAAGGATTCGGAACCTTTTCCGGCTCAAAAATCAAAAAGATCACATTGGGAGAAGGAATAACGGAATTACCGTCAACATTTGCTTCTTTCTGTGATAATCTGGAACAGGTAGATATGCCGGAAAGTCTGACGAAAATACCGGATGACTGTTTTTCGGCAAGCCCAAAGATGGAAAAAGAACAGTAGATCTGTCAGATGTGCTCAATCAAAAAGGAGTTGTCGCAAAATCATCAAAAATTGAAATGATGATTGAGCGGCAGCTCTTTTTTAAGTGATGCTGTAATTGCTATCCTGAAAACACTGCCTATGCCACAGATTATGATGTTGTTTTTGTGCCTTGTATGTTTTGTATATCTGGCAACAACGATTGACTCATGTGCATACGTTCTGGCAAGTGTAACAACAGATAACTTGGCACCGACGTAAGACCCTGCAAGAGCAAACAGAATTTTCTGGGCTGTTTTGTTCAGCGTTTTAGCTGTGGCAATCATGATAGTCGGCGGACTTGAGTCTGTAAAAATAATGTCAGTAGTGACGGGATTACTTTTGATTCTGGTTTTGGTTCTCCTGATGATATCAGTAAAGAAAAGATTGGAAGAACATATTTCTAAAAGTGAAAAACGGAGGGAATAAGTATGGAAACATATTATAGCAGTATTTTTAATGAAGTTTTTGGACCTGTAATGGTTGGAACATCCAGTTCTCATACTGCAGGACCTTATCGCATTGGTGCTATGGCAAGAATGTTATTAAAAGATCCTGTTAAAAAAGGACGAATTTCCTTTGATCCTAACAGTTCATATGCATCATATTACAAACTGCAGTGGTCTGACAGAGGATTTGTTGCAGGTCTGCTTGGACTGGCAATTGACAGCGAAGATATGACAGATTCTTTAAAGATTGCAGAAGAAAAAGGTGTTGCAATAGATTTTGTTATTGAAGAAAAAGATAACAAAGAACCAAACTATGCATATCTTGATCTTGAAAGTGAAAACGGATTTAAATTAAAACTTGGTACAACATCTATCGGTGGCGGGGCAATTGAAATCATCGAAATTGATGGATATCCAATCTGCATTCGTGGAGATTTTAATACATTATTCCTTTATGTAAATGATAAGGTTGATGAAGTCAAAAAATCTGCAGAGCAGATCATTGGTGGACAGTGTACAGTCAAAGAACTTAAAAAAGATGCCGGGTGTTTGCTGTGTATCGAAACAAGAGAATTTTTGAAGGAAGATAAACGGGCTGCTTTGGAACAGATTGAGAATGTAGTTAAAGTAAGATACACAGAACATGTTTTGCCTGTACTGTCTCAGTTTGTATATGAGGGTATTCCATTTAGTAGATACTGGTTGGGAAGATGTCTGCTCATGGGCAGAGGCATAATATGCAATGATTATGGAGATAACAATTATGACTGCCAGTATGGAAAGCCAGAAATAATCTATTCGGATTTGATAATATCGCTTTTCTTTCTTCATATTTTTGATGCTCTCCCCTAATAATAAAATATAGTGTACTTAAAACAAGTTCATTTAAACCATTTTACCATGTTTTGTACTTAAAATGTACTTGTATTATGAACTTATTTTGTACTTATCAAATGGAGAGGAAGCCATATGGAAAAAGATAAACATCTTGGTCTTCGGATTGATTCTGAGACGCACGGAAAACTGAAAAGTCTTGCTGAATTTGAGGGGCGTTCTATCAATGGAGAAGTGTTGTATCTGATTCGTCAGGCGATTGCTCAACATGAGAAAGATCACGGCATATTAAATAAATAGGAAGATCATACATCGGGCTGGTGAGTTCCGGTGTATTTTTATGCCAATTTAAAAAGTATCAAATGATGATACTTTTATAGGAATCAGTGATACTTTACGGCAGGTATTTGAGATACCCCTGATACTTTGAACTGTTATACTGATTATGCTGGAAATAAAAGAACAGCAGGAAAACTTCATATGATTATTAGAAAAGCTCTTTCGGGTTAGCACCCCGGAGGGGCTTTTTTTGTTGTCCTGAAATTTTGATTTCCGGCCAATAAGCCACAGATCTGCCTGATCTGGTGTCCTGAAAGGAAATCAGTACGCATGATCAGAGGCATCAGAAGGAGCCGGTCCCCTCCGCTCTTGAATTTGGAACACGAAACAGATTTCAAATTCAGGAGGAACGGACGATGTATGTAGAGCATCCTATGTAACCAACAGTGGTGAGGGTGAAGGACTTTTGTTCTATGGAAGCACTATCATTCCGTTCAAGGATAAGTTCGATAAGACATTGAAGCTTTACTCACTCATGACTACTAAGCCGGAGGAGGTTGAAGCCAGAAAGCAGAAGGAAATGGAAGAATAATTGTGAAAAGAGTGTGTGAATTATTGACTAGAGCCTCTCCTGATGGTATATTTAGATTACCCAACGGGTAATTTGAAAAGGAGGGCAAACGTGCAGCTACTATACAATAACAGCAAAGTTCAGAAACAATGTACCGATTTAAAAACTGCAAAAAAATTGTTTGGCGGGAATGCTGCATTAGCAACCAGCCTATTTGCCCGAATAAATGCTATGCAGCAGGCGAGTGTAATTAAGGATATAGTAATGATGCCGACGTTTCATTTTCATAAGTTGAGTGGCAATATGGATGGATTTTTTGCTATAGATGTAAAAACGAGAAGAGATCCATGGCGTATTATTATTCAGCCATTAGATGAGAATGAAGAACCTTATGATCCTTGTAATATTGATGAAATTGCTGGTGTGGTTAGAATTGTTGAAGTAAAGGAGGTAAGTAAGCATTATGAGTAATTATATTGAATATAATGATAAGATTGCTTTTCATCCTGGATACTATATCAAAGAAATCATTGAAGAAAGTGGACTTTCTCAGAAAGATTTTGCAAAACGATTAGATACTACGCCAAAGAATTTAAGTATTCTGGTACGTGGGGAGCAAAGCTTATCAATCGATATAGCCATGAAATTATCTCGAATGTTAGGGACTAGTGTTGACTACTGGCTGAATCTTCAGAAGAGCTATGACGCTTTGATTGCTGAGTTTGAATCATCCAAGGAATTAGAGCAGGAAAGAAGAATTTTCAAGTACTTTCAGTACACATATTTCAGAGAGAATTTTGGATTGCCTGATCTTCCGAGAAAAACAAATGAGCAGATTAAGTGCCTACGTGAATTTTTAAATGTTGCATCATTATCTGTTTTTACAAAGCAAAATATGGCAGTTAGTTTCCGAAGTGCATCTGAGGATATGAAAGAGGCTAATACTGCCAGAGCAAATGCAATGGTTCAGATCGCAATTAATCAGGCACTGAAGATAGAAGCACCTAAGTTTGACAAAAAGAAGTTTGAAAAAGCTGTTGATTATGCATTGACATTAACAACACAGCATGGTGATTTTTATCCACTGATTAGGAAGGCCTTTGAAGATGCGGGAGTAATATTCGTAATACTTCCAAATCTTCCGGGTTCAGGAATAAATGGTGCAACCAAGAAGATTGGGCAGAATGTAATGCTGATGGTGAATGACAGACATTTCTATTCAGATACATTTTGGTTTACTCTGTTCCATGAGATTGGCCATATTATTAATGGTGATTATGGAATTACGTTTGAAAATGAGCACGCTGGACAGGAGGATGCAGCAGATAAATATGCGGAAGACAAATTGATCCCTCCGGGAGAATATGAGGCTTTCGTTAGAATGAATGAGTTTAGCGAAAATGCTATCCGCAGATTTGCTGAAAGAATTGACAGAGATCCGGGTATTGTCCTTGGCCGCTTGCAAAATGATCAGATTGTTCCATTTACAAATGTTGCACTGTCAAAAGCATTAAAACACAAATACAAAGTAATAACATCATAAAGAAGTATATAACTTGAGGTCGTCTACCGTTATCCACGATAGATGGCCTTATTTTTTTATCCATTTGGGGAGAAAGAAGGTGAAAGCGATTGGAGGAATTTAAGGCGAAAAGACATGCGGTCAAAAAGATGACCCGAAAGGGACTTGTGGAAACAGATTCCAGAGAAGGGATAGTGAAGGAAACTGCGGAAGCAAAGTCCGATGGAAGGTGCATCAATGAGGCTGATTTTGTGTGCACCATCATTTGGTACCGCACGCAGTACATGAATTATATTATCCTGGGAATCGCTGAATTCATGTTAGTAGGCGTATTGGCTGCAGGAGCATTGTCCTGGCATTGGAGTCAGAAGTGAGAAACTGCGTTGGAAGATTTATTATTGGAGGATGAGACGATGGAAGAATTATATAAGGTGATGGATGATCTGCTGGATCTAGAATTTTATATAAAAGTAGGGATGGATATTATGAAGGAACTGGAAGAACTTTATGCGTCAGATTCAGAAAAAGAGGATACCTGCAATCTATGAAGGCAAATCTGAGAGAAATTATTCACTATATTGACGAGTCAACACTTGAAAAAGCGAAGAACGAAAAAGTTCAAAAGCAAGAGTCTCCCTCAAAGATGTCAAAAGACGTAGAGGAGTCTGTTGATAAGATGTTCTCCAATCGTATGAGTAAAGCATATTCTGAATGGAAATCAAATCAAGATACACAGCCATTTAATGAAAATATAGAGAAGGAATACCAGAAGCTTTTGGAAACACTGTCTCCGGAACAAGAGGAAGTGCTTACGAAGTATTGTGATGAAATATTTGCCAGCGGAGCAGAGACAGAAGAGTTTTTCTATCGCCTGGGTATAAAGGATGGACTGAGATTAAAAAGTACGGTAAAATCTGTATTAGAAATGATGTCGTGAAATCGGAATTTGGAGGGATAATGAGATGAATATAAAAGATTTTAAGTGGACGAGAGAACCTGATGATTACACGCTGACAGATGACAAAATTGAGATTATTACACAGCCTGGAACTGATTTGTGGCAAAGAACTTACTATCATTTCCGCAATGATAATGCTCCGGCTCTGCAGATAGAAACAGAGGAAAAATTTTTTTCATTTATAGTGAAAACTGATTTTAAGGAAAGCCATCATCGCTTTGATCAGTGCGGTGTGGTTATGTATCTTGACAGTGAGAATTGGTTGAAAGGTTCTATAGAATATGAGAATGACTATTTTCAGCACCTGGGAAGTGTTGTGACAAACAATGGATATTCAGATTGGGCAACTACGGAAATTGATGCAGAGATTAAATCTATGTGGTATCGTCTCAGTAGACGTGAAGATGATTATTGCATTGAATGTTCTGAGGATGGAATACGGTTTAAGCAAATGAGGATTTGTCATATGTGGGCTGGTGCAGGAAAAATCAAATTTGGAATTTATGCATGCAGTCCGGAAGATTCATCGTTTAAAGCGGTATTTACAGATATGAAATTGACGGAGTGTCAATGGAAAGCCCACGATGGTCAAAAGCCGGATGAGATGTAGCAGACTGTATTTGATATAAAAAACCAATATGAAAATAGTTAAAGTTTTTCAGTTTGTGTAACTGAGAAAAATGAAAATTGCGGAGGTGGATTTGTTGAAGGAAAGTACATATCAAACTTCTTGCGGAACAATTCACTATTGGTCAAATAATCTGAGTTTGGATACAACGACGCTTGTATTTTTACCAGGGTTGACTGCCGACCATAGATTATTTGATAAACAGGTTGAGTACTTCGATGGAAAATATAATATTATTGTATGGGATGCACCGGCTCATGCCTCATCCTGGCCGTTTCGGTTTGAATTTGATCTGTTTGATAAGGCAAAATGCTGAATGGGATTCTTGAAAAAGAAGAAATCATAAAACCAATTATAATCGGTCAATCAATGGGAGGATATGTGGGACAGGCTTATGCACAATTGTATCCTGACCGGCTGGCAGGTTTTATTTCCATTGATTCAGCACCGCTCCAGAGAAACTATGTGACAGCAGTGGAGATCTGGCTTCTGAAAAGAATGGAACCAGTATATGCACATTACCCATGGAAGTTGCTTTTGAAATCCGGAACTGAGGGAGTTGCAACTTCTAATTATGGCAGAAATCTGATGAAGGAAATGATGCTAGTCTATGATGGTGATCAGCATCGTTATGCCCAAATTGCCGGGCATGGGTTTCGTATTCTGGCAGAGGCAATGGAAAAGGATCTGCCATATGAAATCAAATGTCCTTCCCTGTTGATATGTGGTACAAAGGATCATGCCGGTTCATGCATAAGGTATAACAGAGAATGGCATCGAAAAACGAAAATTCCTTTAAAGTGGATTGAAGGGGCCGGTCATAATTCTAATACAGATAAACTGGAGATGATAAATAGTTTGATAGAAGAATTCCTTTCAAACATATAAAGACTATTGAAAACAATTGGTCAACCGTTATAAAAGGACAATAAACAAATCGGAATCAGTAGGAGGATCATTATGAGATTTTATAACATATTTTTCAGCCCGACAGGGGGCACAGAGAAAGTAGCAGATATTGTTGCGAAAGGGACGAAGCTGGATGCTGAAGAAATCGATCTAATTAAAGAACCAGATAAACTCATGAAGGTGAAATTTGAAAAAAAGGACCTATGTTTGGTTGCTGTACCGTCTTACGGTGGACGCATTCCATCAGTTGTAACGGATATGTTCCGCAAAGTAAAGGCAGATGGTACGAAAGCAATTCTTGTGGCAGTATTTGGAAACCGTATGATTGATGATACTCTATTGGAACTACAGGATGTTCTGGAGGCATCAGGATTTGTATGTATCGCAGGAATGGAGGCTGTCGCAGAGCATTCCCTGATGCACCAATTTGGAACCGGACGCCCGGATCAGCAGGATGAAAAGGAATTGCTGGAATTTGCCGCAAAGATTATGCAAAACAGCGAAGCACAAAGTACACCTGCATTTCCGGGAAACAGACCATATCGAGAATATGGTGGTGTTCCGCTCAAACCTGTTGCAAATGGAAAATGCACTTCCTGCGGTCTGTGCGCAAAAGAATGCCCGGCAGGTGCCATTCCGTTGGACAATCCAAAGATGACCGATAAGGATAAGTGCATTTCTTGTATGCACTGTGTAGCAGTCTGTCCGAAGAAAGCACGAAATTACAGTAAGCTTGTCAGTTTTATCGCTGGACTGAAAATGAAGAAGGTTTGTTCCGGTAGGAAGGAAAATAAATTGTATTTATAATAGGGCGAGCAATACAATGAGAAACATGTAAATTGATACGTGAACAATCGGCTC
Organism: Ruminococcus sp. AF46-10NS; assembly: GCF_003474435.1. Classification (GTDB taxonomy): domain Bacteria; phylum Bacillota; class Clostridia; order Lachnospirales; family Lachnospiraceae; genus Blautia_A. The sequence continues at coordinate 55,161 of NZ_QRNF01000024.1, forward strand.
AGTATGATATTTAATTAAATATTGCAATGAAAAGATCATTTACCGTAAACAAGCAGTAGATGGTCTTTTTTATATCTTTTTGTGAGCAAGTAGAGATTTATAGCCGGAAATCTATGTTTTATCATAATCCGTGAAATAAGATGGGTTAATTCTTCGATTTACATATTTTTTAAGGTGTTCCGGCATGGTATTATGATACTTATAAAGAACCAATTATATCTGTTGGAGAGAGCGGTGAAAAGTTATGAAGTTATTGTTTAAACAAAGGCTGTTTTCATGGTTTGACAGCTATGATATCTATGATGAAGCAGGCAACACTGTTTATGTAGTAAAAGGCCAGTTGTCTTGGGGACATAAACTTGTAATTTATGATGCCTATGGAAATGAAGTAGGAATGGTTGTTCAGAAAGTACTTACTTTTCTTCCTAAATTTGAAATTTATAAAAACGGCAGTT
>NZ_QRNF01000025.1 GCF_003474435.1 Ruminococcus sp. AF46-10NS
ATGAATAATTATAAGTAAAATTTAGTCACTATGCGGCTTTTATGCTAACATAGTGACTATATACATTCCAATTGAATATTATACATCCAGAAAAAAATATCGTTTTTTTTCAGTTATCTGCTTCCAGCTGTTTTGTCAGATATCGTCCCACAATCCTGGAAAAATTGCCAACATCCCGGATGTAGGCAAAATCCTTGCCGAAAATCTTCTTCTCGGCAGCAAGATCTTTTTCTTCTCCTGCAAAAACCCCCAGGACACTGACTCCCTGGCTTCTGAGCCGGCGGATCTCCGTAGCTGTATCTGCAATGGCATATTTACCATGATACGGCGCAGGATTCTTTGCATTGGGACGGTTGATGATCACATCGTAAGGTCTTCCATCACTTAATATGATCAGAATCTTCTTTTCTTCTTCCCTCTGCAGAAGTCCGTAGCCAGCTGCTTTTATGGCCAGTCCGTCACGGTTATTGGAAGAAGTTACATAATTAAAGATGTTTTCATCTGCCGCCACAGGATCATCGTACTCCCGGAATCTGTGCATGATAGTGTGATCCCAGAATGTGCAGTAACTCATCACCCGGTGAGGAATCTCCACATTACTCAGGGCAGAACTTATCATATAAGCCTGCAGTGCCACATCTCCCTGGCGGCTCATCTGGGAACCGCTGGCATCGATCAGCACATCTACTACAAAATCTGTATTGTCACCTCTGAGGACTCTTTTGAACAGATCAGCTTCTCTGCTCCGCCCTACTCTCCATAGCCTGGACGGGATGATCATTCCTCTGTCAGAAAGGACCTCCTGGTTTTCGCTTCGGATCACAAGAGCTTTTTTCAGCAGTTCGGTGAGCATGGATATATTCCTCTTGGCGATCCTGTGCTTGTCATGATAGACCCATATGTTCTTATTCCGGAGACGCTTGGCATACTGATACTGATAGTTATCACGCACCGGATTCTTAAGGATTCCTTCTGTAAAATACAGAGTACAGTCTCCATGTATGCCGCGGCACATCAGATAATTCATCCGCTTGTCTTCTGCAGGCGAAAGATAGCTTCTTCCAAAATTCAGTTCAACATAGGTGTGGGCTTTTTTTAATGCTTCTTCGGAAACTACGGTGATCTTGTTCTTTACTTTCCTCTTCTCTTCCATATCTTCCGTAAGAGATGAATTTTCAAGATCTGTCACCCGGTCTGTGATCTGTTCCACATAATTTTCCAGGGCATCCTCATACATTTCCTCATTGAGATAATCTTCCCATCCGAATTCTGTCAGTTCTTCCAGAGTTACTGCCATCACCCGGTCCAGAGAACCTTTTTTCTTTTCAAAATCCGGATCGATCACAGTATTATAAAGACTGTCGATCACCTGGATCAGCTCCATGGTATCCTCTGTATTTCCACATTCGTAGATCTGATCCCGAAAACCGGACAGTTTCTTCTCCACCGGCTGTACGCTTCCAGCCAGTACATCCCGGAATACTGCGATCTTTAAACGGTCCAGAAGCATATCATAAGATGGCAGGGTTTCATATTCCTGATCCAGGATGTCTTCCAGGGCTTTTTTCCTCATGCGGCGCACTCCTGGACGTTCTTCGCAGATCCGTTCACCTACAGCTGCCTCAATACAGAGCTGTGTCAGCCCGGTAAGTTCTGATTCAGAAGCATCCAGATAGATTTTTTTTACCAGATAAAGCCCCAGCAGATTTTTATCAAAATATCTGGCAAAAGCTCCCTGCTTGATCCCGTCGTAAAGCGCGATCTCCTTTGAACGCAGAAACAGAGATACGTCCGGCTTCACATCCAGGGTATAATCGCCGCTGACTGTCCAGAGGAGATTACGGATGCGGTTCTCCAGATCCAGCTTGTAATCTTCTATGGATAGTTCTTCTGTGAGATTTCTATGCATAGACATCTTCCTTTGTCCATTCTTCCGGGATCCTTGTCCGAACTACATCATCCACGATCTCTTTTTCAAAAATATCAAAAGTCTTGTTCACAACACCCATCTTTACTGCTGCCAAAGGTGAAAGTCCTGCCCGGACGATCTTCATAGCAGCCAGAAGTCCTCGAAGATCCAGGGATTTTGTGGAAATTTCGCTGTTTACGGACTTTTTCTGAAGGTCCATAAATACGCCAATGAACTGCTCCACTGCTTTTTCTTTTGCATCCGGGAACATTTTATTGAAGATAAAACCTAATGTTTCCTCTGTCTGAGCCGGCATGTCGATCACCAGGAATCTGGATACAAGTGCCTCGTTGAGCTCTTTTGTTCCTGCATATCCATAGTTCATTGTTCCGATAAAACGTGCTGCTGGATGCAGGTCGATCCTGTCATATCCCGGAACATCAATGGAACGGCGGTAGTCAAGGGTTGCATGAAGGACAGAGACTGCATCGTTCTTGGCCATATTAATTTCGTCCAGGATGCCGAATCCACCATACTCTGCACACTGATAAATGCTGCCCTTTCGGAGGCACACTTCATTGTTTACAAAAGTATCCGTTCCGATCAGGTCGCCGCTGTTTGTATTTACATGAAAAGATACATTGTATACCGGACGGCCGAATGCATAGGCCAGATTCTCAGCCAGAATGTTTTTTCCTGTGGCTTTCGGTCCTGCCAGAAGAAGGTTTTCCCCTTCTAGAAGACCTGCGATGGCCATTTCCAGGATTTCTTTTCCATAGAACGGAATGGACGGTCTGGTAACTCTTGCCGCAGCAGCTTCATCCACTCCGTAATTTTTCCGGAATTCCTCAATGCTGCGGATCAGTTCGCCGGATACATTCTGTTCTTTTAAAAAATCTAATTCTTCCATATATATTATTACTCCTAATTGTCAGGCAGATAAAAACATCCACACTCAATACTTGTTCAGGTCAGAATCAGGCAGGCTCACTCCTGTCGGAAATTTTACCTGATTCAGCTAAAAACGGGACAGACTTCTTTGCCTGTCCCGTTTTTTTTACAGATGCCTCAACAAACAGGGACATCTTTTATTTCTTATATTTAACTGATCATACCTCAAAGATCAGATCGCCGTAGGATGGCATCGGCCACATATCTTTATCTACGATCATCTCAAGCTCATCAACCGGTTTTCTTAAAGCTTTCATTGCCGGTACAACACACTCTCTGAAGAATACCGCACGGTCGCGTCCTTCTTCATGTGCATCTGCCTCAGCAACCAATTCGGAAAGTGCATCCATAGCTGCTTTGGTCTGGGCAAGAAGTGCGGAAGCATTCTCAAGGAGACTTGTCTGTACGCTGACATCAAGTGATGCGCTTACTGCTTTTACAGAGTTGATGGATTCTGCAAGAACAGTTGTGTAGCGGATCACTGCCGGAATAATCTGTTTGGTTGCAATATCGATCATAGTCTTGGCCTCAATGTTGATAGCCTTTGCATAGCCCTCATACTGGATCTCTGCTCTGGACTCAAGCTCTGCTCTTGTAAATACATTGAAAGACTCAAAAAGTTTTACAGCCTTGTCTGTTGTCAGTGCAGGAATCGCATCTACCATGGACGGAAGGATCGGAAGTCCACGTCTCTTTGCCTCTGCCTCCCACTCCGGTGCATAGCCGTTTCCGTTGAATACAATACGCTGATGCTGGATTGCATACTCCTTGATCAGGTCATGTACTGCAGTATCAAAATCATCTGCTGCTTCCAGACGGTCGCACGCATCACGGAATACTTCTGCTGCAATAGTGTTCAGAACTACATTGCACTCGGAAATAGAATCCCGGGAACCAACCATACGGAACTCAAATTTGTTTCCTGTAAACGCAAACGGTGATGTTCTGTTTCGGTCTGTAGCATCCTTCATGAAATCCGGAAGTGTCTTAACACCGGTATCCAGGATCTCGCCTGTCTTACTGTGTGTTGCCGTTCCCGTGCTGATCAGCTGCTCAAGCACATCCTGAAGCTGCTCTCCAAGGAATACGGAGATAACTGCCGGCGGTGCCTCGTTTCCTCCAAGACGCTCATCGTTTCCAACATCTGCTGCAGACTCTCTTAAAAGATCTGCATGCTCATCAACTGCTTTCAGGATACAGGTCAGTACAAGAAGGAACTGGATATTCTCATGAGGAGTTTTGCCTGGCTCAAGAAGATTGATTCCATCATCTGTTGTCAGGGACCAGTTGTTATGTTTACCGGAACCGTTCACTCCGGCAAATGGTTTCTCATGAAGCAGGCAGCGCATACCGTGACGGCTGGCAACTTTCTTGAGGATACGCATCATGATCTGGTTATGGTCTGCGGCAATGTTTACCGGCGCGTAGATCGGAGCCAGCTCATGCTGCGCAGGTGCAACCTCATTGTGCTGTGTCTTGGCTGTTACGCCCAGTTTCCAGCACTCTTCATTGACTTCTTTCATGTATGCGGAAATTCTCTGACGGATGGTTCCGAAATAATGATCATCCATCTCCTGTCCTTTAGGAGGCATTGCACCGAAAAGCGTTCTTCCTGTATAGATCAGGTCTTTTCTCTGAAGCCATTTCTGCTTGTCAACCAGGAAATATTCCTGCTCGGCTCCAACAGAAGGTGTTACTTTCTTGGAGGTTGTATTTCCGAAAAGACGGATAAGACGAAGTGCCTGTGTATTGACTGCCTCCATGGAACGAAGAAGCGGTGTTTTCTGGTCAAGTGCCTCTCCTGTGTAGGAGCAGAATGCAGTCGGGATACATAAGATTCCGCCTGCTGCATCATGGCGTACAAAAGCCGGTGATGTACAATCCCATGTTGTATATCCTCTGGCCTCAAAAGTAGCTCGAAGTCCACCTGACGGGAAGGAAGACGCATCCGGCTCACCTTTGATCAATTCCTTGCCGGAAAAGCTCAGAAGAACCTTGCCATCTTCTTTTGGAGCTGTGACAAATGCGTCATGCTTCTCAGCAGTAACGCCTGTCAGCGGCTGAAACCAGTGGCAGTAATGTGTAGCACCTTTCTCAATAGCCCATTCCTTCATTTCATGTGCGACCACATCAGCAATCTCCATGGAAAGTTCTTTTCCATCTTCAATTGTCTTCTTCAGTTCGCGGTATACTTTCTTCGGCAGACGGTCCTGCATAACAGAATCATTGAATACATCACAGCCAAAAATTTCTTTTACGTTAGTATAATCTTCCATTTCTTCCTCCTTTTCGTTCCTGTATATCCAGCCTTTCTTTTTTGAGGAAAGACGTTTTCACTTCTGTACGGCCACCTCATCCGGCAATCCGGATCATTCTTCGCTGTTCTGGGTGATCTCCCTGATTTCCTGCAGGCGCTGATTGATGCGTCCTTTCTTCTGCTTTTTGGTACTGGTAAGATAAAGGTTCATGGCCTCATGGAGATTATTGATCTCCACACGGGTCTGGTCTCCTCCAAATTCTCCGTCCAGTGTCCACGGAACAGCTTCTTCTGACTCAATCACAACATGAGCAGATTTGAAAGAATAGATCAGATCTGTATTATCCTCTGCAGTGAGAAGGGCAGTCATGATCTCCTGAAGCTCCAGCGGATTCTTCGGATTAGTGATCAGGGTAACTTCAAACAGTCCGTCATTCATGTCCACATTTTTTCCAGTGAGGTTCTTAAAACCACCTACAGATCTTGAATTGCTGATCATACCGTAGATAAAATCATTCTCCACAGTCAGCTCATCGGAAGTTACTTTCAGATGATAGGATTTCACCTCAAAAAGCTGCTTCATTCCTTCCAGTACATAGGCAACATGTCCCAGGATATTCTTCAAATCCTGGTCTGTCTCATAGGAAACATTGGTAAACAGTCCAAATGCAGCCACGTAGGCAAACGTCTGGCTGTTGAATTTACCGATATCGCAGTGATAGATCTGCTCTTCCATGATCATGGATGCTGCTGCTGTCATGCTCTTCGGCATAAAAAGACTATTGGCAAAATCATTGGTACTTCCTGCCGGAATATAACCAAGCGGTGTCTTGCTGTCCACCTCAACAATACCTGTGACAACTTCATCCAGCGTACCATCGCCTCCGCTGCACACAATTAAATCAACCTGGTCCGCATATTCCTTAACCTGTGCATATGCATCCTTCGGCCCCTGAGTTGCACGGATGATAACTTCATAACCGCCTTTATTAAAGATATCCACGATATCCAGAAGATGTGTCTTGATCTTTCCTTTTCCTGCCTTGGGGTTGAAAACAAAAAGCATTCTTTTTTTCATTATCCAATCCTCATTTCACGAATTAGTAAATCATAGCATTTCCATAAATTACTGCTATAGTTATGTCTATTCTTTTATTACTATAAAAAAAACGATGTAAAATGTCAATCTTAACTTTTGTTACTGGTCTGACAAATGTGAACAGAAAATCATGATAACAAAAAAGTCCGAAAACCCAATTAAAATTGAATCTTCAGACCTTTTGTTAAGTAGCGAGAGGGGGATTCGAACCCTCGACACCACGGGTATGAACCGTGTGCTCTAGCCAACTGAGCTATCTCGCCATATTCTTTTGTAACATGGGACCTATAGGGCTCGAACCTATGACCCTCTGCTTGTAAGGCAGATGCTCTCCCAGCTGAGCTAAGATCCCATATAAGTAGCGAGAGGGGGATTCGAACCCTCGACACCACGGGTATGAACCGTGTGCTCTAGCCAACTGAGCTATCTCGCCATATCTTTTTGTAACATGGGACCTATAGGGCTCGAACCTATGACCCTCTGCTTGTAAGGCAGATGCTCTCCCAGCTGAGCTAAGATCCCATAACAATCGCTTGTCTTACGAACTCTTCCGTTCCGCAACTCGCTTTGCTATTATATAATGGTTTATGACTTGTGTCAACAGTTTTTTTCACTTTTTTTAATTTTTTAAAAAATATATGTTTTTTTGTATTTTTACAGTGGCAGGGAGGTCTGAAATCCCCTGCCACTGTATGCAGTTCACTCAATCCTGGTATTATCTAAAATATTCCACACCGGACTCAAAGATCCTGATATCCTGCTCTCCATAGATGTTAACAGCCACACCTGCGTCACGACGCTCACTGTGTGCCATCTTTCCAAGAACACGTCCATCCGGGCTTGTAATACCCTCGATGTTCATATAAGAGCCGTTTACGTTAAACTCACCCTCATATCCGGTCTCATCTACAGGTACATACTCGGTTGCGATCTGTCCGTTTTCTTTCAGTTTCTTCAGCCACTCATCGTTTGCAACGAAACGTCCCTCACCATGGGAAGCCGGGTTGCAGTAAATTCCGCCAAGCTGTGCTTTCTGAAGCCACGGAGACTTGTTGCTGACAACCTTGGTGTAAACCATCCTGGATACGTGACGTCCGATGGTGTTGTATGTCAGTGTCGGAGAATCCTCTTTCTGTCCGCAGATCTCGCCGTACGGTACCAGTCCCAGTTTGATCAGCGCCTGGAAACCGTTGCAGATACCAAGTGCCAGGCCGTCACGTTCATTAAGAAGCTTCATAACAGCTTCTTTGATTTTCTCGTTCTGGAATGCTGTCGCAAAAAATTTCGCAGATCCGTCCGGTTCATCACCTGCTGAGAATCCACCAGGGAACATGATCATCTGTGCCTGATCAATGGCTTTCTCAAAAATCTCCACGGAATCATGGATATCTTCTGCTGTCAGGTTCTTGAATACCTTGACATCAACCTCTGCTCCTGCTCTCTCAAATGCACGGGTACTGTCGTACTCGCAGTTTGTTCCAGGGAATACAGGGATAAATACACGAGGTTTTGCAACTTTATGTTTGCATACATAGATGCTGTCTGCTTTGTAAAGGGAACCGTCATCAGCCTTGACCTCTTCAGTTCCTGCTGCTGTCTTAAATACGCCCTCCAGAGTTTCTTCCCATGTTGAAAGTGCCTCTTTCAGCGTGATCTCTGTATCACTGTAGGAGAACTTCGCATCATCCGTAACCTCACCGATCACAGTATAGGTAATAGCAAGCTCACCGACTTTTCCATCCGGAACTTCACAGATGATATCTCCGAACGCCGGGGCAAAGAAATCTCTTGGATCAAGGTTATGCTCGATCTTCACACCCATACCGTTACCAAATGCCATCTTGCTCACTGCTGCTGCGATTCCGTGGCGGTCAAGTGCATATGCGGAGATCACACGACCTGCCTGGATATCCTGATGCAGCTTGTCATACTGTTCCATAAGAGCCGGATAATCCGGAAGGTCATACGCATCCTTCGGCGCGCGGAGCCATACAAGCTTGCTTCCTGCTTTCTTAAGCTCCGGTGTGATAATATCTTTCACTTTTGCAACATCCACTGCAAAAGATACCAGTGTCGGAGGAACATCGATATCATTGAAAGTTCCTGACATACTATCTTTACCGCCGATGGAAGGAAGACCGAAGCCGATCTGTGCCGCATAAGCACCAAGCAGTGCTGAGAACGGCTGGCTCCATCTCTTCGGATCCTCTGTCATACGACGGAAGTATTCCTGGAATGTGAAGCGGATCTTCTTATAATCACCACCTGTTGCAACAATCTTTGCAACAGACTCTGTTACTGCATAAGCTGCTCCATGATATGGGCTCCAGGAGGAAAGGTATGGATCGAAGCCATAGCTCATCATAGTGACAGTCTCTGTTTTTCCGTTCTGTACCGGAACCTTTGCAACCATGGACTGTGTCTCTGTCAGCTGATATTTACCGCCGTGAGGCATAAATACACTGCCCGCTCCGATGGAACCGTCAAACATCTCAACAAGACCTTTCTGTGAGCATACATTCAAGTCAGCCAGAGTGTCCATCCATTTCTTCTTAACGTCTGTCACATCCGGACGTTTCTCAAAGAGGTTTCCTTCTTTGGATGGAATCTCAACCTCAACGGAAGTCTCCTGATGTGCACCGTTGGTATCCAGGAATGCACGGGAGATATTTACGATTTCTTTTCCTCTCCAGTTAAGGACAAGGCGTGGCTCCTCAGTTACAACTGCAACAGGAACAGCCTCAAGATTCTCTTCATTTGCAAATTTCAGGAAAGTATCTACATCTTTCGGGTCAACTACAACAGCCATACGCTCCTGGGACTCGGAGATTGCGATCTCAGTTCCGTCAAGACCTGCGTATTTCTTCGGAACCTTGTCAAGGTCGATCTGAAGTCCCGGTGCCAACTCGCCGATGGCAACGGAAACACCGCCTGCACCGAAGTCGTTACATTTCTTGATGATATGGCTTACTTCTTCTCTGCGGAACATTCTCTGAATCTTACGTTCTGTCGGTGCATTACCTTTCTGCACCTCTGCGCCGCAGACTTCGATGGAAGCCTCTGTATGTACCTTGGAAGAACCGGTTGCACCGCCGATACCGTCACGGCCTGTACGTCCGCCAAGAAGGATAATGATATCTCCCGGATCGGAGTTTTCACGGATAACCGCACGTCTCGGAGCAGCACCCATAACTGCACCGATCTCCATACGTTTTGCAACGTAGTCCGGATGATAGATTTCTTTTACAGCACCGGTTGCAAGACCGATCTGGTTTCCGTAGGAGCTGTAGCCGTGCGCTGCGCTGCGGACAAGTTTCTTCTGCGGAAGCTTACCCTTCAGAGTTTCTTTTACGGATACAGTAGGATCTGCTGCACCAGTTACACGCATAGCCTGATATACATAGGTACGTCCGGAAAGCGGGTCACGGATCGCACCGCCAAGGCAGGTTGCAGCACCACCGAAAGGCTCGATCTCTGTCGGATGGTTATGTGTCTCATTCTTGAAGTTGATCAGCCACTCTTCTTCTTTTCCGTCCACGTCCACCGGCACCACGATACTGCAGGCATTGATCTCATCAGATTCTTCCTGATCTGCAAGCTTGCCTTCTGCTTTCAGTTTCTTCATCGCCATAAGGGCAAGATCCATCAGGCATACAAACTTGTCATCACGGCCCTTGTACATGTTCTTATGTGTGTCCAGATATTCTTCATAGGTTTTCTCGATCGGAGCCTTGTAGTCACCCTCATCAAACTTCACGCTTGTAAGCTCTGTTGAAAAGGTGGTATGACGGCAATGGTCAGACCAATATGTATCAAGAACACGGATTTCTGTCATGGACGGATCACGTTTCTCTTCTTTATTGAAATAATTCTGGATGTGCTGGAAATCCTTGAATGTCATGGCAAGGTTCAGGGAAGAATACAATTCTTTCAGATCAGCCTCAGCCATATCCTTGAATCCGTCAAAAATCTTCACATCATCCGGGTCAGGGAATACACTGACCAGAGTCTCCGGCTTTTCAAGTCCTGTCTCACGGGAATCTACCGGATTGATACAGTGATGCTTGATCGCCTCAAATTCCTCGTCTGTAATACTTCCTTCAATTACATATGTAGTTGCGGAACGGATGATCGGTGCTGCATTCTCATCCAGGAACTGTACGCACTGTACAGCGGAATCAGCTCTCTGATCGAACTGTCCGGGAAGGAATTCTACGGAAAATACACGTGTCCCTTCTGCCACATCGAATTTTTCAAGATACAGATCATCAACTGGCGGCTCTGCAAATACAGTCTTGCAGGCTTTCTCAAAAACTTCATCGGAGATGTTCTCCACGTCATAACGGATCAGCTCGCGGACTGCTGTCACTGTGCTGATTCCAAGATAATGTTTGATCTCATGTTTCAGTTCCCTTGCTTTTACTGCAAAGGCAGATTTCTTTTCTACATACACACGTCTTACGTTGCTCATAGAAGGCTCCTTTCTCTATATCCGATAATAAGGATAGTAAACGTGCAGAAAGCATTTCAGACTTTCTTTTCTGCTGAAAATATAGTATCATAGGAAATATCATTAGTAAAATTAATATATCTTATATCATTTATAAGCGGAGGATTTTTACATATGGATATCAATCTTGAACTGTACAAAGTATTTTACTATGTAGCTACAACCTTAAGCTTTTCCGAGGCTTCCAGGCAGCTCTTTATTTCCCAGTCGGCTGTCAGCCAGGCAGTCAAAAATCTTGAGAAAAAACTGGGCCATACTCTTTTTGTAAGAAGCACCAAGAGAGTGATCCTCACCCCCGAAGGAGAACTTCTTCTCCAGCATGTAAAGCCGGCTCTTTCCATGCTCAATGAAGGCGAGGCTGCACTTTCCGGAGAAGGCAATCTCACAGGTCAGCTTCGCATCGGTGCCAGCGATACCTTATGCCGCTACTTTCTGATTCCGTATCTTCGCAGGTTCCACAAGGATCACCCGGATGTACGGATCAAGATCATCAACAGCACTTCCATCGGATGCGCCGAACTTCTGGAAAACGGCCAGGCCGAACTGATCGTTACCAACTATCCGAACTCCAGGCTTTCTTCCCACACCAAGCTTCAGACTGTGCTGGAATTCCGCGATATCTTTGTGGCAAACCCGGATTATTTTTCCATGGGACGTAAGCCGCTTTCACTGGAAGCGCTTCTGAATTATCCGATCTTGATGCTTGCACCTAAGAGTACTACAAGCGAATACCTCCATCAGGTTTTTGCTGCACAGGACTGAAGCTTCTGCCGGAAGTTGAGCTTAACAGCAATGACCTTCTGATCGACCTTGCCGAGATCGGCCTTGGCATCGCCTGCATTCCGGATTACATGCTTAAAAACCGCCCGGGGCTGGAACCTGTTGATCTTAAAAACCCGCTTCCTGCACGAAGCGCAGTGATCGCTCATCATGAAGCTCTCCAGCTCTCCCAGGCTGCCCAGTGCTTCCTGAAATACTTCTGAAATCATGGAGGCTCCTCATATCTGTCTGGCAGAAAACTAAAATGTCTGCTGTTACTGTAAACATATCAAAATCAAAAAGGCCATCGGAACCTGACAGGAAGATGTTCACAATCACTCCTCACTGAATCGGATTCCGATGGTCTTTTTCTGTTATTAATTATTTCTTATGCCTCATTTTTCGGCATTACATCTGCTGCAGCAGTGATATACTCATTCTCGATCTTGCTGAACAGACCGCTGTCTGCAAGCTCTGCAAGCTTCACATCGATCGGCATTTTTCCAAGTACCGGAACATTAAGCTCTGCAGCAATCTCGTCGATATGGCTCTCGCCAAAAACCTTGAGCTCTTTTCCGCAATCCGGACATTTCACAAAGCTGTAGTTCTCTATGATTCCCAGAACCGGGATCTTCATCATATCAGCCATGTTGTATGCTTTCTTTACGATCATTCGTACCAGATCCTGTGGGGAAGTCACGATCACAACCCCCTCGATCGGCAGAGACTGGAATACAGTCAGCGGAACATCTCCTGTTCCTGGCGGCATATCTACGAAGAGATAGTCAAGCTCTCCCCATATAACATCTGTCCAGAACTGTTTTACCATGTTTGCAACTACCGGACCTCTCCAGATCACCGGTGTCTCCTCATCCGGAAGAAGAAGGTTTACAGACATAACCTCGATTCCGTTAGCTGTCGGGATCGGATAAATGCCGTTGTCGCTGCCCTGTGCATTCTCCCTGATGCCATACATCTTCGGGATGGATGGACCTGTGATATCTGCATCCATGATGCCGACTTTGTAACCTTTAGATGCCATCAGATTTGCCAGAGATCCTGTGACGAATGATTTGCCAACGCCACCTTTTCCGCTGACTACTCCGATCACGTGCTTCACATCGGAAAAAACATTTTGTTCTGCCATAAGGCTCTGCGGCTGTTTCTGCCCACAGCCTTCACAGCTTGATTTGTTGCAGGATGAATTACTGCACTCTTTTGCCATAATAGGTTCCTCTCATTTCTTTGTATTTGCAGCTGTACCTTGCTTTATATACTGCTGCATTTTTTTCATTCACGATTTACTCATGAACACCTTACTTCATAAATCTGTCGATTGCTTTCTCCAGTTCCCTGATGGCATCCCGGTCTCCATGTTCCACTGCATCTACGATACAATGTTCAATATGATCCTGCAGGATGATCTTGCCTGTATTATTGATCGCAGATTTCACGGCTGACAGCTGGATCAGCACTTCGCTGCAGTCACGTCCTTCCTCCACCATACGCTTGATGGATTCCATATGCCCGATGGCCCTGGAAAGTCTGTTGAGTACGGCCTTGGTCTGTGCGTGGCTGTGGTGGTGAGGGTGTGCCCCGCCGTGGCTGTGCCCCTGCTCTTCGTGGGTATGCTCTAAAACGGTTCCGTCCTCAAGAACGTGCACATGCGTTTCTCCCATATTATTTCCTCCTTCAGATTTCCGTGAAGGAACAACGCTGCCGGATCATGGATGTCTGAATGTCAAAAATGATCGTTCCATCTTCCAGTACTGTCTTCTCGTAGGATACATCTTTTCCCTGAAATTTATGCTGCACATATTCCTCGGGGTCTGCGATTTCCACTTCCTCCACAAATACATCACGCATCTGATTTCTCGGACATTTGTTAAAAATTTCCCAGATTACTTCGTACTCTTTCATCTGTGCCTGTTCCTTTCTTTGTCATCTTATCTATTATAATAATTTTATGTTTTTTTGTCAAAAATAATTGCACTCACGCAAATATTGTCGTATGATACATATTAAAAATATTACTGCTCTGTCCGTGGGCAGTAAACATATATTAATGTGATAAATCAAAGGAGATAAATTTCATGCAGCTTTTAAAGGACAGAATTCTGACAGACGGCGTAGTAAAAGAAGGAAATATTTTAAAAGTGGACAGCTTCCTGAATCATCAGATGGATATTGACCTGATCAATGAGATCGGTAAAGAATTCAAGAAACGTTTTGACCACTGTCCAATCACCAAGATCCTTACTATCGAAGCTTCCGGTATCGGTATTGCCTGTATTGCGGCACAGTATTTCCATGTACCGGTTGTATTTGCAAAGAAAGCACAGAGTGTGAACCTTGACGGTGAGATGTACACCACCAAGGTAGAATCCTTTACACACAAGAAGGTCTACGATGTGATCCTTTCCAGAAAATTTCTCGGACCGGAAGATCACGTACTCCTGATCGACGATTTTCTTGCCAATGGCTGTGCACTTCTCGGTCTGATCGACATCGTTAAGAAATCCGGCGCAACTCTTGAAGGAGCCGGAATCGTTATCGAAAAAGGCTTCCAGTCCGGCGGACAGACTATCCGTGATATGGGTATCCATCTGGAATCCCTTGCCATTATTGATTCTATTGCTGATGGCAAGCTTACATTTCGTGAATAAATCCAACTGAATCCGATATGTAATAAATTCAACTGTAACCGATAACGAGTAATCTTCTTCTCAATATATGCAAATACTAAAACTCCCGATAACTGATGATCTGCTCATGTAATACAGATATAAGTTTATCGGGAGTTTTTTACTTATGCTTCGGAACCTTTCTCCGTTTTCTCAGAAGGTGTGGGTGTAGGTGTATCTGTTGCTTCCGAATCTTTGTCTCCGGAATCAGTCGGAGTTGGTGTCGGAGTAATATCTTTCTCATCTTCAGACGGTTCTTCCGTTACTGTCGGCTCCGGCGTAGGTGTCGGTGTTGCTTCCGGCATGATCTCGTCTTCATCATAGTATCCATCGTCCACAAGCATCTGATAATTATCTTTATCGATCAGCTGGATATCACTTGTCACTGTTCCCACGATCTTTGTTCCGTTATCATACTGCTCATAATCGGAAATCTCCGGCTTCTCGCCTTTCAGGTAAGTATCTACCATCTCTGCACAGTCATTTGCCAGCACACGGTTATCAAAAAACAGGCTGTCTGTCAGTTTTCCGTCGATCACTGCTGTCACAGCTTCCGCCTCGCAGCCACTTCCTGTAATCATCGGCCAGTCTTCATTTCCTGCCGCATAATCTGCAGCTTCAAGTGCATCCACAGCTCCAAGTGCCAGCTGATCCGCACCTGTGCAGATGATATCCGGCGCACCATCTGTATAATACCCGGAAAGGATCTCTGACAGATCATTCTTCGCAGTGTTTCTTGAACTTCTCATCACTGCTGTATCGTCAAAGCTCTGCTTTTCAGACTTGCATACGAGAGTTCCGTCATCAAAATACTGCTGCAGCTTTTCCATCACGCCGTTATAGAAGAAAAGTGCCGCACGGTCATCCGGCGAGCCCATAAGAAACTCTATAGAAAGCGTTCTCTTCTCCTCGCTGGCTTTCTCCAGATCCATCTTCTTTATGATGGAATCTCCCACCATTTTTCCTGCCTTCCGGGTATCAAAAGTGACAAAATAATTTACCTTGTCTGTATCCATAATCAGTTCATCATAGGAAAAAACAGGGATAGACTTCTCATAGGCCTGTTCCAGCACGTCATTCAGTCCATAAGCATCTGCCGGTGCAATGATAAGAGCGGATGTGTTTTCATCATCCAGAATTTCACTGATCTGAGAGGCCTGGTTCTCACCACTCTCATCTGAGAAAAATACCTCAGCATCATAGCCTTCATCTTCAAGCGTATGCTGTAAGGTCTCACCATCTGAAGACCACCTTGGATCATCAGAAGCAGACAGCAGAAAGATTCCTACTTTCTTATCTGCGTCAGCAGTTTCCTCTTCTTCTTTTTTTTCTTCTTCCTCTGCATCATCGCTGTTTTTGGCTTTTCCTTCCGGGTCCTCAGACTCCACACTCTCATTGGCTGCTTCTGTTGCTTCTTTATTCCCGCCGCAGCCGAAAAGAACTGCTGAAAGGGCAAATGCTCCCACAAACAGGATCGCTGTTTTTCTCTTCATGGTCTAATCTCTCCTATAAGCCTTTATATTCCTTTGCCAGTGATTTCAGATAATCTCTGTAAGCCAGCGCGGATTTCTTAGGTTTCAGTATGCGCACACTGCCGTCCATACCCGTAAGCCAGCCGTAAAACTTTGCATTCTCAGGCAGCTCTGCTGTCACAGTAAAATCTCCGCTTTCCTTCATTTTATATTCCGCATCTTCGCCAAAAAAGCCTCTTACTTCATCCTGTACAGCACCTGCACAGAGAAGCCTGATCTCTTTCTTTATGTTTCTTGCGGAGCAGGCAAGAAGCTGCTGATAACCGCTAAGTGTCGGTGCTTCCGCTTCATTTTTCTTCACAGTCTGACTATCTGGCTGTGTCTCTTTTCTCTCTTCTGACAGTTTCACCTGGTCCATGCTCTGCCCGTAAAGATAATATCCACCTGGTCTCTCTCTTGTATAACGGATATCCATTCCAATGGAACGTAAAACCTCCACATCATCATAAATGCTCTTTCTCTCTGCATTGATCCCGTATTCGCCAAGCCTCTCCAGGATTTCCTGCATGGATAAGGTACAATGCTCCCCTGTCTCCTGCAGCATTCTTTCCAGATACAGGATCTTCGCTTTCTGATTGTTTGATTTCGCCATACTGACCTCTTTATCCTTCGTTTTTTACAAAGCGGTGGAAAATATAGGAGTTCGCCTCCTGTTCCTCGCTGTCATCCAGTTTCTCAAGTTCAATCTTCTTTCCGTATTTTTTCTCCAGAGCACGGCTGATCAGAAGATCTGCCAGCTGTGGGTTCTTTGGAAGAAGCGGCCCGTGCAGATAAGTTCCGATCACATTCTTATAGACTACGCCTTCAGCACCAGACTGTCCATCATTGCCATAACCTGAGAGAACCTTTCCCAGAGGCTCGTTATTGCCAATGGTTGTACGTCCTCCATGATTCTCAAACCCAACGATAGGCATATCAAAAAGCTCACTCTGCATGACAATATTCCCGATAAGACGCCCCTTTCCCTGCTCAGTGCTCATATCTACCAGCTTCAGACCCTCGATCATTCCCTGATCAGTCTTGTAATAGTTTCCAAGAAGCTGATATCCACCACAGATGGCAATAACAACGCCGTTATCCTCAACATAAGCCTTAAAATCCTTCTGGATCTCTTTCAGCTTCTCGCAGACCAGCATCTGTTCTCTGTCTGAACCGCCCCCAAGAAGCACGATGTCCAGCTTGGAAAAATCGATCTTGTCATCCAGCTCAAAAGCAATGGTCTCTGCCTCGATTCCTCTCCAGAGGCATCTTTTCATAAGACACTGGATATTTCCTCTGTCACCGTAAAGATTCAGAAGATCCGGGTATAAATGTCCAATCGTTATTTTCATTTCTCACCCTCCAGTTTCTTCAGTATATTTCTGGTTCCAAACAGTGCTGTATAATTTACAAGTACATAGAGATTTCCAACGCCATCGTCAATACGTTTGCGGATGGCCGTCTCCACGTCATTTTCCAGCATAGATGGAATATCTACGTATTTCAGACGAAGCCTCATATCCTGGCAGCGGATGCCGCTGACTGTAATGGAATTAATGTTATCCCCTCCGAACAGGTCAAAATCCACATCCCAGAGCCAGGAGATGTCTTTTCCATCCTGGGCATTGTCATTAATGACAATGATAATATCCTTCAGTGCCTCATCCTGCATAACTGCAGAGATATTCTGGTTAAAACCTGCCGGGTTCTTGGCCAGATTCAGCACAACACCGGTTCCCTTAATGCGGAACTGCTCCATTCGGCCGTTCTCAGGATTGAATTTCTTCAGCATATCATTAAAATGCTCTGCCTGAAATCCTGCTGTACGGATTCCTGCATAAGCTGCCAGGATATTATATACATTATAAAATCCCTTATAATTGGCTGTGATACGCTTATTCTCCACAGTAAAAGCTATCTGGTCATCCACCTTTACATCTGTGGCATCAAAATTGATCTCCGGACGTTTAAATCCGCATTTTGGGCATCTGTAATCGCCAAGCTGGCTGTAATGATAAAAGCTGTAAATCAGACGCTCACCACAGCATTTGCAGAAACGTCCCTCTCGGATCTCATTGGTCTTGCTCCTGAGCACCGGCTTGCTGATTCCGTAAGTTACATAAGGATTTCCGCAGTCCATAGCCAGATATGCAGACAGCGCATCATCGCCGTTCACAATGACTTTCATATCCGGAACTTTCCGCATCATTTCCTCCAAGATATTCATGGTAATATCAATCTCACCATAACGGTCCAGCTGATCCCGGAACAGATTGGTCATAACCATATAGTCAGGCTTGATCCTGGTAAATACGTGTCTTGTGGATGCTTCGTCTACCTCGATACAGGCATAGTCTGCATCCAGCTTTCCGCTTGGTTTTGCTCCCAGCACAAAAGCAGCCACAACACCGTTAAGCATGTTGGAACCTGTATGATTGCAGATTACTTTCTTCCCCTCTGCCTCAAGTCCTGCACAGAGCATGTTGTTGGTTGTAGTTTTTCCATTGGTTCCGCATACTACGAATATTTTATCTCTTACCTGAGAGGAAAGTTCCTCCAGAATATCGGGACATATCTTCAGTGCAATCTTACCGGCCCAGGTTACTCCCTGGCGTCCCATAAGTTTACAGACATGTCCTGTGATCTTTGCTGCTATCACAGCAACTGTAGTTTTTATTTTCATAATCGTCTGTTTCCTTTGTTTTTATTTCGTTCTACCACAGATCCTCTGTTGTAAGAAAATCCGTACAGATTCCCTCTGCTCCGGCTGCGATATATTTTCGCGCCTGATTCCGGTCATTTACTGTATATACATAGAGATGGATTCCCTGTTTCTCAAAGATCTCTTCTGCTTCATAAGACCAGTACTTCCAGTAAATGGTCGCAGCCGGAATCTTTTTTTCTCTGCAGAATGAAGCAATCCCTTCCAGATCTTCTGTGGAATATTCCTGCCATAATGAATAAATATAGGAAGGAAATGAATAGATCATCGCTGTTCCCGGGAACATGGCTTTACTGTAGATCTCCGGAATGATCTGATCCAGAACTTCCCCTGCCCCGGCTGCCTGTGCGATTTCCACATATTCACAGTAATCCTCCAGGGTCATCTGGTAATTTCTGACAGAATACTGCTTGGAATCAATCATTACAAATGCATCAGGATAATCTTTCAGAAGCAGGAAAAAATCTTCCAGTGTCATGGGTGTATATTTCCCGTATATTTTATTCGATGTAAACGCTCTCTCTGTAAGAACTTTTTTTCCAGTGCCTTCCCACTGCCCCATGGATTCATTCCAGTTGTGGCGACATACCCACACACCGTCTGATGTCCTGGAAAGATCCAGCTCAAAAAGTCTTACTCCCTGATTATACATCGACAGAAAACTTTCTCTGGAATTCAGGTATTCCTTTCCATCCAGCCCGCCCAGAGCATGAGCGATCGTTCTGTGGTCTGTCCATGAAAATCCGGTTGTCCTGGCAGCAGCAGTCCGCGTTACTGCCGAACTTCCGCCAAGAATAAACAGGGACAGCATCAGGATCTCTATGGTCAGAATCAATCGCCGGATCATTTAAGCCCACAAAAAAATGCACAAGATTTAAAGAAAAACATCTCATCTGTGCTTTTCTTCTTATCTTCTGCAAATCTATTTCGTCCAGGTCCTCTGCCTGAATCCACCTTATATTCAAACTGTCCGGTAGTACCAGAAATTCTGCCGACCATTTTTATCATCCTTTCGCATACCTGTACTCTGTTTTTTGTACATTACCGATTGTACGCTAAAAAGGAATAATAATCAAGGGGGGATTGTTCATGAATAATCGGGATTATTCTAGTACCCCCTAGGAAATATCCTGTTGCAGCTGCTGATACTCTCCGTACCTCTCATGATGGAAATTATTACATTGTACCATGAATCATTATACAAATCTTAATATCTTATGGCAAATTATGGCCGAAAAACCACCATTTATGCATATTTTCATTTTTTCGACAAATACAAAAAGGACATCTGCATTTCTGCAAATGTCCCTTAAAAAGGTCTGAACTATGATTATACAAGCTCGATAAGAACTTCCATAGCTGCATCGCCTTTACGCTGTCCGATCTTAACGATTCTTGTGTAACCACCGTTACGATCTGCGTATTTCGGAGCGATCTCGCTGAACATCTTGTCAACCATGTCAACTTCTTTTGTGTTTTTCTTTCTGCCAGCACCCTTAGTCGGTACCTCTGTTACAGGATAGAAAACTTTCATCATCTCACGACGTGCATGAAGTCTGGAAGGAGCATCTTTCTTGATCTCTTTCTGTACTTCATCGTAAACTGTTTTCTTCTTGCCGTCTACGACTTCTTTCACGCGTTTTCCGTCGGCATCTTTACGAGCAACTTTAGCTGTAACTGTAACTGTCTCGAAATTATCTTTCTCACGTACAGCCATAGCGATAAGTCCCTCAGCGATCTTGCGGATCTCTTTAGCCTTAGCTTCTGTTGTCACGATTTTTCCGTGATGAAGAAGGTTAGTTACCTGATTTCTCAGGAGTGCTTTTCTCTGGTTAGATGTTCTGCTTAATTTTCTATATTTTGCCATTGTATTATCCTCCATCTGTGGGACACCAGGACATGCTTGTTCGGTCTTACTGCCCTGCTGCTGACACCCCACTCATTATTCTGCTTCCGGATTATTCCTCTGTAGGCTGGAGCTGAAGACCCAGCTCTTTGAGTTTTGCAAGTACTTCCTCTAATGATTTGCGGCCCAGATTACGAACCTTCATCATATCGTCAGAAGTCTTGTTGCATAATTCTTCAACCGTATTGATACCGGCTCTCTTAAGGCAGTTGTAGGAACGAACAGAGAGCTCAAGCTCATCAATGCTCATCTCCAGAACCTTTTCCTTCTCATTGTCTTCTTTCTCGATCATAACCTCTGCGGTCTTAGCATTCTCGGAAAGATCAATGAACAGGCTTAAATGCTCGCTGAGAACCTTCGCTGCAAGGCTGACTGCCTCGTCCGGATCAAGTGTTCCATTGGTATATACATCCAGTGTAAGCTTGTCGAAGTCAGTTACCTGACCAACTCGTGTATTCTCGACGATCATGTTGACTCTGTCAACCGGAGTATAGATTGCATCAACTGCGATCACACCGATCGGCATGTCATCGGTTTTGCCTTTGTCTGCACTGATATAACCACGTCCCTTGGTAATGGTAAGTTCCATGGCCAGTCTGCAGTCTTTTCCGCCGTTCAGGGTTGCAATTACCTGATCCGGGTTCATGATCTCAATATCCTGATCTGCCTGGATATCAGCGGCTGTAACAACACCTTTGCCCTCACACTCGATGTATGCGGTCTTCGGCTCGTTGTCACTGCTGTGATTCTTGATGGCAAGAGATTTCAGATTCATGATGATCTCGGTTACATCTTCCTTCACGCCCGGAATGGAGCTGAATTCATGAAGTACACCATCGATCTTCACCTGGCTTACTGCAGCTCCCGGAAGGGAGGACAGCATAATTCTTCTTAAAGAATTGCCAAGGGTAGTACCGTAACCTCTTTCAAGAGGCTCTACAACGAATCTTCCAAACTTCTTATCTTCGGATATTTCGGTAATTTCGATTTTTGGTTTATTGAAATCAAACACTATAAGGTTCCCTCCTTCTGGGTTAATCAACATTCGAGGGTATTACCAATTTTTATAACTGTAGACATAGTAAACAGTTACTAATTATTTAGAATACAGCTCGACGATAAGCATCTCGTTTACAGGAACATCGATCTGCTCTCTTGTAGGAAGCTCTTTAATTACACCCTTCAGGTTCTCCTGATCAGCGTCGATCCACTCCGGAACAAGTCTTCCACCTGTAACCTCAAGGATTCCTTTATATCTCTCAGAACCTTTGCTCTTCTCTCTGATCTCAATTGTATCTCCGGCCTTGCACAGGTAAGACGGGATATTTACGCATTTTCCGTTAACAAGTACGTGCTTGTGATCTACGATCTGACGAGCCTCTCTTCTTGTTCTGGCAAATCCCATACGGAAAACGATGTTGTCAAGTCTGCTCTCAAGCATAACCATAAGGTTCTCACCTGTCTGGCCCTGCATTCTGTCGGCTTTCTTGTAGTAGTTACGGAAAGGTTTCTCAAGAACTCCGTAGATAAATTTTGCTTTCTGTTTTTCTTTTAACTGAAGACCATACTCAGACACCTTGCGGTTTGCACGTTTTAACTGTCTTGTGGATTTCTTATCAATTCCTAAGTAAATCGGATCCAGGCCAAGGGATCTGCATCTTTTCAGAACAGGTACTCTATTTACTGCCATTTCAACTACCTCCTAATTAGACTCTTCTGCGTTTTGGTGGACGGCATCCGTTGTGAGGAACCGGAGTTACGTCACGAATGCTGGTTACTTCAAGTCCGCATGCCTGAAGCGCACGGATTGCAGCTTCACGGCCTGAGCCCGGGCCTTTTACCATAACGTCTACTGTTTTTAATCCATGAATCAAAGCAGCCTTTGTTGCAGTCTCTGCTGCCATCTGTGCTGCATAAGGGGTAGATTTCCTTGAACCTTTAAATCCAAGACCACCGGCACTTGCCCATGAAAGAGCGTTTCCTTCGTTATCTGTCAGTGTGACGATTGTATTGTTGAAGGAAGACTGAATGTGTGCCTGTCCGTGTTCAACGTTTTTCTTGACACGACGTTTTGTCGTTTTCTTTGTAACTTTTGCCATTTTAAAACTAACCTACACTTTCCTTTTATTGAAATTAATTAGTTATATCTATAAATTATTTCTTCTTGTTTGCAACAGTTCTCTTCGGTCCCTTGCGAGTTCTCGCATTTGTCTTAGTCTTCTGACCACGAACCGGGAGTCCTTTACGATGACGGATACCTCTGTAGCATCCGATCTCCTGCAGTCTCTTGATGTTAAGGGCGATTTCCCTTCTCAGATCACCTTCTACTGTCATTGTCTCATCAATAACAGCGCTCAGTCTCTTAACCTCGTCATCAGTCAGATCTCTGACACGTGTGTCAGGATTAACCTCTGCTTTAGCAAGAATTTTGTCTGCGCTTGGTCTACCAATTCCATAAATGTAGGTAAGACCGATTTCAATACGTTTCTCTCTTGGTAAGTCTACACCAGCTATACGAGCCATGTACTGTTTCCTCCGTTTTCTGTTTCTGAAAGTCTCTGCATATCGTATGTCACTTGCTCCCGCAAGGTGAAATGGGACATATCGGTCTGCCGCTTTCTTTTCTAGTTTCCTAATTGGGGTGCCTCGGTAAAACACCCAGCTGTAATTGGCGAATCACAGCCTTTCCGAAATTGCGGTTCTTAACCGCTTGCTGCCTCTCGGTATTAGGCAATACATGCTTATTATTTACTCAGCAGAACAACCCTACCGGGTGTTTCATGCTGCAGCCGCACGTTTCACAAACATTCCAAAGAAGTTCCTATATGGAAATCAACCCTGACGCTGTTTGTGCTTCGGGTTCTCACAGATGATTCTGATGGATCCCTTTCTCTTAATGACCTTGCACTTCTCGCAGATCGGCTTTACAGATGATCTTACTTTCACTGGAAATCCTCCTTCCGTAAATTAGTCTCATATCTGCAGTTTCACAGGCACACTCATACACAGTATTTGCGCGCTTGAAATATATACTAACACCTGTTTTCCCGAAATGCAAGAAAAATTTTTAAAAAATTTTGATTTTTTTTGCAGGCTGTATTATAATAGTGGGCAACGTCTGGCAGATCCTGTCAAACTTCTTATATTTTGTACTTTCATGCAGACGGAAAGCTGCCTATTTTATAAGAAAGGAATCTTTACATATGCATACGGAAATGAAATATCGTTTTCTGATCCATTACACGTTATCTTTTATCGGTGGCTACCTTGGTATTTACGCCATTGTGTCCAGAGCTGATCTTTTTGGCAACGCCCAGACAGCCAATCTTCTTGGTGTTGTGCGGGATCTCATAGGCAGGAATTTTTCGGATATGCTTCTGCGTGTGGGTGCGCTTCTCATATATATGGCTGCTGTTATCCTTACGGTCTGGATCCCAGAGCATTTTTCCGCAGATCTTCGTTTTATCAGTATCGGGATTGATATCTGTGCAGTCCTGCTGCTTGGATTCCTGCCTGCAGGAATGTCTCCTGTTATCGCTCTTTACCCGGTATTTTTTGCAATGCCGTTTCAGTGGTGTACTTTTAAGGCTCCAGGCGGATATAACAGCTCCACGATCTTTTCCACCAACAACCTGCGTCAGTTCACCATCGCTGTCACCCAGTTTCTTATGAAAAAAGATACTGCCCAGCGTGACAAGGCGAAATTCTACGGAATGACACTGCTTTCCTTCCATACAGGAGCCGCGCTTTCCCTGATCCTGTACATGGCATATGATCTTTCCGGTGTATGGCTCTGCCTGATCCCGGCATTCTATGCTGTATGGCTGATCACTGAAGACCGACACACGGTAACTGCTGCCACCACAGATTCCCAAAATACAACTGTATCAAATGGCTATAAGAAGTTTTTTTATAAGAAAAAAGAAGCCTGAATAAAATATAAACCTTCACCAAAAAAGAAACGCTGTCTGTGTTCGGCACACGCGTTTCTTTTTTATTTGCATAATATTTATGATCTCGAATCCAGCACAATATTCTCAAACGGTCTTAAAATGATCTTTCCGTCTTCTTTAGTGATCTCCTCATAATTTCCAAGAATTTTCTGGTATGTTTTCCACTCTTTCTGCTGCGGGATAGTTACGTTCTCTGCTGTCAGATTGTTAAGAATGATCAGTTCTTCTCCCTGATAGTTACGTTTGTATGCCAGAACATCCGGATTTTCCTTCTCCAGAAAGTCAATGGTTCCCTCTGCTATGATATCTTTCTCTTTTCTGAGGGCTATCAGCTTCTTATAAAAGCTGTAGACGGAATCCGGATCTTTAAGTTCTGTTTCCACATTGATCTCTTTATAATTCTCCGATGCTGCGATCCACGGCGTTCCTTCTGTGAATCCTGCGTTTTGGGCAGCTGACCACTGCATTGGTGTTCTGCTGTTATCCCTTGATCTGGCAGCAAGGATCGTAAGCGCCTGCTCTTTTGTTCTTCCCTGATCAAGAAGAATTTTATAATAATTCAGACTCTCCACATCACGGTACCGGGAAATATCATTGTAGTGGGCATTAGTCATTCCCAGCTCCTCCCCCTGATAAACATACGGGGTTCCCCGCATCATGTGGATCGCTGCCGCAAGCATCTTGGCAGACTCTTTCCAGTAAAGATTCTCATTACCCATCCTGGACACAATTCGCGGCTGATCGTGGTTGCACCAGAAAAGTGCATTCCAGCCATTTCCATCCTGCATTCCTGTCTGCCATGCCTCGAACAGTTTCTTCAGTGCCATTCTGTCAGGCTCCATCAGTGCCCATTTATTTCCATCTTTATAATCTACTTTCAGATGATGAAAACTGAAGCACATGGAGAGTTCTTTTTCATCCTGTCCGGAATACTGAATGCAGTTTTCCAATGAAGTGGAAGACATTTCTCCTACTGTGATCATGTCCTCAATCCCGGTATCCCTGGTAAGTTCTTTAAGGTATTCATGTACATGGGGGCCATCTGTATAAAATCTTCTTCCATCGCCCTCCATATCATTTTCGAAAAGCTCCGGTTTGGAGATCAGGTTTACCACATCAAACCGGAATCCTTTTACGCCTTTATCCTTCCAGAAAAGGATCACTTTTTTCAGCTCTTCGCGAACTTCCGGGTTCTCCCAGTTCAGATCTGCCTGGGTAACATCAAAAAGATGGAGATACCATTTTTTCAGTGACGGTACATATTCCCAGGCAGAGCCACCAAATTTTGACTGCCAGTTTGTAGGCAGCTTATCCTCCGGATCATCCCGGAATATGTAATAATCCTGATATTTTTTTTCTCCCGCAAGTGCTCTGTGAAACCACTCATGCTCTGTGGATGTATGGTTAAACACCATATCCAGCATAAGACCGATCTCACGTTTATTACATTCCCGGATCAACTCGTCCATATCTTCCATAGTACCAAACTGGGCATTGATCCGGTAGTAATCGGCAACATCATATCCATTGTCGTTCATTGGTGAAACAAACACCGGTGTGATCCAGAGATAATCGATTCCAAGATTTTTCAGATAATCCAGCTTTTCAACGATTCCGCGTATATCTCCCAGGCCATCACCGTTGGAATCATAAAAGGATTTCGGATAAACCTGATATACTGTTTTCTTTCCAAAGTCTGTCATATTTTCCTCCTAAATCAATCAGACATTCTTGTTCCGATTTCACAGCCTGTACCCGCTTCAGGTAAATGAAACAATCTCTGTTTTTCCTGACTCTGCATGGATACCTGTTATAAGCTTGATATCTTTTGCATTTCCTTCTTCTGTTATAATACACACGGTCACATCCGGATGACCTGCTTCCCTGATCTTTTTCCGGTCAAAACGTACCAGCGGTGTTCCCTGCTTTACTTTCTGGTTCAGCGATACCAGATACTCAAAACCGTCACCTTTCATCTCCACTGTATCGATTCCTATGTGGAGAAGGATCTCCATTCCGTTCTCAAGAGTCAGTCCGCATGCATGTCTGGACTCATCCATAAGTACTGTCACTTCACCGTCACATGGCGCATAGAGGGTATCATTCTCCGGAAGGATTGCAACACCGTCGCCCATGATCCCTTCGGAAAATACTCCATCGTTTACTTCCTTCAGCGTAATTACTTTTCCTGTGAGGTAAGCTCTGAAGGTATTTGCCGCATCACTGTTAAATTCTGTTGTTTCTCTGATTTCTGTGTTCTCTGTTGCTGATTCACTGCATTCTGTATCACTCAGTGTCTCTGATGTTCTGACACTCCCGGTTTCTGCCGATGTATCTGCGCAATCTCCGGCTCCGATCCGATCTGCTTCTGAAAGTTTCTTCTTTCCGACAACAACAGTCAGTGCCATCGGGATCACAATGGCGATCACCATACAGATTGCAAAACTTCCCATATATTTCGGCTGAATGGAAAGGATTCCCGGAATTCCGCCTACACCTACTGCATTGGCTGTTGTGGAAGTCATAACGCAGACAACAGCCGAAATGGCAGATCCGATCATTCCGCAGATAAACGGAAATCCATATTTCAAGTTTACACCAAAGATTGCCGGTTCTGTTACACCAAGATAACAGGAGATTCCTGCCGGAACATTGACTTCCTGAGCTGCTGCATTTTTCTTCTGAAGAAGGATCATTCCCATAACTGCTGAGCCCTGTGCAATATTGGAAAGTGCGATCATCGGCCATAGCATGGTTCCGCCATAATCAGCGATCAGCTGAAGATCAATGGCATTGGACATATGATGAAGTCCGGTGATAACAAGGGGTGCATAGACAAAACCGAAAATCGTACCAAACACAACCTTAAAGGAGCCTGTGATTCCTGCATATACCACAGAAGAGATTACGGAACCGATCTTCCAGCCGATAGGTCCTACTACAAAATGTGCTGCCATAACCGCAAGCACAAGACTGCAGAACGGAACCACTACCATGGAGATCACCTGAGGTGTGATCTTCCGGAAAAATTTTCAAGATAAACCAGTACAAAGGCTGCCATGATCGCAGGAAGTACCTGAGCCTGATAACCGATCATGTTCACCTTCACAAATCCGAAATCCCATTTCGGGATATCTGCTGCTGCCGTTCCTGCCACAGAATAGGCGTTGAGCAGCTGTCCGGAAACAAGGGTAAGTCCCAGAACAATACCAAGCATCTCCGTTGTTCCCATTTTCTTTGTAACCGACCAGCAGATACCAACCGGCAGCATATGGAAGATTGCCTCACCGATCAGCCACAGAAAGCTGTCAAGTCCGGACCAAAACTGACTGATGTCACATAAGGTTTTTGTTCCGTTTTCAAAGAAGTAAATACTGTCAATACAGTTACGAAATCCCAGGATCAGACCACCTGTGATGATCGCCGGGATCAATGGTGCAAAAATCTCCGCCAGTGCCGTAATGATCCTCTGCACAATATTCTGATTCTGCTTGGCCGCCTGCTTCACCGCATCCTTGGAAACGCCTTCCACACCTGCCACCTTTACAAAATCATTATAAAAATCTGCGACTGTGTTTCCTATGATCACCTGAAACTGTCCTGCCTGTGTGAAACTTCCCTTTACCACTTTCATGGCTTCGATCGCTTCTACATCCGCTTTTGACGGATCTGTCAGTACAAAACGCATTCTGGTCACGCAATGTGACACAGCTGCAATATTCTCTTTTCCTCCGATGAGATTAAGCAGCTGCCGGGCATCCTGTGTATACTTTCCCATTTTCCTTTCCTCCGTTATCTTTGTTTTTACTTCGCGCTCCGCATCTTGTTTAAACATGTTGTTGATGATTTATTTATATCATACTTGTTTAAACATGTCAATACAGTTTTTGTAACTTGTTTAAACATTTTATGGCATTTGCATTGCACTTGCCGGGAAAATCTTTTATAATTATTTCAGAAATCATGAATCCCACTATATATTTTTGACCGAACATGAATGGAGAATTGAAATGCCCAGAAGTATTTACGAAGATATTTATAAAGATCTGAAAATGAAAATAGAGGACAACACCTTTGCCTATCAGGAGCTTCTGCCTTCCGAAAACACTCTGATCCGGACTTATGGCTGCTCCCGCAATACCCTGCGCCGTGCAGTCAGCCTTCTTGTCAGTGACGGCTATGTACAGACCATGCAGGGAAAGGGTGTCCGCAATATCTACCGTCCAAACGAACAGACTGCTTTCACCATCGGAGAGATTGAAACCTTCAAGGAATCTGCTGCAAGGAACGGTCAGAATGCCCATACAGAAGTGGCTCTCTTTACAGAACTTTGTATCAGCAAAAAGCAGTCTGTTTACACAGGATTTCCCGCTGGTGCAGAAGTATATTATATTCAGCGTATCCATTATCTTGAAAATATCCCACTGATCATCAACCATAATTATTTTCTGAAGGAATCCGTTCCCGGCCTTACTGCCGAGATTGCCAGTCATTCTATCTATGAATACCTGGAGCAGGAGCTTCATATGACCATTGTCAACAGCAAACGTGTCATGACTGTGGAAAAGGTTACGGAAATTGATGAAAAATATCTTCATCTGAATGTAAAGGATTATAACTGCGTGGCTGTGGTGTCCAGCCAGACTTATAACAGTGATGGCGTGATGTTTGAGTATACCCAGTCACGGCACAGACCGGATCATTTTCGTTTTTATGATAATGCCCTGCGCCGATGAGCCCGGCTCATAACTGCTTCGCAGCTATACGGTTATAAGCCGGCAACAAATGTGGCTCACAAATATCCGCCTGGATCTGTATAGATACCTGAATCTGTATAGATGCTGCAGTTTCCTATTTTCCGGAATTATGTTATACTGAAACGATCAAATGGAGAGAGGATATTTTATTTATATGAAAAAACGAGAATCTTTTAACAGCCGCTGGGGATTCATTCTGGCCTGCATCGGGTCTGCGGTTGGAATGGGAAATATCTGGATGTTTCCAACCAGAGTTTCCCTGTATGGAGGGGGATCGTTCCTGATCCCGTATTTTATTTTCGTGGCACTCATTGGCTTTACCGGAGTGATCGGTGAGATGAGCTTTGGCCGTGGGACACGTTCCGGGCCCATTGACGCCTTCGGCATGGCATGTGAAACCAGAGGCAAACGAAAACTGGGCGAAACACTGGGCTGGATACCGGTGATCGGTGCACTGGCCATGGCTATCGGTTATACGGTTGTTATGGGATGGATCTTCCGATATATGATCGGAACCTTTACAGGCTCCACCCTGTCACCGGCAGATATTGAGTCCTTTGGCGCCAAATTCGGAGGCATGGCCTCTGCCTGGGGAAATAATCTCTGGCAGCTGGCTGCTCTTGTGATCTGCATGTTTATCCTGATGTACGGCGTTGGAAGCGGCATCGAAAAGGCCAATAAAGTGATGATGCCTATCTTCTTTATACTGTTTGTGATCCTTGGCATCTATGTTGCCTTTCAGCCGGGAGCTGCTGCCGGATACCGCTATATCTTCCGCGTGGAGCCGGAAGTTCTGGCAAAGCCTTCCACCTGGATCTTCGCACTTGGACAGGCATTTTTCTCCCTGTCTGTTGCAGGTAATGGTACGCTGATCTACGGATCTTATCTTCCGGACAGCGAAGATATCCCTGCATCTGCAGCCAGAGTAGCACTTTTTGATACTCTGGCTGCTATGCTGGCAGCACTTGTTATCATTCCGGCCATGGCTACCACAGGTGCCAAGCTTGACCAGGGAGGCCCCGGGCTTCTGTTCATCTACCTGCCGCACCTGATCAAAACCATGCCTGGCGGACAAATCATTGCCATCATCTTTTTTGTAGCTGTGTTCCTTGCAGGCATGACCTCGCTTATGAACCTTTATGAAGCTCCTATTGCCACAGTTCAGGAAAAAACAGGTCTTGGCAGGATCCCCTCCTGCATGGTGATCGCCGTGATCGGTGTTGTAGCTTCTCTGCTGATCCAGGGCATTGTTTCTGACTGGATGGATGTGCTTTCCATCTATATCTGTCCTCTTGGCGCAGGACTTGCAGGAATCATGTTCTTCTGGATCTTCGGCCGGAGCTATGTGGAAAGCCAGGTTAACAAAGGTCGTGAGAAACCCTTTACGAAATATTTTTATCCTGTGTGTAAATATCTTTATATTCCGGTGTGCTTTCTGGTGCTGATCCTTGGTGTTGTGCTGGGCGGAATCGGATGATAAGATGATATCATAAGTAAAATAATAAATTATCTGCATGAACAAATCCCCCGAAAAATGATTTTTTAAATCATTTCCGGGGGATTTTTATGTTTTATCTTATAATATTCATAAACCCAGGCTTTTCGATTTGCTGCATATCCTGAATACACTCACTTCACAATTTATCAGCAAGTTTTAGTTTTACACTGATTTCCAATTATTTTACACTCTTAGAGTGTATCCGGTTTCTCCGGTGCCTCGCCCTGTTCTCCGCCTGGTGTTCCAACGTTTCTGCCCATTTCTTTCATCGTTCCTACAGCAATCGTGATCTTACCATCTTCTACGGATTTCACCCCACCGTAAGTTACATCTTCCTCATCGGAATCACCTTTATCAGAACTTTCTTTATCGGCGTCTGCATTGCTGTCACTTTTATCGGAATCTGTGCTCTTTGTACTGTCTGCCGTTGTATCTTCTGCATCCTTATTCTCTGAACTCTCAGCTGTACTCGTTGTTTTCTCTGTTGCCGCTGCCCCACATGCAGTGACAGATGTAGTTGCCATCATAACTCCTAAAATTGCTGCAAGATATTTTTTCTTCATATGAACACCTCTCTTTTTTGTATGCTCATACTATATCAGCAAAATCTGTTCACTTTATGTTTAAAGAGTGAAAAAAATGTGAGTGATAAATTCTCTTTGGATACTTTTTCTGCAGAAAAGGACTAAAAAAAGACCCGGCAGCTTAACGCCACCAGGTCGTCTTTTATAATATTTCTTATTTATCTCTCCAGATGATTCTTCCCTTGGAAAGATCATACGGAGAAAGTTCGATCGTTACCTTATCTCCCGGGAGAATACGGATGAAGTTCATACGGAGCTTACCGCTGATATGGGCAAGTACCACATGTTTGTTTTCCAGTTCTACTTTAAACATTGCATTAGGCAGTTTCTCCAGAACAGTGCCTTCTACTTCGATCACATCTGCTTTTGACATTTTTTACCTCCTATGTCATGACAACAATTGCTGCTTACAGATTCGTAAGCGTCAGAATCTCTGGTTCCCCATCTGTGATGAGGATCGTATTTTCATAATGGGCGGAAAGTGAACCATCCATGGTCACTACTGTCCACTCATCGTCCAGCCATGCCACGTCCGCACGACCAAGATTGATCATGGGCTCGACGGCCAGGGTCATTCCCGGAAGGAGCTTGATGCCCCTGCGCTTCTGCGGGAAGTTTGGAATCTGCGGATCCTCATGAAGATGAGTTCCGATTCCATGTCCTACAAGGTCACGTACGATACCATAACGGTATTTTGCTGCGTGAGCACCGATGGCTTTGGAAATATCATTTAAATGATTTCCTGCTTTTGCCATCTTCAATCCCTCAAAAAAGCACTCTCTCGTAACTTTGATAAGCTGCTGTGCTTCTTTGGATACATTACCTACTGCATACGTACGTGCTGCGTCAGAATGATAGCCCTTGTAAATCAGGCCGGCGTCGATCTTAACCAGATCCCCGTCCTGGATTATCTTTTCCTCGGATGGAATTCCATGCACAACCTCATCATTCAGGCTGATGCAGAAAGAAGCCGGAAAACCTCCGTAATTCAGAAAGTTCGGAATACAGCCCATGGACCGGATCATGTCTTCACCGATACGGTCAATTTCTTTGGTGCTGACACCTGGTTTGATATAAGGGATTAAACCGTCATGCACCTTCTCAAGAAGATGGCCTGCTTCTCTCATAAGTTCTATTTCATGCTGTGTCTTAATTGTTACGGACATTCTTATTCTCCTAAGATGTCAACGATCTCCTGGAATACCTCATTCAGATCCCTGGTTCCGTCTACCGTCTTCAAAACACCCTGTGTGGTGTAGTAGTCAATCAATGGCTGTGTCTGCTCATGATAAACGTTCAGACGCTTCTGGACTGTCTCCGGCTTGTCATCGTCACGAAGTACAAGCTTATCACCGCAGGTATCACACACACCTTCTGCTTTCGGTGCTGCAAAAACTACGTGATAGGTTGCACCGCATTTCACGCATGCACGGCGTCCGCCCATACGTTTCACGATGTTGTCATCCGGAACATCCACATCGATTGCATAGTCAATTTTGCTTCCAAGTTTAGCCAGAGCTTCTGTCAGACACTCTGCCTGCGGAATTGTTCTTGGAAAACCATCAAGAACATAGCCTTCTTTTGCATCATCCTGCTGAATTCTGTCAACAACAAGGTCACAGGTCAGTTCATCCGGAACAAGAAGTCCCTGATCCATGTAAGTTTTTGCTTTTTTACCAAGCTCGGTACCGTTCTTGATGTTGGCACGGAAAATATCTCCTGTGGAGATGTGCGGGATTCCATACTTCGCCGCAATTTTCTTGGCCTGAGTACCTTTGCCTGCCCCTGGTGCACCCAACATAATAATTCTCATAGCATACCCTCCATTTTCCTGTTTTCTGCCTGATTTTCAGACAGTCCTGTTTACAAATCAAGGCTGCGACACTTTCGCACCGCAACCTTCATTTTCAATTAGTTCAGGAAGCCTTTGTAATTACGTACAAGCAGCTGAGATTCCACCTGCTTGACAGTTTCCAGGATAACACCTACGATGATGATGATAGATGTACCTCCAAAGGAAACATTTGCACTGAATACACCGTTGAAGAAAAACGGTATAACGGCTACGATAACAAGACCTACTGCACCTATAAATATAATATAATTCAGGATTTTAGTCAAATAATCTGAAGTCGGTTTTCCCGGACGGATGCCTGGGATAAAACCGCCCTGCTTTTTGATATTATCGGCTACTTCCAACGGATTAAAGGTAATCGATGTATAGAAATATGCGAAGAATATACAAAGTACCACATATACGATCAGACCCCAGCTGTACTGGATCTGACTTGGATTACACCAGTTATTGGAGGAAAGTCCTCTTAAGATCTCACTTCCGATACCTGTTCCGTTTCCTTTGCCAGCGAACTGTGCAATGATCGACGGGAAAGACATGATAGAAGAAGCAAAAATAACCGGAATAACGCCGGCAGTATTAACCTTGAGCGGGATGTTTGTGGACTGACCGCCCATCATTTTGCGTCCAACCATCTTTCTGGAATACTGAACCGGAATTCTTCTCTCTGCTCCGTTGAGGATAAGTACGAGCACTACAACAAACAGAATAATTACAGCAATGATGCAGGCTGCAAGCATTCCTTTCGCAATTGTTTTGCCCTTGACGAAGTTCTCATAAAGAAGGGACATGTCGCTCGGGATCCTGGACACGATATTGATAGTCAGGACGATGGAAATACCATTTCCAATACCCTTTTCTGTAATACGTTCACCCAGCCACATGAGCATTGCGGAACCCGCTGTTAAACTTGCAACAACTACGATTCCCTTAAGGAAATTCATGTTCGGGATCATACCCTGACGTCCGAATCCGATCGCCATGGCAACAGATTCAAACAGAGCAAGACCAACCGTTACATAACGTGTGATTGCTGTAAGCTTTTTTCTTCCTTCTTCTCCGTCACGCTGCATCTCTTCCAGTGCCGGAATGGCAATGGTAAGAAGCTGAATGATAATAGAAGAAGTAATGTAAGGTGTGATGTTCAATGCAAAAATTGACATCTGAGTAAAGGAACCGCCGGTGAACGCATCAAAAAAATTGAATGCGTCACCGGTATTAGATTCAAACCACTGCTTAAAGAAGTCACTGTCGACTCCCGGTACAGGAAGCTGGGATCCGATTCTGATCACGAATATCATCCAGATCAGATAGAGAAGTTTCCTTCTCATTTCCTTTACTTTGAAAACACTCTTAAGAGTCTCAAACATTAGATCACCTCTACTGTACCACCAGCAGCTTCAATTTTTGTTTTTGCAGTCTCGCTGACAGCGTTTACTTTAACATTAAGTTTTTTTGTAAGCTCGCCGTTTCCAAGAATCTTAACACCATCACCGATCTTGGAGATTGCACCGCTTGCAAGTAAGCTGTCAACTGTAACCTCTGCGCCATCCTCAAAACGATTGAGAACGTCTACATTGATTGCGATAATCTCTTTGGAGTTTCTGTTAGTGAAACCTCTCTTAGGAAGACGTCTGTATAAAGGCATCTGACCTCCCTCGAATCCCGGTTTCTTGTGTCCGGAACGAGCAAGCTGTCCTTTATGTCCTTTACCAGCAGTTTTACCGTTTCCTGAACCATGTCCACGGCCTCTTCTGAAGTTATCGCTATGCTTGGAACCCTCTGCGGGTCTTAAGTTTGATAATTCCATTCTGGCACCTCCTTAATCTTCTACTTTTACCAGGTGCTGCACCTGCTGAATCATTCCTCTGGTTGCAGCGTTGTCTGGCATCTCAACTGTTTTATGCATCTTTGTAAGACCCATAGCTTTTACAGTTTTTTTGTGCTTCGGTACTGCACCGATTGGAGATTTTACCAGTGTAACCTTGATTGTATCTGCCATTTCCATTTCCTCCTTAACCCAGAATCTCATCTACAGATTTTCCGCGGAGCTTTGCAACCTCTTCCGGAGTCTTTAACTGGCTCAGGCCTGCGATTGTTGCCAGAACTACGTTCTGTTTATTTCTGGAACCCATACATTTTGTACGGATGTTCTTAATACCAGCAAGCTCGATTACGGCACGTGCCGGGCCACCGGCGATAACTCCAGTACCTTCCGGAGCTCTCTTCAGAAGCATCTCAGCACTTCCGAATTTTCCGATGAAGTCATGTGTAATGGAATTGTTCTCGTCTCTTGCAACAGTAACAAGTTTCTTCATGGCATCCTCTTTACCTTTGCGGATCGCCTCCGGAATTTCTGCTGCTTTTCCTAAACCTGCACCAACGTGTCCATTGCCGTCACCTACAACAACTAAAGCTGTGAAACGGAAGTTACGACCACCTTTAACAACCTTGGTAACACGCTTGATTGATACTACTTTATCTTCTAACTCTAACTGACTAGCATCAATAAGATTACGTTTCATGTGTTCTTTTCCTCCTCTTAGAATTTCAGTCCAGCTTCTCTTGCTGCATCTGCCAGTGCTTTAACTTTTCCGTGGTAGATATATCCACCTCTGTCGAAAACAACGCTCTCGATACCAGCCTCAACAGCCTTTTTACCGATCACTGTTCCGACTTTTGCTGCAGCCTGTACATCGTCAGTGTTCTCAAGCTCTGCTTTTACGTCCTTCTGGAGAGTAGAAGCGGATACTAAAGTTTTACCAACTGTGTCATCAATAATCTGTGCATAGATGTGCTTGTTGGAACGAAATACTGCCAGACGAGGAGTAGTTGCAGTTCCGTTTAAATGATGACGTAATCTTCTATGCTTCTTTTCGCGAATTTCGCTTCTGGATGCTTTGTTAATCATATTCTCACTCTCCTTAATTATTTCTTACCGGTCTTACCGACTTTACGTCTGATAACTTCGTCAACGTACTTGATTCCCTTGCCCTTGTATGGCTCAGGTCTTCTCTTGTCTCTGATCTCAGCTGCGTACTGGCCAACTTTTTCTTTGCTGATACCAGATACGATGATCTTGTTTCCATCAACTGTGGACTCAAGACCTTCTGGATCTTCCATTTCTACCGGGTGAGAATATCCAAGGCTAAGTACGAGCTTCTTGCCCTGCTTAGCAGCTTTGTAACCAACACCGTTAACCTCAAGCTCTTTTTTGTAGCCTTCGCTTACACCAACAACCATGTTGTGGATAAGGCTTCTTGTTAATCCGTGAAGGGATTTGATTCTCTTTAAGTCGTTCGGTCTTGTTACTACTACATGACCGTCTTCAACTTTGATCTCTAACTCTGTCGGGAGTGCTCTCTCAAGTGTTCCCTTAGGTCCTTTTACTGTTACAACGTTTCCATCAGCGACTGTAACCTCAACGCCAGCTGGAATTGCAACCGGAAGTCTTCCGATTCGTGACATAAATTTGTCCTCCTTACTTAGATTGTCGGAGAGGGACCCTGCCCTCTCTGTTTTCAGTTTAAAAGCTATATGACTGCTTCGTTCGGAACATCCCTCAACTAAACTCCCGCTTCGCCTGCGGCTTGCGCTCGTTAAGGTTCGGGATGGACCTCGCACTAAATTCGTCCGGCGTGCTTAAGCACTTGGACTCATTAAGTTGCTTTCGGTCTACCAGACGAATGCAAGTACCTCGCCACCAACCTGAAGCTTACGAGCCTCTTTGTCAGTGATAACACCTTTGTTTGTGGAAAGGATTGCGATACCAAGTCCGCCAAGAACCTTCGGAAGCTCATCCTTGCCTGCGTATACACGAAGACCTGGTTTGGAGATTCTTTTAAGTCCTGTGATGATCTTCTGGTTTTTGTCCTCACCGTATTTCAGTGTGATGTGAAGAGTTTTAACAACTCCGTCCTCAACCAGATCATATTTTGCGATGTATCCCTCATCTACAAGAATGTTTGCGATAGCAATTTTCATCTTGGATGCCGGTACGTCTACAGTGTCATGTTTTGCAGTGTTTGCGTTACGGATTCTTGTAAGCATATCTGCGATCGGATCGCTCATTGTCATGTAAGTTTCCTCCTCTTTCTTCAGACTTTACATGTCGTATTGTTTATTTATATTTTCTCAGTGAAGCAATTCATGCTGCACCTTACGGCTTGCATTCATTAAGTTGCTTTCGGCCTACCAGGAAGCTTTTTTAACACCCGGAATCTGACCTTTGTATGCCAGCTCACGGAAGCAGATTCTGCAAATTCCGTATTTTCTCAGGTATGCATGTGGACGGCCACAGATTCTGCAGCGAGTATACTCTCTTGTGGAGAATTTAGCTTTGCGCTGCTGTTTAATTTTCATTGCTGTCTTAGCCATGAATCTTTTCCTCCTATTTAGCAAATGGCATGTTGAATAATGTCAGTAATTCGCGTGCCTCTTCGTCTGTTTTAGCAGTTGTAACGAAGATGATATCCATTCCTCTTACTTTGTCAACTTTATCGTACTCAACCTCTGGGAAGATCAGCTGCTCTTTGATACCAAGAGCGTAGTTTCCTCTGCCATCGAATGCGTTCGGGTTAACACCACGGAAGTCACGTACACGTGGAAGAGCAAGGTTGATAAGACGATCAGCGAACTCATACATCTTCTCGCCTCTTAAAGTAACTTTACATCCGATCGGCATACCCTCTCTGATTTTGAAGTTAGCGACAGATTTTTTAGCTTTTGTAGCGATTGCTTTCTGTCCTGTAACAA
This sequence comes from Ruminococcus sp. AF46-10NS, assembly GCF_003474435.1. Taxonomy (GTDB): domain Bacteria; phylum Bacillota; class Clostridia; order Lachnospirales; family Lachnospiraceae; genus Blautia_A. The sequence continues at coordinate 37,711 of NZ_QRNF01000025.1, forward strand.
GTTCCATATCTGCGATTGCAGCGTCAAGAAGTTTAGCGTTCTCTTTAGCCTCGCCAACACCCATGTTAACAACGATTTTCTCGAGTTTTGGCACTTCCATTACGTTTTTGTATCCGAATTTTTTGGTCATGGCATCCATGATCTCGTTCTTGTAAAGATCTTTTAATCTACTCACCTTTATATGCCTCCTCTCTTAATTAATCGATTGTCTTTCCTGTTGCTTTTGCAACACGGACTTTTTTATCTCCATCCATCTTGAAACCTACTCTTGTAGCTTTTCCGTCTACAACGAGCATTACGTTGGAGATATGAAGCGGAGCTTCTTTTGTCACGATTCCACCGTTCTGATTAGCTGCGGACGGTTTAGCGTGCTTTGTAACCATGTTTACGTTCTCAACAACTACTGTGTTGTCTTTTACGTTAACTGCAAGAACCTTTCCGTCCTTACCTTTATCTTTTCCAGCGATAACCTTTACAGTATCACCTTTTTTAATTTTCATAGCTGACATTCGGCACCCTCCTATAATACTTCCGGAGCTAAGGAAACGATCTTCATGAATTTCTTCTCACGAAGCTCTCTGGCAACTGGTCCAAAGATACGTGTTCCTCTCGGAGTTAAGTCATCCTTGATAATTACGGCAGCATTTTCATCGAAACGGATGTAAGATCCGTCTTTACGACGAGCGCCTTTTTTAGTTCTAACAACTACAGCTTTAACAACGTCACCTTTTTTAACAACGCCGCCTGGTGTTGCATCTTTAACCGTAGCAACGATTGTATCACCGATATTTGCATATCTTCTTGTAGATCCGCCCATAACACGAATACAAAGGATTTCTTTTGCACCAGTGTTGTCGGCAACTTTCAGTCTTGTTTCCTGCTGAATCATACTGGTTCCTCCTTATTTAGCTTTCTCTACGATCTCAACCAGTCTCCATCTCTTGTCCTTGGACAGCGGTCTGGTCTCCATTACCTTAACGGTATCTCCGATGTTACACTCATTGTTCTCGTCATGAGCTTTTAATTTATATGTTCTCTTCACGATTTTTTTGTAAAGAGGATGTTTTACATGGTCTTCAATTGCAACTACGATGGTCTTATCCATTTTGTCGCTGATAACCTTACCCACGCGGGTTTTTCTCAGATTTCTTTCCACGATTTATGTCCTCCTGTCCTATTTGGAAGCGTTTGCCTGCTCAGTGATTACTGTCTGGATTCTGGCAATATTTTTACGAACCTCTTTGATTCGTCCTGTATTGTCTAACTGGTTTGTTGCATTCTGAAATCTCAGATTGAAAAGCTCTTTTTTAGCAGCTACTAATTCATCATTCAGTTCTGCAACTGACTTTGCTTTTAAATCTTCAACGAACTTATTAATTTTCACTGTTATCACCGCCTTCTAAGTCTGCACGAGAAACTATTTTACATTTACATGGTAACTTGTGCATTGCAAGACGTAATGCTTCACGGGCAACCTCTTCGGACACGCCTGCAATCTCAAACATAACACGACCTGGTTTAACTACTGCTACCCAGTACTCAAGAGCACCTTTTCCGGAACCCATTCGAGTCTCAGCTGGTTTAGCTGTTACCGGTTTATCCGGGAAAATCTTAATCCAAACTTTACCGCCACGTTTGATGTAACGGGTCATAGCAACACGGGCTGCCTCGATCTGGTTGGATCTGATCCAGCACGGCTCAGTAGCAACAAGTCCGAAATCACCATAGTTGATGGCATTGCCTCTAAGGGCTTTTCCTCTCATGGAGCCACGGAATTGTTTACGACGTTTTACTCTTTTTGGCATTAACATTATTTATCGCTCCCTTCCTTAGTTCCTTTTGTCGGAAGAATCTCACCATTGTAGATCCATGCCTTAACACCAACTTTTCCGTATGTGGTGTCTGCTTCCGCAAAGCCATAATCGATATCTGCACGAAGTGTCTGAAGCGGGATTGTTCCCTCGCTGTAGAACTCTGTACGAGCCATATCAGCTCCGCCGAGACGTCCGGATACGGAAGTCTTGATTCCCTTAGCGCCAGCCTTCATTGTTCTCTGCATTGTGGACTTCATAGCACGTCTGAAAGAAATACGGTTCTCAAGCTGAAGAGCAATGTTCTCAGCAACCAGCTGTGCATCTTTGTCCGGTCTCTTTACTTCTTTGATGTCAACGATAAGCTTCTTGTCTGTGTATTTCTGAAGCTCAGCTTTAACTTTCTCGATCTCTGCGCCGCCTTTACCGATTACGATACCAGGTTTTGCTGTGTAGATGATGATCTTAACTCTGTCAGATGCTCTCTCGATCTCGATCTTGGAAACACCTGCGCTGTATAATTTCTTTTTAAGGAATGTTCTGATGTTGTAGTCTTCTACCAGGTAGTCAGCAAATTTGTCTTCTGCATACCATCTGGAATCCCAATCCTTGATAACTCCGACTCTAAGGCCATGCGGATTAACTTTCTGTCCCATGCTTTTCCTCCTTACCTTTCATCAAGCACAACTGTGATATGGCTTGTTCTCTTCTCGATTCTGTAAGCTCTACCCTGTGCTCTCGGCTGAATTCTCTTCATTGTAGGTCCCTTATCTGCATAGCATGCTGCAACATAAAGGTTGTCTGCGTTCATTCCGTTGTTGTTCTCAGCGTTTGCTACTGCTGACTCAAGCAGTTTCTTGATAACGCTGGAAGCGTATCTCGGATTGTATGTCAGGATACCAAGTGCTGTCTGTACATCTTTACCACGGATTGCGTCTAATACGTAGCAGGCTTTCTGAACAGAAATTCTTGCATAAGATAACTTTGCAGACGGCCTTGTCTCTCTATTATTCTCATTTCTGGCTCTCTTTATCTGGCTTCTATGTCCTTTTGCCATCTTAAAGTGCCTCCTTTCCTAAATTCGATATCTGAGTTATCTGCCAGCTGCCGAAAAATGACAGCGGGCAGTTATAAATCTGATGACTAGCGTACTCCAGACTTCTTCTCGTCTTTTCCGTGTCCTCTGTAAGTTCTTGTTGCAACGAACTCACCAAGTTTGTGTCCTACCATATCCTCTGTGATATATACCGGCACATGTTTTCTTCCGTCATGAACAGCGATTGTGTGTCCTACGAAAGACGGGAAGATTGTGGAACGGCGAGACCAAGTTTTGATTACGGATTTATCATTTGCAGCGTTGAGAGCATCTACTTTTTTAAGTAAGCTCTGGTCTGCAAAAGGTCCTTTTTTCAGTGAACGAGACATGCTTTCTCCTCCTTATTATTTCGATAATGCTTTTCCATCGCGTCTTCTTACGATGTACTTGTTGGACTGTTTGTTTTTCTTTCTGGTCTTCAGGCCGAGAGCAGGTTTGCCCCACGGTGTGCATGGACCTGGGCGTCCGATACCTGTCTTACCTTCACCACCACCATGTGGATGGTCATTCGGGTTCATTACGGAACCACGAACTGTAGGTCTGATACCCATGTTACGTTTACGTCCGGCTTTACCGATGTTAATAAGGTTGTGATCTCCGTTTCCGATAACACCAACTGTTGCACGGCATACGATCGGAACCATTCTCATCTCACCGGAAGGAAGACGAAGTGTTGCGTACTTTCCTTCTTTAGCCATGAGCTGAGCACCGTTTCCTGCTGAACGAACCATCTGTCCGCCTTTTCCAGGATGAAGCTCAATGTTGTGAACCATAGTACCAACCGGGATAAGCTCCAGCGGGAGACAGTTTCCAACACGAACCTCAGCTTCCGGACCATTGTAAACCTTCTGGCCTACTTTAAGTCCCTCTGGAGCGAGGATGTAGCTTTCTCGCCATCTGCGTAGCAGATAAGAGCGATGTTAGCTGTTCTGTTCGGATCGTACTCGATTGTTTTTACTGTTGCAGGGATTCCATCTTTTCTTCTCTTGAAGTCGATGATTCTGTATTTTCTTCTGCTTCCGCCACCCTGATGTCTTACAGTGATTTTACCCTGATTGTTACGTCCGGCGTTCTTCTTAAGGGAAGTAACGAGGGATTTCTCTGGTTTAGCAGCTGTAATCTCAGAGAAGTCGGAACCAGTCATATGTCTTCTTGACGGTGTATATGGGTTATAGCTTTTGATTCCCATGATGTTTCTCCTTTCGAATTTGTTCTCGTGCTTTCGTGCACATATTTGCGATAATCAGAGTGACACAGATTCATGAGGAAGCTTCTGCTTCCGAGGTGTCACTCGTACCGCCTGATGCTGATCTTCTAATTAAAGTCCCTCGAAGATCTCGATATCTTTGCTCTCTTCTGTAAGAGCTACGATAGCTTTCTTAGTTTTAGCAGTTTTTCCAACTACCATTCCACGGCGTTTTTTCTTGCCATCCATGTTGATGGTGTTAACGCTTTTAACTTTTGTTCCCTCAAACATCTTCTCAACAGCCTCTTTGATCTGAGTCTTGTTAGCTTCCGGATGTACAAGGAATGTATATTTCTTCTCACCCATGTCTGCCATGGATTTCTCTGTGATAACCGGACGGATGATTACGTCATAGTACTGAATACTTGCCATTATGCGTATACCTCCTCGATAGATGCAACAGCATCCTTTGTAACAACTACGGTGTTGTGTTTCATAACATCGTATGTGTTGATTGTAGCCGGTGTTGCAGTTTCCACGTCAGCGATGTTTCTTGCAGAAAGAATTACGTTCTGATCGTTGTCAGCTGTGATTACAAGAGCTTTCTCTGCTTTCAGGTTTGTAAGAACCTTCTGCATCTCTTTTGTCTTAACCTCAGCAAGTGCAAGGCTGTCAACAACAACAAGTTTATTATCCTGAACCTTGGATGTCAGAGCGGATTTAAGAGCTGCTCTTCTTTCCTTCTTGTTCATTTTTACTTCATAATCTCTCGGAACCGGAGCGAATACAACACCGCCGCCTGTCCACTGTGGTGCACGGATGGAACCCTGTCTTGCATGACCTGTTCCTTTCTGTCTCCACGGTTTTCTTCCGCCGCCTCTTACCTCAGAACGAGTTTTCGCTTTCTGAGTTCCCTGACGGTTATTTGCAAGCTGACGAACAACTGCAAGATGAACGAGATGCTCATTGATCTCAACGCCGAATACTGCGTCATTCAGCTCCATTGTGCCAACTTCATTGCCTTCCATATTATAAACAGTTACATTAGCCATTCTGATGCTCCTCCTTTCCTATTATAAGGACTTTACTGTCTCTTTGATTGTAACCAAAGATTTCTTAGGTCCTGGAACAGCACCTTTAACTAACAGTAAGTTATTCTCTGTATCTACACGTACGATCTCAAGATTCTGAACAGTTACCTGAACATGTCCCATGTGACCTGGCATATGTTTTCCTTTGAAAACCTTGCTCGGATCGGAGCAAGCGCCGTTGGAACCTGCATGACGATGATATTTAGAACCGTGAGCCATAGGTCCTCTGGACTGACCATGTCTCTTGATGGCACCCTGGAAGCCTTTACCTTTGGAAACTGCAGTAGCATCGATATGATCTCCTGCTGCAAAGATATCAGCCTTGATCTCCTGTCCAACCTCATACTCGCCGGCATTGTCAAATCTGAATTCTTTTACAAATCTCTTTACAGCTACACCAGCCTTGTCAAAGTGGCCTTTCTCCGGTTTGTTGACCAGTTTCTCTCTGATCTCGCCGAAGCCAACCTGAACTGATGCGTATCCATCGTTCTCCTCAGTTTTAACCTGAGTTACAACGCAAGGACCTGCCTGTAAAACAGTTACCGGAATTAACATTCCATCTTCATTGAAGATCTGAGTCATTCCGACTTTAGTAGCTAAAATAGCTTTCTGCATTTCTTTCTTCCTCCTTATAGCGGATTACCATTCGGTAATCATATAGTTAATGTCAAATGACATTATTAACGATTTTTCATTTTGATATCGATGTGAACACCAGCCGGCATCTCCAGTCTGGAAAGTGCATCTACTGTTTTCTGAGTTGGTGTCAGGATATCGATAAGTCTCTTATGTGTTCTCTGCTCAAACTGCTCTCTGGAATCTTTGTATTTATGAACAGCTCTTAAGATTGTAACAACCTCTTTCTTAGTAGGAAGCGGAACCGGTCCACTTACCATTGCTCCGTTCTTCTTTACTGTCTCGATGATCTTTGCTGCAGATGCATCAACGAGCTGATGATCATATGCCTTTAATGTGATTCTCATTACCTGATTTGCCATAAAAAAAGTCTCCTCCTATTCGTACTTATATAGCAGTACGACAAGCGGCGACTGTACACATCTCCGTGTGTGTCATGGTATATTTACACACACGCCCATCCCATGATGGTTATTGAACTTTGTACAGTGACTTGTCGTCAGTTTCCTAACTTGACATTCGCTCCACGGAAAACCTGCCAGTGTGGCAGCAACCTCGCGCTTCATAGCTATCAATGTCACAGCAAGGATTAGTATATACGATGATCTTTAATAATGCAAGTGTTTTTTTTCAATTTTTTAATTTTTTTCAAAAAAAGAAAGAAACGGTTTATTTACGAACCGTTTCTTTCTTATACAATAAGTAGTTATTTTAGTAATAAATAATTTCTTATTCGTCAATATCCAGATCATCATGTTCACCACTGATGATATCTGAGTAATCAAACAGTGTAACCTTGGTGATATCATCTTTTACGATGTCCGGTGCATCTCCTGCTTTCTTCACACGGCCTGCAAGCTGCGCTGCTGTAAAAGACGGCATAGCAAGATCTCCAAGAGCAACAGGCTTTTCCTCTGTTCCCGGAGCTTTCTCAACTTTTTTCCGCTGTGGTTTAGCCTTTATGTTCGCTGTAGCTGTACGCTGTGCACGTTCCAGACGCGAGACTACATCATTCTCTTCAGACGTAGCCGCTGCAATCTCCTTCTTCAGCTCTGCATGAGCTTCGCTGGCTGCTGTCTGTGCTGTCTGCTGGATCGCAGATACTTTTCTGCCAGATACGTGTTCTGAAATATCCTCTTCATCTATTTCGTCCACGAAACCGCCTGTACGTACTTTACGCTTATCTGTTTTTTTCCTGCGCTTGCGTGCCTTCTCTTCCTGAAGGATTTCCCTGTCCTCTTCCTTCATTCTTCTTGCACGCTCTTTCTCTTCGCGTTTAAGTTCTTTCTTTGATTTCACATAACCAGGTTCCGGATCATACATATCATCATCGCGGTCATCATCCGGTTCTTTCTTCCAGAGCTCTGCAATCACATAAAGAATGATCAGAAACAGCACTACAAGTCCCATGATAATAAGACCCTCAATGCTCTGCGTAGCCACAAGAAGGTATCCTATAAAGCCAATAGTGATAACAACCTTTGGAACGTAATTTCCAACTTTAACTGTCAGTGTCTTTCCTCCGGAAACGGACTGGTCAGTAACAGTACCTGTTCCCTTGGATGTGTCAAGATTAGTGATGGTATATTTGTATGTTCTGGAATCCTTCTGCACCAGGATCGGTGTTCCTACGCTTACCTCGGAAGTTTTCTGTGGGATCGCATATGTAACGGAACCTACAGGAAGGTTCGTCTCCTCTCCTGCTTTATCTACAATTACAGTTTTTACTCCGAAAAATGGTGGCAGAACAAGTCCCAGCACACAGATCAGAGTACATATTACAACAAGATGTACAATAAATTTTAATACTTTCGACATAGGTAATCTTCCTCTTTCTTACTTAGTAGCTTAGTAGAAATCCGCCTCAAGCGGAAAGGGATACAGCGGGAATCGGTCTTCCTTTCCGTCTGTATCCCTTTATGTTCCACGTTTGGAAGAAGTTCTCTCCACAAACTGCTCTGTCCAGATTGATTACTGATTGCTTAAATACTGCTCAATGCTCTCCATAGCTGCATTCTCATCATCACCATTGGCAGAAAGCGTGATCTCTTCTCCTGCGTCAAGTCCAAGTGTCATCATTCCCATAATGCTCTTGGCATTGACTCTTTTCTTGCCAATCTCAACATATATTTCACTGTTAAACTGGCTCGCAACCTGTACAAGCTGTGCTACAGGTCTTGCCTCCAGCCCAGTGGATAAGTTGATAGTGATTGGTTTTTTAATCATAATAGCTCCTCCTTGTTCTCCCGCAGCTCATCTGCGATCTCACTCAGCTTACGAAGCCGGTGATTCACACCTGATTTGCCCACCTGCGGATTCAACATCATACCTAATTCTTTCAGTGTGGCATCTGGATACTTAAGTCTCAGCCTGGCAATCTGTGCCAGCCCGTCGCTTAAACTCTCAAAACCAACGGTCCTGCTGATCAGCTGTATATCTTCCACCTGCCGCACTGCCGCATTTACCGTTTTATTGATATTCGCAGCCTCACAGTTCACCTTGCGGTTTACTGAATTACGCATCTCCTTCAGTATCCGGATATTCTCCAGATCCATCAGGCTACGTTCGCTTCCATGACTGCCAGCATGTCAACAATCTGCGCACCTTCTTTCACATAGACCACATATGATTTCTTGCGCACCACAATCTTAGCTTCCACGTGAAAACTGCGGATAATCCCCTGTAATTGTTCAGCTTTCCTGCTGTCAGGGCACACAATCTCAAAGTGATACCCTTTCTCTGGATCGCTGATCGAACCTGACGACAAAAAAGTGCCGCGAATAAACGCACGCTTGCAGCAATTCATCTGAACCACAAGCGAATTATCCATTTCAAGTAACCCGGTTTCATTATCCACGGAAAGTTTCGTTCCCTGAAGAACCTGCTCTGCTTTCGCAGGATCTGTCACTTCCACGAGATACACCTTACCCCGTTTGAGGTGAGTACCCTCCCGGATAACAATCGCTGTCTCTATATTAAATGTTTTTCGCAATAATGTAAAGCTTTTTCTTGCAACAGCTTCATTTTCTGTCTGGATCCACAGCTTTCTGCTTCCATCCGGCATTTTTTCCACATGTCCGCATCCGCAGAGCAATGCTGCCATCTCCGCAACCTGACAATGCCTGGCCGGACTGAACTGACCTGCAAGTTCTTCTTTGACTTTTCCTGAAAATGACATCCCGAACCCTCTTTTTTATTATTTTTTCAGAAGTCTGTCTTTCTCCGCATCCCTGTGTTCCAGGCGGATTCCGTAATCTCCTGACCTAGATAGTCTGGAAAAAAGTTCTCTTGCGATGGTGACAGAACGATGTTTACCGCCCGTACATCCGATTCCGATCACAAGGCCTGTTTTTCCTTCTTTAATATAGTTGGGAATCAGGAAACGGATCATCTCTTCCAGCTTATCAGCAAAGACTTTCGCTGTATCACTCTCCATCACGTAATTAAATACCGCATCATCCATTCCTGTCAGAGGCCGGAGCTCATCCACATAATAAGGGTTCGGCAGGAAACGCACATCAAATACAAGATCTGCATCTGCCGGAATCCCATACTTAAATCCAAAGGAAAGAACGGAGATCACAATATTACTGAATTCTCTGTCATCCACAAAAATCTTCTCTATTTCCTGGCGAAGTTCCCTTGTAAGAAGATGGCTGGTATCGATAATATAATCTGCACGTTTCCGGAGAAAATTCATCTTCTCCCGTTCCAGACGGATTCCCTCATCGATCCTTCCGGTTCTTGCAAGAGGGTGGCTTCTTCTTGATTCCTTGTAACGCTTCACAAGCACCGAATCCTCTGCATCCATAAAAAGGATCTCGTAATCGTATCCAGTATCCTTCATCCGGTCCAGAACAACTTCCAGTTCGTCCAGCGCGCTTCCACTTCTTGCATCAATTCCAAGGGCAACGTTTCTCACATTCTCACTCTGCATTTCAGGAAGAAGAGAGGCAAATTTTTCCAGCAGCTGAATTGGAAGATTATCCACGCAAAAATAATTCATATCCTCCAGCATCTTAAGTGCAGCTGTTTTTCCAGCTCCTGAAACTCCTGTCACAATTACAAAACGCATAGTCCCTCTTCCTTTCCCATTATCCGGTCCTGCCTCCGGCCATGCAACCCGTAGCAATCTCTCCTGCCTTTTCTTCAGTCAAACTCACCCAGGAACTTCACTTCCGGTTCCAGGGTAACTCCATATTTCTCATATACGATATCCCGTACATTATCCATCAGTGTGCGGACATCCTTCGCTGTGGCATCACCCGCATTGATCACAAAGCCGCAGTGTTTCTCGGAAATCCTGGCTCCTCCAACCTGATACCCGCGAAGTCCGCTGTCCATCACAAGCTTGCCTGCAAAATATCCTTCCGGTCTCTTGAAAGTACTTCCTGCACTTGGATATTCCAGTGGCTGCTTGGTGGTCCTCTGGATCGTCAGCTCCTTCATTCTCTCACGGATAGCTTCCTGATCACCTTCTTTCAGACGGATTTTTGCCTCCAGTACGATATAACCGGCTTTTTTAATAACGCTGGTGCGGTATCCCAGTTCCAGTTTCTCCGCAGATATCGCAAAAATCTTCCCCTCTGCATCCATTACTGTAACTTCCACAAGAACATCTTTCATCTCACCTCCGTAAGCACCGGCATTCATCACTGCTGCACCGCCTACAGTTCCCGGAATCCCGCCTGCGAACTCAAAACCTGTAAGAGAAGCATTCTTAGCCGCTGCTGCCACTGCGGAGAGCAGCGCACCTGCCTGGGCTGTGATCGTTGTTCCCTCAACTGTCACTGCCGACATATTCCTGTAAACCTGGATCACTGCGCCTCTGTAGCCGCCGTCGCCAACCAGAAGATTACTTCCGTTGCCAAGAATAAAATACGGTGTATCTGTTTTCCTGCAGATTTTTATGATCTCGCCAACTTCCTCTCCTGTTTCCGGCACCAGAAAATAATCTGCCGGACCTCCGATCTTAAAAGTTGTGTGCTGTTTCATCGGTTCATCAGTCAAAACATGATCCCTGCCAAGAAGCTCGCAAAACATTTTTTTTATTTCCTGATTCAAAATTTCTGTTCCTCTGTCTTTCTGTTTATATTTCTATTTATACGTCATAAGGACAATAATATCCTTTTCTTTCCCTGTTAATTCCGTCCGGTGATTCCTGTCGAAAGAATATCCCGTACCACTTCCCCTGCCAGAAAACATCCTGCTGTTCCCATCACAAAAGAAATATTTCCTTCCCTGGATTGAACTGCCGCATGATTACGGTTGCGTCTGAAAATCTTCGCTCTGACCGGCCGCTCCTTGGAATAAAGAACTTTCAGTTTCCGGATCCCACGTTTCCGCAGTTCTGCTTTCATGGCTTTTGCGGCCGGACATACAGCTGTCCTGTTGATATCTGTGATCTCCAGTCTGGACGGATCGATCTTATTCCCCATATCCAGGCATGAGATTACCGGCACACGTGCTTCTTTCGCCCTGCTGATCAGAAGCAGCTTGGCCGGAAGCGTGCCCATCGCATCCACTACATAATCAAAAGACCGGAGATCAAACATGCCTGCTGTTTCATCATTGTAAAAGGTCTCGTAAGTATGCACCAGGATATTCTCATCAATATCACGAATTCTGTTCTTCGCTGCCTCAACCTTACTCATTCCTACAGTGGAATGTACTGCCAGGATCTGGCTGTTTACATCAGGAAGCATGATTTTTCTATGATCTATCAGAGTCAGACTTCCCACGCCGCATCTTGCAAGTGCATCAGCTGCACAGGAACCAGCTCCCCCCAAGGCCGAATACTGCGATCTTCGCCCTGCTGATTTTTTTTACGCCTGCGTCTCCCACAAGCAATTCCATACGAGAAAAAGCGTCCTGCATATCCGTCCTCCTCTGCCGATCAATGTATTTACACTGTGAAAACATATCAGACGGATATTCGCAATCCGCATTCGGTCAAATTACGATGTTTCCACATTTTTCTTCATTCGTCTGCCATTTACCGGGTAAATGGCAACTTTATTATACTATCTGTAACTGAAAATGTACAGATATTCTTATTTTTTCATATCTGCGCATAAATTTTTTTATATTTTCCAATACTATCTTTACTATCAAAGGAGGGTTCCTTATTATGCCTGAACTGTTTTTTTTATGCTTTATGGGGTTCTGTGCTGGTATCATTGTGGCAGGAGGCGTTTCCGGCCTTCTGATCGGCCTTTCCATTGTTCCCCGCTATGCAGGGATCACTCATACGGCTGAATGTATTTTTTTATATGAAGATATGTCCCTTCTGGGAACTGTGGCAGGCACTGTGATCTTTCTTTTTCATATCCCGCTTTCTCTTGGTCCGTGGTTTCTTGCACTGTGCGGAGTTTTCTTCGGCATCTTCCTGGGCGGCTGGATCCTTGCACTTGCAGAAATTGCAAAAGTTTTCCCTGTATTTATCCGAAGACTGAAACTCACCCAGGGAATGTCCCTTGTAATCATTTCCATTGCCGTCGGAAAAAGTTTAGGTTCCCTTCTTTATTATGCACAGGGCTGGATGTAATCACAGAAACGGATGTAAAACTTATCTTACGGATATTTATATCTACTATTCATATTTTCGTGAAAGGAGCATTTTCATGCGCAATATTGATGAAAAACAATACGAAAAATACGTTAAGGAGATCACCCCGACACACAGCCTGTCTTCAAATATGCTGAAAGCTTTTTTTACAGGGGGACTGATCTGTCTGCTGGGACAGTTTATTACAGATACCGCCCACTCTCTTGGTGCTGATATCTCTGACGCCAGAACCTGGTGTTCTGTTCTCCTTATCCTGCTCAGTGTAATCCTGACAGGTTTCGGCATCTACCCGAAGATCGGCAAATTCGGTGGTGCAGGAAGCCTTGTCCCGATCACCGGTTTCGCCAATTCCGTAGCTGCCTCTGCTATTGAGTTCCGTGCAGAAGGACAGGTATTCGGTATCGGCTGCAAAATCTTTACGATTGCCGGACCCGTCATCCTCTATGGCATCATGAGTGCCTGGGTTCTTGGCGTGTTCTACTACATTTTAAAAATCCTGGAGGTGATCTCATGATACAAAATCTTCATAAAGGTGCTGCCAGCATCTCCTTCAACTCTCCGATTTATTTTGAAAGCTGTGCCTCCATTGTGAGCCAGAAAGAAGGGGAAGGACCTTTTGGAAATCTTTTTGACATGATCTGTGAAGATCCCATGTTCGGCTGCGACACCTGGGAAGCAGCCGAAAGCACTCTTCAAAAAGAGGCTGCCACTCTTGCCATAAATCGCTGCGGTCTTGTGCCTGAAGATGTGCAGCTTATGTTTGCAGGCGATCTGCTTGCTCAGACTGCTGCCACCTGTTTTGGTTCCGCCGGAATCGGAATTCCCTTTTACGGACTGTACGGAGCCTGCTCTACCATGGGCGAATCTCTCTCCCTTGGGTCCCTGGCTCTCACTGCCGGTTTCGGAAGCCGTGTTCTATGCACAACCTCCAGTCATTTTGCCAGCGCGGAAAAAGAGTTCCGCTTTCCACTTGGATATGGAAACCAGCGGCCTTTTTCTGCAACCTGGACTGTCACTGGAAGCGGAGCCTGTATCTTAAATACTGCTCCTCCCGGGGAAAAATCCCCTCTTCGTTCTTCCTGTGGATGTGCTGCCATCACAGGGCTCACTGCCGGCAGAGTCATGGATTACGGCCTGAAAGACTCCATGAACATGGGTGGGTGCATGGCTCCTGCTGCCTGTGACACCATTGCCCGGAACTTTGCTGATTTCGGTCGCTCCCCTTCTGATTACGATGCAGTTTTTACAGGCGACCTTGGCATGATCGGAAAAAAAATACTCCTGGATCTTCTGAATGAACAGAATATTGATCTCGCTTGCATCCACCAGGACTGTGGTATTCTGATCTATGATAGTGAAACTCAGGACACCCACGCAGGAGGAAGTGGCTGCGGCTGTTCTGCCACAGTTTTTGCCGCCTATATCCTTCCCAAAGTGGTGTGCGGGGAATGGAAACGGATACTTTTTGTTCCAACGGGTGCTCTTCTTTCCAAAGTAAGCTTCAACGAAGGCGACAGCATTCCGGGAATTGCCCATGCAGTTGTCATTGAACATATGGAGGTGTGACCATGGATTATTTCAACGCATTCTGGATCGGCGGCCTGATCTGTGCACTGGTCCAGATCCTTCTGGATAAAACAAAACTGATGCCCGGCCGGGTTATGGTCCTTCTTGTGTGCACCGGAGCTGTTCTCAGCGCAGCCGGCATCTATAAACCTCTTGTGGATTACGCAGGTGCAGGTGCTTCCGTACCTCTGATCGGATTTGGCCATGTATTATGGGAAGGCATGAAAAAAGCCATTGAGGAGGACGGACTCCTGGGGCTTTTTACCGGCGGCTTTACAGCCTGCGCTGCCGGCGTTTCTTCTGCGCTTATCTTCTCCTATCTGGCCAGCTTCATCTTCCGGCCTAAGATGAAGAGGTAAGCGGTGTGCTGCTGTTTACAGACAATATTTTGCGGAACGCACCGCCTGTCGCAAGACAGGCAGGAACAGCGTTACTGCTGAAAGGAGATGTTTTACATGAGTAATACCTTATATCTGCAGCTGGATCAGAATATTGAGGTCACTAACCCACACGTATATCTCCAGGATATTGCAGCCCTGTCCATGGCTGACGCAAAAAAACTCAATCGTCTCCGTGTCATGCAGGTAATGGTCCTGGATCCGGCCAAACCCGGACGCTATGTAATGTCTGTCTCAGACCTTCTGAAAATGATCCAGAAAACAGAACCTTCTGTTGATATCTCTCCGATTGGAGAAACAGATTTTATCATCACCTACAAGATCAGTTCTGTCACCAGTATGATCTTCCGGTACATCAAAATCTTCTTTGTATGCCTGGTTTCTTTTTTCGGGGCTGCCTTCTCCATTATGACGTTCAATAATGATGTTAATCTGGGAAATCTTTTTGACCAGCTCTACACCCTTGTTATGGGAAAAAGCTCCAGCGGGTTCACTGTCCTTGAGATTTCCTATTCTGTCGGGATCGGGCTTGGAGTCCTGATTTTTTTCAACCACTTCGGTCATCTCAAACTTTCTGATGATCCCACCCCTATGCAGGTGCAGATGCGTACCTACGAGGATGATGTGAACCAGACTCTGATCGAACAGGCAGAGCGAACGCAGAATCCTGCGAAAGAAACATAGGCAAAATCCTGTACCAGCTCTGGACAGAACATCCGCAGATCATGTAAGAAAGAGGTCTGCCTGCTGGATTTTTTGTCTGCTGCGGATCACCTTGAGCGACCTTTGCATGATGTAAAAAAGCCCCCTGCAGATTTTTTCTGCAAAGAGCTTTTTTATATAAATATGGGTTTACTGTTTTTCTGAAATATTAATTACAGAAGTCCTCCGATAGATAAGAACAGAGGAGCGAATACCAGTGATACAATGGTCATAAGCTTGATCAGGATGTTGATGGAAGGACCTGATGTATCTTTGAACGGATCGCCGACTGTATCGCCGACAACGGCTGCTTTGTGCGCCTCGCTGCCTTTTCCGCCGTGATGTCCTGTCTCAATGTATTTCTTGGCGTTATCCCATGCACCACCTGCGTTGGACATGAAGATCGCCATCAGTACACCTGTCACAAGAGCACCGGAAAGAAGTCCTCCAAGAGCCTCAACACCAAGAACAACACCTACGATAACCGGAACAACGACTGCCATGATTCCAGGAAGCATCATTTCGTGAAGAGCTGCTGTTGTGGAGATCGCAACGCATGATTTGTAATCCGGTTTCTCAGTACCTTTCATGATACCTGGTTTCTCACGGAACTGACGTCTTACTTCCTCGATCATCTTGTAAGCAGCCTTGGAAACGGATTCCATTGTGAAGGCTGAGAAGAGGAATGTAAGCATACCACCGATAAAGATACCGATCGTAACACGAGGAGCAAGGATATTGATCGCATCCAGATTTACTGCATTCGCATAAGATACAAACAATGCAAGTGCTGTAAGAGCTGCTGAACCGATTGCGAAACCTTTACCCATAGCTGCTGTTGTGTTACCTACAGAGTCAAGCTTATCTGTGATCTCACGAACAGATTCATCAAGTCCGGACATCTCTGCAATACCACCGGCATTGTCAGCGATCGGACCATATGCGTCAACTGCAACTGTGATTCCTGTTGTGGAAAGCATACCAACTGCCGCAAGAGCGATTCCGTATAATCCATCCACACCGTATGCTACAAAAATACCAACACAGATCAGCAGGATCGGGAATGCTGTAGATTTCATACCTACTGCGATACCGCTGATGATAGTTGTAGCTGCACCTGTCTCAGACTGCTCGCCGATTCCCTGAACCGGTTTGTAATCTGCAGATGTGTAATACTCAGTAATGTTTCCGATGATGACACCAACAACAAGACCTGCGATCACAGCAATGGCTGCTTTCATGTCTCCGAAGAGAGTCTTGCTGAGGATCAGGGACACGATGATAACAAGTGCTGCAGACACATAGCTGCCTCTTGTGAGGGCTTTCTGCGGATTGGAATTATCATCACCTTTTACAAAGAATGTTGCAATAATGGATGCGATCAGTCCACAGCCTGCAATAGCCAGCGGATAGAGAACACCGGAAACTGCTCCGGCTACCGCACCAAGTGTAAGAGCAGATACCAGAGATCCTACATAGGACTCGAAAAGGTCTGCGCCCATACCGGCAACATCACCTACGTTATCACCTACGTTATCAGCGATAACAGCAGGGTTACGAGGGTCATCCTCCGGGATTCCTGCCTCAACCTTACCTACAAGGTCAGCTCCTACGTCAGCTGCCTTTGTATAGATTCCGCCACCAACACGTGCGAACAGTGCGATGGAGGAAGCACCAAGGCTGAATCCTGAAAGTACGTCAACGTTCTTTGTGATGATATACACAACACTGACACCAAGTGCACCAAGACCTGCAACACACATGCCCATAACAGCACCGCCGGAAAATGCAATGGAAAGAGCCTTGTTCATTCCTCCCTCTTTTGCTGCATTTGCTGTTCTTACATTAGCCTTTGTTGCAACGGTCATACCGCAGTATCCTGCGATTGTTGAAAACAGGGCACCTACTACGAAGCAGATTGCTGTTACCCAGCTTCCAACTCCGATTCCGATCAGTACAAAAAGTACGGCTACAAAAATAACCAGGATCTTGTACTCTGCTGTTAAGAAGGCGCGGGCACCTTCTGCGATCGCACCTGCGATCTCCTTCATTCTGTCTGTTCCTGCATCCTGCTTGCTGACCTTCGCTGCAAGGTATGCTGCGAACAGAAGTGCCAGTACTGCTGCCACCGGCACCAAATACATGTAGTTTTCCACTCTTTTTACCTCCGTTCATGTATTGTTAATACTTTATCACATTATTTTGCATATTTCAAATTAGAATTTTCACTTTAGTTTTTTGTTAATATTGTGATATAATAAAATTTTATATAAATGGAATAAAAAATT
>NZ_QRNF01000026.1 GCF_003474435.1 Ruminococcus sp. AF46-10NS
TTGATATCAATTTTTGCCTTCTTTTGTATCCTATCATATAAATCACATATATTTTTTTGCAAAATCAAACTATGAATTTTTGCCTTCTTTTGTATCCTATCATATAAATCACATATATTTTTTTGCAAAATCAAACTATGCTGTATATCATTTCCAGTTGTATCTCTTATATCTTCACTTTCACTTTCAAACGCATCCAACGCTTGTTGCGAAAAACCATTTGAGAAAGATACAAATACAACTTCATAATCAAAAATATTTTTTTCTTTTACTATCTCTCGAAATTTTAAAAAATTTTCATTCATTGATCGAGGTTTCCTAACACTAACAAGTTTCTTATACCCGTTAAAGATTTTTAAAACCGTTTTTTCATCAATTTGCTTATCAATATTTTTTCCTTTATCTGGAAATTTGAATTGATATAACGTCATTTTTGCATCTTGAACTGTAATTGCATCAATTCCGTTATCTCCGTTTCCATCAATAATTGTCTCTGCAATATCTTGTTCATCCATTTTCAAAGTATTTTTTAAATACCAGTGTGCAAAGGCTTTAGACAAATTCAAATATCCATTTTCCTCTCTAATTTTTTCTACTTCTGTTTTTATCTTTTCATAATATACTTGATATTTTCCATACGTTGCCATTTACCTGTCTCCTTTGTATCTCTTATGAATGTTGGTATTGTCCAATTTATGATTTTAGTCAAACGTCGTTTTTTCTTCCATTCTTTTTATTTTTTCATCGACTGCATTCCCTATATATGCCTTCCATCCCGGTGCATTCAAAATATCTCTTCTGGTTTCACATAGCAAAATCAATTCTCGTAGTTTTTCCGGATTAGCATGACCTGTTCTAAACATTGCCATAAAATATTCCCGGTACTGGGCTAATGTTAGTGGAACAATGTCCAATCTCTGCTTTAAATCTCCTCGTGCATACCAAATTCCATGTCTAAATGTTTCCGCCGTATTTGTATCTATTTTTACAGCAATAAACATTCCATATACTGGCTTATCATATTTTAAAACAGCATCTGATACATGCCTTCTTACAGGTTCACCCTCCATTGCTTCTTGACGTGATGATGTAGACATCGTAACTTCCGTTAAGATTGTAAAGTCATTAAATTCACAATATAGATCACCTTTTCCTCCACCAGCGGCAGATACTGGAAGAAAATCTGAATCCAATTTAAATCCTCTTACCTCATAAGGTTTATTGACCATGTGATCAATAGCTAAAGAAGCTCGCCATAAAATCCACTCCAAATATGCCGGTGTTTCATCTTTTGGCACTTCAATAACATTATCATCATCATATGTACGCTTTCCACCGCCTCTAATCAATAGCTCCATATAGTCTGCTATTTCTTGCCATTGATTACACTGTTCTTTCGCATACTGGATTTCATCTGTCTGAGATAAAAGATTTTCTAAACTTTTTCTAGCAATATTAATTTCTGTTGCAGTATTTAACGGTAGATCACTAATATCAAACAGAATATGTCTTTCCTTCATCTGCTTCATTAAATCATTCAATAAAGCTTTAGCAGTATCCAAATTATCCGTCGGTAATTCTGCACCTTCACACAATCTCTTATATTGAATCATTATTGATTCTTCATTGGATGTTGATTTTGCCAGTTTTTCAGCCAAAATATGCTTGGCTGGGACAATGATCATTCCCCTACCTTTTCGCTGTAGCACTCCAGAAATACGTAAGTATCGCATGTTCATGTCACTGTAATCAAGAAAATTATCTGATTTCTTATCATAGTGTTTTCCACGTTCTGCAACTTCTTTCTTGTCAAAATTACGTTTTGACGGTGCTTGTTTTCTACGAATACGCAGATCCAAAATATTATCCACGACTTTTTCGATTGAATAACTTGGATTTGTCGTATGACCCCATAATGCAAATTCTATTCTGGTGATCTCGGAACTTCCCGTTCTTCTTTCTAACTCCAACATAATCGCCAGTATCCATCTCAATGGCGAAAAATAAGAATTCCCATCTGGCATAGCAAACTGTTCAACACTTAGTGCCCTTAAATAACATTCTTGCACTGCTGGATACGTATCTGCCTTTAAAAAAGCGCGTCCAAATGGTGTTATATCATCTAACTGACCCAGTTCGTCTTGATGTCCATCTTTTTTCTTTACTTGTGGATAGATAAAACCATTTTTCGAAAACATCAAACGCCATTTCCGAGCATGACTACCAGATGTATCTTTACCTGCTTCATTTTGGATAATCCCTTGGTCATTAAGGAAATTCATAAAACCTATTTCATTCTCTTTTCCTCGAAGTTTTCCCACATACGGTGAATTTGCAAATGCTTTAAAACCTTCCTGTATTCTATTTGGATTTCGTAATCCAGTATTTCCTACTAACCAGATATCTATTTTTTCTTCCATACGTCTTCTCCGTTAAATCCAACAAATAAATATTCCTGTACCTTATTTCGATTTGTCTTAGCATGTTTCTGATTTCCAAAAGAATATGTATAATCTATTGGAACTACCTCTACATGTTCTTTATATTTAGACATAAGTGCAACCATTTCATCTTGTGTTGGTTGACTATTAGAAGAATAAGATACAATCAAAATACTGTCGGAAAACTTTTTAAACAACTTATCGAATGCATCTGCAGCACCTTTTCTAGTTGAAAACGGTGTCGGATATGACTTAAATTTCTTTGTTACTGTATTTTCCTGTATTTCGACACCTTTCCAATCTCGTGCCAA
Organism: Ruminococcus sp. AF46-10NS; assembly: GCF_003474435.1. GTDB lineage: Bacteria > Bacillota > Clostridia > Lachnospirales > Lachnospiraceae > Blautia_A. Next base: position 2,753 of record NZ_QRNF01000026.1, read on the forward strand.
ACCTTCGACAAAATGATATCTACGTACATATTCATTATCTGACAATGGAGAATAATACGGTGGATCAATATATACTAAATCTGGATGCTTAATTTTTACTTCCATTGCATCGCCATGCTTAGATTTATTTTCACAACCATTATCAAAAATTGCATTATTGATACTTTCCACCGCTTCCAAAAATTGCTGTTCTAAAGATTTCTGTAAATCTTTTCTTCCGTCATTATACCGATCTCCGGTGTATGTAAAAATTCCTCTTGGTCTTTTCTTTGTACAAGCTCTAATCAATGCTGTCATTGCAATTGCTTTCTTATATTGATCTCTAATAGCAGCAATATTAGCCCGCAAAATATCTATTAACCTATTTTCCTCATCTTTATAATATAAACCTCGAAATGTCTCTTCTACAAAATGATCAGACTCTTTTTTTTCAATCAACAATTTTTTCGCCTCGTCCAATGGCAATACAACATTATTGTTTTCTACCATTGCCTTGGTAAAGGTTGCTGACATTGCCATATAGTCATTGCTAATTACAGTCTTTCCCTGAGCTTTAAACATGTAACCGACAATGCCAGATCCAGAAAACAAATCCACTACTGAGTCAAAATTGAACTGTGAAGCAACCGCCCAAATTTGAGGCAATAATTTACTTTTAGAGCCCATATATCTAGTTGCTGGATATTTCATTACCTGTTCAGGTAAAGGTTTCGGAACTATTTTTAACATAGTTTTTTGTTTTGGCAAAATATCTACTATAATATCCTCGCCTTTTCTTTTACTTCCGTTACAAGAAATATACCTTTTGGTTTGGATAACCTCAATCTTATAATCCGCGTATAGCTCATGAACCAATGGATGATTAGAATTGGTCAATATTACATGGCAACCTAATTCCTGTAATCTTTTGACCTCTCTTGCTAATTCTACATGATCTTCTTCATAAAATTGCTCTTTTGTATATCTCTTAAAATCCGAATATTCTGAAATTGGCAAGTACGGGGGATCTAAAAAGATAAAATCTCCCGGCTCTGCATATTCTTTCAATACTGACAAATAATCTCCACATGTTATAGTTGCTTTTTTCAGCACATCTGATGCAGCGAATAAAGATTCTTCATCACAAAAGTTTGGAGCTTTATATTTACCAAACGGAACATTAAACTGTCCCTTCTTATTGACGCGATATAAACCATTAAAACATGTTTTATTCAAATAAATCGTTCTCGCTGCTGCTTCTTCTTTTTTCAATTTGAGCCAATCTAACGAACGTACTTCATAAAAATCTTCTTTAGTATTTTTATATTTCTTTAGATGTGAAATAACAGCCTCTACATTATCGGCAACTTGTCGATACATGTTAATCAATTCCGGATTACTATCTGCGATTATTGCTTTATCCGGACTTAATGCAAAAAACAGTGCACCACCACCAATAAATGGCTCTATATATTTTCCATATTTTTGAGGAATTTTAGGCATGATATCCCCTAACATCTGGGTCTTCCCACCGGCCCATTTCATAATAGGCTTTGTCTGTATCTGTTTTTCTTTCTTTAAAACTTGTTCCATCACGCCTTTTCCCTTTCAATCTCTATTATTTCCATGATATCACTGATATCACATTTTAAGGCAGTGCAAATTTTCACCAGCACATCCGTTGTAACATTTTCATTTTTCCCGAGTTTCGCCACCGAAGCATGGCTGATACCTGCAGCCTCACATAAATCTTTCTTTTTCATATCTCTATCAATAAGTAATTTCCATAATTTTTTATAACTGACCGCCATATTTTAACCTCTAAACCATTTTTTCTAAAATATTGCTATGCCGTTATTCTACCATGTGATTTCAGTCATATCAACATTTATTTCAGCGATCGCAGACTTTTTTTTGCAAACATATGTTTTTATTCAATAAAGACTATTTCTTTCTTTTCAAATAGGATTATGATCGTCTGCTTTCTCCAATATAAAAATATATTCATGTGCCAGCATTAAGAATTTTCTTTCTTTTCCCTCCCAATAATCAGTAGAACGACAATTATGTTGCTCTTTTATAACAATTTCTTTGAGTTTAAATCCAGCATCAACGAATTTTTGCATAGAATTCATGCCCAGTGGTAGCACATAGCCTTTTTTCCGTATATCTCCAATCATAAATGCACATATTCCTTGCTTTTTTAGTACCCTATATGATTCTTTTGCAACCTGTTCCAGTTCCTGCAAAAAATCCTCATATTTTAAATGAGAAATATCTCCTGGTATTTCTTTACTATACCGTATAATATCTGCATATGGTGGGTGAGTACAGATAAGATCTATACTTTCGTCTTTTATAAATGATAAATTGTTTGCATTTCCTTGTTTGGTGAATATTTTTGATTTTTCTTGACAAGTAAAATTTAGATTTGTGTTAGATAATTTGACAGCCTCAGAATTTATATCAACGCCAATTGCATTTCTTCCCAATAACTTTGCTTCAATCAACGTTGTGCCACTGCCTAAGAATTGATCTAGTATCCAGTCTTTTTTCTTTGAATACCTCAAAATAATATTTCTAGGAATATACGGAGACCAGTTCCCTCTGTATTTTCCTGAATGTGTAGCCCAATTTCCCCTTTCAGGAAAAGACCATATTGTTGTATCTTCTAATTTGAATCTTTCTGGTGTTTCTCTTATAACAATCGCTCCCTTCTTTTTTGCTCATTATACTTCCACATTGTTTATTTGTCCATGAAAAATCTCCATCCAAATATTAATTATCAATAAATATTTGAACAGAGATTCCTTTTGCATTATAAATATATTATTTCTTTCAATGCTATTTCTTCAGCATTTGCTTTGATATTATTCATCCTTCTCACCCATTCCATCTGATTCTGCGTCTTTAGTTCTTCCGTAACGCCCCACCGTTCAGCCATCTGCTCCACCAGCATCTCAACTTTTTCTCTTGCTTCTTTGTCTACCTGATTCAAATGCTCCGTCAGTTTCCCGGTCAGTACCAGATATTGATACCTGGCACTCCTGTGTTCCTTCAAAAACTGTTTTCGCATTATTCCATACTTCCCATATGTAGGTTCTTCCTCATTGATTTCCAGGTCTGGCAGATAATAATCTCCATGCAGTGTGTAGTTCAGTCCGTTCTTTTCATCATAAATCTGTTTCTTCATATTCTTACAACTCCATTCCTCTGTACTTTTCTTTATTCTTCTTAATTTTTGCATTGTGTTCTTCACTTCGTTCTCTTGCCCATTGTATACGGTCACCTATTTTTTTCGGCATTTGCTCCTTCTGTTTTCTCGCTTCAAGTTCCGCCTGGATCCGGATATCGTCCTGTACCAGTCTTTCTACCATATCTTTCCCCAACATGCGTAAAAGCCAATTATATCTGTCCGCAAGTCCTTGCAACATTTCTTTCTCACCAGATAATTTCTGATAATCCTTCTTAACTTCTGCCAGTTCCTTTTTTGTGTTCTCATGCTCCTGCTTTTTCTTCTGAAACTTACTTTTCCAGTTATCTCTTTCTCTGGTAAGTTCTTTCACCTGTGCAGCCATCGCACCTATTTTATTTTTCATTTCAATGAATAACGGTTTGATTTTCTTATCCCGGTAAGTTACCGCACGTTCTAACGTAGTAGCTTCCGGTAGAAATGTTTTGATCATTCCATATTCTTTTATTTCCTTACTGACATTATCCATCACTGGTTGCAGGAATTCTCTTCTGTCCTCCAGTTTTTTCAATTCCGTTTCTGCTTTCTCCGCACGTTTTTCCGCTATCTCTTTATCTTTCTGGAACTGAATTTTTTCTTCTTCCAGTAGCTTAATATCTGCCCTTGCGTCCGCGATCTGAGAAGTCAGGCCTTCATTCTCTGCTGTCAGATTTTCTTTTTCCTGTTCCAGTTCCTGCACTTCCTTCTTACGTTCTTTCTTTTTGAAATTGTAAACATCCAGATGCTCTTCATGTGTACCTTTCTGCTCCCATTCAATTCCATGCTGCATTGCAATTTCTGCCAGCACTTCTTTTTCATGATTTATCCACTGGTTCAGTTCTGTATTATGCTTATTTCCACCTTGAAATCCAAGACTTTTTAATGCCTGTTTCAGTGAAACTCTGGTATCCATTCCTTTTCCCTTCCAGTTGGTCACATAAGGAACAAAGTCAATATGCAGATGCGGAGTAGCTTCGTCCTGATGCAGATAGCAGCTAAATACCCGAAGTGTCGGATTCCGCTTCTGGAAGTCTTTCACATATTCGTCCAGTATCTTTACAGCCAGATTTCCTTCTGATGTTCCCACTGCCATATCCTCACGATTTCCTATCTGGAATATTACTTCATGGAACAACTTCTCCTGTTTGCCCTGGCGGATTTTTTCATAATAATTTGCAATCTGCCGGTCCTTTCTTTTCCCGACATTGTATCTCTCCGCAGCATCGTCAAACAGTTCCTTATAAACTTCTTTCAGATTCTCATTATTATAACAAATGTTCAATTGCACTCTATCCGGATCTACATTTTCTGCTACAAAATCCCGTCTGTTATGAGCCAGTGAACCGGCTCCGATCATGCCACTGATTGTCCGTTTCATCATAAATTTTCTCACCTCTTTTCTACTCGAGTGCCAGACATGGCACATAATTTTTATTTACGCCAGTTATGGCGATATTTAAGAAATTTTCGCCGGATACGGCGGTTTTGTACTTTGTTCAAAGATAACGCAAAAGCACTTTCGACAGCCGTACCGTCCATCAAAAGTCCCCTTGCGCCCTGCCGGGGGGCATAACGTCCGGTGGACATCTGCTTTACACCAGCCGAAGCGGATCATAGACCTATTTATCCATGTATCCTTGCCTGCACATATTCCAGATCTCCACAATAAGGTGTCCCCACCAGATACCATTCTCTTGCCAGATTCATCTCCATTCTGGTCTGTACCCATTCATCACCTACCAGCACTTCCAATCCTTCTCCACAGTGAAACCCTGTATCAATCCATAAGTCTGATGATAATAATCCATATCTTCCATTACTACTGTTGTATCCTAATCTTCCCTGTTTCATCATTTTCTGCTCCTTTCCAATTTGTAAACGGAATTTGTAAACGGGGCTCAAAAGATTTTAAAAGTTAACTTTTTAAGTTTTTCCTTCAAGTTCCGTTTACATCGTTTACAATAATCTTTACTCAAACGGTATCTCCAACTGTTCCGGTACTTCCATAAAGCCGTCTTTATCTTTCTTCACAGAATCTTCCATCCTTTTCCATGAACGCTGTATTCCATATTCCTTTCCGAACCGATGTGTACCATGTGGTTTCCAGCCTTCAATTGCATTGTTCATAATATTAGCAATCTCTTTACCTTCCCACTGTTTCATTTCTCCGGTTCGATGTAGCGCTTCATCGAACAGAATTCTGGTACATACATACTCGTCATCGTAGTCATCAAGAAATGCCTGTATGATTCCGGTATTGGTATCTTCCGGCATAAATTCTTTCTGCAGACGCTTTGCCTCTTCCTCAATTTCCTTTGTAAATCCTAAGAACACATTTCCCTGTCGATACAGTACCATTGCCTCTGCCCAGGCCTGTTCGATATAGGCTTTGCTCTCTGCCTCATTGTCCAGAATATGAACTTCTGCTTTCGACATATCTGTCATTACCGGAGCAAATCTTCTGTTTCCGGTTCTGTCCAGCGGAAGGAAATTCAGATCATTTGAAGTACCGCAAAATACACACTGTCTCGGTCTGTCTTCCGGGTGAACTTCATAAGGTACTTTATAAGTTTCTTTCTGTCTGCTCAGAAACGATTTTATCTGTTCAATATTCTTTGCTGTGATAGTTGCCTTCATTTCTCCCATTTCGATAATCCAGTGATTTTGTAGTTTTCTGTAAATATTTTCATCATCCAAATGATCCAGATTGTCGCTGAACCATTCTTCTTTTATCGCTAGATATTTGAAAAATGTGGACTTTCCGGCTCCCTGACTCCCAACCAAACACAACATAATATCATATTTTATTCCCGGTTCATAAATTCTTGAAATCGCTGCCAGCATGTGCATTTTCATTACTCCGATTGTATATTTGCTCTTTTCTGCTCCCAGAAAATGTGGAAGCATATTTTCTATTCTTGGAATTCCGTCCCAGACCAGACTCTGCAGATAATCCCTAATTGGGTGATATTTATTTTCATTGGAAACAATATCTACTCCTGCTTTGATCACACGCTCACTTGTCAGTTCATAATTTTCTTCCAGATACATCTTCAAATTATTTTCATCAGTATCTGTAACCGTAGGACTATTATTCCTCCGCTCCCAAGGAACCTCTTTTACAATGTCCATTCTTCCAGAAAGCTCATTTCGTTTAATCGCTTTTTTCAGTACCGAATCATTTTGAAGCACTGTTACACAATTTCTGATTGTCTGCTTTGTTCTTCCTTTATCCGTATGCTCCAACATATTATTGACATCTTCTGTTGTAAGCATTTCCTCGTTCACAATATCTTCTAATTCCATCAAGGACTTCTCGCTGATATTCGTTAATTCTTTCTTCAATTTTTTCAACCTCCCTTCTCTTCATCTTGAAAAACTCTACAATCTCTTCTCCTGTTCCAAACATCAGCACGTCCAGATAGTCATTTATCTTTCTTTCATTTGCCAATGCCTCCGTAAATAATTCGTGCCACTCTTCAGCTGGTTCTGGTTTGTAAATCTCTTTCCAGAACTGAATCCATTTCAGATATCTGATCAGCACGTCTGTTGCATGTTTCAACCACTGCTCCAGTTTTTCTCTGATCATCACAACTTTAGGTTTCTTTGATATCAAAGTATTCCTGCTTTGGTGCATCCTTTTGTATTTGTTTCTGTCTTCGATTTTTATATCCAGTCCAAAATCTTCTATCATCTTTTTCGCAGCTTCATACTGTGATATTCCAAATAACCTTGCTGTAAAATCTATCGCATCACCGCCCACTCCACATGCAAAGCAGTGATATATTTTATCTGCCTTCATACTTGGGTGTCGGTCTTTATGAAACGGACAACACGCCATTCCATTTCTTTTTACTTTAATCCCGTAATGCTCCGCAGCCTGTCTGGCTGTCACACATTCTTTTACCTGTTCAAATAATGTCACTTCTACCTCCTGCCCCTCCGGGCAAGTCTCTGATGAACAGATATTCGGGAATTGTTGTATCTTTCAATTCGTGATATACTTAATCTGCCAAGATGGTATATCAGTGAATCTGATTATCAGAGAACTTGCTCAGATATTTTGTCTGGGCTTTTTCTTTTTGTCTGTCAGTAGTCATAGCTCCGCTCCTTACACAAATCTCCTTGTAGGAATAATGATGATTTCAAATTTGCTTCCATCCTCTAATTCAAGAAGAATCACATAATCTGAATCCCGATCCGGTAAAATGGAACTTATCTTCAACTTTTTACTGTAGTTAATTGCATTAAATATTTTTCCGACTACTTTCTTTGTTTTCATTTGCTGCTTCCTCCGAATTAACGTTTGTTGTCCAGCATCTCAGCTACTTTTTTCTGCTGTGACGGGTACAGATGCCCATAAGTGTTCAATGTCATCTGAATATCTTTGTGCCCCAGCCTTTCCTTAATAATCAGTGGTTCTACGCCCTGATAGATCAGATATGCCACATGACTGTGACGGATATCATGCACTCTGATTGGTTTTACACCGGTTAATGCTTCATATTTCTTAAGACGTTTCTGCAGTGTTCTCGCCACAATCGGAAACAACCGCTGATCTTCCGGAAATCCATAATTCTTCTTCGCATACTCCTGTACCTCTTCCTTAAGAAAGTTCGGAATATCAATGGTACGGACTGAATTTTCTGTTTTTGGAGTATCAATCACATCTCTTTTCCTGATTCGGTTATAAGTCTTATTGATATGCAGGAGATTACCACTCATATCAAAGTCCGAAAGACTCAATGCCAGAAGCTCTCCTTCCCTGATTCCTGTCCAGAACAAAATTTCAAATATCAGATAATCCTCACTCCCCTGCTCAATCCCTGCAATAAATCTGTCATATTCTGCTTTCGTCCAGAATTCCAGCTTATTTGCATCCGATTTCCCCATCTTTTTTACTTTCTTACATGGATTTTCCTTCAGATTGTAAATTCTCTGAGCATGATTAAACAGTGCATTTAACTGGTTCTGAATCATACGCTCATAAGTCTTGCTGTACCCTTTTTCCTGAATGATGTTCTGCACTGGATAATCTCTGCCGGTGTGATCTCATTCATTTTTCTTGTCCCAAAATACGGAACAATATGCTTGTTCATCATGTGCTGCTTATTGCGGATTGAATTTTCTTTCAATTCATTCTTTTTATCTTCAAAATAAACTTGAATAAAACTGTTCATCTCCATTTTCATATCCGCTGCCGTTTTTCTTATGAATTCCTTTTCATAATTTAATGCTTCTTTCTTTGTCTTGAACCCTCTTTTCAGCTTCTGCGTTTTCTTTCCTGTCCAGTCAATATAACGGAAGCTCACATACCAGGTTCCCTGTGCTTTGTCTTTGTAAGCTGACATCTTAAAACCTCCTTCATACAGCTCTCCGAGAGCATCCATAAAATTTTGTTTCCCAGTAGGGACGTGGAATCTTTCCACGAACTGCTACATATCCTTCCTTTGCCAGTTCATCATTGAGCTGCTTCAGAATGGAATATGCCTTACTGCGTTTCACGCCTAATTCTTCCATGACATCATCAACAGTCATCATATAATTAGTTCTCATATCGCCCTCCTTTAAAGTCACTTTTGTGACTCTTTTGATGCCTTCTACTGTAATTCACTTTTGTGAATTTGTCAATAACCTTTTGCGAATTTTATTTTTATATTCCATTCTACATTTTCAGGCGCTGCGAAAATCAACCTCTTTCGCATCATTCACTTTTGTGCTAGAATAGAAGCACAAATATTATTAAGGAGGCAGCATTATGGTAGGTAAAAAAATCCGGGCATTCCGGGAATTTAGAGGATACAGTCAGATACAGTTAGCCGAGCTGTCCGGCATTAACGTAGGAACGATCAGAAAGTATGAACTGGGAATCCGGAATCCAAAACCGGATCAGTTAGAAAAGATAGCAACTGCATTGGGATTAAATGTAAGTGTTTTCCTGGATTTTAATATTGAAACGGTCGGAGATGTACTCTCTCTGTTGTTTTCTATTGATGATTCAGTGAATCTCTCACTTGCTGAGATGCCTGATCAGAAAATTTCACTGACTTTCGACAATCCTACAATGCAGGACTTTTTCAGTAAATGGTGTCAATTTAAAAACGTCTATGAAAAGGAAAAAGCTGAAATATTAGCTATCGAAGATGAAGATAAAAGACAGGAAGAACTGAATAAGCTCAACGCTACCCAGGACGAATGGAAACTGCGTGCTATGGGAACTACGATAGGCTGTCACACTATCGTTAAGAAGGGTACTGAAGGTAATTCCATCAAGACATATGATCTGACATAATTTTTGCAAAAGAAAAAGAGCCCTTATGAGCTCTGAGTTTTTGGTGGTCTGGGTGGGAGTCTGCTTAGTATGTTAAACCGTGCAACCATTACACTTCACCACCGCATACTCCCAGACCAAATATTAATATGTATTCTTTTCTCATCGAATCAAGTCCTTTCTTGCAAATATGTTTGACTGCATCATAAATCAATCCAGAAACTAGGCAATTCGACAATGCTCCCAATATTGGTTTGATGGTGTTTGGAATCGAACCAAATCCTGTTACTAACTATGTTATACTTATAGTATAACATAATTTTAAAAATTGTCAATTTTAATATTTTGTTATCATTCTGTTATCACAAACGGTTGTCAGGATACTCTCCCGGCAACCGTTTTTCTATACTGTTCATTATTCTTTTCTGCCCTTTCATATATTTCCAGGCAACAGAAAAACCCCGGAAACCTTGCGGTTCCGGGGTATCTTACGTTTGGACACAAGTTATCTTGCGATAACAAATCTATTTTCAGATTGTATTACTCGATGATTGTAGCAACACGTCCTGATCCTACAGTACGTCCACCTTCACGTTTGTGAGGTTCTTAAAATCTCATTATTTTCTGTGATTTTCGTGTCCTTATTGTCCTGTATTGCCAATTTTCCGAGTTATATTTTTATTCTCTTTACTTTTTAGTATCAAAATGGTATCACAGCTCCATTTTTATGCACTAGCAACTTTCCGGTTGCGGATTCCTGTCCTGACTGTTATAATCGAAACATGGGTGCTACCATAACGGTAGGCGGTTAGTCCTTCAACAGAGGGACTGTGACCCTCTGATTACATAGAAACCCGAACGGGAATCCACTGGAAAGGAGGGCTAAGCCATGAGTATTGTTGACTTCATAGCTGTGGTTAGCTTCGGCTTAACCTGCTTTGGTCTTGGATATACCTTTGGCAAGGATAATAATAAGCCACAAAAATAGCCGCCCAAGCCTGGTAAACTGAAGCGGCAATTTTTGTCACATCATATATCGGACTAACCGTCTATCGGTAGCACTCTTTTTCTATAATCATATTATCACGCATCTATGAAAATGTCAAAATCTTTCTTTTCTTATGGACACATCCATATCTTCAAGAATCTGTATTGCCCTTTCTGCTTCGTCCGTTTCCACAAACACATCCACGCCATATATCCCAAATCCAGACATACCATGCATAGCAACATTGGCACTCGCTTCCTGTGAAAAAGCAGTAATTCCATGTTCTTTAAATAATTCTATGATCTTTCCTGCTTCTACTATATCTTTAGCATTATAGATTTTCGTACAACTTGTCGTTGTTTTTGAACTCGTTCTCTCTTTAACCGCATTTCGGCGTCTATTCTGGTTTAAATATGATAATATTCTGAGAACAATAAATGCTACAATTGTAATTCCTCCCAAAAAAGACAAAGCAAAGTATATTATTTGCTTTTCGCTTGCCCCCATTCTTCTCAGGCAAATACCATAAAATACTGAGAAAATTCCTGCACAAATCACACTGGTAAGGAAATCTCTCCATAATGCCTCTCTCGCAGATAAACCTTTATCCCAGATACCATTATGTACCATGATAAACGCATATACAATTCCACCTACCAAGGCAATAAGCGTTTCTCCTAATACAAATCGAAGGTTTACTGTCAATAAAAGTTGTATGATAATAACTCCAATACTAATCAGGAACATAGATGCAAAAGCAAGATTTCCAGCTTTTAAAGCTTTTTGTTTTACCCAATTCTCATAATCAGCTACTTTGTCTAATGTTTCTTTCATCTCTTTATTCATAGTCTGGCTCCTTTCTCCATCCAGGAGCTCTTTCATTTCAATCTCGTAATATTCAGCAATTTCAACAAGCATACTGAGATCCGGCATATTTGTCCCTGTTTCCCATCTTGAAACTGTTCTTGCAGATACTCCAAACACCTCGGCAAGCTGTTCTTGTGTAAGATTTTTCTCTTTACGACATTGTTTTAAAAAAGCTCCAATCTTTTTTGTATCCATGTCTTTACCTCTCTTTCACTTACAGCTTACCAACATATACCAAAATTACCACGACATAAAACGAGAATTCTCTAATTTTCCACCAGACATTACCTGTCTAAGATGATCAAAAACACCTTTACTCCGATATTTTTCAAACTGAAATTTATCGTCTTGTTCCATTCTTATCAAAATTCTTTTTTAATGCTATTTCTGTTGGGAGAATAGATCCAATTAAAGGAATAAGTTGAACACCACAGATAATTCCTCCTATACTCCCAACACAATCTTCATTTTTTCCAATTACTAAAAGCATGAATATTACTGTTATCGGCAACATAACCATTCCACAGACATACCAAACTTTACCACAATATTTATGAGCAAATTCCCATGTGTCTTTGTTCTTCATAGACATCGAAGTCCGATATCCAAATACTGAATTTATTTCCTTTGGAGCCTTTTTCATAAAATATCTTCCAAAACCAATCATCGTAAATGGAAGAAGCAAATCCATAATCAACATAAAAATCCAAAATCCCATTGTAAATCTCCTTTACTACAACTCCCGAGTTGTTAAAGTCCACAAGTCGAAATTTGTCACCTTCTACATATTGTATTTCCCAACACAATAATTATCACAACATCAGCTAAAATAATACCCAATGCAATATACACAAAAAATGCCGGTAAAATATTTTCAAACACTCCCATAATTAATAGAAGAATTGCTATAATAGACATTCCAATTCCCATTGTTCTGCATAGCTTTTTTTCATTATATTTTGCCTTTTCTTCTTTTGAAGCTGTATTATATCCGGAAATTAACCAACTTCCATGTCCAGAAATCAAAACTATGGAAAGTACAGCAAATATTATAAATCCAACATATACTACCCAGTCTGGTCCAGTTGATAAGTCTGCCAGTTTCATTTGTATAACACCTCCACCAAATACCGATTTGTTTCTTACATTCTATCACATTCTACCTCAAAACTCTATTCTTAGATTGCCAAAGAGCAGCCTTCCGACTGCCCTTTCTGCTCACATATACACGCTCTCTTTCAACACAATTTCTTCCGCACATGCCTTTATATTATTCATCAATCCAACCCATTTCATCAGATCCTGCATTTTCAGTTGTTCCGTCACACCCTGTTTTTCCATCATCTGCTTTACCAAGGTTTCCACCTGCTCTCTGGTCTCCTGATCGACTCGGTTCAGATGTGCCGTCAGCTCCCCAGTCATCAATAAATACTGGTATTGTGCCGGTCTATGCTCTTTCAGGAACTGTTTCCGCAACATTCCGTATTTACCATATGTCGGTTCTTCCTCATTCACTGCCAGATCCGGCAGGTAATAGTCTCCATGCAGTGTGTAACTTAATCCATTGCCTTCATCATAAATGTGCTTTTTCATTGTCTTATCTCTCCATTCCTCTATTTTTTATTTTATTTTTCTTACGCTGTTGATTCTCCATCTCACTCTTTCGAGCACCCCAGGCCAGTCTTTCGTGAATACTTCCTTGAGGCATTTGCTCCATTTGTCGTTTTTCTTCTAATGCTTTCTGCTCCTGTATATCTTGCTGCACTGCATCCTCTACAACATTTTCCCCAAGGACACGCACTACCCGGTCATATCTGTCGGAAACGCCCTGCAATTGTTGCTTTTCCTCAGATAACTGCTGTTTTTCTTCACATACTGTATCTAGCTCTCTCTGCACTCGGTTATATGCCTGCTTTGTTTCCTGATATTTGTGTTTCCATTTTTCTACTTCTTTGGTAAGTTCTTTGACCTGAGCAGCCATTGCAGCAATTTTATTTTTCATCTGGGTAAACAGTGGTTTTATCTTTTTATCCCGGTAAGTTGTTGCACGTTCTAATGTCCCAGCTTCCGGTAGAATTGCTTTCACTGTCCCATATTCCTTTATTTCCTTACTAACATTATCCATAACAGGCTGCAACCGTTCTCTGCGTTCTTCCAGGCTGTGCAGATCTTTCTCGGCTTTTTCCGCACTCTTCTCAGCTTCCTCTTTATCTTTAACTGCCTGCTCCTTGTCATCTTTCAAAAGCTGGATATCAGCTCTCGCTTCTGCAATCTGTGCAGTCAGTCCTTCATTCTCAGCAGTGAGATATTCTTTCTCCTGTTCCAGTGCCTGCACTTCCTTTTTACGCTCTTTCTTCTTAAAATTATAAACATCCAGATGTTCCTCATGTGTTCCTTTCTGCTCCCATTCAATTCCATGCTGTCGTGCAATCTCTGCAAGCAATTCTTTTTCATGGTTGATCCACTGATTCAACTCTGTATCGTGTTTGTTCTCGCCTTGAAATCCCAGACTTTTTAATGCCTGCTTCAGGGAAACCCTGGTATCCATTCCTTTCCCTTTCCAACCAGTTACATAAGGGACAAAATCAATATGCAGATGTGGTGTAGCTTCATCCTGGTGCAGATAACAGCTAAATACATGAAGTGTTGGATTTCGTTGCTGAAAATTCTTTACATACTCATTCAGTACCTGTACCGCCAGGTCTCCTTCTGTCGTCCCTACTGCCATATCTTCACGATTTCCAATCTGAAAAATCACTTCGTGGAACAGCTTTTCCTGCTTTCCCTGACGGATTTTTTCATAGTAATTTGTAATCTGCCGATCCTTTCTTTTTCCTACATTGTACCGTTCCACAGAATCATCAAACAACTCTTTATATACTTCTTTCAGATTTTCATTCTGGTAACAGACATTCAGGTGTACTCTGTCCGGATCTACATTTTCAGCTATAAAATCCCGTCTGTTATGAGCCAGAGAGCCAGCTCCAATCATGCCGCTGATCGTTCTTCTCATCATTATGCTTATCACCTCACTTTCTAAAAGCAGTGCCAGATATGGCATATAAGTTGATTTACGCCAGTTATGGCGGTTTTGTTACTTTTGTCAAAAGTAACGCAAAAGCACTTTCGACAGCCGTACCGTCCATCAAAAGTACCCTTGCGCTCCGGGGGGATAAGACGTCCAGGGGACGTCTGTTCTGCACCGACCGAAGTGGAACGAAGACCTATCCAGTCAAATTATTCCGGTATTCTTGCCTGTACATATTCCAGATCTCCGCAGTATGGTGTTCCCACCAGATACCATTCTCTTGCCAGATTCATCTCCATTCTTGTCCGTACCCACTTATCATCAACTAGCACCTCAAGACCTTCTCCACAGTGAAATCCTGTATCAATCCATAAGTCTGATGCCAACAATCCATATCTGTCATTGCTACTGTTATATCCTAATCTTCCCTGTTTCATTGTATCTTTCTCCCTTCTTCACAACTATCAAATTTACAGCAATCTCACATTCCAGCCACAGCTTTCCGTCTGCACCTTACCAAATTTCTCCTTGTTTGCTTCTCACAGGGGCGTGGCACGCTCCTGTAAAAAGGTAATCAACATGAACTATTACCATCGAAAGCTCCCGTGCATTCCTTTTCTGTTCAGATATTCCTGCCGGAACTTTTCTCGTTCTTCTTCTGTTGGTGCAGTTTTGGATTTACTGTATACCTCACGATTTACTATTGCATCCAGCTTTTTCTCCAGACCTTTTCTTATATCATCTTCTTCCTGTTTCTGATCCAGTAAATGATATTTTAAAAGTTTTCCAAACAACTCCTCTGGAACCATAACGTTTTTCATTCTCTCACCTTCTTACTTTTCAGATAAGGACGCAACACTGCAATGTCTTTACAGATTGCAACCTTACATTTTAATTCCGCATTTTCTATAAACTCTGCAATGTTGCATCCTTTATTTATTCCGGTTTAACTTTATCTAAATCCCAATACCATGAATTACCAATTCGTCTTGCCTTAATTCCGAGTTCTTTTTTTGCATTTTCCAATGTTCTTTTGGAAATATTCAATTCTTCTGCCATATCAAAAATTTCGCTGCTTTGTACGGAATTTGATGTTTCTGCCAGTTCTCTCAACATCTTCTTGGCTTGTTCCAGCTTGTTTATCTTGGGTGCAATTCCTCCAAGCACTTCATCTGCTGTGATTTCATAGTCACCTACCCACTCAAATCCTGTTTCTGTCAGGCGAAATGCTTTGGAATGTCCAAATGCTGCCAGATTATTTTTAATCTGAACCACTGCTCTTAAATCCGGTTCTCCCTCTATTCTTCCTACCAGCAATACGCTTCTGGCTACTGCAAAAAAGTCAATCGAACCCATTCCTCTATATGCAGCTTTGTTTCCACCAGCTTTATTCATGTGTCCAATCAATAAGATTGCACATTTATATTTTTCTGCCAATAAGCTCAATTTCTTCGTCATGTCCCTTGCTTCATTTGCCCGGTTCATATCCATTGTTCCACCAAGATATGCCTGGATCGGATCTAAAATAAACACCTTGGCACCTGTCTGTTTAATGGCAGCTTCCAGTCTTTCATCAATCATGGAAAGTGATTTTTCTGTTTCATCTATAACCATGATTCTTTCACAGACCGCTTCTGCCAGTTCTAATCTGGGTTTTACCGTATCTGCCAGTCCATCTTCTGCTGTCTGATAAATAATATTTACTGGTTCTGTTACCTTCATATCGTTGTCCAATCCTTCTCCTTTAGACAATTTTGCTGCGATATTTAACACCAACGTAGTTTTTCCATCGCCGGGATCTCCCTGAATAATTGTTAATTTTCCATAAGGAATAAACGGATACCAGAGCCAGTCCACTGTCTGGGACTGGACATCTGACATCTTTATCATTTTCAATTCTGCTTTATTGTCATTTTTCTGTTGCATAAGTTCCTCCATTTTCCAAACTGTTCTCATCAATTGTCTGTTGTTCTCTGGAAGAATCCCTGCTATAATCAACTTGTCTAGGGTTGACATTTGCGGATTCGTCCTCATTTGTCACATTGCTCCGGTTGTTCGTACTTCCGGAGCTTTTTACATTTTCATCATCCAGCATATCTGCCACCACCTTTTGCTGATCTGGATATAAGTGACCATAAGTATTCAATGTAATACGAATGTCTGTATGTCCAAATCTTTCTTTAATCATCAATGGCTGTACACCTTTATTAATCAGAAATGCCGCATGACTGTGACGAATGTCGTGTACTCTTATTTTTTTCACTCCGGTCTTTTGAACCACCTGTTTTAACTTATGCTGTACTGCTTCATGAACCATTTGGAAAATCCGTTCATCTTCAGGTAATTCATACAATTTACCAATATAATCCTGAATCTCTTTTTTGAGAAATTCTGGAATGGAAATTGTGCGGTTAGATTCTTCTGTTTTAGGAGAAGTAATTACATCTTTTCCATGCATACGGTAGTAAGTTTTATTGATATGAAGTAGATTTCTTTCAAAATCAATGTCCGCAGGTGTAATGCTGAGTGCTTCGCCCTCTCTTGCTCCTGTCCAGAATAATAATTCAAACAATACATAATATTTGCTTCCCGGTTCTATTCCGGTCATAAACTGTCGGTATTCTTCAATCGTCCAGAATTTCATTTTCTTTTTTGAAGTCTTTCCCATGCGTTTTACCTTGTCACAGGGATTGTCTGCCAAATTGTAGATATTCTTCGCATGATTGAACAATGCCGTCATCTGATTCTGTATTGTTTTCAGGTAATCATCTGAATATCCTTTTTCAATAATCGTATTCTGCCACTGAATAATTTCTGCAGGTGTAATACTGTTCATTGGTCTGTCCTTAAAATACGGTAACAACTGAGCATTCATCGTATCTCTTTTGTTCTTAATACTTCTATCCTTCAATGACTGAGCCTTGTCTCGGAAGTAAACTTCTACAAACTCTCCCATTGTCATATCCATATCCGCTTTCGCTGTTCTTTTATACTCCGACTCGAAATTTAACGCTTCTTTCTTGGTACGGAACCCTCTTTTTACTTTTCTCTTTTTGGCACCTGTCCAGTCCTCGTAGTAAAATGAAACATACCAGGTTCCTCTTTCTTCATCTTTGTATGCTGCCATACTTTCTCACCCCCTTACATTACGATCTGGGAATATCCATAAAATTTCTTTTCCCAGAATGCCCTCGGTATTTTGCCTGCAACGGTCACATATCCCTGATCTGCAAGCTCTTTGTTCAATTTACGAAGTAGCTTATAAGCATATCCAAGTGAAATTCCCATGCTTTCAGCCACTTCTTCTGCTGTAATCATATAGTTCTGTTTCTGCATATCATTTCCTCCTTATCTATATTTATCATTTTCACTGATACTATATCATTTTAAATAATCATTGTCAATAATTTTTATCTGTGTTAATGATATTTTTCCATATTGTTGATTTTTATCATTTATGATATACTAATTATAGTTTTGAGGAGGTGTCTATCATGCAGGAATCATCTATTTCAGAGAAAATAAAAGAGCTACGAACTGATCTGAAAATGAATCAGAAAAACTTTTCCGCAGCCATTGGGATAAGGCAATCAACTTTATCTAGTTATGAAAACGGTGTGGTTACTCCATCTAACGAGGTATTATTGACCATTGCTCAAAAATTTCATGTCTCACTGGACTGGTTGTTTGGATTATCTGAAAACAAAATACAAATTTCTACCCTGAGCGATATCATTTTGGTTCTGCTCCAGATGAATGAATCAAATGAATTACGCTATGAACTGGACATAAATAATAAACTTCCCGGAGACATAGAAACAGAAAGTCAGAGATGGTATGCCGGACTTCGCTTTTATGGAAATGATCCGGAACATTCTTTAAATGCGGATATGTGTAATTTTCTTGCAGACCTGCAAGAGAACAGAGAAAGTCTGGAATCTTATTTCACAGGCAAGGATATGTACGATATGTGGAAAAAACAGACGCTGGAATACTACACAGCGAAACCTGTCACACATAAAGAATTTGAAGAACTGGATTTTGAAACACGAATTCGTAAACGAGATGAACTTTTAGCAAAGAAATTTTCCAATAACGAATAAAAATAGTATCATAACAGTATCACAGGCAGATATGCGAAGAAAATAAAAATCTTCCCATACCTGCCTGTTTTAATTTATTCGCTATTCTTTATAGCTGTATTCTAATCTTTTATGCAACAGAAAAACCCCGGAAACCTTGCGGTTCCGGGGTATCTTACGTTTGGACACAAGTTATCTTGCGATAACAAATCTATTTTCAGATTGTATTACTCGATGATTGTAGCAACACGTCCTGATCCTACAGTACGTCCACCTTCACGGATAGCGAATGTAAGACCCTGGCTCATAGCGATCGGATGAATCAGCTCGATTGTCATCTCGATGTTATCTCCAGGCATGCACATCTCTGTTCCCTCTGGAAGGTTGCAAACACCTGTTACGTCTGTTGTTCTGAAGTAGAACTGCGGACGATAGTTGTTGAAGAATGGTGTATGACGGCCACCCTCGTCTTTAGTCAGAACGTAAACCTGAGCTGTGAATTTTGTATGGCATGTAAGTGTTCCCGGTTTAGCAAGAACCTGTCCACGCTCGATCTCGTTTCTCTGAACACCACGAAGAAGTGCTCCGATGTTATCACCAGCCTGAGCCTCATCAAGAAGTTTACGGAACATCTCGATACCAGTTACAACAACTTTACGAGTCTCCTCTTTGATACCAACGATCTCAACCTCATCAGATACGTGAAGAACACCAGCCTCAACTCTACCAGTTGCAACTGTACCACGTCCTGTGATGGAGAATACGTCCTCTACAGGCATTACGAACGGTTTATCTGTGTCACGCTGTGGGTCTGGAATGTAGCTGTCAACAGCATCCATAAGCTCCATGATCTTGTCGCCCCACTCGCTGCTCGGATCCTCAAGAGCTTTAAGAGCAGAACCCTGGATAACCGGGATGTCATCTCCTGGGAAGTCATACTCGGAAAGAAGCTCACGGATCTCCATCTCTACGAGCTCAAGAAGCTCCTCATCGTCTACCATATCACATTTGTTCATGAATACAACGATGTAAGGAACACCTACCTGACGGGAAAGAAGGATATGCTCTTTAGTCTGAGCCATAACACCGTCTGTAGCAGCAACAACAAGGATAGCACCATCCATCTGAGCTGCACCTGTGATCATGTTCTTAACGTAGTCAGCATGTCCTGGGCAGTCAACGTGTGCATAGTGTCTATGCTCTGTCTCATACTCAACGTGTGCTGTAGAAATTGTGATACCACGCTCTCTTTCCTCTGGAGCCTTATCGATGTTAGCGAAATCTGTAGCTGTGTTTCCTGCTACTCTCTCAGACAGAACTTTTGTGATAGCTGCTGTTAAAGTTGTTTTACCATGGTCAACGTGTCCGATGGTACCAATGTTACAATGCGGTTTTGTTCTCTCAAACTTAGCCTTTGCCATTTTAAAATGTCCTCCTTAAAAAACTTCACTCTGTAATTAGAGCATTTTTTCAGATTTAAACTTGCTAACCTTGATTATATTGCAAACCAAGGTTATTTGCAAGCATTTTATTTATTTATGATAGATCAGTCCTTTTTGGAAAGGATCTTCTCCTGTACAGACTTTGGAACCTGCTCATATTTCTCGAAGAACATAGAGTAGTTACCACGTCCCTGTGTTCTGGAACGAAGGTCTGTAGCGTATCCGAACATCTCGGAAAGCGGAACATATCCACGGATCATCTTACCGCCGCCGATATCTTCCATACCCTCGATACGTCCACGACGGGAGTTGATATCACCGATAACGTCACCCATGTAATCCTCTGGTGTAGTAACTTCGACCTTCATGATTGGCTCAAGAAGAACCGGAGCTGCTTTCTGCATAGCATCCTTGAATGCAAGAGAACCTGCAATGTGGAATGCCATCTCAGAAGAATCGACTTCATGGTAAGAACCATCGTATACATTTGCATGTACACCAACTACCGGGAATCCTCCGAGGATACCAGCTTTCATAGCTTCCTCGATACCTTCGCCAACTGCCGGGATGTATTCCTTCGGAATAGCACCACCAACAACTGTGGACTCGAACTTGTACAGCTCTTCTCCGTTGGCATCCATAGGCTCGAATTTAACTTTACAGTGACCATACTGTCCACGACCACCAGACTGTTTAGCATACTTGCTGTCTACATCAACAGGCTTGGTGATTGTCTCTTTGTAAGCAACCTGAGGTGCACCAACGTTAGCCTCAACCTTGAACTCACGAAGAAGACGGTCAACGATGATATCCAGGTGAAGCTCACCCATACCAGCGATAATGGTCTGTCCAGTTTCCTGATCTGTATGAGCACGGAATGTCGGGTCCTCCTCAGCAAGCTTAGCAAGTGCCTCACCAAGTTTGCCCTGTCCGGCTTTTGTCTTAGGCTCGATAGCGAGCTCGATAACCGGCTCCGGGAACTCCATGGACTCAAGGATTACCGGATGCTGCTCGTCACAGATTGTATCACCTGTTGTAGTGAATTTGAATCCGATCGCTGCAGCGATATCACCGGAGTAAACCTTATCCAGCTCCATACGTTTGTTAGCGTGCATCTGAAGGATACGTCCAACACGCTCTTTTTTATCTTTTGTGGCATTCAGTACATAAGAACCGGAGTTCATTGTTCCTGAATAAACACGGAAATAAGCAAGTTTTCCTACAAATGGGTCAGTCATGATCTTGAATGCAAGAGCGGAGAACGGCTCATCATCAGATGAATGTCTCTCAACTTCGTTACCGTCAAGGTCAACACCCTTGATAGCCGGGATATCTGTAGGAGCCGGCATATACTCAAGGATTGCATCCAGAAGTTTCTGAACACCTTTGTTTCTGTAAGCGGAACCGCAGCAAACCGGTACTGCTGTACACTCACATGTAGCTTTTCTGAGGACAGCTTTCAGTCTGTCTACAGAAGGCTCATCTCCCTCAAGATACTCCATCATGAGATCATCATCCAGCTCGCAGATCTTCTCGATCAGCTCTGTATGATAAAGTTCTGCATCTTCCTGCATATCCTCCGGGATATCAATGATAGAGATATCGTCGCCCTTGTCATCATTGTAGATGTATGCTTTCATCTCGAAAAGGTCGATGATTCCTTTGAAGTCATCCTCTTTTCCGATTGGAAGCTGAAGGCAGATAGCGTTTTTACCAAGACGAGTCTTGATCTGCTCTACTGCACCGTAGAAGTTTGCACCAAGGATATCCATCTTATTGATGAATGCCATACGAGGTACATTGTAGGTATCAGCCTGACGCCATACGTTCTCTGACTGCGGCTCAACACCACCCTTAGCACAGAAAACGCCGACAGCACCATCAAGTACACGAAGGGAACGCTCAACCTCAACAGTGAAGTCTACGTGTCCTGGTGTATCAATGATGTTGATACGATGTTCAAGAGCACCTGGCTTTGGTTTGCAGTTCTCCTCAAGAGTCCAGTGACATGTTGTAGCAGCGGATGTGATTGTGATACCACGCTCCTGCTCCTGCTCCATCCAGTCCATTGTTGCTGTACCTTCATGAGTATCACCGATCTTGTAGTTAACACCTGTATAATAAAGAATACGCTCTGTAAGAGTTGTTTTACCAGCATCGATATGCGCCATGATACCGATATTTCTGGTTCTCTCTAATGGATATTCTCTTCCTTCTTTTCCAGCCAATGAATTTTCCTCCTCGAATTAGAAGCGATAGTGAGCAAATGCTTTATTTGCCTCAGCCATCTTGTGCATGTCTTCTTTTCTCTTAACGGATGCACCTGTGTTGTTCATTGCGTCCAGAAGCTCATTAGCCAGTCTTTCTTCCATTGTCTTCTCGCCTCTCTTACGTGAGAACATTGTAAGCCAACGAAGAGCAAGTGCCTGACGTCTGTCTGCTCTTACCTCGATCGGAACCTGATAAGTAGCACCACCGATACGTCTTGCTTTTACCTCGAGAACTGGCATGATGTTGTTCATAGCCTCTTCAAATACTTCAATTGCTGGTTTACCAGCTTTTTCCTCTACTCTGGCAAATGCACCGTATACAATTTTCTGAGCAACACCTTTCTTACCGTCTAACATGATGTTATTGATAAGTTTGGTAACCACTTTGTTATTGTACATCGGGTCAGCCAGAACGTCTCTTTTCTGAGTATGTCCTTTACGTGGCACGTTACTTCCCTCCTTAATCATATTGATTATATCATCGGTACTCACGCAGTAAAACTATTGCATGTTCGCACTGGTAAGGTCCTATATTTAACCCGCAACCGACAGGGTATATGGAATACCGTACAAATCCTTATAGTCTTCCGCTGTAATACATTAGATGAATAATATCTTTGTAATCCTCCTGATCGTCTGCAATCAGGAAGCGGTGTAGATTTCTGATCTACTTAAATTATTTCTTAGCTTTAGGTCTCTTAGCTCCGTATTTGGAACGAGCCTGTTTTCTGTTAGCGACACCTGCTGTATCAAGAGTACCTCTGATGATGTGGTATCTTGTACCAGGTAAGTCCTTAACTCTTCCTCCACGGATAAGAACAACGCTATGCTCCTGAAGGTTGTGACCCTCTCCTGGAATGTAGCTTGTTACCTCGATACCGTTGGAAAGACGAACTCTGGCGATCTTTCTAAGAGCTGAGTTAGGCTTTTTAGGAGTAGCTGTCTTAACAGCTGTACAAACACCACGTTTCTGTGGAGCAGCCTGATCAACTGATTTCTTTCTTAAAGAGTTAAATGTTTTCTGCAGAGCCGGTGCTGTAGATTTCTTAACAGCTGTCTGACGGCCCTTTCTTACTAACTGGTTGAATGTTGGCATTCCATTTCACCTCCCGATTTATTTCTCCATGGGCTTTCCCATGGGGCCTTGCGGTTGCTATTTACAAATTACGGCATGCGAAAATATAACGTTTCATTCGCACGCTTGCTCATTATAGACCGTAAATATACGGCTTGTCAAGGTGTTTTACAAAGAATTTTTGCTGATTTTACAGGGGTTCAGCGCAATTTTCTTCATAGATGTCACAACCCTGCGAAAATGACACTTATACTTCCAGAACCTTGTCTTTCCCCTTCCCCGGAAAAACATTCTGCAAAACAGCTGCCGCTCCAAAAACCTCTGCATTTTCCTCTGTATAATCGCCTTCTTTATCCATCCAGAAATCCACAACTTTCTGTGCATCTTTATACCGTCTGTCTGCGATCCAGGCATAAATCAGCGCAGCTGCCGCAGCCGGGTCATTCTCATCCTCTCCATACCATCTCTCGCAGAAATCCCCTGCCTCTTTTTTCTTATTTAAAGACAGCATAGATGATGCCAGACGGAACCGTATATCAGACGGCGATGCCTTTTGCCATGCAAAAAGCTTCAGAAGTTTTCTGCATACTTTTTCCAGCTGTTCCTGCTCTTCTTCCTGTTCCAGAAACTCCATGTAATCATCCAGCCAAACCTTCAGATCAAACATAAAATCCGTGCTTCCATCCAGGATAAAAAGCTCCTGTGCGAAATCCCCGTATTTTTTCCGGCCATGCTCAACGATCTCTGCCAGCGTCTCAAACGCCCGGTTCCACACCGTCACATCGGAGTTTTCCTTTACCATACCCTCGTAAGACTGTATCATCTGCGTCTCCAGTCTTTTCCACAGTTTTTCCATGATATTTCCCTTTCTTCCAGACAGATCACTCTCTATCTGCCTGCTGACTGTTTCCAGCCATTCAGTACCGCACAGTCTGAACCAGCTGATTTTTCTGCTATGGCCTCCGCTCCTTCCAGGAAGTATATCACGTCTTTTTCTATTCATCTACTGTATCCAGGTAAAATATCTCCTTCTCCCGTAATTTTTCCGCTTTCTGCTTCCTGCATACTCTATAATTCCCAGCACAAATACTATTAATATAGAAAGAACTGCTCCAATCCAAAACCCAGGTGTATGATACTTCATAACAATCTTATGTGGCCCTGCAGAAAGCTTCACCCCGGTAAGTCCCTGCAAGTTCAGTGTTTCCGCTTTTTTTCCATCTACGTAGATCTGCATATCTGGATCGTAAAAACTGCCGATCATAAGTATTCCATCCCTTTGCACAGTTATGTTCCCTTTTCCTCCTGCAAGATCCGTCTGCTGTAAAGAAAGTTTTTCATAGATTTCATCCAGATCTGCCTCCTGATAAGCTCCGAGAACGGCCTCGTGTATACCGGAATTTGCAGTAATATGAACGATTGTTTCTGTATCATAAGTTCCTAGATCCAGAAAATTATTATTCCAGTAATCTGACTTCTGCTCCTGCCCGTTGATCGTAACTGTATCCGGCTCTGTTCCCGGAATGTAAAGATATCCATGTTCGTCTTTTTTCAGACAGATATTGAAGGCTGCTATTCCGGTAAGTGTTGTCTCAGAGCTGACTGTCTTCAGATTATAAAGTCTTTTCCCTGCAATGCCTCTGAGCAGCCGGTTCTGTACTTCCATTGGATTAGTGCCTGCCATTGCATAATCCACTGCAGAATCACTGACCATATATCCGGCTTTCAGCGCACGGGGATTTTCATACAGGTCAAAAAACGGACTTTCCCCCATCTTCTGATAGGATGTGTTCAGCATCCTTGTATTCCGACAGATCAGATAACGGATTCCAAGAAGCATATCCATTGCCTCTGTTGCACCTGCATATTGATAACGGTTCTCCAGATTTTCAAAACCCATGTTTTTCACGAAATCCCACATTTCTTCCGTATTGGTGGATGAATACATTGAAATTCCATTAAGCTGATACAGAAGTTCCTCATTTCTCACCAGCGGATTCACAATAGCAGCTCTGTAATTTACCTGATCTGCATTTACAGAATCCATAAGTTCACTAACTTCCTGCTCGCTTTCCACATAAATGTCACGACTGGCTGTTCCGTTATATGTGATGCTTACGATCCCATGGATTCCGGTTTCTGCAAGGATCAACAACATAAGCATACAGCTGCATACTTTTCGGATTTCCACACATCCGAAACGGTTTGCCAAAAGTTTTCCACAAATAAAACATTCCGTCCACACAGGTAAAAACATCAGTGCAACAGCACCGGCTGAGAATAAAATTTCTCTGTTTTTTCCACCCAGTATTCCTACAGCTGCGCAAAATATTTCTGCTGCTGCCAGCCCTGCAAAAAGCCATTTTCTGCTCTGTACAGATATTTTTCCCCAGGCATCACCGGTCACTCTGAGAAGCAGGAATACCAGAACAAAAGCAAATCGGTTGGGAATTCCCACCGGCTTATGCAGTCCGTGAAAAAGGAGATTCAACATCGTTACATGGAACCCTGCAAAATATAAAACGATCAGCAAACCCAGCACGATTTTTTCCACAATTCGGATCTCTTTGTTAAAAAAATACATTCCTGCAAAAAGCAGCACCGCGCAGCCGCAGTAAAGGTTCACATCTCCCTGCTCGCCTGATTTCACAAAAGACAGGGAATCTTCCATCAGCGCGCCAAGCTGTTTCCAGAGATCTCCGTAAACACCGCTCAGTCCGTTTCCTGCCTCTGTTGCTGCAGCTGTTCTGGAAACTGCGATGATTCCGGGGATCAGCGTAATTCCTGCAAGACCTGCAGCCGCAATGGAAGCTCCCACGAACGTCCGCAGTGAATAAAAAATCCCAGCTCCGCGCCGGTCCGGTTCCGTCGCCATCATAATAATAAGATTGGCCAGATAATAAAGCGCTGCAAATACGCACAGCATAAATCCCATATAATAGCTGGTCAGAATGCAATATCCCAGCACCAGGCAATATCTTTTCCATCTTCCGGTATATACAAGCTGTTCTATAAGATATGCCAGCACCGGAAGCATCATAATGCAGTCAAACCACATCACATTGCTGTAATATCCCAGCATAAAATTTGACAGACCGTACATACAGCCAAGAGAAACTGCCATACTGCTTCTGCCAGAATATTTTTTTCCGGAATACCATGCCATGGACACGCTGCAAAGTCCTACTTTGACCAGAATCACAGCTGTCACGGCTTCGTTTACGTACATGAATTTCATCAGCAGAAGGATCGGTAAACTGAACGGGCTGCAGAGATAATAACAGAATAAGCCATAAAAATTGTATCCCATGGCGTGTGAAGAATAAGTCCATCCCAGACCTTTTCCAAGCTGGCTGGCAAGCTCTTTATAAAAAGCTGTATACTGGTGGACACCGTCTACAACAAGTGCTGACGCCTCCCCAAAGGGATACACGCCTTTCAGGGCAAAACCAGCCATAAATATGATTACCGGAAACAAAAATGCCAGGATATAGACCCAGGCCGGAGTTCTGCTTCTGTGATTTCGTTTCTTCTGTAATTTCATCGTATTTCCTCTTCCGTCGATTCTTATCAGTCGTCAGGCAGATATTTACCATCTGCATTCAAGTCATGCGGATATTCGCAATCCACCTGTTACTGTTCACTCCATTCTCAGTAACATCCACTTCGCTACTTGCTCATAAGAGCAGACGCTGCGCTTATCTATATTCGAAATGTATTATAACACTTCCTATAATGTATCACGTGTTTGTGAAAATACTGCGAAATTTTGACTGAATATTACATAAAGAAAAAAGCTGCCATACCATTGGAGACACAGAAAACTCCGCCGATATAACAGCTTTTTTCTGAAGTAGCCTGTGTACGCTGATCCACAGGATCCTTCATGGGTGTAATTATTAACTTTATGTGATGAGTTTTTTAGTTCTGCCCTGTATTTATGTCGGATATTCACATATCCGCAGGTGGCTGATACAGGTTAAGAACTATTATGTTTACATGATAGCATGACCATGTTTATTTGTAAAATTAATATTTAGTTTTTATAATATAGAATTCTTTAATAATTGGACATTGCTGTTTTGCTCTTATAAAACACTGTATCCTCTGGATTTCAGACATTCTCTTACTTCCATGATATCTTCTGTATGGAATACCATAATCGGCTTGCCGGAATCACGATTAAAAGAAAGATACAGATAATCCACACTTACGTTACTGTCCTTCAGTGTAAGAAGAAGATCATTGAGATTTCCTGTTTTATCTTCTACTTCTACTCCGATCACCTCAATAACATGGCAGAGATAACCGGCACCGATCAGAGCCTCCTTCGCTTTTTCCGGATCAGAAACTACCATTCTTACAATTCCGTACTCAGCACTGTCGTTGGTGACAGATCCCAGAATGTTAATGTCCTCTTCCTTCAGGATCCCTGTGATGTTCTGCATAACGCCCTTCTTGTTCTCTGCGTATATGGATAACTGTTTCAGCATGATAAAAGCCTCTCTTTCCTTCGTGGTGTATTCAATGCCTGGCAAAGCAGCCATTCGCACTTATATACAAATCTTCGCACAACTCACCAGGTATGTCAACTTAATTTCGCACTTGCAGATACTTCTTCCGGGTCGCAAGCCCTCCACGGATATGTCTCTCCTGCTTATTCACATCCAGTACCTTCCGCACTTCCACAGCCATCCCCGGATTGATCACCTTCAACCGTTCCACACAGTCCTTATGTACCGTGCTCTTACTGATCCCAAATTTCTTTGCCGCCTGCCTCACCGTAGCCTTTGTTTCAATAATATACCCTGCGATCTCAACTGCACGTTCCTCTATATAATCCTTCACTGCCAAGCCTCCGAAGACGCTTTTTTACAGTGTATGCCGGGGGATTTCGAGGTATGTCTTTACAAATGATCTCTATACACTTACGTATTACTTTATTACTATCCTTCTTTACCCTTCAACCTTCTTACGCTTCTTATAAATCACAAGACAGACAACCACAAATACAACAGTAACAGCTACAGTCAGAGGCAGGATCCTGGATGATTCCGCGCCAAGCAGAAGGCCGAATCCCTGTCTCAGAGTCAGGATTCCGAAAATGGAAAAAATAAAAAATGCAACCGTATTGAGGATTCCTTCCGGTGCCTTGCTCTTCAGAAGATAACCAATAAGAAGTCCGATCACATCCGCAGCAAAAAGTCCCAGGGAACAGGCGAGCCATACAACAACAGCAGCACTTAAGCCCTCATTTGCTCCAAAAGTGATCGCTGTGAGCTGTGTCTTATCACCAAGTTCAGCAACAAAAAATGTACAGAACACAGAAAGCGGTGCGAACTTGATTTTTCGGTCTTTTACATTCTCTTCCTCATCATCGTCACTCTTTAAAGTAGTTGCTGCAAAAAACAGGAACGCCGCACCTGCGATCAACCGGATCAGCCAGGTAGGAACTACCGTGCTGACAAGACCTCCTGCCAGAACTGCCAGTCCGTTAAGAACGATGATCGCAACACCTGTTCCAAGCAGAATGTCTTTCAGTTTGAACTTGGAAGTCATCGCCACCAGCATCAGCTGTGTCTTGTCGCCCATTTCCGCAATAAATTGAGTAAAGAGCACTTTCATAAATAATAACATATCTCTTTTTCTCCTTTTCATATGTGTCCGGTCAGAAGATATTTCTTATGACAAAAAAAGACCCACGTATACCTTATCTCCACAATAGAAATAAAATATACATGAGTCTCATTCTTTAAGATTTGCCAGGTGCGCACACCAGTATGTTGACAAACCACGTTTACACGCGAATTACTCCCTCACGGAATTAATTTTCGTCATTATAGCAAAGTTGAGAAATTTTGTCAATTCAGAAATCACGTCCTGCTCCGCCACCTCCGAAGCTTCCTCCGTCACCGGAATCTCCGCTATCATAACTGCTGTCATAATCATAGTCATCGTTATTATCCGTACTGCTTCCACCACTGCTGCCTTTTCCGCCTCGGTTAAGTAACCAGCTAAGCGGAAACAGAGAATTAAACAAACGATGCAGAACTATCATCTTACTGAAATTCTTTTTCCAGTATTCCGACATATCCTTTCCCTGGATTTTCCAAAGAAGACCTTTCAAAAGTAATACGAGATTTACAAAAATAAATACAGGAATCGTAACAAACCCCAGATACGCCCCCGCCATGATCAGAACGATCAGTACTAATCCCAGGGCGATTTCCCACGGTTTTCCTTCATCCTCTTCATCTGCTTCTGCCTGTGCTTCCTTGTATTCCGGCACTGTCACTGCTTCCAGCCCATACTCATCACGAATTTCATTTAACAGTGCATAATAAAGCTGCACAGTACCTTTTTCAAAATTGTCTTCTTTATAAGAAGGAACTGCATACTCATCCAGAAGCCGTCCTGTCTTCGCATCCGGCAGCTTTCCTTCCAGGCCATATCCGACAGCGTTCCAAACTTTACGATCAGAAACGGAAAGTACAACCAGAACTCCATTATTCTTGTCTTTTGATCCAATTCCCCATTTACGTCCCACTTCAACTGCATAATCACTGATATCCTCCCCTTCGGTGGAATCAACAGTAAGCACTACAAGCTGGGCAGTTGTATCATCATGAAGCTGTTTTCCTGCTTCACACAATGTCTCTTTCCAGGAATCACTGAAAACTCCTGCATAATCATTCACATAAAATTCTTTCGTGGCAGACGGGATCTCACCGTGAACTACCAGAATATTTCCAGACAACACCATTGTAAAAATCAGCAGTGTTGCCATCCATCTGCGTATTTTTTTCATAGGCTGTTCCCCCATTGCAGTACAGCTTATCAGTCGGCAAGCATCTCTCCTACGTCAGGAGTCTCCTGGGCAGAAGTACTGGCTTCAAAATACGACGCCTTCTCAAACCCAAAGACTGAACCCAGAATATTTCCCGGGAACTTCACGAGCTTCGTATTATAAGATTTCACAGCATCATTATAATCTTTTCTTGCTACTGAAATACGGTTCTCACTTCCGGACAGCTCATCCATAAGGCTGACATAAGTTGTATCACTCTTCAACTCAGGATAATTCTCCACTACAACTTTAAGGCCATTCAGTGCACTCTCCACCTGCTGATCTGCCTCCGCTTTCTCTTCCATAGTATCTGCATCCATCAGCTGGCTGCGGGCTTCCAGAACCTTGTCAAAAACTTCCGTCTCATGTTTCGCATAACTCTTTACTGTGCTGACAAGATTCGGGATCAGATCCGCCCTCCTCTGCAGCATGGTCTCAACATCGGCCTGTGCTGTATCTACCGATTCTCTGTCTCCTGCCAGTCCGTTATAGCTGACAGCCAGTCCACCTGCCAGTACAAGGATCACGACAACAATGATTGCGAGTGTTTTTTTCATTTCTGCTTCCCCCTTCCGGTGTATTTAATGTGAAATATCTGGACAATAGCTGCGCGGATATTCACCAGCCATATTCCTTTGATTCCATTGTACCAAACCCGCCAAAAATACACCACAAAAAAGTCCAACTTTACGGTGAAATATATCTGGATTTGTCACGATTCATTTTGTGAGCAGCAGCCCGGATTTTCCATTAGAATTTCTCTGCCATCTCCCTCAGTCCCTGATACATTTTTTCAGATAAAGGAATCTCCACGCCCAGACGTTTAGCCTCTTTCACAATATATCCACTGAAAGTCTCCAGCTCTGTCTGTTTCTTACAGATTCGATAATCTCTCTGCAGAGAACTTGTGGCATTATCTGCATGCACGTGGCGGAATTTATGGATCACTTCATTGATATGCTCATCTGTCAAAGCCACACCCCTGGCACGTCCTACACTTGCAGCTTCCCACACAAGAGTTTCATACTGCTGTGCTTTCACCTGATCACTTCGCAGTTCTCCGATCGTGTTGTCATAAAAAGCAGTCATCACATTAAACGCGCAATTAAGGATATATTTCCGCCAGATCTCTACCTCAATATCCCCCTCATCTTTATAATCAATATCTGCACCTTTCAAGATCTTTGCAACTTCCGCAACTTTCTCCCTCTGCTTCTCATCCGCATTTTTGATTCCAATACACAGCCATGTAAATGTATCCTGCTGAGAAATGGAAAAATCTTCATTTGCAAAAGCCACCGTATAGATCAGAGAGTCTACCACCGTTCCTTTTCCGATCAGCGTACGGATATTTTCTCCCGGATCAACACCATTCATTACCGGAATGATCACCGTATCCTCTGTAACCATATCCCGGATACTCTCGCACACCTCTGCAAGAGAGTAATTTTTTACACAGATAAAAATATAATCCTGCCGTCCCATATCGCAGACCGGAACTACCCGCTCCGGCCTTGCAATGATCTCACCTTTATAATCACTGTGCAGCACAAGCCCCTTCTCCCGGATACTCTCCGCTCTGGCTCCACGTGCCACCATTGTCACATGAGGATATGCTCTTGCCAGCATCCCTGCCACATATCCACCAACACCGCCGATTCCGATCACTGCAATTTTTTTCTCTTCTGCCTTCATCTCATCTGTCTCCTTTTTTCACGGATGTCCTGTATTTCTGCGGTTATAAAACCATTATCTCCGCATAATTATTCATAATCACATTTTATCAGATAGCAAAGAAAATTACTATCCTGCCTTTCTTTGAAAAGAATTCTGGTGTATACTGGAATTACTTTTTAAATGAAAAAAATAAACAAATGAGGTGACAGAACATGGACACAAAACCCGTTTTTCACGGAAGTGATATAGAAAAAATCTGCAGCTATTACAATTTAAAAAAAGAAGACATCGTCAAATTCGGCGCAAACGTCAATCCTCTCGGATTATCTCCGAAAGCCAGCAAAGCAATTGCAGAACACGTTGATCTTCTTTCTTCCTATCCGGACAGAGAATACACTTCTCTTCGCAATACGATCTCCCGTTACTGCGGGATCCCGGCTGATTTTATACTTCCAGGAAACGGTTCCAGTGAACTGATCTCCCTTCTTATTGAAGAAAGAGCACCAAAGCACACTTTGATCCTTGGCCCGACCTACTCCGAATATTCCAGAGAACTCTCTTTCTCTGGAAGTACACAGGAATATTATCATCTTCAGGAGAATAATGATTTCGAGCCGGATATTCCGGATCTCTGCAAAAAGCTTACTCAGGGCTATGATTTTCTTATCCTCTGCAATCCCAACAATCCAACATCTTCTGCCATTTCAAAGGAAGATCTCCGCAAGCTCATAAGTTTCTGTGCGGAAAAAAATATCTTCGTAATGATTGATGAAACTTACGTGGAATTTGCCCCGGATATCAATGCTATCACAGCCGTTCCCCTTACACAGGAATTCACCAATCTCATGGTACTCCGCGGTGTATCAAAATTCTTCGCAGCGCCTGGAATGCGCCTTGGCTACGGCATCACCGGAAACATGGATTTCCTCTCAAAAATGCGTGAGAAACAGACACCATGGTCCTTAAATAGTATTGGTGCATTTGCAGGAGAAATCATGCTTCAGGATGAAGAATACATCCGAAACACAAGAGAACTGATCCTGTCCGAACGTGTCAGAATAATCTCCGAATTAAAAAAAGTTCCAACTTACAAAGTCTATCCGGCTTATGCCAACTTCATCCTTCTCAGGATCCGGAAAGAAGGCCTGACCTCCTATGATGTTTTTGAGGCCTGCATCCGCCAGGGACTCATGATTCGCGACTGCTCTTCATTCCAGTGTCTTGACGGCGAATTTATCAGATTCTGTATTATGATGCCAAAGGACAATTCACGGCTTATAGATGTACTGAAAGCCTTATGAAATCCAGCGTTGTGCTTCCATATAGGATATGTTATACTTCACAGGTATTATTAAATCAATGTAAAATATGGAAAGCAGAAATAACTAACTTCTGAAACAATTATGTTATACTTTAATAGATATCGGCTATTCTATATCAGAGGAGCAATATAAATCAGAAACAGAAAACCGGAGGATATGTAATGATATTTTGGCTAAAACAAATAATAAAAATGCTTTTCCAGCAGCTTATTCTTCCGGCTGTTTATAATGTCCATGCCATGAAGCCGGTTATACCCGGAACCGTAATACTGGCTGATGCACATCACAGCGAGATCCCATTCAGCATGCTGGCCATCCGTGAGGAGCTTCTGACCCATCCGGAGCTTCAGATCACCGAAATGTACTGGAACAATAACTCCGATTCTCCTCTGAAGGTTTTTCAGAATATGACCTCTTTTATGAAAAAATATGCATCCGCAGAAACAGTGATCATATGTGACAATTTTCTGCCTGCAGCTTCCTGCAAAAAACGCAGCGAAACTCAGGTAATACAGCTTTGGCATGCATGTGGAGCCTTCAAAAAATTCGGTTATGACACGGATGCAGATATTCCATCCTACTATATTGGCAATGTAATGGCCAACTGCAATATCGCAACTGTCAGCTCAGAAATCTGCGTGAAACCTTTTGCCAGTGCCATGAAACTTCCGGAGGATCGCATCCTCCCTGTAGGCGTCAGCCGGACGGACATGTACTTCAACAACAGTTTCAACCAGCACTGCCGCGAACAGTTTTTCCGGCAGCATCCTGAAGCACAGGACAAAAAAATCGTACTCTGGGCTCCTACTTTCCGCGGAAAACCTGGTTCTGCCCAGGTCTGCGGACTGGAAGATGTCCTCAAGGCGCAGGAACGCCTCAGAGATACTCATTACTTTATCATTAAACTGCATCCCCATTCCCAGCTTCATACACAGGGAACCAACTGCAGCATTCCTTCTGAGGAACTGCTCCCTGTTGCTGATGTAGTGATCACAGATTATTCTTCTATCCTTTTCGACGCAATGATCTACAAACTTCCGATCATTCTGTTTGCACCGGATCTTAAAGAATACGTGGACAACCGGGGATTTTATCTGGATTACTTTACACTGCCCGGCATACTTGTCCGCGACAGTGAACATATCGTTCAGACGCTGTCTGATGAAGCAGCTCTTGATGCTTCCATTGATCAGCATTATTTCGAATTTTTTGAACAGTATATGGCCGCCTGCGACGGACACTCCACACAGAGAATTATAGATTACATCACAAAACCCCAGAATAACTAGGAGGTAAGCATCTATGGCTAACAATATTTTTGGTATTATCCTGGCCGGCGGCCAGGGAACACGAATGGGCAATGCAGAACGCCCGAAACAGTTTATGGAGATCGGCCGGAAGCCAATTATCGTTCATACCATTGAAAAATTCGTGATCCATTCTGCTTTTGACAGAATTATCGTACTTTCTCCGAAAGCATGGATCTCTCATACAAAAGATCTCATCCGCAAATATATTCCTGACCATTCCGACATCATCGTTATCCCGGGCGGTTCAACAAGAAACGAGACGATCATGAACGCAATCCGCTACATTGAAGAGAATTTCGGACTTGATGACGATACGATCATTGTAACACATGATTCCGTACGTCCCTTTGTATCTCACCGCATGATCGAGGAAAATATCCAGGCAGCCGTGGAATACGGTGCCTGCGACACTGTGATCCCTGCGTCAGATACCATCGTAGAAAGCCAGGATCATAAGTTCATCAGTAGCATTCCCGATCGTTCTGCCATGTACCAGGGACAGACCCCGCAGTCTTTCCGGGCAAAAAAACTCCGGGATATTTATGCGGGTCTTTCTTCCGCAGAAAAAGAAATTCTCACGGATGCCTGCAAAATCCTTGTTCTTAAAGGAGAAAAGGTCCAGCTTGTGGAAGGCGATGTTACAAATATCAAAATCACATATCCTTCCGACATCCGCATGGCTGAAGCTATCATGGGAGGGAAATAAATGCTGACATCTGTTTACCGTTTAGTCAGACCACGTCAGTTTGAACTGGTCTTTAATGACATTACCCTTGATAAATCTCACGTGATTGTTCATCCTGTCCGCCTGTCTATCTGCAATGCTGACCAACGTTATTACCAGGGTCTCCGCGCAGAAAATATCCTTCGCAAAAAGCTTCCAATGGCTCTCATCCATGAGGCAGTCGGCCGGGTTGCTTTCGACCCCACAGGCCAGTTTGAAGAGGGAACTCTTGTTGTAATGATTCCTAATACTCCTACCGAAAAGGACGACATCATTGCAGAAAATTATCTCAGAAGCAGTCAGTTTCGGGCCAGCGGTTTTGACGGTTTTATGCAGGAATATGTAAGCATGGAACCTGACCGTCTTGTTGCCTTGCCGGAAGATGTCAACCTGTCCGTAGCTGCTTTTACAGAGATCGTCAGCGTCAGCTACCACACGATCCAGCGATTCCTTCGCTTTTCCCACAGCCGCAGGGATGTGATCGGAGTCTGGGGCGATGGAAATCTGGGATATATCACTTCCCTTCTTCTTAAAGCTATCCTGCCTGAGACCAAAGTCTGCGTTTTTGGTGTCAACGAATATAAACTTCACGATTTTTCTTTTGCAGATGATGTATATTTGATTTCAGATATTCCGGAAGATTTTCACATGGATCATGCTTTCGAATGTGTGGGTGGAGCCGCTTCTTCCAAAGCGATCAATCAGATCATTGACTATATTAATCCAGAGGGAACCATATCCATTATGGGGGTATCTGAGGATTTCGCCCCCATCAACACACGCATGATCCTGGAAAAAGGTCTTCGTCTTTTTGGAAGCAGCCGCAGCGGCCGGGAGGATTTTCTTGGTCTTATCAAACTGTACAATCAGAATCCGGATCTGATCAATCAGTTGGAAAAAATCGTAGGAGCGGAGATTCATGTAAGAAGTATTCAGGATATCACCCGCGCTTTTGAGATCGATATCCACAAAATTATGGGAAAAACCATTATGATCTGGGAGAATTAACACATGAAGAAGATTTTAAAAAAAATTTTGAAAAAAATCTACCGGGCACTGCCATCGAAAGTTAAGAAGTGCTATC
Source organism: Ruminococcus sp. AF46-10NS (assembly GCF_003474435.1). GTDB lineage: Bacteria > Bacillota > Clostridia > Lachnospirales > Lachnospiraceae > Blautia_A. Next base: position 38,951 of record NZ_QRNF01000026.1, read on the forward strand.
GAATGGCCCGCAAAGTTCTGATCTTTCGGGTCGTTTATCCCTTCACTTATAAATTTTTCGCGCTTACCCGAAAGATGAATCCTGATAAAGTCGTTTTTATTGAAGCACGTTTTGACAAGATCACAGATGCTTTTCAGCTTATTTACAAACGCATGAAAGACGAAGGCTATGAGGTCCACGAAGAATATCTTCTGAACATCAAATCAAACAATCCGGCTTATATCCGTCGCTGCCTGCATATGCTGAAAGATATCGCGGATGCACATTATATCTTTCTCAATGATGCCTGCGATGTCACAAGCAGTATTTCGCTGCGCAAAGGAAGCCGAATCTTTCAGGTGTGGCACGCCTGCGGTGCTTTTAAGAAATTCGGCATGAGCACTGCTGACCTGATCTTTGGTGCCGACCGCCACACTCAGGAAAAATTCCCCAACTACAGGAACTTATCCTACGTTACAGTCAGCAGTCCGGAAGTCAGCTGGGCTTACGAAGAAGCCATGAACCTGAAAGGTACTAATACCGAAATCGTAGCAACCGGAATCAGCCGTACAGATGTTTTTTATGATAAAAATTTTATTGAAAATGCCAGGGAATCTGTTTACTCCGTATTCCCCCAGGCCCGTTCCAAAAAAGTAATCCTGTACGCACCTACCTTCCGCGGAAGAGTCGCAAAAGCCAAAACCCCTGACTGCCTCGACATCCCGGCTATGAAAAAAGCCCTTGGAAATGAATACATTCTTCTCCTGAAACACCACCCGTTCGTAAAAAAACGCCCGGAAATTCCCGAGGACTGCAAAGATTTCGCAATGGATGTAACAACAGATCTGGATATCGATAAACTGCTCTGCGTCAGCAATATCTGCATCTCCGACTACTCATCCCTGATCTTCGAATACTCCCTTTTCGAACGCCCAATGATCTTCTACGCCTACGACCTGGAAGATTACTTCGACTGGAGAGGTTTCTACTACAACTACGATGACCTCACCCCCGGCCCTGTCGTAACTGAAACTGAGGAGATCATTGATTACATTCAGAATCTTGACACACGGTTCGATAAGGAACAGGTTCATGCCTTTAGAGAGAAATTTATGTCCGCGTGTGATGGCTGTGCTACGGATAGGATTATGGAGTTGGTACGGAAATGCTAGATGATTGGCTTACATTATAATAGTCGTAATCCCGGATACTGCATTGGCAGTGATCCGGGATTTGTTTTTAAACTATAAAGAATTTTTTACATCATTCCCAACCATAAGGCTTAGTAAATATTTTTATCAGATAATTCTATCAGGTTTCTATAGTCAAATTTCATTTGATTTAATCAAACTAACCCCAACATCTTCATCGCATTACTCTCCGTCACAGCCACAACCTCCTCGCAGCTGACACCCTTAATCTCCGCAATCGTCTTCACAACCTCCGTCAGATACAGGGAACTGTTCCTCTTTCCGCGGTTTGGCACAGGTGCCATGTACGGGCAATCGGTTTCAAGCAGGATCTGGTTCAGGGGTGCGTATTCTACTACTTCTTTCAGTTTCCGGGAATTCTTAAATGTCACCACTCCGCCAATTCCCAAATAAAGTCCCATATTCAGATACTCCCTTGCAATTTCCTTGCTATAAGAAAAACAATGGATAACTCCGCCATACATTCCATTCTTCATATATTCTCTCACAATATTCAGCGTATCCTCGGCAGCATCACGGCTGTGAATCATAAACGGGAGTTTTTTCTCACGGGCAATATCCATCTGCTGGCGGAAGACTTTTTGCTGAAGAAGGTGCGCTTCTTTCTCCTTATGCCAGTAATAATCCAGGCCGATCTCACCTACGGCTACTGTCTTTTCCTTATCACAATATCTGCGGATCTCATCCAAAACTGCCGCATCCACTTTATCTGCATCATCCGGATGTACACCCACTGCTCCATAAACAAAAGGATACTTCTCAACCAGATCATAAACCCGATCAAAATGCCCCACAGAAGCACACACATCCACAATATGCCCGATTCCATTCTCCTGCATACTATCCAGCATGGCATAACGGTCCTCGTCAAAAGCCTCATCATCATAATGTGCATGGGTATCAAAAATCATGGCTTTATCCACAGTCATCTCGTCACCGACAGAAACTTTTCCACCTTTCAGCACTCTTGTAAACACACCTTCACGGGGCATAATGCACTCTCCCATCTTCTGAAAAATAGCACAGCCATTGTGGCACTCCTTTCCAATCTGAGTCAGCTCCAGTACAACCTCACCACAGCGGAATCTCGTTCCAACCGGAAGCTTCGCGAAATCAATCCCCTCCACGACCAGGTTTTCGCCAAAAGCACCATCCTCAACTACTGCGCCCCTGGCGCAAAAATCCTCTATCTTTTCATTTGAAAGAAGACTCACCTGCCGGTGCCACTTCCCGGCATGAGCATCCCCCTCAAGCCCCCAGTCCTCCACAAAAACCGCAGACCCGACATTCCTCTTCTCCGTCCCCTTCTTCTCACTGATACAAACCGCAAGTACTTTTCCCATAACAAACTCCTATTAATTACACATCGCTACAAAATTTATTCCTATATATCACACCAGCAATATTAATTTCCAACTATCAATACATTCCTCAGAATTCACTGAATTCAACAACCAGGCTCACGCAGTCACAGTCGTCCCTTACCAACAACATGTCCGGTAGAACCTACACCACTCTCAACAACCAGCCCAACGGAGGCAGGGCCAGTACGGTAACGTTAGCGGAGCCGCCGTCGAGAGGCGAGTATAGCTGCTGCCACCGAGTGCTCTGTCTGAACGGAGCGCTATGCGCGTAGTGAGTTAGCACGAATGGCAGCAAACCAGCGACGCAGCCGAACAGGCCGCGCAGCGTGTCACAGTACTGGCCCTGCCTCCGTTGGGCGTCCGTTCGTTAATATACACTACGTTCTACCGTCCACACTCCCCAGCCTCACCAACAAGTATCTCAATCCCATGCCCCAGCGAATCCACAATAACCTCCAGGCACTCTCTAACCGCCTTAGGACTCCCCGGCAAATTAACAATCAACGTCCCCTTCCGGATCCCAGCTGTAGCTCTACTCAACATCGCCCTCTTCGTGATCGTCATACTAAACGCCCGCATAGCCTCCGGAATCCCCGGCACACGCCGCTCGATCACATCCTCCGTAGCCTCCGGTGTTACATCCCTCTGGGAAAACCCGGTACCACCCGTAGTCAGAACCAGCTCAGCCAAACCCATATCCGCGATCTCTGCCATCCGTGCACTCAGCATCCCACGATCATCCGGCAAAACCTCCACAGAAACAACCTCATACCCGGCCGCCTCCATGATTTCCTTCACAGCCGGCCCGCTGAGATCCTCACGTTCTCCTCTGAAACCCTTATCACTGGAAGTGATCACAGCAACTCTTTTCATCAACACTCAACCTCCAATCTGAGCCATACAAAGCTTCTCCGTTTTATCTTCCTTCTGTTTCTCCAGGCTGCCTCCAAAAGCATGCCCATCCGGCTTTTCCGCCAGTGCTTCCAGTATCACCGCCTTCAGCTCCTCATCCGAACCACCGCTGCGGATCATTGCCCGAAGATCCCTCCCGGCTGCATACTGCAGACAGGTTTTCAAAAACCCCTGTGAAGTCAGCCTTATCCGGTTGCACTCCCCACAGAACTTATGGCTCACCGCACTGATAAACCCGATCTTCCCTGAAAAACCGTCCACATCATAATAATGACACGGTCCATTCCCAAGGGGTTCCCCAACATACGGCGAAAACCGTGGTAGCTTTTTCCCAAGAATCCCAAGCAGCTCCTTTTCCGACACCCCATGAAATTCTTTTCCCATCCCAATGGGCATCATCTCAATAAACCGCACATGCACCTTATAATCCCTGGCCAGAAACGCCACCCTGCAAAGATCCTGCTCCGGAATCCCAAGGGGCACGCAGTTGATCTTCAGCGAAATCTCCGGATACTTCAATGCCTCTGAGATCCCTTCAAGCGTACGATTCAATTCATCACGCCGGGTAATTCTCCTGCTGCAGGCCTCATCCAGCGTATCCAGACTGATATTCAATCCGTCCAGCCCGGACCGGCTAAATCCTTCATCTGCTCTTTCAGAAGCACACCATTTGTAGTCAGAGTCACCTTCTCGATTCCCGTCATATTTTTCAGTTTTTCCACAAGCTTAGGCATTCCGGAACGAACCAGAGGTTCCCCACCGGTAAGCTTGATCTTCCGGATACCCAGCGCTGCCATCACCCGGCAGATCCTCAAGATTTCCTCTTCCTGCAAAATAAGGGAGCGCGACACATGCTGCACTCCCTCCTCCGGCATACAATAAATACACCGCAAATTACATCTGTCAGTTACGGAAATCCTGAGATAATCAATATTTCTTCCGCACCTGTCTATCATTTTTCCTCAAAGCGGAAATCTCCGCTTTTGCCTCCTGTTTTTTCTTCCAGATGGATATCAGACATAACCATGTGCTTGTCAATTGCCTTGCACATGTCATAAATAGTCAGAAGCGCCACCTGAACACCTGTCAGTGCCTCCATCTCCACGCCTGTTTTTCCCTCTGTTTTTACCGTGCAGAATACACGGATCATTCCTGCATCCTCATCCGTTTCAAAATCCACAGAACACTTCTGGATGGGAAGCGGATGGCACATGGGGATCAGCTCAGAAGTACGCTTCACACCCATGATACCTGCCACACGGGCCACACCAAGCACATCACCCTTTTTCACATTTCCGCTTTTTACCGCAGCCATGATCTCCGGGCTCACCTGAATGGAACCGGCAGCTGTCGCTGTACGGTGAGTGACCGGTTTATCGGACACATCCACCATAACAGCATTGCCGTTTTTATCAAAATGATTCAATCCCATACTTAGCAGATCTCAGCACCTGCTGGCATCTCTTTCTCCGGCACCATCAGGGAAAGATTTCCGTCTGCATCCTCTGCACAGAGGATCATACCCTCGCTGAGAATTCCGGCAAGCTTGGCAGGTTTCAGGTTTGTAACGACCATAACCTTTTTGCCAACCATTTCCTCTGCGGAATAATGAGCCTTGATTCCGGATACGATCTGACGAACATGGCTTCCGATCTTAACCTGAGAGCAGAGAAGTTTTCTGGATTTCTTAACCTCCTCACAGGCGATGATCTCACCAACCTGGAACTGCAGCTTCTCAAAATCATCGAAAGTGATCTCCGGCTTTGCCTCGATATCGATCACGTCCTCTGTTTTCTCCTCTTCTACCTCTTCCTTCGGCTCTTCTTTCTTCGGATGAAGCTTCTCAACCTTCTCAAGAACCTCTTTCAGATCAAGTCTCGCAAAAAGAATCTCCGGTTTGTCAGTTACGCGGTTTCCTGAAGGATAAAGACCAAACTGATCCATTTCCTCAAGAGTTCTCTCGTTTGCGTTGAGCTGTACAAGAATACGCTCTGTTGTACGCGGCATAAAGGATTTCAGAAGAGATGCGCCGATGCAGATTCCCTCAACCAGGTTGTAGAGAACTGTTGCAAGACGATCCTGCTTTGTCTCATCCTTTGCAAGTGCCCACGGCATTGTCTCGTCGATATATTTGTTGCAGCGTTTGAACAGAGAGAATACCTCTGTGATGGCATCTGCAACACGAAGCTTATCCATTTTTGCAGAAACGTTCTTCGGAACCTGAAGGATGAAGTTCTTAAGATCCTCATCAACCGGCTCAGTTACATTCTTATTCTCAACAACTCCGTTAAAATATTTGTTGGACATGGAAATAGTACGGTTTACAAGATTTCCAAGTGTGTTTGCAAGGTCAGAATTCAGTCTCTCAACCATCAGCTCCCATGTGATCACACCGTCATTCTCAAATGGCATCTCATGGAGTACGAAATAACGGACAGCATCTACACCGAAGAACTCAACAAGCTCATCTGCATAGATTACATTTCCTTTGGATTTACTCATTTTTCCATCACCCTGAAGAAGCCACGGATGTCCGAATACCTGTTTCGGAAGCGGAAGATCCAGAGACATCAGGAAGATCGGCCAGTAAATCGTATGGAAACGGATGATATCTTTTCCGATCAGGTGAAGATCTGCAGGCCAGTATTTGTTGAATTGATCGCTACTGTTTCCATCGCAGTCATAGCCGATACCTGTGATATAGTTTGTCAGGGCATCCAGCCATACATATACTACGTGCTTCGGATCGAAATCTACTGGAATTCCCCATTTGAAAGATGTTCTGGATACACAGAGATCCTGAAGTCCCGGAAGAAGGAAGTTGTTCATCATCTCGTTTTTACGTGACTCCGGCTGGATGAAATCCGGATGTGTGTTAATGTAGTCGATCAGCTTGTCTGCATATTTACTCATTTTAAAGAAATATGCCTCTTCCTTAGCCGGTACGCATGGACGTCCGCAATCCGGACATTTGCCGTCTACAAGCTGGGACTCTGTAAAGAAAGACTCACATGGTGTACAGTACATTCCTTCATAATGACCCTTGTAGATATCACCCTTTGCATACATTTTTTTGAAGATTTTTTTGACCTGCTCTTCATGGTCTTTATCTGTTGTACGGATGAATTTGTCATAGGATGTGTTCATCAGATCCCATATACGTTTGATCTCGCCGGAAACGTTATCTACGAATTCCTTCGGTGTAACGCCAGCTTCCTCAGCCTTCAGCTCGATCTTCTGACCATGCTCGTCAGTTCCTGTCTGAAAATATACGTCATAACCCTGCTGTCTTTTAAAACGTGCGATCGCATCCGCAAGAACTACCTCATAAGTATTTCCGATATGCGGCTTACCGGATGTGTACGCAATGGCAGTGCTGATATAATATCTCTGCTTTTCCATTTTTTCTTTCCTCCATAATAAAAATAAAAAAACGTCTTCCCATACCATAACGATATGAGAAGACGAGTTATTACCCGTGTTACCACTTCTTTTCGTTCCTGCCTCGCGGCAAAAACCTCATCAGGTACAGCAGTTTCTATACCTTTCCGCTATAACAGGCGGTCCTGTCATTACCTGCCGGTGTCCATTAAACGGGACATTCACATTTCGCTTATCACGTTCAAACCGGGTCAGCAACGCCTCTCCGAAGCCATCTTCCATCTGCGCCTGCACATCCCTCTCAGTCTCGGAACTCCTTATATAAAAAGTCCTCCGGGGATTTCCCTGTAGTGTGGTGTACACATGTACTCTCTTCTTCCACGAGTTTTCCATATGGGAAAATCGTAACACATTTCTGATGGTTTGTAAACGGGGAATTTCAGGTCAGAGTTCTATAGCACTCCCAAGAATTGCTTCTATCCATGTGCTGACGAACTTCTGTCTACCTACAAATATACAATTTTCTACTCAAAACCATATACTGTCTAGGTCACCGCAGCAACAAGAACTGTCAGACACAGCAATAATAATTTAGGTGTACCCTTTATTTTGTGTTTTATTTCATAAATCCAATCTGCCTCATCCATCCCAATGACAGCTTAACCCATGTTGCTCCCTGTTCGTTAACCTGGCTGTGATCTGGCATGGAATCTGTTCTTTCATCTCCCAATGCAAAGCCATGCTCACCTTTCTGATAAATATGTACTTCATATGGAATCTGATTTTTCTGAAGTTCCATTACATATGCCAAGGAATTTTCCACAGGAACAAATGTATCTTCTGTCGTATGCCAGATAAAGGTTGGCGGCACATCTGAATTTACCTGATACAACGGAGAAACTTTTTTCAGCCTTTCCTCAGTAACATCCTCCCCGAGCATTGCCCTATTCACCCACGCATTGATTGCAGTTCTTCCTGAAGCTTTTACACAGTCAAGCATCGGATAAGCAAGGATTGCAATATTAGGTTTCATCATTTCCGATGAATATCCTGTTTCTTTTTCAAGCCATTCTTTTTTCCAGTATACGGAAAGTTGTCCTGCCAGATTACCTCCTGCCGAAAAGCCAGCCACTGCAATCTTATCTGGATCGATTGCCCAGTTCTGTGCATTTTCTCTTAACATAGCAACTGTCATTGCCAGCTCTTTTAACGAATTAGGAAAAACTGATACTGGTTCTTTTCCCGGATAAAGATTTTCTTTGAAAAAAGGTCGTCCTTCCGTAGCATACTTCAAAACAACACAGGAAATTCCCTTCGCAAAATATTCCGCGGCAATTGGCTCTCCCTCCCGGTCAGAAACCCACATATAGGCTCCGCCGGGAACAATAACCATTACCGGATATTTTTTATTTGATGCAATTTCGTCACTCGGTTCATGCAGATAAAATACTGCTTCACCACCATTTCCCCCTATTTTCTCTGCAAAATGTTTCATTGCTATCCCTCTTTTTTATTTATGTTTCTTTAAAACAACAAGTGCATCCTCATAGCATGAAAGAAGATGCAGCCTTGCCTCATTTTCTTTCCATTGCCCCTGATATTTTTGCCGTGTCTCAAGATCCACTATTTCTACCTGATACTTTTCTTTACTGATATTCAGTACAGACAGATCCAATTCCACATTTGTCGGCACATAGATCACATATTTATCTGCATCATGTGCACAACGAATTTCTTCCATATCATTGAATGTTACATAATCTGAAGTACATCCTTCCGGAAAAAGTTCCTCCATGCTTTCTTTCAGATAATGCATATCATCCGCACCTCTGAAATGCAGCGCATCATGCCAGTCAAATGGAAGCGAAAATCCCGCTCCCTTTCGGATAAAAGAATCAAAGCTCTGTCCATGATGATGCCAACTCCATACTCCATGTGCTCCATAAGTTACTCCTGCATCCGCACCTGAAAGTACAGACTGCCAGGCAGCTCTTCTTACATCGCGATTTGTAAAACGGATTTTCCCGGGAGCAGCAATCTGTTCATAACATGGCTCTGTATTGATTACAGGCTTCTCATATCCCTCTTTACGCATCGCTTTCGGAATATCATATGCAAAATGCTGTCCTGGAATAAAATGCCCCGACTGGTATGTAAAAAAATCTGCTGCTTCTTTTAATTCTTTTGGAATTTCCATGCTTTCACCACAGATATGAAATGTATACAACGCATCAGGATCTGCTGCTTTTGCTGTATCAAAGACTTTTTTATAGTATTTAACAGTCTCTTCCTCCGGAAAATCTGTATCACCGCTTATAAAATAAATCGGCTCATATTTTTTAAATCTTTTCGCCACATATGAGGTGTACTGTTCCAGATATTCATATGGAAAAAGATTATTATTTGTAAATTTAGATTCCCATGTTCCCGGTACATAATTTCCCCACAGCAGGACAAGAACCGGTGTCATTCCATACTCCTTCAGCACCTGCAGCTTTTCTTCCGCTGCATCAAAATATTTTTCATTAATAGTTGAATAATCAAATTCAAAATGCGCGCCTCTCCATTCCCCTTCTTTTTTGATCGGGAACGGATACAGATTAAGTTCATCTCCACTGGAATCCCACTGCTTCAAAATATTGATCTGAATACAATTAAATCCTTGTTTATATCGGTAATCCACATAATATTTCCAGTCATCCATGGAAATATTGGTAAATGCACTCCAGCAAGTATCTGCAAAATAGAAAAATGGTTTTCTGTCTTTATAGATTCTATCTTTTTTTACCTGAAACATATTTATCTATCCTTTCTTTTTGCTGATACAGCTGTGAGAACCACAATAACAACTACGGACATTACAACGTACATCCATCCTGCATTTCTCATCGCAGTATCAGGTGCACTTCCCATATATCCTGCGATGAATGGTGCACAAAATGCGCCAAGATTAGAACCTACCATTGGAATTGCATTGTATAATGTTGCATTCTTTGGTGTAATAACCGTACTTACTGTCATAAAAATCAGAGAAACTGTCATTCCACCTGCAAGTCCAAATATAACAGCCATTAAACCAATCAGTATTTTACTGTTTACTACTCCGATCACAAGAAGAGGAAGCCCTCTCAGTAAAATAGTTACAGGAAGCATTTTTGTCCCAAAGTGCTTATAGCAATATCCAAAAAGCATGCCTCCAAACATCTGTGATAATGTAAAGATACTTGCAACAACACTTGCTTCTGATGCAGTTCCGATATTTTTTGTAACAAAGATTTGTGCAAGTTTCGTTCCAAAGATAGTTGCTCCTACAAGAAAAAAGAAGAATAATACTGCCAGTGCCAGAACTGTACCAAGTCCTGCAAGTTTATTATCTGCATTAGCTTCTTTTACACTTTTTTTCTTTTCTTCATTCTTCTGAACAAAAACTCCATATTTCTCCGGTTCCGGAACAAAGAAGATAAACAGCAATAATGTAGGTACAAACAGTATATAAACAAAATAAGACATATGCCAGCTGAGCTTAAGGAGCTGACCTGCAACCATTGTCATAAGAGAAGTTCCGATTCCGCCTGCAGCTGTTCTCCAGCCCATATATTTTGCCAGCTCATTACCTTTAAAAAACGCACTCAGCAGACTGGCTGCGAGAGCATTGGAAAGTCCGATACCAATTCCAAGTACTGCACGTGATCCAAGTACTACATAAAAGTTTGTTGAAAATACAGGTACAATTGAAGATATCGCTGCAATGCCAATACCAAGCAATGCGGTTTGTTTCTGTCCTATTTTATTTACAAGAAATCCGCTGACTAATACAAAAATTGTAACAAACAGATTTACAATTGTTGTTATAGACTCAATCAGTGAAAGTGCATGGCCGCTAAAAGTCTCTGTCATGGCCGGTATAGTTGAATTAACTACAGATGGTGCCTGATCCAGAACACCTAAAAGCAGGATCGCGGTAAGAAGCATAATTTTACGGTACTTCGAACGCTGATATAATGGTGTTTCCTGTACATTTATTGCTGATTTCATTATCAATCCCTCTCTTTCGTTTTTTATAAATCGTTATACATCAAGAGTTATTTTATATAAATCCTTGTCTGCACTGCTAGTTCCGATATAGATCTCATAATTCATATGCTCCAACTCAAATTCGCCGGTATTTTCGTTATACCATTCCAGTTCTTCTGTCGGACATGTTATCGTTACAGTCCTTCTCTCTCCTGGTTCCAGCCATACTTTTCTGAATCCTTTCAGCGTTTTTACAGCTCGCTTCACTTTCGAATTATTAAATCCAATATACAACTGAAGAACTTCACTTCCAGTTCTGTGTCCGCAGTTTTTTATTTCTGCACATGCACAAATCTGATTTTTTTCTTTCCATGCTTGAGGTTTCGCTACCTCAAACTGTGTATAGCTTAAACCAAATCCAAACGGAACAGCCGGTGTATGACTTTCTTTTTCCAGTTTTCTATAACCATGAAAATACTCATATCTCTGATGCTCTGCATTCCAGTCTATTTCTGCCAGATCTTCTTCTTTCTGTGGAATCGTAAATGGAAGTTTTCCTCCTGGATTCACATCACCAAAAAGGATTTCTGCAACAGCCTGTCCGCCTTTCATTCCCGGATAATATCCAAACAGAATTGCATTTATTTTATTGCTCCATGAATCAAGCATGATTGTGTTTCCACCAATCAGAACAACTGCAGATTTAGGGTTTTCCGGTCCAACCTGCTCAATCAGCTCCTGTTCATCTTTATGAAGACTCAGACCATTTCTTCTGTCTCCACCCACACCTCCGGTAAAGACATCTTCTTTATCCTGTGCCACAAACTCACCTTCATCCCGATAATCATATCCGGCAACAAAAATAACTGCATCTGCCTCCCTGGCCATTCTTTTGCTATGCTCAACATTTTTGCCTGGATAATAAATTACTTCTGTATCCGGACAGTTCTTAATAAGCCCCTCAAGGATCGTTACAACATGTTTCGGATACACCTGACTGGTTCCTCTGTCGCCGGTATTTTCTTTATCTGCAAGTTTTCCCAGAATCAGAAGCTTATGCGTTTCTTTCTTGCATAAAGGCAATATGTTTTCATCATTTTTTATAAGAGTGATTCCTTCTCTTGCCGCTTCTAATGCAAGTTCTATATGCTCCCTGCATCCGACTTTTTTCCGGTCAGCTTTACTCTGTCCATCATCAAACGCCAGAACGGTTCTTACAATCCTCAATGCCGCATCATCAATCACTTCTTCTGATACCTCTCCTGTTTCAACAGCTCTCACAAGGTATTCTCCAAAATATTTTGTATTCGGCATTTCCATTGTCTGTCCACCGTTTACAGCTTCGATTGTATCTTTCACACCCCAGACAAAATCACTCATAATGAATCCGTCAAATCCCCATTCCTTTTTTAGTACCTGGTTTAGCAGATATTCATTATGTCCGCATAATTTACCCTGATATGAATTATACGCACTCATAATACAGGCCGCACCTGCATCTATGGTTTTTTTGAAATGTGGGAGAAAAACTTCTCTTTCTGTCCGTTTATCTGCTGTAATATCCACTGTAAATCTTGCATTTTCCATCTGATTAAATGCAAAATGTTTCACGCAGGCCATTACACCTTTGCTCTGTACTCCCCGTACAAGAGCAGCTCCCATTTCCCCAAGTTGAAATGTATCTTCTCCATATGTTTCCTGACTTCTTCCCCATCCTGGATTATATGGAAGATTTATACATACGCCACCAAAAAGATTTCCACCATAGGCAAGTACTTCCTCACCGATCGCTTCTCCGATTTTTTCTTCCAGCTCTGTATCAAATGTTGCGCCTCTCAACATTGATACCGGAAATGCAGTACTTCTTCCATTGCCACAGACTACACCTCTCGGTCCGTCAACAAACAAAACCGGAGAAACATGCTGTTTTGTAATTCCGCCCGCAGGATACGGGAACTGATTATAATGCTCCTGTGTCCTCTTTTTTATCGCACCACGAACTTCCTCAAATGTCATAGTGCCGCTCATCAATGAAACTTTCTCTTCCAACGTAAGTGAATCAATGATTTTTTTTGCTTTTCCGTTATACTGCATTCGCTGTGTTCTCGTGTTTCCTGGCATTTTTCTTCCTCCTGCCTGATAATCTGTTCCTAATTCTCTTTAAGCAGTTTTTTCAGCAGTCGATGCGTTTCCTGCCTGTCAAATGAAAGATAGCCCTGTTTTTTCTTCTTATCACCGCGCTGCTTTGAAATCTTGCTTCTATATTCAGCTGGTGTCATCATTGTTTCTTTTTTGAATATACGGTAAAAAGTTTTTTCTGAACCGAATCCACAACAGTCAATAATATAATTGACAGATTTATCTGTTTCCGACAAATAATGGCGTGCCATTGCTACTCTCTGTATATCCAGAACTTCTTTTGCAGACATTCCTATATGTTTTTTCAGATACCGAATCATCGTTTTCTGACTTACACCCAGTTCTTTTACCGCATTCTGAAGGACTTCTTCCATTTGAAGATGCTCTTTAACATAATCGAAGAATTTCATAACCAGATCCATTTCATTCTCTGCAATCTGCACATTTGAATGAATAACATATTCAACATATTCGATCAGATCTGCTATCAGCGTATAAATTTCTGCTCTGCCACGAAAATATCCATTTTCCTGATCTTCCAAAGTTTCATAGGCAATCTTTGCTGTTTTTTTTACAAAATACCGGTATGGCTTATGTGATTCCAGCTCATTCCGAACACTATCCAGATAAAAATGTCGGATACTTCCTGTATTCTGCCCATCTTCCTGAAACAACACCGGATCTAATTGTATAAATACACATAGATTATCTTCTTCACCCTGTACACTGTGAACTGCTCTGGAATTTATAAGTACAATTTCATTTTCATGGTAAACAGTTGGCTCTGAATCATAAATAATCTTGATACTTCCCTTTAATACAAGACATATCTCGTATTCATAGTGCCAGTGGAACTGACTATTTCCTATATGTGTGACAAAAACATTTGCCGGATACTTTTTATCATAATCTACCGTTTCGAAAATGTATGAGCTCATTTTTTCTCCTTTATGTTTCCCTCGATTACATGCATGAGTATAGCATGTAATTATGCTGTTCTTTGTCATATAAAGATAACACCTCTGTCATTTATGGACATCTTGTATATATTGTATGTTTTTTATTTTCTTTTCATTTTTATTTTGTGCGTTTTGTATATATTTTATATGCATTTTTTGTGCAATAATTACATTTACTATTTGTATTTCTGCCAAAAAGAGGTTAGAACACTATCGTTCCAACCTCTCACTTTATGTATCACTATTTTCTCTCAGACTGCTGATAAAAAACAATATTCTTTTTTTACTTTTCCATTATTACATTCTCCTCTGCCTGTACATCCACCGCCACGCCATCCGGAACGCAATAGTTGTCAGCGTCATTCCTGCTGCCATGCTCACTGCAAAAAGGATCGTATAGATTCCGTCTTTCTGGAATTTCGCCCAGTCCTTCATCAACATCCAGTTCATGGTCCGGTAAAGTGCTGCTCCCGGAATCAGCGGAATTGTCGCGGAAACCAGGAATACAGTTACCGGCGTTTTATGAATTCTTGCCATACATTCTGCATACAAAGTAATAGCTACTGTTGACCAGAAACCGCACACATATGGACTTGGCGTTATGAACTCTACTGCCAGATATACAGCCCAGGACAAACATCCACCCAATGCCGCAAACCAGAGTTTTTTTCCATGGATATTAAATAATGCCGCAAAGCCGAGGGATCCTGTGAAGGATACGACCAGCTGTATGATTTCCCGCATATTTTCCGTTACTGAAAACTTATAAAAAGTTATAAACTTCTATGTTTCATTCCTACTTCAACGAGTATGCTTTTGATGATATAAATATCTATCTACTCACAAGTTCTTGTACTC
>NZ_QRNF01000027.1 GCF_003474435.1 Ruminococcus sp. AF46-10NS
AGATGTTGAAAGGAATCAGAGTATCGTCAAAACAGGAACTTATTGACCGTATCTACAAATACTTTGATGAGGTGAATGAAGTACCAGTAGTCTACCATTGGAAATATAAGATGGATAACTTTGGAAAGGAAGATATTGGTCTAGCTAATTAATTTACTGTCTACTAGAATAAAATTAAGAAAGGTGTCTGAAAAGAAAAACTTATGAACAATATAAAAGAACGAATCAAGATATTCTCAGGAGCGCAATTGAAATATATCGCTTTTTTATCGATGTTCATTGACCATACGAATAAGGCATTGATCTATCCAAATCTGGATGGAGGAGCATTGAATCGATTGAGTGATTTTT
Source organism: Ruminococcus sp. AF46-10NS (assembly GCF_003474435.1). Taxonomy (GTDB): domain Bacteria; phylum Bacillota; class Clostridia; order Lachnospirales; family Lachnospiraceae; genus Blautia_A. The sequence continues at coordinate 352 of NZ_QRNF01000027.1, forward strand.
TTGATATTTTAGGAAGAATCGCTTTCCCGATATTTATCTTCCTTCTTGTGGAAGGATATTTCCACACAAGTACTAAATGGAGATATTTAGTTACACTTCTTGTATTTGGAGTGATATCAGAGGTTCCGTTTGATATGTGCACATCGGCTAGATTTGTTGAAATCAACTGGAACAATATTATGTTTACACTGGCACTTGTGCTTGCTATGATCTGGGTGATCGATGTACTGAAAGAAAAGATGGCGTCACTACCGAAGGCTTTGTGGTATTTCGTATCATTTCTCATTGTAGCGGTGTTGTGCATTGTAGCAATGAATGCAAGTCTGGACTACGAACATCATGCGGTACTGATCGGTTATTTCTGTTATATTTTTCATGAGAGATGGGTACTTGGAATTCCGTTTTGTTACATTTCTATGTTTAAAGAGCCGTGGGCTCTGCTTGGATTTGGACTGACACTTACTTACAATGGAGAGCGTGGAAAACAGAATAAGTTAGTAAATTATCTTTTCTATCCGGTGCATTTGCTGATTTTAGGAATCATAAGAATGTATCTTGGAATTTAAAAAGAGGGCGTAAATGTGAATGCATTTACGCCCTTTCGCTTCTATATTTGAGGAAGCCTTTAGTATATTTTCATTTCTTCATACAGATTCGATTTATTTCGATTAATGACAGCTATGACAGTGCATCAAGCAGCGGAATGACTGGTGGAATGAATGTAGCATTGCAGAATCTGGTATACAATATGTATAGCCTGGATTTGTCCAAGAAAATTTCATCAGCAATGCAGACAAGAACAAAAAATGGCACACGCCTTCCGGTAAATGCCAGATATGGCTATAAAAAAGGAAAAGATGGAAGGCTGGAAGTTGATCCGGAAGCCGCAAAAGTCGTGAAAATGATTTTTCGGATGGCAGCGGAGGGAACAAGTTTTGCAGATATTACAAGGGAATTGAACAGACAGGCGATTGCCACTTGTGATGAACAGAAATTATCAAGAGGGGATCAGGTGCAGTTCCAGAGGTTTGACACGATCAAAAAGAAACACTGGAGTGCTACGACAGTAGCGGCAATTGTCCGGGATGAGATTTATATTGGAACCAGAATCTGGGGCAAAACACGTTGCAGTATGTATACTGGCCATAAAGCAGTTCTGAATGATGAAACAGAATGGGTTCGCCTGGAAAATCACCATACGGCAACTATAGACAGGCAATTGTTTGAAAAAGCAAATGAAATGCATCCGAAAAAGAAGAGAAGTGTTGCGAAATCACGCACCAATTTTACTCTGGAAAGACGTAAAAAACAGCCGGCATTGCTGCTATGTGCCAACTGTGGGCATTCTTTACTAAAAGAAACACAGCATCTGCTGAAATGCTCAGATGCCCGAACCAATGGAGATCCTGTGTGCTGAAGTCTGGTGATTCGTAGAGAACCGATGGAGGAGAATATCCTTGGGCTTGTCCATCAGTATGCAGCGTCAATGTTGGAAAAAGAAAAGAAAGTATCTTCCAAAAGGCAATGTGAATACAAAGAGATCAATACTACAGAATTGCAAAAACAGAGCCGACAGTTGACCTCGGAAAAGATGAAACTCTATGATGATTACAAAGATGGTCGTATAGATCGTGATTTGTATAAGCAGAGAGCTGAAAAGATAAGTGTACAGCTGGAGAAAATCAAACGAAAAATAGAAGATGCGGAGAATAGCAAAAAGCTTCTTGAACAAAATGAACTTTCTGATAAAATAAAACTAAAAGATTTCTTGGGAATTCAGAAGTTCGATACAGAGAAGCTGCGTGAGATTATCAAGGTGATCCGTGTTCATAGTCAGGATGAAATTGAAATCGAATGGAATTTTGACGATATTTTTTCAGAACAGAGATAACTTGAGCAGGACAAAAATAACTTATCAGAAGATAATAAAGGTGCCGGGACTACCTGATGGAAGCGTCAGATAGTCTTCGGCAGAAAAAAATAAATTTTTTTTGTCCTATACTTGACACATCCACATATGCTGAGACATACGTTTTGCACCAGATGTGCAGAAGCTGGTCTAGATATCAAAGTTTTACAAATGATCATGGGACATAGTGACATAAGCATTACAATGAACATATACAATCATGTAGATGCTGCAAGAGTACAGAATGAAATGAAAAAGCTTGAAAATGTAATGTAATAATCAGAGCCATTCCCTTTATTGGGCGTGGCTTTTTATTATGACAATTTTTGTGACAAATTTTGTGACAAACAAAAGAAAATAGACGCAACCAGACGAAACATTGTTTGGCGTAGAAACACCGGAAATCATTGAAAACAAAGGGCTCTTGATATATGATGAAACAAGTTAAAGCCTATTATTGCGTTCTAAATAAAAATCCTGTATAATACCAAACTGTAATATTGTATCATTCAGCGTAAAACACGCTGTGAATTATCAAGATAAGTCAGGAGGATATAAATACATGCGAGTCGATGCGGACGATTTTGCCCGACCTTGCAGCTGCGGGAGGGAGCACCACATAGACGTTAAGGAAATTATCATTGAATCAGGAGCTATCGGAAAACTGGAAAAAGAAATGTCGGACGGAGATCTGAAAGAATATATTTCCCCGCTTCTGATCTGTGATACCAACAGTTACAAAGTAACAGAGGAACTGATGGAAGATATCTACGACAGGTGTCAGGTTCTGGTCCTGGATGCTGAGGATCTTGAGGCAGACGAGAGAGCTGTTGAAATCGTGGAGAATTACATGGAAGAGGATATTGATCTTGTACTTGCAGTAGGGGCAGGTACTATCCATGACCTCAGCAGATTTGTTGCCCATCAGTACCGGATTCCTTTTGTTTCTGTGCCCACCGCAGCCAGTTCAGACGGATTTGCTTCCACAGTGGCAGACATGACATGGAATGGCATGAAGAAAGCAGTGAAAGCTGAGGCACCGCTTTATGTTTTTGCAGATACGGATATTTTTGCGAAAGCACCGAAGAGACTTACAGCAGCAGGTGTGTCGGACATTCTGGGTAAATACATTGCCCTGGCTGACTGGAAGATATCCAGTCTTCTCACCGATGAATACTACTGTGCAGAAGTGGTGAATCTGGAAACAAGAGCACTCCGGGTGGTGAAAGACAATCTGAAAGAGATCGCAGCAGGAGAGGAAGATGCCTGTGAGAAGCTGATGTATGCACTGGTACTTTCAGGGCTTGCCATGCAGATGACCGGGAATTCCAGACCAGCATCAGGAGCAGAGCATCATCTTGTTCATCTTTGGGATATGGAAGTTCTTAACGGACATCTGGATGCACTTCATGGGGAAAAAGTTTCAGCAGGAACCATGGTTGCCCTTATTGAATATAAGAAGATTGCAGATGCTATCCGCAGAAAAACCTGTAAAGTGCATACCCACATAGAGGAAGACCGGGAATTTCTGCAGAGCACATTCGGGAAAAAAGGTGTTCTCAATGCTATCGAGAAGGAGAATGCACCGGAACTTCTGGATGCGATCAGCACAAGACAGCTCAGTGATGCACTGCCGGAGATCATGCAGCTCATTGATGCGCTGCCAGCTGTGACAGATATGCAGGAAATGATGAGCAAGGCCGGGTGCGTAAGCAGAGTTCGTGATATCGGATTGCCGGGAGAAGCGGTTTCCGACAGTCTCCGACTTGCACCGTATACAAGAAGAAGGATGAGCCTTCTGAGACTCCGTAAATTATTGATATATTAAGTACAGATAAAAGACTTCAAAATTTTTTTGCAGGAAAGGCAGGGATGATCGGTTTGATGAGAGTAGGAATGGGATATGATGTACATAAGCTGACAGAAGACAGAGATCTGATTCTTGGCGGAGTGAACATTCCATGGGAAAAAGGTCTTCTGGGACATTCTGATGCAGATGTACTGATACATGCCATTATGGATGCGCTTCTGGGAGCAGCGGCTCTAGGCGATATCGGAAAACATTTTCCGGACACAGATCCGGCATACAAAGGAATTTCCAGTGTGAAGCTCCTGGTGCATGTGGCAGGACTTTTGAAAGAGAATGGTTATGCAGTAGGAAACATCGATGCAACCATCATTGCCCAGAAGCCGAAGATGGCACCGCATATTCCAAAGATGAGAGAGAACATTGCACAGGCACTAGGAATTGACATATCACAGCTGAATATCAAGGCAACAACGGAAGAAGGCCTTGGTTTTACAGGACAGGGAGAGGGAATCTCCTCTCAGGCGATCTGCTCCCTGTATAGAATCGGGAAATTGGAGGAAGAGTAACATGAAGATTTTTAACACACTGACAAGGAGAAAAGAGGAATTCGTACCTCTGGAAGAGGGCAAGGTAAAGATGTATGTCTGCGGACCTACTGTATATAATCTGATCCATATCGGAAATGCCCGCCCTATGATCATTTTTGATACGGTACGAAGATATATGGAATATAGAGGATATGAAGTAAACTATGTATCCAACTTTACAGATGTAGATGACAAGATCATCAAGAAAGCCATCGAAGAAGGTGTTTCTGCAGAAGAGGTCTCCACACGTTACATTAAAGAGTGCAAAAAAGATATGGCAGATATGAATGTAAAACCTGCCACAACAGCACCGCAGGCTACGCAGGAGATCCAGGGAATGATTGACATGATCCAGACTCTCATTGATAAAGGCTACGCTTATCCGGCAGCAGATGGAACTGTATACTTCCGCGTAAAGAAATTCAAGGAATACGGTAAACTCTCTCACAAGAATCTGGATGATCTTCAGTCAGGATTCCGTTCCCTGAAAGTATCCGGTGAAGATCAGAAAGAAGATCCGCTTGATTTCGTACTCTGGAAACCGAAGAAAGAGGGCGAGCCTTCCTGGCCGTCACCATGGTGTGACGGCGTCCTGGCTGGCATATTGAGTGTTCCGTTATGTCCAAGAAATATCTTGGCGAGGAGATCGATATCCATGCAGGTGGAGAGGATCTGATTTTTCCGCATCATGAGAATGAGATCGCACAGAGTGAGTGCTGCAATGGCAAAATTTTTGCAAGATACTGGATGCACAACGGTTTCCTGAACATCGATAACCGCAAGATGTCCAAATCTCTTGGAAACTTCCGTACAGTCCGCCAGATTGGTGAGCAGTATGATCTTCAGGTGCTTCGTTTCTTTATGCTGAATGCACATTACAGAAGCCCGTTAAACTTCAGCGCAGATCTGATGGAAGCTGCAAAGAACTCTCTGGAGCGTATCCTGGAGGCAGCAGGCAAACTTAAGGACCGTAAAGACAATGCAGCCAAAGAGAGCATTACAGGAGAAGAGCTTGAACTTCTCAAAGAAGCAGAAGGCTTTGTTACCAAGTTTGAAGATGCCATGGATGATGATTTTAACACAGCAGATGCCCTGGCTGCAATCTTCGAGCTTGTCAAATTCGCAAATACAAATGTAGATGAGAACAGTTCCAGAGAGTTTGCAGGTGGTCTTTATGAGGAGCTTTTCAAACTCAGTGATGTACTTGGCCTGAAGATTGAGAAGAAAGAGGAAATCCTTGACAAAGAGATCGAAGATCTGATCCAGGAGCGTCAGGCTGCAAGAAAAGCAAAAGACTTCAAGAGAGCAGATGAGATTCGTGATGAGCTTCTCAAGAAAGGTATCATTCTTAAAGATACAAGAGAAGGTGTGAAATGGCAGAGAGCTTAAACCGGCTTAAAGAGCTGTTTGATCTTAAAGATACAGATCTTCGGACTTATTCACCGCTGACGCTGGCTTATATCGGGGACGGTGTTTACGAGCTTGTGATTCGGACAATACTTGTAAAAAAAGCAAACTGTCCGGTAAACCGACTTCATAAAAAGGCCAGCAGCCTTGTAAAAGCGTCTGCTCAGTCTGGAATGATGGAAGTGATTGAACCGCTTCTGACAGATGAGGAGAAAAGTGTTTACCGCAGGGGCAGAAATGCTCATTCTGCTACTATGGCGAAGCATGCTACCATGGCAGATTACAGACGTGCCACAGGTTTTGAGGCATTGATGGGATATCTGTATCTGAAAGAGGATTTTTCAAGGATACTGGAACTGGTCCGTGCAGGGCTTGAGAAGGAGGAGTTTAAAGTTGACTGAGATGATAGAAGGAAGAAATGCGGTTCTTGAGGCATTTCGTTCCGGTAAGTGTGTAGATAAACTTTTTATCTTGGATGGATGCCAGGACGGCCCGGTGCGTACTATCGCAAGAGAGGCCAGAAAGCATGATACGATCGTGAAATTTGTTCCAAAGGAACGTCTGGATTCCATGAGTGAGACTGGCGCACATCAGGGAGTGATCGCTCAGGTTGCAGCTTATGATTATTCCACAGTGGAGGATATCTTAAAGAAAGCAGAAGATAAGGGAGAGGCTCCTTTTATCATTCTTCTTGATAATATCGAAGATCCTCATAATCTGGGGGCTATCATCAGAACTGCCAATCTTGCAGGAGCTCATGGAGTGATCATCCCGAAACACAGAGCTGTAGGTCTGACAGCTACAGTAGCGAAGACTTCTGCAGGTGCACTGAATTATACACCGGTAGCCAAAGTTGCCAATTTGGGACAGACGATCGATGAGCTGAAAGAAAAAGGCATCTGGTTCGTCTGCGCAGATATGGACGGAGAAGTGATGTACAGACAGAATCTTACAGGTCCGATCGGCCTTGTGATCGGAAATGAAGGAAATGGCGTCAGCGTCTTGTAAAAGAAAAATGTGACTTTACAACTGCGATCCCGATGAATGGAGATATCGATTCCCTGAACGCTTCCGTAGCTGCAGGAGTACTTGCTTTTGAGATCGTAAGACAGAGAATGTCAAAATAAATACATTGAATACAGCAGGTTACTGTTTACGGTAACGACAGCAGAAGCTGTGTGGAGAGAGAATGTGCCGATATAATGAGACTGCGGATGAAATCCTGATCAGACGACTCAGGGAGGGGGAATCTGCAATAGCAGATTATCTGATGGAAAAATACAAAGGACTGGTCAAAAAAAAGGCCCGTGCCATGTTCCTGATGGGAGGAGATACTGATGATCTGATCCAGGAGGGGATGATCGGACTGTTTAAAGCAGTGCGTGATTACCAGCCGGACAGGGAGGCTTCTTTCCAGTCTTTTGCAAACCTGTGCATTGACAGACAGATATATACCGCGATCAGAAGCTCCAACCGACAGAAACATCAGCCGCTGAATACGTATGTGTCACTGAGCAGCAGTGACACCGAAGAAAATCTGAGAGATTCCTGGGTGGAGCATGATAATCCGGAATCCATTCTTATAGACAGAGAAAATGTAAGTGCCCTGGAGCAGGAAATGGAAAAGAATTTAAGTCCTCTGGAGAACCAGGTGCTTCATCTGTATCTGGATGGAAACGGTTATGTTGAAATCGCAGAGATCCTGGGGAAAACACCTAAATCTATTGACAATGCACTGCGCAGAATCCGTAAAAAAATAAAAAAATATTTCTGAATAATTCTTCTTGATTCTCTTTCATTTTGAGAATAAAAGTATTACAATAAAGGGTAAAAGAAGCGGAAAAAGAAAGGAGACCAAGACCATGGCAAAGATCAATAAATATTGGGGACTGGTTGCTGTAGGCGCACTGACAGCTGCGGCAGCAGGTGCAGTTGCAGCACTTGTGACAAGAAAGAAAGCATACGAGGAAGACTTCGAAGATGATTTCGACGATCTTGACGATTTTGAGGAAGATGACAAGAAGGAAAAAAAAGAAGAGAAGGAAGAAGTTTTCCAGGACTGGGACAAGACAACATCTGAGACTGTAGATGCAGCGAAAGAGGAAGCTCCGACTGAGGAGAAAGCAGAAGAGGATTCTGAGGAAGAGTCCGAAGAAGAGGAAGCTGCTGAGACAGAAGACGAGACAAGCGGCACAGAAGAATAAATAATAAAAAGAAATCCCACAGAATTACCGATTATTAACCCGGGTTCTGTGGGATATTTTTTATAGTAGGATTTTGAAGTAAAAAAATAAAGCTGCTGACGGGAATCGAACCCGTGACCTCCGCCTTACCAAGGCGACGCTCTACCGACTGAGCCACAGCAGCTTGTTGTGCGATGTTGTCACCGCTCACAGTTGTTTATATTATCAGATGATAAGCATATTGTCAACAGTTTATTTTGAAAAAAATTTATTGAGTATTAAGTAGCTGAGAATTACATGAAATGATAAGGCAATTAAAAAAATACTGCAAGAGCATCTGGAATGATGTTTTGCGGTATTTTCTGAGAAATAAGCAGTTGTTATTTGAAAGCAATCTGGGTTTTAATGCAAGCGTTTGTCTTCTGATTGCGTGTATAAATGGATAAAATATAATTTCCTTTTGGTTTTCTGTATGGACACGAACAACAACCAAATGAGAGAAAAAATGCAAAAAAATAAGAAAACTTTTAATTAAATACAGTTTTTGTGGGTTTCAAAAAATCCAATTTTATGATAAGATAAAACATCAGGACGATATCTAGGAGGGAGATCAATGGACAACGAGACAGTTTCCAAGAATTTTATTGAGAATATTATAGACAAAGATCTTGCAGAAGGTGTATACGACACCGTGCACACACGTTTTCCGCCGGAGCCGAACGGCTATCTTCATATAGGACATGCGAAATCCATACTTTTAAACTATGGACTGGCTAAGAAATATAACGGAAAATTCAATCTTCGTTTTGATGATACCAACCCTACAAAAGAGAAATCAGAATTTGTAGAATCTATCAAGGCAGACGTGAAATGGCTTGGCGCAGACTGGGAAGACAGACTTTTCTTTGCATCTGATTATTTTGACCAGATGTATGAGGCAGCAGTTAAGCTTATCAAGAAGGGCAAGGCTTTTGTATGTGACCTGACAGCAGATCAGATCCGTGAGTACAGAGGAACTCTGACAGAGCCAGGTAAGGAGAGCCCGTTCAGAACCCGTACAGTAGAGGAGAACCTTCAGCTCTTTGAGGAGATGCGTGAGGGTAAATACGGCGATGGAGAGAAAGTTCTCCGTGCCAAGATCGATATGGCATCCCCGAACATGAACATGCGTGACCCGGTTATCTATCGTGTAGCACGTATGACACACCACAACACAGGCGATAAATGGTGCATCTACCCGATGTACGATTTCGCTCATCCGATCGAGGACGCCATTGAAGGAGTAACACATTCCATCTGTACACTGGAGTTTGAGGATCACAGACCACTTTATGACTGGGTTGTAAAAGAACTGGAATATCCGCAGCCACCGAAACAGATTGAGTTTGCAAAACTTTACCTGACCAATGTTGTAACTGGTAAACGTTACATCAAGAAGTTGGTAGAGGATGGTATTGTAGATGGATGGGATGATCCAAGACTGGTTTCAATCGCTGCACTTCGTCGTCGTGGATTCACACCGGAGTCCATCCGAAAATTCGTAGAGCTCTGTGGTGTTTCCAAAGCCAACAGCTCTGTTGACTATGCAATGCTTGAGTACTGTATCCGTGAGGATCTGAAGCTGAAACGTCCGCGTATGATGGCAGTACTTGATCCGATCAAGCTCGTGATCGACAATTATCCGGAAGGCCAGGTAGAATACCTGGAAGCTCCGAACAACATGGAGAATGAGGAACTGGGAACCAGAAAGATTCCATTCAGTGGAGAGCTTTACATTGAACGTGATGATTTTATGGCCGAGCCGCCTAAAAAATACAAACGTCTCTATCCTGGAAATGAAGTACGTCTTATGAATGCATATTTTGTAACGTGTACAGGATATGAAGCTGATGATGATGGAACAATCCGCGTAGTACACTGCACATATGATCCTGAGACAAAAGGTGGAAACGCTCCGGATGGACGCAAGGTAAAAGGAACCATTCACTGGGTAGAGGCTTCCAATGCAGGTAAAGTTGAAGTAAGACTTTACGAGAATATCGTTGATGAGGAGAAGGGTGTTTATAATAAAGAAGACGGATCTCTCAACGTAAATCCGAACTCCCTTACTGTAACAAGTGCTTACGTGGAGCCGGAACTTCTCAAGGCAAAAGGTTATGACAGCTATCAGTTTGTCCGTAATGGCTTCTTCTGTGCAGACATTCATGACTCCAGGGAAGGCGCACCGGTATTTAACCGTATTGTTTCCCTGAAGAGTTCCTTTAAATTGCCGAAAGCCTGAGAATTTAAATGATCAAGAGATACACCGGGATGTATATTTCCGGTGTATTTTTTTACTGGTTGCACCTGTATTCGGAAAAGGTTATACTGGTAGCACAGGAAAGAGAGGAACATACAGATGAAAAGAATTGTACTTGCTTCTGCATCTCCCCGGAGACGGGAACTTTTAAGCCAGATTGGTGTGGAATTCGAAGTAAAGCCAGCTGACGGTGAAGAACGGATCATCAGCACAGAACCATCGAAAGTTGTAGAAGAACTTTCCGGTCAGAAAGCCATGTTTACAGCCAAAGCCCTGGAAAAAGAGAATGGTCATGTGCCGGAAGGATGTATTGTGCTCGGAGCAGACACGATCGTATCCTATGAAGGAAGAATTTTAGGCAAACCTTCTGATAAAGAAGATGCGATCCAGATGCTTTCCATGCTCCAGGGAAACACTCACCAGGTTTATACCGGAGTGACTGTGCTGAAAGAGAAACAGGGAAGCTGGAAGTTCCATACATTTTTTGAGTGTACAGATGTGATCTTTTATCCGGTGACCAGGGAGGAGATCGTGGAATATGTAAACAGTGGTGATCCTATGGATAAAGCAGGAAGCTACGGCATCCAGGGCGCCTGGGGAGCCTATGTGAAAGGAATCCGCGGGGATTACAACAATGTAGTAGGCCTGCCTGTGGCAAGACTGATCTACGAGACGAAAAAAATCGGAATAAACCTGAAAGGATGAAAAAAATGATAAAAGCGTGTATATTTGATCTGGACGGAACACTTGCGGATACACTAGAATCCATGGCTTATGTAGCTAACCAGATCATGGAAAAGTTCTCACTGAAATCTCAGCCGACAGATAATTTCCGCTATTACAGCGGCGAGGGTGCAGATATGCTGATCAGAAGATGCCTCATTGATGCCGGAGATCCGGAGCTTGCCCATTACGAAGAAGTAAGAGCACTTTACCGTAGAAAATTCGACGAGGATCCTTTATATAAAGTAGTTCCATACAAAGATATGCCGGAGACAGTAAAGGAGCTGAAAGCACAGGGACTGAAACTGGCTGTCTGCTCCAACAAACCTCATATTGCTGCCAATAAAGTAGTGAAAGCCATGTACGGAGATATTTTTGACGAAGTTATGGGACAGCAGGAAGGGATACGCAGGAAACCGGCTCCGGATGGTCCGTTAAAGATCGCGGAAGATTTCGGGGTAAAGCCGGGAGAATGTATGTACATCGGAGATACAAAAACAGATATGCTGACAGGAAAAGCAGCAGGCATGTATACAGTCGGAGCACTTTGGGGATTTCGTGACAGAGAGGAACTGGAAAGCAATGGTGCAGATGTAGTTGCCGGCGGTCCGAAAGACCTGCTTACTGTGTATAAGGAGAAAGATCATGATTAAGATGGTAGCCAGTGATCTGGATGGAACACTTCTTGTAAATGGCAGCCAGTCAATTCCGGAAGAGATTTTTCCTTTAATAAAAAAATTGAAAGACATGGGGATCCTTTTTGTGGCAGCCAGCGGAAGGCAGTACGCTAATATGCGGAATCTGTTTGCACCTGTGAAGGATGATATGGCATTTATCGGGGAAAACGGAGGTCTTGCAATTCAAAATGAGAAACTTCTTTACTGTGACAGTTTTGACAAAAAGCTTGTGATGGAGATCATAGAAGCGATCCAGGAAAAAAAAGACGCAGAGTTTTCCTGTTCCACAAAAGATTTTTATTATATCATGCCAAAAACAGAGCATTACCGTCATCTGATGGTAGAAGAAGTAAAGAATCATTGCAAGATCATAGGAAGCCTGACTGAGATCACAGAGCCCTGTATGAAAGTGGCGGTCTATGAGCGTGAGGGAATGACAGAAGAATCCATCCGTTACTGGAGAGAACGGTTCGGGGATCGCTGCACAGTTGTTACCTCTGGTTTTGCGTGGGTGGATTTTATCCCGTTTACCACAAACAAGGCGAAAGGGATTCGGAAGTATCAGGAACTTCTTGGCGTTGGTCCGGAAGAATGCGTGGCTTTTGGTGATGAATATAATGATATAGAAATGATGAAATCTGTGAAATACAGCTTTGCCATGAAGAATGCGAAGCAGGGCGTACGGGAGGCGGCAGCCTACGAGACAGAAGAAGTTGCGCCGGTGCTTCGAAGACTGATACAGGCAGACGGAAATATAAAGGAGGTATTTTAAGATGTACAAGAAAGAATACGTTGAGACATTTCTGGAAAAACAGGGACAGCTTTTTGATGAGCCGGTAGCAGATAATTTTGAGGAGGCAGAGGCATTCCTGGAGGATTGCATGGCTGTTGTACTGGATTCCCTCAAAGATGTAAAAAAATATCTGGATGGAATGGGAGCTGATGTGGAGGGGCTTTCTCTTAAGGAGCTTGAGGAAGAGAGTGAAGTGTTTAAACTTCCGGATGGAAAATATCTTATTGTAGAAGGTTGAGTTTACCAGAAGTAAATGGATGCCTGCTTCAATTGTAAACAGCTGCTTCATAAGGAAAGCAGGGATTACACCTTTTAAAATTAAATATGGTAAACTTGTATCAGCAAAAGCAAGGCTCTGTATATAATGTGTACAGAAGTAATTAGATAAAGGAGGATGGAATATGAGAAGAAACAGGGTACTGGCTATAATAATGGCTGTGCTTATGATGGTAACGCTACTTCCGTCTATGGTGTTTGCAGCGGAAGCTCCGTCCGGAGCATTGGATGGAACACTTAAGATCAAGGGCTCTGCATCAGTAGGCTCCACGTTGAGCGCTGATCTTTCCAAAATAAAGCCGGCAGGAGTTACCAGTGAGTATGTATCATTTTCATGGTCACTGAAAGATGGAGATCTTCTCACAGAAGTCGGAACAGGTAAGAGCTACAAAGTAGATGAAAAAGCTCAGGGGCTTTCAATCGTTCTGAAGATCACAGGAAAAGAAGATAAAGGAATCACGGGCTCACTTACAGCGACCAGCGGTAAAGTTGAAGCTGCGAAAGAAAAGAAATCTTCTGATTCCAAGAAAAAAGAAACAAAATCGGAAGAAACTTCAGCTTCTGCAGAAAAAAAAGAAACGGAAACTGCCGATACAAGCAGTGCAGATCAGAGCAATGAAGCACAGAACAGTGCAGATCAGAGTAATGTAGAACAGAATGATGATGCACAGAACAGCGATGATCAGAGCGGTAGTGAGGAAACAGAAGAGCCGACACAGAATGAGGCCGGCACAGATTCTCAGGATAGTGAAACTACAGATACTTCCACAGAAGAAAAAGAACAGACTACAGAAAATACAGAGATTCCTGCAGAAACAAAAGAACTTACTTATTCTGCAACAGTATCTACAGAAGATGGAAGCGATGTGCTCAATTTTGGCTATGTAGAAGAGGACTATACAGAAGTTCCGGAAGCACAGTATGTTTCCATTACTAATAATGGAACGGGTGATCTGAATTTCAAGAGCCTTGCACCGGAACATTTTATGGTACAGGATATCAACGGAGAACCTTTGAAAGCTGGTGAGACGGCAACTGCATTTGTGCAGCCAAGAGAAGGAATCGCAGCAGGTGAGTATAAAGATACGATCACTTATGAAACAGAAGAGGGCGTGAAGGTATCTTTTGAAGCAGATTTTACAGTAACAGCTAAAAAAGAAGATACATCAGATACAGAGAAAAAATCAAATTCAGAAGAAACACAGGATCCGGAAGAAAAAGATGATCAGCCCGAAACACCGGAGGCAGTATACAAACTTGGCGTGGATAATCCAGAGCTTCATTTGAAACCCTGAAAGAAGGCTATGAAAATATCGAAGAGACATGTACAGTTACAGTCCGTAATGAAGGAACAGCAGCTGTAACATTAATTCAGCCGGCATCAGATTATTTTGGTATTGCACCGGCAACTTCTGTTGAAACAGATGGAGATATTCAGCTTGAAGCTGGCGGAGAGCAGACATTTACTGTGCAGCCGAAACTGGGGCTTTCTGCACAGGATGATCCGTATACACAAGAGCTTGTTTTTTCAACAAAAGAAGATAAAACAGCAACTGTAGCAGTAAACGTACAGGTATCTGTGGAAAAGGATGCATCAGAGGAAGTACCGTCTGTGAGAGCGGATCCTTCTAATGTGGATTTTGGAAGTCTTGAACAGGGATATGGCGAAGCACCGGAGGCACAGACAATTACTCTTACAAATACAGGTAAAACAGCTATTCGTCTGGAGCAGCCTACAGCATATAATTATGAAGTAGGAACTATTTCAGCAGAAGTTATCAATCCTGGAGAGTCTGCTACATTTACGCTTCAGCCGAAAACCGGTTTTTTAGCAGGTGATTACAATGAAAAGATCAGTGTGAAAGATGTTGATGGCAATGAACTGGCGGCTGTTGAAGTTATTTTTGCAGTAACAGAACCACAGCCTGTATATGATCTTTCCATTGATCCGGAAAGTCTGGAATTTGATTCTTCTGAAGAAGGATACAAGGATGTACCGGCAGAGCAGACAGTTACAGTAACAAATACAGGGAATACCAGCATTACCCTGCAGCAGCCTGAAAGCAAATATTACACAGTAGGAAATCTTTCGGAAACAGAAATCGCAGCTGGAAGCAGTGCAACATTTACAGTGCAGCCGAAGAGTGGACTTACTAAGGGAGAATACCTGGAAGATATCAGTGTTCAAAATAGCGGAAATGTAGAATGTTATGTGAATGCGCATTTCAGCGTTACAAAGAAAACGGATGATAACAGCAACAATCTTACAGGAATCAAGAAGCCGTCCGATATTACAGATCTTCCAAACGGAACAGAAAAATCCCAGAAGGCACTGAAGCTTCCGTCAACAGTGAAGATCACAACCACTAAAGGTGAGCAGAAAGCAAAAGTAAAATGGGATGTAAAAGGATGCTCCTATAATCCGGCATCTGCTGACAGACAGACCTTTAATGTAAAAGGTACCGTTACACTTCCTGATGGGGTGAAGAATCCTGATAATATCAGTACAGTGATTGCAGTGAGCATTACTGTAAACGCATACAAGGGAACAGAGGTCAAGGAATCTGAGAACAAGATCACAGGTATTGATGCCAACGGCAAATATGATACAAACAGTAAGATCACATTTACAGCAGTTGGTGCAGGTATGGATAATGATAGCCCGAAAAAAGGTGACACAAGATATCTGCCGGGCAGCTGGAAGATCACAGAGACACGTACCTGGGATGCAGCTCCGTATACAGCTACTTTCCGTGTAAGCAAAGCAGGACAATACACCCTTAGCGTTACATTTAAACAGCAGAAATATAATGGTTCAAAATGGGAAAATACAGGAAGTGAATCTTCTCAGAAAGTTACATTTAAAGTATCTCAGGCAGCTACTGTAACTACAGCAGCAACAGCGACACCGAAACCTACAGTTACCGGAACAAACAAGAAATCAGCAGTACAGACAGGCGATAATACACCTGTTATGACGTTTGTGATCATTCTTGTAGCCGCAGTTGCCTGCATTGGCGGTGTTGTTGTTTATAAAAGAAAAAAGAAATAAATAAAATTAAGTAATCTGAAAAAGTTCCCTGCACGGATCTGATGTGCAGGGAATTTTTTTAACTGTATATGTCATATCTGATTTATTACTAGCACTCAAAATTGGCGAGTGCTAATTTTTTCTTGACTTTTGCAAAAAGTCGTATTAGTATATATTTATTGAAAAAACAGAAACAAGTTTCCGGTTCACCGGAACATAAGGAATAAGAACAAAAGGAGAGTGATATACATGTCAGCAAAACATGGAAGTTTATCAATCAACAGTGAAAATATTTTCCCTATTATCAAGAAATGGTTATATTCAGACCATGATATTTTTGTAAGAGAGATGATCTCCAACGGATGTGATGCGATCACCAAACTGAGAAAACTGGAAGTTATGGGTGATTATACATTCCCGGATGGTTACAAGCCGGCTGTCAATGTTATTGTAGATCCGGATCAGAAGACGCTGAAATTTATTGATAATGGTATCGGTATGACAGCAGATGAGGTAGAAGAATATATTACCCAGATTGCTTTTTCCGGTGCTACAGAGTTTCTTGAGAAATATAAAGATAAGACAACAGATGATCAGATGATCGGACATTTCGGACTTGGATTCTACTCTGCATTTATGGTAGCAGATGAGGTACACATTGATACACTTTCCTATAAAGAAGGCTCCGTACCAGTTCACTGGACCTGTGATGGCGGTACAGAGTACGAGATGGCAGATGGAAACAAGACAGTACCAGGGACTGAGATCACACTTTTCCTGAATGAAGAGAGCCTGGAATTTGCCAATGAATACCGTATGAGAGAAGTTATTGAGAAATACTGCTCCTTTATGCCGGTAAACATCTATCTTTCCAAAGCTAACGCAGAGCAGGAATATGAGACTATTGATGAGGCAGATCTGCGTGAGGATGATGTAGTAGTTGAGCACATTCATGAGGAAGCCAAGACAGAGGAGAAAGAGAACGACAAAGGTGAGAAAGAAGTCGTAGAAGTATCTCCTGCCAAAGATAAAGTAAAGATCAATAAACGTCCGGTATCCTTAAGTGATACCAACCCGCTGTGGATGAAACATCCGAATGAATGTACAGATGAAGAGTATAAAGAATTTTACCGCAAGGTATTTATGGATTACAAAGAGCCACTGTTCTGGATCCATCTGAATATGGATTATCCGTTCAATCTGAAAGGTATCCTGTATTTCCCAAAGATCAGAACAGAGTATGATTCCATTGAGGGAACTATCAAACTTTACAACAATCAGGTATTTATCGCAGATAATATCAAAGAAGTTATTCCGGAATTCCTGCTCCTTCTCAAAGGTGTGATCGACTGTCCGGATCTGCCGCTGAATGTATCCCGTTCTGCTCTGCAAAATGATGGTTTTGTAAGAAAAATCTCCGAGTACATTACCAAGAAAGTTGCAGATAAGCTTACCGGAATGTGCAAGACTGACAGAGAATCCTATGAGAAATACTGGGATGATATCAGCCCGTTCATTAAATTCGGATGCATCAAAGATGTAAAATTCGGAGAGAAGATGAATGATTATATCCTTTTCAAGAACCTGGATGGCAAATATCTTACTCTCAAAGACTGCATTGAGGAGAACAAGAAAGAAGAAACCAAAGATGCAGAAAAAGAGACAGAAGAGAAAACATCTGAGGAGAACAAGAACGAGGAAGCTCCGAAGACAGTTATCTACTATGTGACAGATGAGGTTCAGCAGAGCCAGTATATCAACATGTTCCGAGAAGCTGGTAAAGATGCAGTGATTCTGAAACATGTGATCGATTCACAGTTTATTTCCCATCTGGAACAGCAGGATCAGACTGTACAGTTCAAGAGAATTGATGCAGATCTGACAGAAGAACTTCGTGAGGACGGCGAGACAGATGAGACTACAGTTAAGACACTGACAGATGTATTCCGCAAGAACCTCGGTAAAGATAAACTGGAAGTAAAAGTTGAGAAGCTGAAAAATGAAGGAACAGCAGCGATGATCACTCTTCCGGAGGAGAGCCGACGTATGCAGGATATGATGAAGATGTACAATATGTATGGAATGGATCCGAATATGTTCGGTGGCCAGGAGGTACTGGTACTTAATGCAAATCATCCGCTTGTGAAATTTGTGGCTGAGAATCAGGAATCCGATCATGTGCCGGTGATCTGTGAGCAGCTTTATGACCTGGCTATGATGAGCCATAAACAGCTTTCTCCAGAAGAAATGACAAAATTCGTCAAGAGAAGCAATGATATCTTGATGGTTCTCACGAAATAAAGGCGATTTTTCGAAAAGGCCCTTGTCCAATAGTGGACGAGGGTCTTTTTATGTCGAAAGAAGTAGTTCTTTTTTATACAATGTGCGTATCTTTAACACAATTTTTGGCCTGAGATGTAATATACTGCGCATAACAGAAGTGATAAGAGGAGATGAAATAAAATCTGCAGCGCAGCAGACTGCGAATATTGTCTTAAGTATAAATATAATAAATTTTCAGAAGAAAGCGAAAAAAATATATAAAAGTCGTATTATATATGAGAGAGTATTTGAAAAAAAGAAAAGCGGAGGAAAATGTATGAAAAGAATATACGGTTTGATAAGAAAGCTTGGTGCGAATTCAAAATATAAAGGATATTTCTTCACAGCAGAAGCCATTCGCATGACTATGGCTTATCAGGAGAAACCTCTGCGGATCACAAAAGATATCTATCCTAATCTGGCTAAGAAATATAAATCTACACCTACCAATATAGAACATGATATTCGTACACTGGTAAATGTCTGTTGGGAAGGAAACAGAACGCTGCTGGAAGAGATTGCAGGATATTCACTGAATTACAAACCTACCAACAGCGAATTCATTGATATGCTGGCGTATTATCTGCTTGAAATGGAAGAAAGTGAAAGTGCCTGATCAGAGCGGTTCAAAGACGATCTGATTCTGAGCCAGAAAATGAAGGATCATGTCATCCCAGAGCTGTCCCGGACGTTTATCCATGGAAAAAGTTCGAAGAGAAATTCCCGTAGTACAAAGAAGACTGCTGTTTTTAAACTGAAGATTTAGAAATAAGCCGTCAATCTGTTCTGAAGAAATTCCCAAATCTGTATTTCTCACTGCGGCTTCCACACCGCTTCGACTTAAATGAAGCACGATCTTAAAACTCAGCGGGGTGCGTTTCCCACGTATCACAGACCAGCAGAAAGGCCGGATATCTTTCCAAAGAGAGTGAGTGCGTCCATGTTCTGTTATTTTATTCAGACTGTCTGTATCAAAAAAATCTTTCTGAAGCCTGCCATTAATCGTAAATGTATTAAAAGTTGTTATGGAGGCTTCCGTCAGACAGAATTTGTCAAAAACTTCTCCTATAAAAAGCTTGTTGGTAAAATCCCGGATATCGGTGATTCTTAATGCCAGCATGTTGTACTTCCTTTCGTTTATAATCACATGTAGGGATATTATAGCTCAGATAAAGAAAAAAGAATAGACTTTTTAAAAAACTCTTTTCAAATAGGTGTTTATGTGATACGATAGATGTGGTATTGAATACTACATATAATGGAAAAGAGGACGATATAATTGAGTTATAAGATTGCGATAGATAGCTGTGGAGAACTTCTGAAAGAATGGAAAGAGGACGAAAGAGTAGAATCTGTACCGCTTACCCTGATGGTAGGCAGTGAGAATATCAAAGATGATGAAAATTTTGATCAGAAAAGCTTTCTGAAAAAAGTTGCAGAGTGTCCGGAATGCCCAAAATCTGCATGCCCGTCTCCGGAACGGTATATGAAGGCATATGAGGATGAGGCAGAGCATATTTATGCTGTTACACTTTCTTCTGAGCTGAGCGGTTCCTACAACAGTGCAGTGCTGGGAAAAAATCTGTACCTGGAAGAGCATGCCGGAAAGAAGATCCATGTTTTTGATTCCAAGTCAGCATCCGGTGGAGAGAGTCTGATCGCTATGAAGATCATTGAATGTGAGAATAAAGGATTTTCTTTTGAAGAGGTCGTAAGTACGGTAAACGAATATATTGAAGAGATGAGTACTTTTTTTGTACTGGAAAATCTGGAGACACTGCGTAAAAATGGTCGCCTCAGCAGAGTGAAGGCTCTGGTTGCCAGTGCATTGAAGATTAAGCCGGTAATGGGCTCCACACCGGAGGGGAGTATCTGCCAGCTTGATCAGGCAAGGGGTATGAACAAGGCTATTGTTAAGATGGTAGACCACATTGGTGAGAAAGGGATCAATATTCAGTCCAAGACAGTTGCCATCACACACTGCAACTGCCCGGAGAGAGCGAAGATACTGGAAGAGGCTATCCGTGAGAGACTGAATCCGGCTAACATTGTAGTAATGGATACTGCAGGTGTCAGTAGCATGTATGCCAACGATGGCGGTGTGATCGTGGCTGTATAATAACATAAACTCTTCACTTTTCTTTTGGAAACAGGTGTGCTATAATAGACGAAGTATTCGAAGCGGCAAAGGAGAAAGACAATGAGCCAGAAGAAAGTTGATAAATATAAAAATGGCAAATTCGCACGTACCAGTGCCATGAAGAAAGAACGTGCAGAATTCGTTCTTGAAATGGCAGCGTGGATACTGATCGCAGTTCTGTTTGTGAGCTGGATCGGCTATTCTGCTTATGCAAAGATCCAGGCCAAGGAGAACAGTGTTAAAGTGGACACAGTTATGGATACTTCCGCACTGACTGATTATATTTCCGGTCTGTCTGCAGATAGTGCGGAATAATAAGATTACTTGGAAAACAGGTAGATAAGAGCAGAAGAAATAGAACAGAGATAAAAAAATTCCCGGGATGTTCAGGAAGGCACCCTCCAGAGAGATTTAGTTTTGGGAGGGCGGTTCACCCCGGGGGTTTTTATATATGATGCAACGGGCAGTAATAGTAATGGTAAAACAGCAGTAGGTATTAGAACAGCTCGTATATTAAAAACGGGGCCGCTCATATGAGCAGTCCCGTTCGACTTATACGTTTCTTATGGTTATAGATTTATCTTATAAATTATAACTTTGTAACGTTAGCAGCCTGCATTCCGCGTGCGCCTTCTGTTAAGTCGTAGGATACAGCCTGTCCCTCCTCGAGAGATTTGAAGCCCTCACCGTTGATAGCGGAGAAGTGTACGAATACGTCCTGTCCGTCCTCACCTGTGATAAAACCATAACCTTTTTCTGCGTTGAACCATTTTACAGTTCCCTTGTTCATTTTGTGTTACCTCCATAGAAATAAAAAAGTTAAAATAGCCTTCTGATGATAATAAAAAATCACCAGATTTTACAGACTATATTCATGTAAATATAATCTCTAAAAACTAGTGATTTTACATTAAATATCTTGCCATGTTCTGATTATATACCGGGTTTTGAAATGTCAAGGAGAAAATTCCAACAATTTCCGCACCTGAAAGCCTTCAGAAATGCTTTGTAAAAAAATTCTTTATAAAAAGAGATTTTTCGTGTATGATATAATAGAATATATTATAAATACTACTATAAGAAGATGAGAGGAGAACATAAATGGGGATTCTGATTCAGGGAGGCCGGATTGTGGATGCGGCCACAGATACAGATAAGACAGGTGATATTTATCTGGAAGACGGAATCATCACGGAGATTGGAAAGAAGCTGAAGAAAAAAAACGGCGACACAGTGATCAATGCAAAAGGATTCTTAGTAATGCCGGGAATTATTGATCTTCACGTGCATTTTCGTGATCCGGGACAAACACATAAGGAAGATATCATGAGCGGTTCTGCGGCAGCAGCCCGCGGCGGTGTGACAACCGTGGTTGCCATGCCCAATACAACTCCCACCATCGATAATCCGGACAGAGTAAATTATGTACATAACAAGGCGGCACAGGTATCGGGCATCCATGTACTTCAGGCCGGAGCAGCCACAAAAGGCGAGAAAGGAACGGAACTTGCAGACATCAGGGGAATGGCAGAGGCCGGAATCCCGGCTGTTTCTGAAGATGGAAAATCTGTAATGAACACAGCACTTTGCAGAGAAGCAATGAAAGTCGCAGCAGAATGTGGCGTTCCGTTTTTTGATCACTGCGAGGATATTGATCTTCGTGGGAATGGCTGTATGAATGATGATGAGAATGCCAGAAGACTGGGACTTCCGGGAATCTGCAATGCAGTAGAAGATACTATCACAGCCAGAGACATCATTCTGGCACTTGAGACAGGCGTACATCTTCATCTTTGTCACTGCTCCACATACGGAGATGCTCAGATGATGAAGATCGTAAAGGAAAAAGGTTACGACAATATTACAGCAGAAGTATGCCCGCACCATTTCATCCTTTCCTCTGATGATATCAGGACGGATGATCCGAATTACAAGATGAATCCGCCTCTTCGTACACCGAAGGATGTGGAAGCACTGAAACAGGGTCTTAAGGACGGCACTATCCAGGTGATCAGTACAGACCACGCACCGCACAGCGCTCAGGAAAAAACAGGTTCTATGAAGAATGCACCGTTTGGAATCGTAGGAATAGAGACAAGCCTTCCGCTTACCTACACAGAACTGGTTGAGAAAGGGGTGATCACCCTGAACCAGATGGTAGAGAAGATGTGCCTGAACCCTGCGAAGATCTTGGGACTTGAGAGTGGCACTCTGCAGAAAGGCCATCCTGCAGATGTGATCATTGTAGATACTGAACATGAATATACCATTGACAAGAATAAATTTGTTTCCAAAGGACATAACACACCATTTGACGGCTGGAAGGTAAAAGGAAAAGTTCTTTATACTATCTGTGACGGAAAAATCGTATTCAAAAACCAGGAGGAGAAATAATCATGATTAACAAACTGATCAGTAACATCCGCAAAACAAACGCACCTATCGTTGTAGGACTGGATCCTATGCTGAATTATATTCCGGAGCATATCCAGAAGAAAGCTTTTGCAGAATTCGGTGAGACACTGGAAGGCGCAGCTGAGGCAATCTGGCAGTATAATAAAGGAATTGTAGATGCAACATATGATCTGATCCCGGCAGTAAAACCTCAGATCGCAATGTATGAGCAGTTTGGAATCCCGGGACTGGTTGCATACAAGAAAACAGTTGATTACTGTAAATCCAAAGGCCTGGTTGTGATCGGAGATATCAAGCGTGGCGATATCGGTTCCACATCTGCAGCCTATGCAGTAGGACATCTGGGCCATGTTCAGGTTGGTTCCAGAAAATATGCAGGTTTTGATGAGGATTTTGCAACAGTTAATCCATATCTTGGATCTGACGGTGTGAAACCTTTCATGGATGTCTGCAAAGAAGAGAAAAAAGGTATTTTCGTTCTGGTTAAGACTTCCAATCCATCCAGCGGTGAGTTTCAGGACCGTGTGATTGATGGACGCCCACTGTATGAGCTGGTAGGTGAGAAAGTTGCTCAGTGGGGCGATGAACTTATGGGTGACGGTTATAGCTATGTTGGTGCGGTTGTAGGAGCAACTTATCCGGAAATGGGTAAAATTTTAAGAAAGATCATGCCGAAAACATTCATTCTTGTTCCGGGATATGGTGCACAGGGTGGAAAAGGTGCAGACCTTGTTCATTTCTTCAATGAAGACGGACTTGGGGCAATCGTAAACTCTTCCAGAGGAATCATTGCGGCATATAAACAGGATAAATATAAAGAGTTCGGCGCAGAGAATTATGCAGATGCTTCCAGACAGGCTGTAAAAGATATGATCGCAGATATCAGCGGCGCACTGGAATCAAGATAAGTCAGGAGGCATCTTTTTATGAGTACATCAGAAACAAAAAAAACAAAAAGAACCTGCAGGATCTTAAGCCAGGAATGTATTGGCAAAGATATCTACAGCATGTGGCTGGATGCAGGTGAGATTGCGAAGAATGCAGTTCCGGGACAGTTTGTATCCCTTTACAGCCACAATGGAAGCAAACTTCTTCCAAGGCCGATCAGTCTCTGCGAGATAGATAAAGAAGGAGAAAAACTGAGACTTGTATATCGTGTTACAGGTAAGGGAACCGGCACAGAGGAATTTTCCAGACTGCATCCAGGCGTGCCTGTTGAGACGCTTGGACCTCTTGGAAATGGTTTTCCACTGGATGCAGTGAAAGGCAAAAGAGTATTTCTCATGGGTGGAGGAATCGGAATCCCGCCCATGCTTGAAACTGCGAAACAGCTGGATGCGGAGAAAACAATGGTTCTTGGCTACAGAGACGGGCTGTTTTTAAATAAAGAATTCGAAGCCTACGGCGATGTATATGTGGCAACCGAGGATGGATCTGCCGGAACAAAAGGCAATGTTATGGATGCTATCCGTGAGAATGGCCTTGAAGCTGATGCGATTTTTGCCTGCGGACCAGCTCCGATGCTCCGTGCAATCAAGGCGTATGCTCTTGAGAAGGGAATTCCGTGCTGGATTTCCATGGAAGAGCGAATGGCCTGTGGTGTAGGTGCATGCCTGGCCTGTGTGTGTAAGTCCAAAGACGTGGATTCCCACTCTCATGTACACAATAAGAGAGTCTGCAAGGACGGACCGGTATTTTTAAGCACGGAGGTAGAGTTATGAGCAAAATGAATGTAAATCTTGCCGGCGTAGAACTTAAAAATCCGGTGATGACAGCTTCCGGAACATTTGGTTCCGGAACGGAGTACAGTGAATTTGTGGATTTAAATAAACTTGGTGCAGTTGTAACAAAGGGTGTAGCCAATGTACCATGGCCGGGAAATCCAACACCAAGAGTAACAGAAACTGCTTCCGGTATGCTCAATGCCATCGGGCTTCAGAACCCGGGAATTGATGTTTTCTGTGAGAGAGACATTCCGTTTCTCAGGAAATATGATACAAAGATCATTGTCAATGTTTGCGGAAAATCCACGAAGGATTACTGCGAGGTTGTAGAACGTCTCGGAAATGAGCCGGTGGATATGCTGGAGATAAATGTTTCCTGTCCGAATGTTAAGGAAGGCGGAATCGCTTTTGGCCAGAATCCAAAGGCTCTTGAGGATATTACAAAAGAAGTGAAGAAATATGCAAAACAGCCTGTAATTATGAAACTGAGCCCAAATGTAACAGATATTACAGAAATGGCGAAAGCGGCAGAAGCAGGCGGTGCAGATGTTCTTTCCCTGATCAATACACTGACAGGTATGAAGATTGATATCAACAGACGTACATTTGCCCTGGCGAACAAAACAGGCGGAATGTCCGGCCCGGCTGTGAAACCGGTAGCAGTCCGCATGGTATACCAGGTTGCCAATGCAGTATCTCTTCCGATCATCGGAATGGGTGGAATTGCAACAACTGAGGATGCGCTTGAGTTTATCATGGCAGGAGCAACAGCAGTTTCTGTAGGAACTGCCAACTTTTTCAATCCTTATGCAACTGAGGAGATCGTGGAAGGAATCCAGACATTCCTTGAAAAACAGAATGTGGAAGATATCAATGAGCTGATCGGTGTTGTGAAATAATTGTGTGCTGTCAGCAGAATTGCAATTCTGTTACACATATGTTAGAATAAACCCGATATCAGCGATGTGCTTATGTTTATTATATAGCAGAACGGAATGCAGATTCGCTCTGAAGCATATGAGAAAATATGGAGGATTATACAAATGGAACAGTATAAGCAGGAATTTATTGAATTTATGATCGACTGTAATGTCCTGAAATTTGGAGATTTTGTTACCAAGTCAGGAAGAAAGACCCCGTTCTTTGTAAATACAGGATTTTACCGTACAGGTGCACAGTTGCGTAAACTTGGCCAGTACTATGCAAAAGCAATCGAGAGCAAATTCGGTCTTGATTTTGATGTCCTTTTCGGACCGGCTTACAAGGGTATTCCCCTTTCTGTAGCAGCAACAATGGAGATCAGTGAGATGTATGGTAAGGATATCCGTTACTGCTCCAACCGTAAAGAAGTCAAGGATCATGGAGATAAGGGAATCCTTCTTGGAAGCCCAATCCAGGATGGTGATAAAGTTGTGATCATTGAGGATGTTACAACAGCCGGAACTTCCATTCAGGAGACACTTCCGATCATCAAGGCGCAGGGAGATGTAAATCCGATCGGTCTTGTTGTTTCTGTTGACCGTATGGAGCGCGGACAGGGAACCAAGAGTGCTCTGAAGGAGATTGAGGAGAAATATGGCCTTGAGACAACAGCTATCGTAACTATGGCTGAGGTTGTAGAGCATCTCTATAATAAAGAGTATAAAGGTCGTGTTGTGATCGATGACAAGCTGAAAGCTGCCATTGATGCATATTATGAGGAATATGGTGCAGAATAATAATGCACTATACAATGCCTATGCAATAAGAGAGCAGCGGATTCCGAATGTCCGCTTGAACTGGGAGGACACAGCTCATGAATGAAAAAATATATAAAACCATGGCGAGCAGCGGGGCAGGAAGCCTTGCACTTGGTATTGTCGTTCTGGTGACGGGGCTTGTCACAGGAATTCTGATGATCGTAAACGGTGCGAGACTGCTCAAAAGAAAATCAGACATATTGATATAAAGAGATAACTGAAAAGCCGCACGCAACTTCGTGTGGCTTTTCGGATTATTTAAGCAGGGGAGACTATTGAATAAAGGGACAAAACGCAGGGTGAAAAAACTCGGCACAGCTTTTTTTGTACTGTATGTTCTTATCCTGGTATACCTTCTTTTCTTTTCGGAAGGATATGGACGGGTAGCACAGGCGGAGAGAGAGTACCGTTATAATCTTGTCCCGTTTGTGGAAATAAGACGTTTCTGGACATACAGGGAACAACTGGGAATGTTTGCACTTTTTACAAACATTTTCGGGAATGTGCTGGGATTTGTACCCTATGGGTTCGTTCTTCCGGTGATTGCCAGAAGAATGAGAAACGGATTTTTTATTATTTTATCCGGATTCTGCATCAGCCTGAGTGTGGAGGCGATCCAGCTTATCACGAAAGTTGGATGTTTTGATGTGGATGATATGATACTGAATACTCTGGGAGCAGCACTGGGATATGGAATTTATGCAGTCTGCGAAATTTTTAGGAGAAAACATAATGGCGAGAAGATATAGATATGCATTTGCAAAAAAGAGAGAAGCGGCCAGGGGTAAGCTGTCAGTCGGCCTGGCAGCTGCTTCCTTTGGGCTATTTGCTGCGGCAGTAGTGCTTGAACTTTTTCTTGATGGAAAAATGGGTGGGCTTATTGGAGGTACAGGCTTTTTTGCAATGCTTCTTTCTGTATACGGCTTCGCAATGGGGCTGTCAAGTTTTTCGGAAGAAAACAGAAAACACAGAACCAGCATGATCGGGTCCATCTTAAACGGTGTGATCATGGTTATTTGGCTGGGACTTTTTTTATCAGGAGTATAATCAGATGGATGAAAAAGAACGTTTAAAAAAACAGCTTGATTTTATTCTGGAAGTAGATAAAGTCAAGAATATCTTTCGTCAGACATATCTTGCTGACGGAAACAGAAAAGAGAATGATGCGGAACATTCCTGGCATCTGGCACTGATGGCAGTGCTTTTGAAAGAATACTCCAATGAAGAGGTGGATCTTGGAAAAGTAATTCCTATGGTACTGACTCATGATCTTGTAGAGATCGATGCAGGAGATACCTATGCCTACGATGAAAAAGGTGCGCAGACAAAAGATGCAAGGGAGCGCAAGGCAGCAGAGCGGATTTACGGACTTCTTCCGGAAGATCAGGGTATGTGGCTGAAAGAACTCTGGGAAGAATTCGAGGCTTACGAGACACCGGAGGCGAAATTTGCCCATGTTCTGGATAACTGCCAGCCACTTTTCCTTAATGACGCTTCTAACGGAAAAAGCTGGGAAGAACATCAGGTGAAAAAGAGCCAGATCTATAGACGGAATCGGAAAACAGGAGAAGGTTCTGAGATGATCTGGGAATATATGAAAGAACTGATCGACAAGCATATTGCCCTGGGGCATGTGATCGATGATGAAAAATAAGATGGGAGATGAGAAGTTGGACGAATGTATGGAAGAGCGTTATGAGCTGGCGAAAACAAGAATCCGTGAGATCATAACGGAGAACACAGTAAAAGAGCCATTTGGAAATTTTTTCCGGAAAATGGCGAAGTTCCTTTCCATGGCAGCAGATGTGATGGATGAGGAGACTACAGATCTTGCTATTGAAGAGTTAAAGAAGCGCAACTATTGCTTTTATAAAGATATCCTTCCGAAGAATTATGAGAACAGCTACGGCAACCCGGCTTATGCTGTAAAAGAGCTGGGAGACTATGGAAAAGCATTCAGTTTTCTGTATGCGGAGCTTATGGGAACGACGGCTTATTCCCATGAAAAACGTCTCTGGGATATGACAGTATCCATGGAACTGTTTCTGGAATTGTATTCTGCATTCTGTGAGGAGGAGCTTCCGGAAGTTTCCACAGTGGAGGGAATTTTACGTTCCTATGTGAATGATTACTGCCAGGATATGATGGAAAAGAGGATCCGCGAGGGCGTTGACCCGGAGCTTGATTTTGCAGCAGATATTATCATGAATTCCGATTTTTCTGATCTCAGATATCTGTATAAATATGGAGAATATGTTTCAGAGAATGAGATTGGCGTGGCAGAGTTTCTGAATTCCCTTTCTCAGGATGAGATTGACAAGATGGCATCTACTTATACAGAAGGATACAGGATCGGTTTTATCACGGGACACAAGGATATCACGAAGAAAAAAACAGTAAACATCCGCTACAGTCTTGGATTTGAGCGAATGGTAAAAGCTGCCATCATTCAGTTTAGAAAGATGGGACTGGATCCGGTGATCTACCGTCATGCAACACATGCAGTAAATAAGAGAGGCTCTGTCCGCGTGGGATATACAGGCGGTGTGGCAAATCCTCAGTATGATTATGATCACCGTCAGGACAGTGCACTGTTTCTGGATGGAGATTTTGTGCAGCGCAAACTTCGTGCAATGCAGACATCCTACGAAAAATATAAAGATCTGCCAATGTACATGGCGGTCCGGCTTGCATTGATACTTTTGGTGAAGCTCCGTTTTCACCGGTAAGCAAACCTGAAGCCTATACATTAAATGAAACACAGCAGAAACTGCAGACAGAACTGGATAATGAGTCAGGACAGATTGTAAACCGCTACATCAAAGGCGATGAGAGAAGTTTTACCATTATTGCATATCCGGTTCCTGAGATCGGCGGCAATTATGAAGAAATCTTCCGTGAGATCGTGAAGATCAATACACTGGATTATCATCTCTATCAGGAAATCCAGCAGACGATCATCAATACACTGGATACCTGTGAGTGGGTGGAGGTTAAGGGAAGTGGAGATAATGACACAGATCTTCTGATCCATCTGCATGAGCTTTCTGATCCGAAAAAACAGACAAATTTCGAGAATTGTGTAGCTGATGTGAACATTCCGGTAGGTGAAGTATTTACTTCCCCGCAGCTTGCAGGAACAGGCGGCATCCTTCATGTGAAAAAGGTATATCTCAACGGGCTTCAGTTCCGTGACCTGAAGCTTGTTTTTGACTGTGGACAGGTAATTGATTATACCTGCTCCAATTTTAAGACAGAGGAAGAAAACAGAAAGTATATCGAGGATAACATCCTTCACCATCATCCGAAGATACCGATGGGTGAATTTGCCATCGGAACCAACACTACAGCTTATGTGGCTGCAATGAAATACGGAATTGCTGACAAGCTTCCGATTCTTATTGCAGAGAAGATGGGACCGCATTTTGCAGTGGGTGATACCTGCTATAGCTGGGCAGAAGACACACCTGTATATAATCCTGACGGAAAAGAGATCATTGCCAGGGATAATGAGATTTCTGAGATGCGTAAAGATGATGTAAGTCTTGCATATTATGGATGCCATACAGATATTACCATTCCATATGATGAACTTGGCAGCATCCGCGTAATCGATGATGAGGGCGAAATGATCTCCATTATCGAGAATGGAAGATTTGTGCTCCCTGGAACAGAGGAATTGAATAAGCCTTTTGATCATCTTCCATTAAATAAAAATATAAGTTAATTAGTAAATTTACAGTTTTCCCGTTCGTATTGACAGAAAATGAGAATGTACGTAGAATAACCATAACAGCCGTGATCAGAAAAGCGGCAGACAACACGATAAATGTAATGATGTAACACGAAAGGAGAAAATAATGGCTAAAGTAGGAATTGTAATGGGTAGTGATTCAGATATGCCAGTTATGAGTAAAGCAGCAGATATTCTGGAGAAACTGGGGATTGATTATGAGATGAAGATCATTTCCGCACACAGAGAACCAGATGTATTTTTCGAGTATGCCAGAACAGCAGAAGAAAAAGGCTTCAAAGTAATCATTGCAGGCGCAGGAATGGCAGCTCATCTTCCGGGAATGTGCGCGGCAATCTTTCCAATGCCTGTTATCGGAATTCCAATGCACACTACATCACTGGGAGGAAGAGATTCCCTTTATTCCATTGTACAGATGCCAAGCGGCATCCCGGTTGCAACAGTCGCTATCAATGGCGGTGCCAATGCGGGACTCCTTGCAGCGAAGATCCTTGCAACTTCAGATGAAGAGCTTTTAGGCAGACTGAAAGCTTACAGTCAGGAGCTTAAGGAACAGGTTGAGAAGAAAGACGCAAAACTTCAGGAAGTTGGATATAAAAATTATAATAAATAATAAACAAAAGAGTGTTGTTATAAGGAGGAAATTATGGATTACAAGACTTCAGGCGTAGATATTGAGGCTGGTTACAAATCAGTAGAACTGATGAAAAAACATATTGCCAAGACAATGAGACCGGAGGTACTTGGAGGAATCGGAGGTTTCTCAGGTGCATTTTCCATGGAGAAATTTAAAGACATGGAGGAACCGACACTTGTTTCCGGAACAGATGGATGCGGAACGAAGGTTAAAGTAGCCATGGTCATGGATAAGCATGATACCATTGGAATCGATGCTGTAGCCATGTGTGTGAATGATATTGCATGTGCAGGTGGAGAACCACTGTTTTTTCTGGATTATATTGCCTGTGGTAAGAACTATCCTGAGAAGATCGCTGAGATCGTAAAGGGTGTTGCAGAAGGCTGTGTACAGTCAGAAGCTGCTCTTATCGGCGGTGAGACAGCAGAACATCCTGGACTTATGCCTGAGGATGAGTATGATCTTGCAGGATTTGCAGTAGGAGTCGTTGATAAAAAAGATCTTCTTACAGGAGAATCCCTGAAACCAGGAGATGTACTCATCGGCATGGCTTCCACAGGAGTTCACAGTAACGGATTTTCTCTTGTACGTAAAGTATTTGATATGACAAAGGAATCTCTGGATACCTATTATGAGGAGCTTGGTACAACACTTGGCGAGGCTCTGATCGCACCGACCAGAATCTATGTAAAAGCATTAAAGAGTATCCGCAATGCCGGTGTGAAGATCCATGCCTGCAGCCATATCACAGGCGGCGGATTTTATGAGAATATCCCGCGTATGCTGAAAGAAGGTACAAGAGCAGTTGTTAAGAAAGACAGCTATCCGGTACTTCCAATCTTCAAACTTCTTGCAGAAAAAGGAAATATTGATGAGCATATGATGTATAATACATACAATATGGGACTTGGAATGATCCTTGCAGTAGATCCGGCAGATGTTGACAAAACAATGGAAGCTATCCGCAGCACAGGAGACAAGCCGTATGTTGTAGGAAGCATTGAAGCAGGTGAAAAGGGAGTGACCTTATGTTAAAAATCGGAGTTCTTGTTTCCGGCGGCGGGACTAATCTCCAGGCAATCCTGGATGCAATTGATGCCGGAGATATCACCAATGCAGAAGTGGATATCGTGATCAGCAATAATGCTTCTGCCTATGCGTTGGAGAGAGCCAGAAAGCATAATATCGAAGCTTTGTGCATTGCACCGAAAGACTATCCGGACAGGGAAGCTTTTCACAGAGCGCTTCTTGCAAAACTTCAGGAGAGGGGAGTGGATCTGATCGTTCTTGCCGGATATCTGGTTGCTATTCCACCTGTGATGGTGGAAGCTTATCCGAATAAGATCGTTAACATTCATCCGTCCCTGATACCGTCATTCTGCGGCAAAGGTTATTATGGACTCAAAGTTCATGATGCAGTGCTTGCAAGAGGTGTGAAGGTAACAGGTGCTACTGTACATTTTGTTGATGCAGGCACGGATACAGGCCCGATCATCCTCCAGAAAGCGGTAAAAGTTAAGGATGGAGATACATCCAAGGAACTTCAGAGAAGAGTAATGGAGAAGGCTGAGTGGAAGATCCTTCCGAAGGCCATCGATCTTATTGCCAATGAGAAGATCACAGTGACAGATGGGATCGTTTCTTTTAAATAATCAAAAATCAGATGAATACAGGCTGCAAAGCGAATGTCCGCTTTGCGCAAAGGAGTAAACAGATGAAGATATTAATTGTAGGAAGCGGCGGAAGAGAACATGCAATTGCATGGAGTGTTGCAAAAAGCCCGAAGGCAGATAAGATTTACTGTGCACCTGGCAATGCAGGAATCGCAGAGTATGCAGAGTGTGTAGATATCGGAGCAATGGAATTTGAAAAGCTGGCTGCATTTGCCAAAGAAAAAGAGATCGACCTTACAATTGTCGGGATGGATGATCCTCTTGTTGGCGGCATTGTAGATGTATTTGAGGCACAGGGACTTCGTGTATTCGGACCTCGAAAAAATGCAGCGATCCTGGAAGGTTCCAAGGCTTTTTCCAAAGATCTTATGAAAAAATACGGAATTCCAACTGCAGCTTATGAGAATTTTGATGATCCGGAAAAAGCACTTACATATTTAAGAACAGAAGCGAAATTCCCGATCGTTCTGAAGGCTGACGGACTTGCTCTTGGAAAAGGTGTTCTGATCTGTCAGGATCTTAAAGAGGCTGAGGACGGCGTAAAAGAGATCATGGAAGATAAAAAATTCGGAAATGCCGGAAATACCATGGTCATTGAGGAGTTTATGACAGGTCGTGAAGTTTCCGTGCTTTCTTTTGTAGATGGAAAGACCATCCGCACCATGACATCCGCACAGGATCACAAGCGTGCCAAGGACGGAGACCAGGGACTGAATACCGGTGGAATGGGAACATTTTCCCCAAGTCCGTTCTATACAGAAGAAGTAGACGAGTTCTGTAAAAAACATATTTATCAGAAGACTGTAGATGCCATGGCAGCTGAGGGACGCCCGTTCAAGGGAATTATTTTCTTCGGGCTGATGCTTACTGCAGATGGCCCGAAGGTTCTGGAGTACAATGCAAGATTCGGAGATCCTGAGGCACAGGTTGTTCTTCCACGTATGGAAAATGATATCCTTGAGGTAATGGAAGCCTGCGTTGACGGCAAACTGGATCAGATCGATCTGAAATTTCAGAATAATGCAGCAGTCTGTGTAGTGCTTGCAAGCGATGGTTATCCGGTAAAATATGAGAAGGGTATTCCGATCCATGGATTTGAGAATTTCAAGGACAAGGACGGATATTACTGTTTCCATGCAGGAACCAGATTTAAAGATGGCGAGATCGTTACAAACGGCGGACGTGTTCTTGGCATCACAGCCAAAGGAAAAACTCTCAAAGAAGCCAGAAAGAACGCATACGAAGCTACTGAGTGGATTGATTTTGCAAACAAATATATGCGTCACGACATTGGTAAGGCCATTGACGAGGCGTGAATCATAAATTCGTTATTGTCCATTTTGCAACAGTAACCCAACAGTAACATAAATTCTACAACTATTAGCACACAGCTTGACGAAATTATAGATTATATTGTAAAATAGTGTTAACTATGAATGCCATAAATAGTTATCAATAATAAAAGCTGGATGCTGACAGAACACGATAAGAACGAACCATTTTCTTTGATGCAGTGTCACATCCAAATGATGAGGCAGAGAGGATAAGAAAAATGGGAATCAGTGTAGAAGAAGCAATTCAGGAACTCAGAAACAGGGAGGAAGTTTTTGTTGCATATTCACAGGCCACCAAGCTTCCGTATGTTACCTGCGATGAGGAGACATTTAATGATCAGGCAAGGATTTTTGCCACAGAAGAAGAGATTAAAGAATATGGAAAACAGCTCTTGGAGGATAAGATCCTCCTCATGGGCATGAAATACGAAAAAAAAGATTTTCCGAGACTGTACGGTACTCTGTACGCCATTGGTGTAAACAGTGTGATCTGGACAGATGGTAATGATCAGATTGAAGTGGAGATTCAGAGGATCGCAAGTCAGAGAGACATGAGCAAGATTGAGCCGTCTAAGAGACCGCTTCTCAATCCATCTCTTGAGCTTTCGGGCATTTATTTCATGCAGGAGCTCCGCCGTCCGGTGAAACAGGAAGAGCATAAGAATATCCGTGAACTGGAAGAAGAGCTGATTGCCAACCTCCGAAAAGCAGAATTCCTGATTGCTATTAATGCAGAACAGGAAGAAAACGGAAAACTCCATATTCCATATCTCAAGAACAAAGAAGACAAGATCCTTCAGCCTGTATTCACAGATGTTATGGAATTTGAGAAATTCGGCAGAGGTAAGAATCTCCGTGTTGCGAAAGTAACCATGGATAAACTTCCGAGTTTGATGATTCCGCAGGCGAGTGCTTATGTGGTAAATCCGCTTGGATTTAATCTGATTCTGAACAAAGAGCAGGTGGAGAAGATCGCAGGAGTCGCCAAATAAAAAAATAAATCACAGCAGGCTGCCAGGATATGAAACTGTGCAGCCTTTTGCTGTTATAGAGGAGAGATTGCCCGATGGTGATAGAAATTGATTTTAACAGTGATGAGGCGATCTACATGCAGATCACTAATCAGATCATAATGGGGATAGCCACGTCAAGGCTTCATGAGGGGGATGCTCTGCCTTCTGTGCGGCAACTTGCAAGTATTGCAGGGATCAATATGCACACTGTAAACAAAGCATACGCGCTGCTTCGTCAGGAAGGTTTTGTGACCATTGACAGACGAAAAGGAGCCGTGATCTCCATTGATGCAGACAAGGTGAGAGCGCTGGAAGAGATGAAGCAGAATCTTACAGTAGCGATGGCCTGGGGGTGTTGTAAGAATGTAACAAGGGAAGAAGTCCATCAGCTGGTGGATGAGATTTTTGATGAATATGACGCAGATAGATAGGAGGAGACAACATGCAGGAACGATTTACAAAACAGGCAAAGAATGTTCTTGCTCTGGCGAAACAGGCAGCTGATCCTGCGGACATAGTTATATCGGTACTGAGCATCTGCTGGTAGGTCTTTTACAGGAAAATGAAGGTACAGCAGGCAAAGTGCTTGAGGAATTCGGTATCCAGGCCGAGAATGCGCTGGCACTGATCGATAAACTGATCGCGCCGCCGGGAAATACAGCCGTTTCCCAGAACCCAGGATTCAGTCCAAGAACCCAGAGAGTTCTTGAGAACGCATATGCTGAAGCAGAAGCCATGCATTTTGAAAAAGCTGGTACTGAGCATCTTCTGCTGGCTATGCTGAAGGAAACAGACTGCGTGGGAACGAGACTTTTGTATACAATGGGTGCGAATATCCAGAAATTATACGCAGCTGTACTTACAGCTATGGGAATGGACAGCGATGCTATTGCAGAAGAATTTCAGGCAGTGAAAGCAGCCCGGAACAGAAATGGCAGTGCAACCCCTACTCTTGATCAGTATAGCAGAGACCTTACTGAGATGGCAGAAGAAGGCAGACTGGATCCAGTAGTAGGAAGAGACAAGGAGATTGCCCGCCTGATCCAGATTTTAAGCCGAAGAACCAAGAATAATCCATGCCTGGTAGGTGAACCGGGCGTTGGGAAAACAGCGATCGTAGAAGGACTTGCTCAGAGGATTGTCACAGGAATGGTTCCGGATACAGTGAAGGATAAACGAGTGGTTGTTCTGGATCTTTCCGGAATGGTTGCAGGAAGCAAGTACAGAGGAGAGTTTGAAGAGCGTATCCGCAATGTGATCGATGAGGTTCGGGAACAGCAGGGAATCCTGCTTTTTATTGATGAGATCCACACCATTATCGGTGCAGGAGGAGCAGAAGGCGCTCTGGATGCATCCAATATTCTGAAACCGTCTCTTTCCAGAGGTGAGATCCAGCTGATTGGAGCTACAACACTGGAAGAATACAGAAAGTATATAGAGAAAGATGCTGCGCTGGAGCGTCGTTTTCAGCCGGTGACAGTAGAAGAGCCGACAGAAGAGGAAGCAGTGGAGATCTTAAAAGGATTGCGCCCGTACTATGAGAAGCACCACGATGTTGAAATTCTGGATGAGGCACTGGAGGCTGCAGTGAAGATGTCTGTCCGATACATCAATGACCGTTTCCTTCCGGATAAAGCTATTGATATTATTGACGAAGCATCTTCTAAAGTTCAGCTGGCGGGATATCATCCGTCACCGGAGGCAGAAGCCTGGAGCGCAAGATCCATGATATCCTTAAAGAAAAAGAACAGGCAGTTGTAAATGCTGATCTGGAAGGGGCAAAAGCAGCACAGGCAAGACAGAATGAAGCAGAGGCAGACCTTGAAAAGATCCGCAAAAAAGCCGAGCGCAGAACTAAACGGAAATCACTTACAGTAGGAGAGTCAGCAGTTGCTGATATTGTATCCGACTGGACGAAGATTCCGGTACAGCGCCTTACAGAAGGAGAATCCCGACGGCTTGCCAATCTGGAAAAAGTTCTCAGGAAACGTGTGATCGGACAGGATGAAGCAGTATCAGCCGTGGCACGTGCAGTGAAGCGAGGCAGAGTTGGTTTAAAAGATCCTGCAAGGCCAATCGGTTCATTCTTGTTCCTGGGTCCTACAGGTGTTGGAAAAACAGAACTTTCCAAAGCACTGGCAGAGGCTGTGTTTGGAAGTGAACAGGCAATGATACGAGTGGATATGTCTGAATATATGGAGAAACACAGCGTCTCCAAGATGATTGGATCACCTCCGGGATATGTAGGATATGAAGAAGGCGGACAGCTCAGCGAAAAAGTACGCAGGAATCCGTACAGTGTGATCCTTTTTGATGAGATCGAGAAGGCTCATCCGGATGTGTTTAATATTCTTCTGCAGGTACTGGACGACGGACATATCACAGATGCCCATGGCAGAAAAGTTGATTTTAAGCAGACCATTATCATTATGACATCCAATGCAGGTGCACAGATGATCATGGAACCGAAACATCTTGGGTTTATGTCTGGTGATACAGAAAAACAGAATTATGACAGAATGAAATCAGGGGTTATGGAAGAGGTTCGGAGAATGTTCAAGCCAGAATTCCTCAACCGAATTGATGAAATCATGGTATTCCATTCCCTGAATAAAGAGAATATCCGCAAAATCGTTACGATTCTTCTTAAGAATCTTGAAAAACGATGCCAGGAACAGATGAATATTACGCTGAAAGTTACAGGTGCAGCAAAAGATCTCATTGCAGATGCTGGTTTTGACAGCAAATATGGTGCAAGACCACTGCGTCGTGCAATCCAGACAAAAATCGAAGATGAAATGGCAACGGAAATTCTGGCAGGAAAGATCAAAGCAGGAGATACGGTACAGGTAAAAGCAAAAGATAAAAAAATCTGCTTTTCTGTTACAGTTTCTGGGGAATGAAACCGGAGTTTTTGAAAAGTATAAGAATTTTGTCACTTTCTATGGCAAAAAGAAAAAAAATAAGTTATAATTAACATCATCTTAAAGATACAACAAAAGAATTTCAGGAGGACATAAGATCATGGCAGTGGTACAGGAATTGATCCGTACAGAAGATAACGGTACTATCAGTTTGGAGATTACGAATTAAACCAGAAATCCAAACTGTCGGATTATCAGTATCAGGGAGATATGTATAAAGTAAAAACATATAAGGAGATTACCAAGCTTGAGCGCAATGGAATGTTCGTATATGAGTCTGTTCCGGGAACAAGTGTATTTCATCTTCAGCAGGATGGAACTACAATGAGCTTTGAGGTACAGGGCTTTGAGGACTCTCAGATCACAGTAGAACTTGAAGCTGAGACAGAATATCAGGTATTTATCGATGGAGCGAGCACAGGCACCATGACTACAAACCTGGGTGGCAAGCTTTCTTTCAGTGTTGAACTGGATGCGAACACCAAAGCTGAAGTAAAAATTGTAAAATGCTAAAAAATAAAAAAACTGTATATTTCTGCCAGGAATGCGGATACGAATCAGCCAAATGGATGGGGCAGTGTCCTGCATGCAAGGCGTGGAACACATTTGTGGAGGAAACGGTTTCTTCCAAAAAATCTTCCTCAGGAAGTATTAAAACTACACAAAAGAAAACGGAGCCTGTAGTTCTGAAGGATATCAGTCTTTCTTCAGATGAACGTCAGAGCTGCGGGATCGGTGAACTTGACAGGGTGCTGGGAGGCGGAATCGTCCCCGGCTCCCTTGTTTTGGTAGGTGGAGATCCAGGTATCGGTAAGTCCACATTGTTGCTGCAGGTATGCAGAAATTTATCTTCACAGGGGATTTCTGTTTTGTATATTTCTGGTGAAGAGTCTCTCAGACAGATTAAGCTCCGGGCAGATCGGCTCGGAACGTTTAATGATAAACTGAAGCTACTCTGTGAGACGAATCTTGAAAATATCCGGGAGATCATTGAGCAGACGAAGCCAGATGTAGCTGTTGTGGATTCTATCCAGACGATGTTTCATGAAGATATTTCGTCTGCACCGGGAAGTGTCTCACAGGTTCGTGAATCTACCAATATACTGATGCAGATCGCTAAGGGTATGGGTGTGTCCATTTTTATTGTGGGTCATGTGACCAAGGAGGGAAATGTGGCAGGTCCTCGTGTACTGGAGCATATGGTAGATACTGTGCTTTACTTTGAGGGGGACAGGCATGCTTCTTATCGGATTCTGCGTGCGGTGAAAAATCGTTTTGGTTCTACCAATGAAATTGGTGTTTTTGAAATGCAGAATTCCGGACTTGAAGAAGTAAAGAATCCTTCCGAGTTCCTTTTAAATGGAAGACCGGAGAATGCTTCGGGATCTGTTGTTGCATGTTCTATGGAGGGGACGAGACCGATTCTTGTGGAGATCCAAGCACTTGTCTGCCAGAGTAATTTTGGCATTCCCAGGCGGACTGCAGTTGGTACGGATTTTAATCGTGTGAATCTTTTGATGGCGGTTCTGGAGAAGAAGGCGGGAGTTCATCTTGCTGCTTCGGATGCTTATGTGAATATTGCAGGAGGAATGAAAATGACGGAACCGGCTATTGATCTTGGTATCTGTCTGGCTATCATTTCCAGCTGCAAGGATATTGTGATCCCGGATAATGTGATGGTCTTTGGTGAGATTGGCTTAAGCGGCGAGGTGCGTGCGGTCAGTATGGCCGGACAACGTGTGCAGGAAGCGAAGAAACTGGGATTTGAAACTGTGATCCTGCCGGAAGTAAACAGGGCAGCGACTGAGAGCATCAAAGGGATACGTCTGGTATACGTAGCAGGGATCCGTGATGCAATCTCATATATAATAAAATAAGAGGTTGGAAAGTATGAGAAAAATTTTGTCGGTTATCATTCCAGTCTATAACATGGAAAAATATATCCGCCAGTGTCTGAAATCACTGATGATCAGAGAAATTCTGGATAAAATAGAGATTCTGGTCGTACTGGACGGATCAACAGACCGGTCAGAGGAGATCGCACTGGAATTTTCCAAGGCACATCCGGAATCTGTCCGGGTGATCAGTAAACCTAATGGTGGTCACGGATCGGCCATTAATACAGGAATGGATAACGCAGCAGGCGAATATGTAAAAGTTCTTGACAGTGATGACTGGGTAAACAGAAAAGGCTTCATCCGGCTGGTAGAGGGACTGGAGAAATATGATACAGACATTGTCTGGAGTAATTTTTTCTGGGTCTATGAACCAAGCGGAAAGAAAAGCGTCCAGAACAGACATCCGTTCCCGGGAGTAGAATATGGCAGAAAATATGATTTCAGGGAAATAGCGGAAAAAACATTTGTCAAGATGCATTCTATGACAGTAAAGACAGATCTGGTTCGCAGGACGGGAATGAGGATTGATGAAAACTGCTATTATGTAGACGTGGAATTTGTAATGTATCCGATTCCGGAAGTAAAGACAATCACATTTCTGGATGAATTTGTATACATGTACAGGCTGGGACGTCAGGGGCAGAGCATGACACTGGAAAAAATGCGCCAGAATCACCGTAATCATGAACGTGTCCTGAAAAGTCTGTTGAGATATTACCGGAATCTCAAAGCAAGGGATACTGACAGAGAGTATCTTATCTATCTGGAAAAAGGAATCGCCAATGTACTTAGCAGCCATTTTAAAATATATTTGAGTTTCCCTTGTTCAGCCAGAGTATGCCGCAGATTGCGCAGAATGGACGGCACGATTCGGGGCAGATATCCGGAAATCTATAATGCTGTCGAAAATAAATTCGTATGGGCCATCCGAAAGAGCGGATATCTGTTATACTATCCGGGGCATTTTATCATGAGGCTTAGGGAGAAAGTGAATGAAGTATAAAACAATACAGACGCTGATGCTTCCGGACAGTGAAGAGGAAAATTACGGACTTTATTATCAGGGGACTGAAGGCGTCAGGCTGATCGGTGGTGAGGAGAAATCCTTATATATACCGGAAAATGGAAATGTAGATCTTTTTACATATTTTAACGGATTTTACCCGAAGCAGTGGGCTCAGTACGCAGAATTAAACGGGCTGCATGTAAAGGTTACAGTGAGCGGAAGCTGCAGTGTAAGTCTGTGCCATACAGATGGAAAGAGAACTGTCGTGAACGGTGAGGAAGAATGTCTGGCGGGAGATGAAGAGCGGACAGTGACTTTTGAAGTACCGGATCCGCAGCACTCCAAAGCTTTTTGGATTTGTGTGAAAGGCTTGAAACAAGGTGGATATCTTAGAAATATAACAGTTCAGACCGAAGTGGAAAGACTGCAGGAAGTCAATTTGGCAGCAGTGATCTGCACCTGCCGCCGTGAAAAAGAAGTCATAGGAAATCTTGAGAGAATTTCCAGAATGGACATAAAAGAACGTCCGGAGATTTTTCTCATAGATAATGGGAATACTCTCACAGAGTATATGGTTCCGGAATGGGTACATCTTGTTCCGAACAGGAATTGCGGCGGAGCCGGCGGATTTACAAGAGGTATGATAGAAGCTCTGAAAGATCCTGCATTTACCCATGTGATCCTGATGGATGATGATATTATCCTTAATCCGGATGTTCTCAGAAAAACAGGTTATTTTCTTTCGGCTGTAAAGAAAGAATGGCAGGACGCACCTCTGGGAGGTGCTCTTATAGAAAGGGATATTCCGTGGAAACAATTTGAGTGCGGAGCTTTCTGGAACAGAGGAAAGATCCAGGGCTGCGGACAGAATCTGGATCTTCGAAAGAAAGATTCGCTTCTGAAGAATACAGAGGTACAGAACTGGGAATACGGCGGTTGGTGGTACTGTGCCATACCGGTATCAGCTATCCGGGAAAAGGGTCTTCCGCTGCCTTTGTTTATCCACAGGGATGATATCGAGTACGGTATCCGTCTGGGAAAATTGATGACACTGAATGGCATTGGAGTATGGCATGAAGCCGTTATCAAGAAACTACCTCAGATGGGAGAATATTACGACATCCGGAATATGGCTATCGTAAATGCGATTCATTATGATGACTGGGATAGTCTCCAGTGGAAGAAATTCCTTATCAAATGGGTTGCGGGAAATCTTCTGCGGGGCAGATATTCTTATATTTATCTGAATATCTGTGCTATGCTGGATTTCCTGAAAGGTGAAAAATGGCTGGAAAAAACAGATGGAGCAGAGATCCACGCAAAAGTAGCTGCAAGAGTTCCTAAACTGCAAAAAACGGGTCACACGGAAAAAAACGTGTTTTATACAACTCCGGATGTCAGTGTATACACTGCAGCCAAAAAGAAACATATCGTTTATGAAGATTCCGCAGGATTTTGCCTGAAGGCAGATAAGAACCTGCCGGAAACCATACGTCTGAGCATATATTTATTACTGGCATTGAGGAAAACAGACAGGTATTTTGAAAAATCCAGAGAGAGCTACAGCAGGAACTGGAAGAAACTGATAACAGAAGAATTCTGGAATAAATATTTGGAGATTAATAAGAATGAGTAAAAATTACAAACTGCAGAATATCCTGTTCTGCGACAATGACAGGCTGGAAGCATACTGGGAGATGTTTTTCAAAAGCAGCCGACCGGTGTATGACAGAGAAAAGAAAAACATCGTTTTAGGTGCGGGACAGGTAATTGATTTCTGCACTTACTTTAACTCTATTTCACTTCTGAAATGGAAAACTTACACATACGCAGAGAAGCTGATTCTGAAACTGCGTGTAAAAGGTGAGATGGAGATACTTCTTACTGGTTATGAGAAGAAAGATACACAGTATATCCGTAAAGTTCTCCGCAGAGCAAAGGTTTCCGCAGCTGAGGAGCAGGAGATCAGTCTTGAATACCCGGAAAATGATCTGATGATTGCCGGCTTCGAGATCCATACACTTGGTGTATGTGTGATCTATGGAGGTGAGTATGCTACAGAGGTTGAGGAAGATCAGATGCGTCATGTATCTCTTCATCTTTGTACAACAACATTCAAAAAAGAAGATTATATCCTTCCGAACATTCGGCTTCTGAAAGATACTGTACTTGCCGGTAATGACAGTATTGCAGAGAATTTGTGGATCCATGTGGTAGATAATGGACGGACACTTTCGGCAGAAGAAATCCAGACAGAGCATGTAATGGTACATCCGAACCTTAATGTAGGTGGAGCCGGCGGATTTACAAGAGGTATGCTGGAAGCTATGGATCATAAAGAAAAACCGACCCATGTTCTTCTGATGGATGATGATGTTATGATCCTTCCGGAAAGTCTGATCCGTACCTATAATCTTCTTAAGATCGTTCGTCCGGAATATGAGCATCATTTTATCAGTGGCGCAATGCTTTTCTATGAAGAGATGAATTTCCTGTATGAAGATGTAGGATTTATGGATCATGAGGGAACTTACGGTCCACTGAAAGACAGAGTAGATACCAGAAAGATTGAAGATGTGCTTCGTTGCGAGGAGATCATTCATGAACCAAAGAACGCATATGCGGGATGGTGGTATTGCTGTATTCCGGCAGAATTTGTGCGCAAAGATAATCTGCCGCTTCCGGTATTTGTTCGTGGTGATGATGTTGAATACAGTCTCCGTAATAAAGCGAAATTTATTACTCTTAGCGGTATCTGTATCTGGCATATGGGATTTACGAATAAGTTTAACGGAGCAATGGAATTTTATCAGGTACACAGAAATACTCTGATGCTTCAGGCTGCCAGTGGAGTATGCCAGAATGCTGATATTATGACACGTGTACGTAACTGATCCGTGTAAACCTTCTCCGTTTTAACTATGATGGAGCAGAACTTCTTCTTGATGCAGTTGAAGATTATATGAAGGGATATAAATTCTTCATGAAAAACCAGGGTGAGAAGCTTCTGAAAGAAAAATCTCAGAAGAATGAGAAGATGGAACCGCTTTCCAATTTCCCGGAGGCACCGACAAAGGTATTCAGCGTTTATGCACCGGATCTTCCGCGTAAACCATGGGAAACCTTCCTGTACAGAATTACTTATAACGGACATTTCTGGCCGGAGAAGCTTCTGAAAAAAGAAACAGTTCCGGTTGCCTATGACTGGTATTATTCACCACACAGATACTTCTTCAGAAGAAGACTTCTTGCAGTAAACCCACACCTGAAGATGGGTGCATACAGAGAAATGGACAAGAAGAGATTTTTCGAGCTGTTCAGCAGAGAACGTAAACTTT
Organism: Ruminococcus sp. AF46-10NS; assembly: GCF_003474435.1. Classification (GTDB taxonomy): domain Bacteria; phylum Bacillota; class Clostridia; order Lachnospirales; family Lachnospiraceae; genus Blautia_A. Next base: position 43,964 of record NZ_QRNF01000027.1, read on the forward strand.
TCAGCCGTTACAATAAGATTCACGTTCGTCTGGAAAAAGAATACAGAAACCACAGAAAAGAGTTCACTTCAGAAAGTTTCTGGAGAAAATATTTGGAGATAGATAAATGAGTGTAAAACATATAGGGGATTTAAAGAAAACAGAGTGTTACGGCTGCAGTGCCTGTGTTTACAGCTGCCCGTTTGGGGCAATCACAATGGAAAGGGATAGCGAAGGCTTTCGCTATCCTGTTGTAGACGAAGAGAAATGTACAGGCTGCGGAAAATGCAGAAAGATCTGTCCATCCATCTGTCCAAAAGACATGAGCAATGCACCGGAGCCGGAGAGCTATGCGGTCTGGGCGGATGACAAGCTGCGAATGGATAGTACTTCTGGCGGTGCTTTTACCTTAATCGCAAGAAACATCCTTGCGCAGGGTGGTGTTGTCTGCGGTGTTGTTATGGACGAGAAGTTTCATATTTTCCATACGATTGCCACAAATGAAAAAGAAATTGAGCCAATGAGAAGATCAAAATATGTGGAGAGTGATCTTGGAGATATGTTCCCGCGTATTAAAGAACTTCTTGAGAAAGGTACAAAAGTCCTTTTTACAGGTACTCCATGTCAGGTTGCCGGTTTAAAAGCATACCTGGGAAATAAAAGAGAGGGACTGATTGCCGTAGATCTTATGTGCCATGGTGGTACGTCTCCTAAGGTTTTTGAAAGATATCTGGATGAAACTTTTGGAAGAGAAAATGTAAAAAGATTTTATTTCCGTACTAAATACTATGGATATAATGGAACTACCTGTGCGGTTGTCTTAAAAGATGGACAGACATATATGGGATCAGGAGAACTGGATCCGTTTGTGAAAGGATCTTACAGAAGCCTGTTTCTCAGAAAAAGCTGTGAAGACTGTAAATTTGCGTCTATGCCTCGCCAGGGAGATATTACGATTGGCGACTGTTGGGGAATTGCTAAATACAAAGCTGAATTAAGTGATGGAAGAGGAACTTCTCTGATTCTTGTAAATAATGAAAAGGGACGTAAGATTGTAGAAGAAATCAGTGCAAATACACAGGTTTTTGAGAAAGTACCGTTAGAAGCAGTTACCTGGAAAAATCGTTTCAAAGAGCATATGCAGGCACATTCTCAGCGCGACCGTTTCTTCGAAATGTTAGACTATACAAGTATGCATAAAGCGGTTAAATACTGTATGGAAAATCGTTATGATGTTGGTGTTCTGGGAGTGTGGTTTGGCTGTAATTATGGAAGTATTGCGACTTATTATGGTTTGATGAAACAGTTGCAGGGACTGGGTCTTTCTGTTCTTATGATCGACAAACCAGGTTTTGTAGGGAGCGACAGGGAACTTGCCGAAGAAAATCATAGTCGTGTTTTTGCAAATACTCATTTTCATGTAGCAAGCGCTATAAATTAAATGAATTGCGTATTTTGAATCACATTTGTGATTCCTTTGTTATTGGCTCTGATCAGGTATGGAATCATGGTATTGCAAGAAACTTTGGAAGAAGTTTCCTTATGGATTTTGTACGTGATGAAAAGAAGAAAGTTGCAGTTGCAGCATCTTTTGGACATGATCGTGATTTCCGTTCAAATAGGGAACGTATCATTGCAAGTGAGTACTTTAAACGATTTGATGCAATTTCTGTACGAGAGGAATCTGCCGTTGGTATTATGAAGAGAGTGTTTGGGGTGGATGCTACCCGTGTTCTGGATCCTGTATTTTCTACAGACAGACAGGTGTATGATGATATTGCAGCAGAATCTACACGTAATGAAACAGAACCATATATGCTTACCTATATTCTGGATCCGACACCTGAAAAGAAAGAGGTAATTCGTCATCTTTCTGAAAAGCTGGGGCTTAGAACTATTCATATTTTGGATGGTACGCCATGGAATTATGAATCTAATAAAGAAAAGCTGGGAATGGATACAATTCTTGAGAATGTTACTTTTCAGGATTGGGTTTACTATTTTAAAAACAGCAGTTATGTTCTTACAGATTCCTGTCATGGAATGAGCTTTGCGATTATTTACCATAAGCCATTTGCTGGAATTGGAAATGCACACAGGGGTATGACCAGATTTGCTTCTCTTACAAAACTTTTCCATGTTGAGGATCGTTTTGTGACTAATCCTCTTGATATTATTAAAAATGACCACTTCCTTGAACCAATGGACTATACTCAGGTGGAGGAGATCATGGAAAAAGAAAAAGTATTTTTCCAAGATTGGCTAAAGAACGCTATGTTCTCCGAAAAGACAGTTAAGACATACCAGGCTTATCCTGCTAAAATAGAAACTACAGAGGCAGTAGATATTCACGTCAAGATAAATGAGCCGATTCAGGTTAAGCAGACTTTCCTGCGCAGAGTTTATTATCATTTGCCTGTGAAAGTACAGAATAAAGTGAAACCTATTGTTAAGAATTATTTTAAGAAAAAAGCTCAACAGTAATTAAGTTAGCTTATGTGAGAATTTTCTTTAGATGGACATTAATTATGCAGCCGCTGTACTTTTGGGTATAGCGGCTGTATATGGTGAGAAAGGAGTATGAAACAGTTATGGGTATTGGTAATATCGGAAACATGATGAAAGTTATGAATGCATGGAATACATTTAAAAAGAACCATCCTAAGTTTCCTGCATTTTGCAGTGCAGTGTCAAGGCGTGGGCTTCGTGAGGGCAGTATCCTGGAAGTGACTTATATAAGCCCTGAAGGGGAGAAGCTGACAACGAATATAAAGGTGCAGCAGAGTGATATAGAGCTGCTTAGGGAGCTTTCTGGGGGGAATTGAGTGTGGTTTATGGAAGGACGTCGCTTTTTTGTGGCGTCTTTTTTGTTTTAACGAATGTACCCCAGCTCCACGGCTGGTAGTCAATTCGGTGAAGGACGGATGCGGACGCGATTGCGCCCTGTCCTGGGTTGTGGGAAGTAGTGTGTGGGTGAAGCGGTATTGGTATGACGATGCGGTTAGAATAGTGTGACGTGCGTAGCCAGTGGCCTCTCCATACCAATGGAAATTAACACATTTATCCAAACAAACAAAATAATCAAAAAAATTTGAATTTTATGGTTGACAAGCATAACTCCCAGTGGTATTATAACTGAGCTGTCGCAAATAATTGTTTTTGAAAAACAAACAATTAAAAGAATTTCAG
>NZ_QRNF01000028.1 GCF_003474435.1 Ruminococcus sp. AF46-10NS
ACTGCTCCGCAGTTTATCAGGAGGGGCTTGTACCCCTCCTGATACAAGTAAGTCCCACCCACTGCTTATTGCTCCTCGCAATTGAAGCAGGGGACTTACTTGATTCGGTAAAACATTGAAATCATCTGGTTCATAAAAAAAGAATCTGCCGCCAGATAAGTATACCTGAATTTCCAGGCACTTATCCTTCTGATGCAGATTCTTTTTTTTATGTTAATTTTCAGTTATCTTTTCGCGGATCACACAGCCCGGTAGCCACGCTTCTCGCCTTTGCATGCAAAACACTGATATGCACCGATCATCGCCACTGCCAGGATACCATAACTCATCAGCAACATTCCTGCCCCGAATTTCTTTACCAGTATCTCAGCATATTCTCCAAATATAAGAATCCATGTATTCGCACCTATATGCAGGAAAACGCTGACCCATTTATTACCGCCCATTTCCAGGAACCAGGCAAAGAGGGCTCCCAAAATAAACGCATAAACAGCCTGCGGGATGTTTCCGTGATAAATCCCGAAAAATGCTGCCGAGATCACAGCGGAAACCAGAACAGAAAAGTGATCCCGAAGTCTCAGATAAACCAACCAGCGGAAGATCATCTCCTCTGCTATCGGAGCAATGATCCCCATCCAGAAGATCATCATAAAAAGACTTTTTCCTGAAGTGATCTTGGACATGGTATCTCCATATGTGGTGGACTGGATCCAGTTCTGCAGAATCGCCACCAGAACATTGGCATACTGGGCAAAACCTGCTCCTGCTGCCAGAAGAAGCAGTATTTCCGGGATTGTCAGCTTCTGCTCTTCTATTGATGTCAGTCCTCCGATCAGCCTTCCTACACGGTCTTTTCTGTAAAAATACACGGCCGGAAACATTACCAGCACTCCCGTAAGTCCTGTGATCACAAGGGTATAACTATAATAAGAATCCTTTACATTCCCACTTCGTCCCATAAGCCAGAAAAGCACTGCACTTCCCAAAATCTGACCAATCAGATAGTGGATCCCTACCGGATAGAGTTCCCTCCACACCATTCGAAAAATATTCTGCCTGTGCAGAGGGGTCAGTCGAAAAAATTCAGAAGTTCTTCAGCAGAAGCTACGATCTGGATCGGCTGGGCCTTCTCAAGTTCTTCCCTGCTTCCATAACCATAGGATACTGCTACGCATTCAATCCCGCATTTTCTGGCTCCCAGAACATCATGCTCTCTGTCACCTACCATGATCACCTGGTCTCTGTGATCAGAAAGATTCATTCTCTCCAGGGCCTCCTCAATAACCTGGGACTTCGTAACCTTCGGTCCATGCAGATCTGTTCCTGCGATCACCTCAAAATATCTGGTAAGATTAAAATGATCCATGATCTGTGTTACATAATAGGTCGGTTTCGCAGACGCAACTGCAAGACGGTATCCTCTCATCTTCAGTTCCTTAAGAGCCTCCTCTACGCCCGGATAAACTGTATTTTCAAACATTCCTTTATCTGAATACCGTTCTCTGTAATACTCTACTGCTTTCTCTGCAGTTTCCTTATCAAATCCTGCATATTTCATAAACTGTTCCAGAAGCGGCGGTCCTACAAAAACCTTCAAAGATTCCAGTTCAGGTGCGGAAACTCCGAGTTTCTCCAGTGCATACTGTACAGATTTTGTAATGCCCTCTCCGGACTCTGTAAGGGTTCCATCCAGGTCAAAAAAAATTGCTTTATACATATAATTCCTCCTGTGCAAAAATCAGTAAGTATGCCTATTGTATCACTGTTCGTCTTTTAAGTCCATGATTTCATGATACAGTCTTCCCGAACGTACAGATAGCAGGAGTTCCACCGTTTTTATATTGGATATGCCTTTGGGAATCCTGGCTGTTAATTTTTGTTCCTGCCAGTGCCAGACGGATTCTTTTCCGTTGATACGGAAAGAAAAGATCTGTACAGGAATCTTACAGTTGTTCTCTTTTATGGTTAGCTGAATGTGGAAATCTTTTATTTCTGCTATAAATTCCGGTATTTTCTCTTCTGTTGTTTTTTTATTTTTTTCTTTATCTGATGCTGCATCAGCTGTTTTGTCTGTCCGGTAATAGAAAAGAGCCAGTTTCTGCCGTTTCTGGGAAGCTGGTGAAATCCTGGGACTTTTTGATACTTTTGGGGGATACGTTGGATTTTGGGTTTTCTCTGGTTTTCGGGTTGGAACGGGTGTTGGACTGGCAGAAATTTTCGGTGTTAATGTTGTCTCTGATCTGTGATTTCCTGTATTTCTGTTATCTCCGCTGTTTGTCGAACCGCTTATCTGAAAACTGTCTTCCGTTCCATAATTGCTTTCATTCCAACTTATACTCCCGGTGCTCCCCGAGTTTTCGCTATTCCCGGAACCTGCATTTTCACCATTATCAGTTCCATAATAATTTCCTGACTCTGTCTGTGTATTCCCCCACTGCGTACTGTCCTGCCAGGTATCGTTATTCCCCGACCAATCTGACTCGCCATTTCCTGCTGCTGAGCCCAGCCCGGAAATTTCAACATCTCCTCCTGTATTTCCACTCTCGCTGTAATCTCCATAATCTCCGTAACTCCTGCCATCATCTATCTGACTTCCACTTCCACTATCTGCACTGTCCCAGTTATCCGGAAACTGCCCTGTTCCTTCTCCAATGTCCATGTCAAATCCACCGGTATCAAAACTTTGGAACTCACTGTATCCAGCATTTTCAGCAGAGCCATAAACCAGTTGAAAGCCCCCTGTCTGTCCTCCCAAAACCGCCATGCACAAAATAATCCCTCCCACATTTCTCATAATGTTCATACCATATTTAAGATATTTTTTTCGTCTTCTCATTGATCTCCTCCCACAACAGAAGATTTCTGCCTTTCCCTTCTTCCAACAGTTTCTTTTTCTCCTTTTCCTGATAATCCTTCCATAATTTCTCGCTGGCTCCCTTCTGTTCTCTTCGGATCAGAAACATTCCATATTCTCCGTATCCATCCCTGAATCCTTCATCGTAAAGAAGCAGGTTTTCATAATACAGAGCAGCTCGTTCCGGCTCATCCAAAAGCTCTGCATTCCAGGCCAGTAATAAAGCAATGTATCTCTGTTCCTCTTTTCCCTGATCGATCCTGCTCAGCTTCTGAAGTTTCTTCTCTGCTGCCTGTAGAAACTTCTGTCCGGATGCAGAAAAACCGGAATCTGTCTGGTATCTCTCGGCCTGATAATACAGATCTGTCACCTCGGCCACTGCTGCCGAAAACTCTGCAGGTTTCATGATCTCTGCCAGCAAAACCAGTATAGTCACAAAAAACATCACGCCAAAGCTTTCCAGAAAACGTTTTCGCCAGGTAACGGTACGATATCTTTTCCCCAGTTTTTCAAGAATTTTTCTGACAGAAGCCATATTCTGATACCTGTATTTCTCCTGTTTCTCGTACAGCGAAACAGAAACCAGAAAAATTCCGGGTATAGAAAGAACATCAGACCTCTTCTGCCGCTGAGAATCTGGAGCGTTTTTCCCAAAGCAAAGATATCGCTTGCCGGACTGACCCTGCCCTGATACTGTTCCGGTGCAGCATATCCTTTTGTTCCTTCACAGATCCTTCCTTTTCTTTCGTAATTCAGCATGGCACTTCCCAGATCCACCAGATAGAGATGTCCGTTCTCAGACAGCATAAGATTATCCGGCTTCAGGTCTCCATAACAAACAGCTGGCTTTCTGCTGTGAAGATATTCCAGCACTTTCGCAATCTCATTTCCCAGCCGAAGAGTTTCCTCTATGGAAAAATACCCTTTGTTTTTAAGAATTTCTCCAAGCGACTGGCCACGGATATATTCCATGATCAGATAACAAAACTCTTCCTCTTCCACATAATCTACAATCTTCGGTATGGCAGGATGCTCCAGGAACCGCATCAGTTTTGCCTCCTGCTTTCTGATAATGGAAGTTTCTTTTACTGCGCGGAAAACACCAAGTTCCATATCTCTGGCAAGATAAAGACTTCCACATCCGCCCTGACCAATCCGTTCCATCACGCAATAACGGTCTTTTAAAACTGTTCCAATCAGACAGATCACCTTCCTCTTGGTTAAAATTAATAAAAATAATAAATGGGATAAATTCCGGGGACCCCCGGAGATCGATAAATCAGATGTATTGTATTATAGCACATGATGTTCTTTTTGAAAAGTGTTTTTTCCTAAAAACAGTCCGCAGAAGCCATGCAGGGAGTTTTCTCTTTCCATGGCATATCTGCGGACTGAATAATCTCACTTCAATATTCTATTTTACCAAAATACCTGCCTTACAAATTACATACGATCCGGTGCAGAGAATCCAAGAAGATCGATGCTTGTTTCAAGTACTCTTCTTGTAAGCTGGAGCAGCTGAAGGAAGGATTCCTTCTGTGCCTGATCCTCTTCGCTTAAGATCTTGGTCTCATGGTAAAAGCTGTTAAATGCATTGGATACCTCATAGATATATGCACAGATCTTATGTGGTGCTTTTTCTTCAAAAGCGTTCTCAACCATTGCTGCAAAGCCGGAAAGCTGAAGCATCAGGTTCTTCTCACTGGCATTGACTGCCGGAAGGATCTTACCTGTACTTAAATCTCCTCCCTCCTGTACATAACGGTTCAGGATCGACTTAATACGAACGATAGTATAAAGGATATACGGACCTGTATTTCCCTCAAAGGATGTAAAGCGGTCAACATCAAAGATGTAATCCTTGGTTGCCTGGTTGGAAAGATCTCCGTATTTGATCGCAGAAAGTCCTACGATCTTGGCAGTATCCTTTGCATCTTTATCTTTTACACTGCGATTCTCCACGATCTTGCGGTACATTTCCTCATCAATGTCTGCGATCAGGTTCTCCAGCCGCATAACACCGCCTTCTCTTGTCTTAAACGGTTTACCGTCTTTTCCATTCATGGTACCGAAACCAAGGAAGGAAAGCTTGGTCTCCGGATTTACAAGACCGGTTTTTCTTGCGCAGCGGAATACCTGGATAAAATGCAGCTCCTGACGCTTGTCAACAACATAAAGGATCTCATCCGGCTGAAAGAGTTTCATACGCTCTACGATAGTAGCAAGGTCTGTAGTTGTATAGAGAGAAGCTCCGTCTGATTTCAGAAGCATACATGGAGGGATCTCCTTGGTATCACTCTCTTCTTTTACATCTACAACAAGAGCGCCTTGATCCTCATAGGCAAATCCTCGCTTCTTCATATCCTCTACCATATCCGGGATGTACGGCTGTGCATCGGATTCTTTTTTCCAGAGGTCAAAGTCTACGTTCAGGTTCGCGTAGTTTCTCTTAAGATCTGTTACAGATACATTCATGATGTGGTTCCAGAGAGCCATGTATCCTGGTTTGCCCTGCTGAAGAAGATGGGTTGCCTCAAGTGCCTCATTGCGGTAAGCCTCATCCTCTTTGGACTTCCCACTGGCACATGGATAGATCTCTTCCAGCTCGCTGATGGTAAACGGTGCTTCTGCCGGATATTCACCGGTAAAGCTGTCATCAAAATATACCAGCTCCGGTTTCCGGTGTTTCAGCTCGGTGATGATCAGTCCCATCTGAAGACCCCAGTCTCCAAGATGTACATCACCGATCACCTTATGTCCTACAAAACGTCCGATACGCTTGATGCTCTCACCGATGATCGCAGAACGGAGATGTCCTACATGAAGCGGCTTGGCAACGTTTGGTCCGCCATAATCGATAATGATCGTCTTCGGATTCTTGGCAGTCTCAACAGAAAGCTTCTCATCCTCTGCCATCTTATTCATATATTCAGCAACAAATTCAGGTTTAACATCCAGGTTGATAAATCCAGGCTTAACAACTTCTGCCCTGGAAAAGATCTGGCTGTCTGCAAGCTGTGCAACAACATCATCTGCGATCATGAACGGGGCTTTGTGGTATGCCTTGGCTCCGGCCATAGCTCCGTTACACTGATATTCACATAAGTCAGGTCTGTTGGAAACAGTAACTTTTCCGTAGGACGGATCGTAACCTGCTTTTTCAAATGCTGCGGAAAGTTCTTCCGCCATCTGTTCCATAATCTTCTTCATGTTTCAAAACTCCTCATATCTTTATAATGTAACTTTTCTTGAACATGCAACTGCAAGTGCGCCGTATCCGATATGGCAGGCAACACTTAAGGAAAGGGGATCCATATGTATCTCCTGTCCCGGGAATACTTCCTGAAGCTCTCTCTTGAATTCTTCTGCCTCTTCCAGATTTCCGGTATAAGCAGCTTCCAGACACATCTCACCTTTTGCAGCATATTCCTGGAAACGAGTCTCCCAATCTTTCTTCATAGCCTTCAGCATGGCACGTTTCGCCTGCTTCTTGCCACGGACTTTTGCATAAGCATCCAGCTTCTCTCCCTGGATCTGAAGCACCGGTTTCAGGTTGAGAACTGTTCCGATAGCTGCTGCCGCCGGTGTGATTCTTCCGCCCTTCTTCAGATATTTCAGTGTATCCAGTGTGATGTAAATACTGGAATCAAATTTCTGATCCGTAAGGATCTTCTTGATCTCTGCGGCACTTTTTCCTGCCTCGGCAAGCATCTTAGCATCCATTACAGACTGTCTCTGTGTTACGGAAATCCGCTGATTGTCCACTACCTGAACACGACCATTATAATCAATAGCAAGTCCCATTGCAGTAGAACAAGATGCGCTCAATCCGCTTGACATCGGGATATGAACGATTTCCTCATAATCTCTCAGAAGCTTGTCCCACAAATCACAGAGATCAGCCGGACTTGGCTGAGATGTAGAGATCGGTTCATCCTTCTTAAGCTTCTCATAAAACTCTTCCTGAGTGAGAGTTACACCTTCAAGATACATTTTTTCATTAATATAAAACGGCATCGGTATCACATAAACGCCAAGTTCTTCTGCCTGTGCCTGTGTGATACCGCTGTTGCTGTCTGTTACAATGGCAATTTTGCCCATTCTTTCTCTCCTCCTGGTCTGTTATCTCACAGTTCAAAGAATTAATGCATCAGCCCCTGATGGACTAATTCTTTGAACTGCTGTAGAAAGCCATGATGTTAGTGTATCATATTTTTTTCTATACCACAATTGGAAATTTTCCATGAAGATTCCGCAAACAGGTTACTGTTCACTTCGTGAACAGTAACTAAAAAAACAGCTGCCATACAAATATTTATGCACAGCAGCTGTCACACTATTTATCAAAAATATCCTTATCTATTTATGATCTGTGTTTTATTTCATTTCTCTTACGATCTTTCGAACCGGAAGAACAAATGTCGGAGATACGGACAACTCATCCAGTCCCATCTCTACAAATCTCTCAGTAAGTGTAGTATCTGCACCAAGCTCACCGCAGATTCCGGCCCAGATACCCTCTTTGTGTGCATTGTCCACAACCATCTGGATCATACGGAGAACTGCCTCATGATGGGAATCATAGATATTATCCAGCTTTGCATTCTGACGGTCAATAGCCAGTGTATACTGGGTCAGATCATTGGTTCCGATACTGAAGAAATCAACCTCTTTTGCAAGAAGATCACTGATCATAACAGCTGCCGGAGTCTCGATCATGATACCCTGCTCCACGTCATCACGGAACGGGATCCCCTGTTCCTTAAGCTCTGCTTTTACTTCTGCTACAATAGTCTTGATCTGCTTCACCTCAGTTACAGAGATGATCATCGGATACATAATGGAAATATTTCCGAACATGCTTGCACGGAAAAGCGCTCTCAGTTGTGTCTTAAATACTTCCGGACGGTCCAGACAGATACGGATCGCACGATATCCCATTGCAGGGTTTTCCTCATGCGCCATATTGAAATAATCGATCTGCTTGTCCGCTCCGATATCCAGAGTACGAATGATAACTTTTTTGCCGGCCATATTCTGAGCTACGGTCTTGTAAACCTGGAACTGCTCTTCCTCTGTAGGATAGTCTTCTTTTTCCAGGTATACGAATTCACTTCGGAAAAGTCCGATGCCTTCCGCATCATTGGCAAGTACATTCGCAACATCACCTGTACTTCCGATGTTGGCATAAAGGTGGAGCTTACGACCGCTCTTGGTAACAGTTTCTTTACCTTTCAGCTCTTTGAGCATTGCACGCTGTGCAAGTTCATCGGCACGCATATCCTCATATTTTTTTAGGGTCTCTGCATCCGGCCCAACGATCAGATTTCCGCTCTTTCCGTCTACGACTGCCATCTTACCGTCCATGGACTCATCGTATTCAATATTGATCAGCGCCGGAATATTCATGGTTCTCGCAAGAATCGCAGTATGTGAGTTAGAAGAACCTTTTCTTGTGACAAAAGCAAGAACCTTGCTCTTATCCATCTGTACAGTCTCACTTGGTGCAAGATCCTCTGCAACTACGATCACCGGCTCGGATGCTTCAAGCTCTCCATCTCCATGGCCGGAAAGCACACGTACCAGACGGTCTGAGATATCCTTTACATCAGCTGCTCTTGCTTTCATATAATCGTCGTCCATCTGTGCGAACATTGATGAGAAGTTATCACCAGTTGTTGCAACCGCATATTCTGCATTTACAGACTCTGTACGGATAATGTTGTGGATGGAATCCAGATAGTCATCATCATCCAGCATCATCTGATGAACCTCAAAGATTGCCGCTCCGGACTCTCCAACTTCCTGAAGAGCCTTGTCATAAAGCTTCTGAAGCTGTGCCACAGCCTGCTCTCTGGCTGCCTCCACACGCTTTACCTCTTCTTCCGGATCCTCCACGTGAACACGTTTAACACTGGTGTCAACTTTCTGGAGGATTGAGATCTTACCGATCGCAATACCGGAAAATACAGATTTACCTTCCAAAACCTTCATGAAATTATCTCCTTCTGTTTTTGTATTTGCCCACTTATGATGTATTATATCACACTATCCAAAGATTCTGCCACGATTTTTTTATGATCTGTAAAAAACCTGTAAAACTCCCATTTATGTTTTCTTTTTTTGCCATATATACAGCAAAAGCGACAAAATAAATTCTGCCATTCCGCGAAAAACACATTGTATCCGCTCTGCCTGGACAGCTGTTTTCGGAAGCATCAGATACCTCTGGAAATTCGTTTTCATTTCTTTCCATTTTTTCATCCAGAACCCAAAATCTGACCACTGATCCGGGATCCAGTCTTTTATAGTTTCACCATTTACAAAACCGGTAAGGCTGTTTTCCATAAGAAACCGGCTGGCCTTCGTTTTTCCGTATCCCCCTGCATTTTCAGGAAACCCCTGGTATATACGGTATCTTTTTTCCGGGGTCTGATCAAAAGAAGCGTTTCCTTTCAGGGAAGAACCTGCCGAACTGTATAGTTTTCTCCCTTTACTGTCAGGATGTTTCCTGCGGCATTTGGGGTTCCAAAAAGTTCCTCTGCCGTTTTCCGGCTGATCACACAGCCATCCTGGTCATCTTCTGCAAGGCCGCCCAGCCGCCAGTCATATAATCTTGCTTACTATTTCCGATAACGGGCCCGGTATTCCGGAAGAGTCCAGAAAAGAAGTATTCCGGCGTTTTTACCGCATAGATTCCTCTAGGAAAGACAAACAGCATTTTGGTCTTGGCCTTTCCATTGCCAGGGAGATCGTTTCTCTTCACGGCGGAACCATTACAGTTTCTGAGACTCCAGGCGGCAGGGCGACCTTTACCATGCTTCTCCCGAAACAGTCTTCAAACTCCAAAAACTATTGATCTTCAGATATAAAAATACAGCACATGTTGCCGAAACTATTCCGCAAATACATGTGCTGTGTTTTTATGTGTAAATTATTTTCTACTCACTGCGAAGGGCATCAATCGGATTAAGATTAGCTGCCTTTACAGATGGGAGAAGTCCGAAGATCAGACCGATCAGCATGGAAAATACCACAGAACCGATAATAGCCGGTACACTGATAGCCGTTGGTGCCCCTGAGACCTGAGCCACCACCCTGGATAGTATGATTCCCAGAACAACTCCTATAATTCCTCCAATACTGGTCAGTACTGAAGCCTCCGTCAGAAATTGCCCCAGGATAATATTCTTTCTTGCTCCGATAGCCTTTTTCAGACCGATCTCACTGGTACGTTCTGTGACAGATACCAGCATGATATTCATAACACCGATACCACCTACAAGAAGAGAGATACTTGCGATCCAGATCAGCTGCTGATTGGTACTCTCACTGAGCTTCTGCAGGTTCTTGACCTTCTCCATAATGTCTTCCGCTTTATATTTAAAGTTCGATTTGTTTTTTTCATTCTGGATTCCTGCATTCAGCACATCCTCTGCTGCTTTGCCCACAGCACTCATATTATCTGTGCTGTCTGCACGGACGATCACATTCTGAGGCTGATCAAACTTAAATGCGATCGGCCAGGTAGCATCCGGAATCATCACACTTCCCATGATCGTCTGGGAATATTCCTCATACTCGGAAAGTGTGTTGATCTTAGGCATGCTGTCCTCACTCTGGGTAATCACTCCTACAATAACATATGGCTCTGAACCAACCTCAATGGTCTTTCCTACAGGATTCTCACTTCCGAAAATATTCTGCGCAGCATTGGAATCTACAAGAGCAACTTTGCGAAAGCTGTCATAATCCTTCTGCACAAAACCTCTTCCTGACTGAATCATATATCCCATCGTTTTGATATAATTCTGATCAATTCCGTATACAGTTCCTCCCTGAAAACTTGTGTTCATATAATAAACACTTGCAGACTGGCTGCTATAATAAAAAGTGGAGCTGAGCACATGATCCAGATCACCGATCGCTGATTTCTGGGCATCGGATATAACCGGCGGCGTGGAACTATTTCCATAGGAACCGTAATCCATGTCATATGTGCTGTCTCCATCATAAAGAAGAACCTGCACTGTGTTGTTTCCGGAACCGATCAGGTCTTCCTTAATCTGTTCACTGGTTCCCTTGATCGTAGATACAATTGCAATAATTGATGCAATACCAATAATAATACCAAGCATGGTCAGAAAGGATCTCATCTTATGTGACCATATTCCCTGAAAAGCCAGGCGTATATTTTCAAGCATGAAATTTCTCCTTCCTGTTATTCGTTATACATATCATCCAGCGATACTTCTTTTGTCCGGGCACCTTCCTGTACGGTATCCCCATAAGGGAATGCCAGAAGATCATCCGATTTCAGACCAGATGTTACGACTGCATAGTAGCCACTGTTTACAATACTTCCAACTGTAACCTGCTGTTTCTTTAAAGTTCCGTTATTGTCTTTATAAACATAGCTGTTTCCATGTTCTGTCCGGATAAAAGCTTTCATCACAACGAGACTTCCTTTTGCAAGTTTATTAGACTGCAGAGTTATGGTCACATAATTCTGATCTGTGAACTGCAGGGACTGATCTGTGATCTCCGCATTAAATGTATAGTAAGATACATTAGGATTGGAATCTCCTCCATAAGAAAAATTGTTGGAGGAATCCACCGGATAGTCCGATACATTCAAAACTCTGGCCTCGAAGCTTCCGGAATCATAACTGGTGCACTGAAGAAGCGCGCCCTCCTGCATCTGATCCCTCATCAGCTCACTGACTGTACCGGTTACATAGAATCCATCCTTACTCTTTACTTTAAGAAAAGCATCTCCATTGTAAGAACCGGTTGCCTCATCGCCAATATATGCAACTGTTCCATCCAGCTTACTTGTCACAAGTTTGTTCTTTACCTTATTTTCAAGTTTGGTGATATTCAGATTATTTTCTTCAATATCAAGCTTCAGACTTGATATCTTATTCTTCTGGATCTTGATGGCATCCTCTCTTGACATGGCACTACCATCTGTACTGTCATCTCCGTCTCCTCCATCACCCGGAATATCATCATCACCGGAATTGTTATCATACTTTGATGCTCCATCCAATGTAAATTCTGTCTCTGCATACATATAAACAGGTTTTTCCAGAAGGCTTCCATCAATAAGATAATATCCTGTACAGGATACTTTCCTGTCATTGAAATCTGCAATGGTGTCATTCTCATGGAATTCCAGCTGGAACCAGCTTCCGCCTTCCTGTACTACCTTTGTTCCATCTTCACTGTAGCCGGCCATACGGTTAAAGAAAGATCCCATAACTGTAACTTTGCCTTTGGCACTGCTTACCAGAAAAACATATGGATCTTCCTCTGTACCAGTACCTGTAAAAGGCTCAGATTTATAATCCAGTTTCTTATAAAATTGTGGCTCACCGTCTGTAATTCCCGGAATTCCCGGTTCTGTATAATCCGGATTTTGAAGTTCATCAGGTCCTAACGTTGGCGTTGGAGTCGGAGATACTGTCGGTGCATCATCTGTTCCTGAATTCCAGTCTGCTCCTCCATCTGTAAAATCACTGGCTGAAGGATCCTGAAAAGATGGTCCGGCAGTGGCATCATCGGAATCATCTGTAACATTATCGGATGACTGATTACTGTCGCTGCTGAAATCTCCGGAAGATGTATCCTGTGAAAGATCCTCCGCACCCTGGAAAGCATTATCTGTAGTTTCTGTTTCGTCTGACTGCACAGTTTCCGCTGCCTGTACAGCTGTATCGGATGACGCTTCCGTAAAAGCACTGAGAAGCAGCGGATGAGATGCGGATGCCAGATAATTTCCATCTGCCACAGATGCAGCTGATCCGGTTATTGACTGCATGGAATCATCTCCGTTTCCATCAGATCCTGCATCAGATGAACTCATTTCATCATCACTTCCTGTTTTATTGCCTACTGAATCCAGCCCTGCATCATCTGTACCGTCTGTATCATCCTCAACAGGGCCTCCGTTCTGAAGACTTACAAGACGTTTCTGTGCCTTGGCAAGATCCTGTTCCTGTTTCTGCAGTTTCAGTTTTGCAATATTCAGTTCCATCTCTACAAGAGTCATGTCAAAAGAGATCAGATTGTCTCCTTTTTTTACATCGTCACCCTGTGAAACATATATCTTATCAATGATCATATCCTTATCCATGTTTACATTCTGGGTAACATTGGTAGTAATGGTTCCGTCCAAAGTTGTTTCAGAATACCAGTCCGTCTGCAGATTGCTGACACTTGTTACCGGTACTTCTGTTACCTTGGATTCTTTTACATGTCGCAGGCCTATGTAGATTCCTCCCACAGCAAGTACCACGATCAGCACACCTGCAATGACTCTCTTCACAATTTTCATGTTATCACCTCTTTTCCTGCAGCTCACCATCACGGATGGTAACAACTCTCTTGGCATGTGCTGCAATCTCAGGGTCATGGGTGATCATCAGTACAGAAACTCCTTCATCATTCAGTTTTTGAAAAAGTTCCATAACCTGTGCTCCGGACTTCGTATCCAGCGCACCGGTAGGCTCGTCGGCCAGCAGGAGTTTCGGATTGTTCACAATAGCTCTTGCAATGGCAACCCTCTGCATCTGTCCTCCTGATAACTGGTTCGGCTTGAAATTCACTCGTTCTGCAAGTCCAACTCGTTCCAGTGCCTTCAATGCTCGTTCCCTACGTTCTTTTTTGGGAACTTTCGCGTAATTCAGAGGCAATTCCACATTGGTAAGTGCACTCTGCCTTGGAAGAAGATGAAAACTCTGAAATACAAAACCGATCGTCTTAAGGCGGAGATCTGACATCTCATTCTCAGAGCATTTGGCGATATCTTCCCCATTCAGGAGGAATGTACCTTTGGTCGGCTTATCCAGACATCCGATAATATTCATCAGTGTGGTCTTTCCGGAACCGGACGGCCCCATAATTGCCACATATTCTCCCTCCTCCATAGAAAAATTCACGTCCTTCAGTACAGGAACTGTCATTTTTCCCTGCTGGTAATCCTTATATATTCCTTTTAAATCCAAAATCATTCTGTCGGTGCTCCTTCCATCGGAACAAGATCATCTCCAGAAGAAATATCATCGGTAACATCCGTCATATCACTGTCTGATGTTCCATCTTCGATCATCTCCGGTTCTTCTCCATCACTTTCCAGATCTCCATAATCTGCATCAGAACTATCTCCATAATCCTCTTCGCTGTCCCCGGTATCGTACATAGCCGCAGTAGTCTGGCTGGTAGTTCCTTCTACCACAGAAATTCCTTCTTTCAATTCATCTGTCGGAAATGCGATCTTATCTTTCTCAGTAAGGCCATCTGCAATCTCATATTCTGCAAGATTCTCATCATACTGCCCCAGTACAACACTTCTCTTCTCCAGTTTATTATTGTCTCCTGAAACCCATACATAAGGGTTATCTGTATCTGCATCAACAATAAAATAGTCATTCAGCCAGATGCCGATCTTTTCTTCATCCTGACCTTCATCTGCTTCAATATAAACATGCTGTCCAAGCATCAGGCCGTCAGAAGAATCCAGATTCACATAAAAAGGATATGTACTGGAGGATGTCTGATCATCGCTTGAACCGGACATTCCATACATAGCCATGTCTGAGCTCTTATTCTCAGTAGAATTATCCATGTCCACAGCCCCCATGGTTCCTTTCCATGTCTTTGATGAATCTACTCTGGACCGGATGATCACAGGTGTTCCCTCAATAATGGAATCTCTGTTTATCTCATTTACTGTTCCCTTTACACGATAAGCACCTGTACTCAGGATCGTGATAAAAGCATTGCTGGAACTGTCCCCGGAACCGGAATCTGAAGAATCTCCCTCTGTAAGTGTATCATTCACTCCCTCAGATTCATCTCCGCCCATCTTGGAAGTATCGATCTTCTGGATCACTCCATCAATCTCGCTGCGGACCTCCGTGTTCTGAGTTGCCTGAGAAAGTTTCTCAATCTCTGCCTGTTTGCTCTTCTGATCGTACTCGTTCTTCTTGAGATTCATTTTCTGTGTTTCGATTTCTATTGTATAGGAAAGCTGATTGTCTGCTGTAGCCTTCTTTTTCTCAGTTTCCAGTGTAGTGATCTGATCAGAGATACTTAATGCCTCATTCTTCAGACGATCCAGTGCCAGCTGTGCTTCCTGGAGACTCTGTTGAATGCTTCCAAGATCATACTGGAAAAGAAGCTGTCCCTTCTTCACTTCCTCACCTGTTTTTACCTGCACTTCTTTTACCTTCCGTCCACTCTCAATCTTTACCTGTACAGTCTCCTGCGGTTCTACCACACCGGCATACCGGTTCTCAACGCCGGAATCTGTCTCCGAAAGTTTACTTATCTTAGTTACATATACGGTATCACTGCCGCCTGTGGATCCTGTATGATGTGTATAATAATACCAGCCGCCTGCTCCGATTCCAGCTGCCAGGATGAGGATCCCAAGGGCAATTAAAATGCGTTTTTTCATATCTGTCCTCTTTTCTCAGCTTAATGCAGAAACTATATGTTGCTTAAAACATCATATCAGATTAAAACCAAAAAGAAAAGTCCCTTGGGAAAGTGATGCAGATTTCACAAATTTTTCACTATTTTTTCATGAAAATCATATGGTTTTAATGGTTTTTTGACTTTTAAGGCGATTTCTGGTAAAATTAAATGTAAATTTTTTTGAAAGGAAAGAACGATATGAAGACAGTGAAATACCTGCTGGCTTTTTTCTTTGTTTTTCTGGCAGTCTTTATGTGTGGCTGCTCCCATTCAGCAAAAACATCAGCAGAAAAAACTATCTCAAAGGATCTGGATCTTCTCAAAAATCTGGATTCTGATACAACCATGAAATACATATCGTACCAGGAACTGTTTCCGGCTTCTGAAAACAATGCAGAGCTTTCTGATGATATAAAGGAAGTTTTTTCTCTCTTTTTCCGGAATTTCGATTACAAAATTCTGGATATCTCTGTTGACCAGAACCAGAAAACTGCTTCTGCCCTTATACGGCTTACCACTCTGGATGCGGAGACTCTTGCGAAAGATTTTATTTCTGCAAGCCTCCAGAATGAAATCCTGGAAACCGCTTCCGGCGAAGAAAACACTGATAAAAACAGCAATTCTCTGGAAGAGCGTTATCTGCTCCTGCATAAACTGTTAAAAAATAACTCCTACAATACTGCTGAACGCAATACATCGGTTCAGCTGATCAACCATGGTTCTTCCTCTGAACCGGACTGGGAGATCACACACAGTGCTTCTCTGGAAAATGATCTGGTCGGCGGTCTTATCTCTTATCTGTCTGATCCTGATCTTGTTCCACCGGATAAGACCCTTGATATCTATCTGAAAACGCTTCAGGATATGGATGTGCAGCAGATGGCCAATTATCTTGGTCTGGATTCAATACTCAACACTTCTGACTCTGCCAAAAATGCCATTGCCTCTGCCCTGATGGAACAGTTTCATTCCTGTTTTAATTATAAAATAACAGATACTTCTGCATCCGGTTACAGTGCCACGGTCAATGCAGAACTTACCACTTTTGACAGCGATTCCATCCTCTCTCAGTATGAAGAAGAGCTGAATACTTATCTGGATTCTGCTGATGCCGTGATAGACGGATCACAGAAACGATACAATAAGTCCCACGAACTTCTTCTTGACAGCATCAAAAACAATGAGGCCACCATAACAGCCACTGCTACTTTCCATCTGACTAATGACGGAGCTTCCTGGAAACTGGAAGATGCAGGTACAGAACTTGGCAACGCTATTTTCGGAACTCTGACTGCTTCACCTGTTCCGGAAGACGCAGCTGAAGATGCTGATTCTGAGGAAATTTCTGATACAGATATTTCCGGCGAATCTACTGAAGATATTCCTTCCGATGATGACAGCTCAGACAACACTTCCGATAATTCTGAAGAAACCGAATAATAGGATTTGAACATATTAAACAAAAAACTCCCGCAAGATTCCACGCTTTTCTTTTTTCGAAAAGCACGATCCCTGCGGGAGTTTTAGTTTTCTTCATATGTGATATCTAATATTTTTTATACCCCTGATATGATCTTGATAAAAAGCAAAGCAAGCACCACAAGGATAATCGGCCGGATGATCCGGCTTCCGTTTTTCATGACCATACCTGCTCCTGTATAATGTCCTGCAATGGAAAATACAGAAGCGGCGATTCCAAGAGTGATCATGATTTTTCCACTTAAAAGAAACACCACAAGAGCTGCCACGTTGGAAGAGAGATTGGTAAGCTTCATCGTACCGGAAGCTTTTGCCACGCTCATCTTCGCTGCCCCTGTATACAGAAGCAGCAGAAATGTACCTGTTCCAGGCCCATAAAATCCATCGTAACATCCCACAGCAAGAGAGCAGATGGCACAGATTAAAATCTGTTTCTTTCTGGCGATCTCACCGCCCTGCTCATCCATATTCTTCTTTCGAAGTACATAAAAAGCCACGATCGGAAGAACAGGAATCAGCATATATCTTAAAAGCTTATCACTTGCTACAAGTGCCAGATGTGCCCCTATGGTAGATCCCAGAAGAGCCATAGGAATACAGGGGATCACCAGTACCCAGTCCACAAAATTGTTTTTGCACAGGCGGATCGTAGAGATCAGCGTTCCGGTCGCAGAAGAAAGCTTATTGGTTGCAACTGCATTATGTATGGGAACTCCGGACAAAAGATAAGCAGGCAGGGAGATAAGTCCTCCCCCACCTGCTACAGCATCTACAAATCCGGCAAGAAATACAAGTGGACAAACGATCAGAAATGTATAGATTGTCGGCTGCATGATAAATTATTCTTCCTCTTTTTCTTCCTTCTCAGACTCAAGATCAAGTCCCAGCTCATGAAGCTGTGCCTCACTTACCTGGCTTGGTGACTGAGTCATCAGGCAGGAAGCATCTTTAACCTTCGGAAAAGCGATAACGTCACGGATGGTATCTGCCTTTGCCATAAGCATAACAAGTCTGTCAAGACCGTATGCAAGTCCTGCGTGTGGCGGAACTCCGTATTTGAAGGCATCCAGAAGGAATCCGAACTGCTCATGTGCAGCTTCTTTTGTGAAGCCAAGTGCCTCAAACATTCTTTCCTGAATATCATCCTGATGGATACGCACACTACCTCCGCCGATCTCATTTCCGTTAAGAACAATATCGTAAGCTTTTGCACGGACTTTTCCAGGATCAGTATCAAGAAGCGGAAGATCCTCCTCCATCAGCATGGTAAACGGATGGTGCATAGCTGTGAAGCGGTTCTCTTCCTCACTCCACTCAAGAAGTGGAAACTCTGTTACCCATACGAAACGGTACTCATTTTTATCAAGAAGATCCATCTGTTTTGCAAGCTCAAGACGAAGTGCTCCCAGTACATCGTATACAAGTTTAGTCTTGTCTGCTGCGAAAAGAAGCAGATCTCCCGGCTTACCATCCATAGCTTTTACAAGGGCATCCATTTCTTCGTCTTTCATGAATTTGGCAAAGGAAGATTTTCTGGTTCCGTCTTCTGCAATGGCAATGTATGCAAGACCTTTTGCACCATATCCTCTTACAAATTCAACAAGTTTGTCAATTTTCTTTCTCGGCATGCTCCCTGGCCTTCTGCGTTAATACCACGAACGCTTCCGCCGTTTTCGAGAGCACCTGTGAATACACCGAAACCGCAGTCTTTCACAATATCACTGACATCATGAAGTTCCATGCCAAACCGCATATCCGGTTTGTCAGAACCGAAACGATCCATAGCTTCCTGCCAGGTGATTCTCTGGATCGGAAGTTTTACATCAATATCCAGAACTTCTTTAAACAGGAATGCAAGATATCTCTCATTAACATCAATAACATCGTCTACATCTACGAAAGAAAGTTCCATATCGATCTGCGTGAACTCCGGCTGACGGTCAGCACGAAGATCCTCATCTCGGAAACATCTTGCGATCTGGATATAACGGTCAAATCCGGAGCACATCAGAAGCTGCTTGTACAGCTGTGGAGACTGCGGAAGTCCGTAGAAGCTTCCCGGATGAACACGTGATGGTACCAGATAGTCTCTGGCTCCCTCGGGAGTACTCTTTCCAAGCATTGGTGTCTCGATCTCAAGGAATCCCTCGCTTGCGAAAAACTGTCTCGTAAGCTGTGCAACCTTACTCTTCATCATGATATTTCTCTGAAGATCCGGTCTTCTTAAATCAAGATAACGGTATTTCAGACGGATCTCATCTTTTGTCTTGCTGTTCTCTTCAATCGGAAATGGCGGTACATCTGCCTCAGCAAGAACACGGAGAGCTTTTACACGAAGCTCGATCTCACCTGTTGCAAGATTCTCGTTAACTGCACCTCCACGTTTCTCTACGGTACCTGTTACTGCGATAACAAATTCGCTGCGGAGTTTACCTGCTTTTGTAAAGCCTTCCTCATCAATACTGCCATTCTCAAAAATCAGCTGCATGATTCCGGAACGGTCACGAAGATCTACAAATACAAGACCTCCTTTATTTCTGGCTTTTGCCACCCATCCCATTAATGTTATTTCTTTTCCGACCATCTCTGTGGTCACTTCTGCACATCGGCAGGTTCTGTGCAGTCCCTGCATACTTTCAGCCATCTCTTTATCCTCCTCTGACTATTTTTATTTTTCATAGTCATTTTAATTTACTCTGCTATCTCCGTTTTTCAGGCAGGCATTTCAGTCTCTGTTGAAAAATTCTACATACTCTGTATAACCGTCTGCTGCCAGCTGATCTTTCTGGAACTTTTTATTCTTTTTCATAATGGAGATATTGATCTGTGTACCGGCACTTCTCTCTTCTGTTGCCTGTTTCAGAATGTTAAGAAGCTTATCTGCCGGCATATTTTTCTCGATCAGGTATGCTTTTTTACCGTTCTTGGTCGGGATCTCATAGCCTCTCTCAAGAAGCAGCATAACTATTCTCTCAAATCCAATGGAGAAACCGCAGGCACAGGTATTATTGCCTGTAAATTTACCGATCATCTCATCATAGCGTCCGCCACCGCCAACACTTCCACCAAACTCATCCATGGAAATCTCGAAGATCGGACCTGTATAATAGGACATTCCTCGTACCAGTGTCGGGTCAAAGGACATCTTGAAGTCTGCTGTTTTTACAGATTCTACTGTATTGATGATAGTCTCAAGATCCTCTGCAATGCCTGCATCCAGAACATCGGAAAGTTTCTCTTTAATATAACGAACGCCCTCAACATCATTGGTGATCTCACGGAAAAGTCCCAGATAAGTGTCAATGCTCTCTTTTGCAAAGCCCTCTTTTTCAAGCTCCTCTGCTACACCCTCGATACCGATCTTGTCCATTTTGTCAAGAATGATGAATACCGTGTCAAAACTCTCTGCCGGAAATCCGCTGTACTGGGCCATTGCTTTCAGAATTCTTCTGTCGTTGATACGGATCGTAAAGTTGTGGAAATCCAGTTTTCCAAGAAGTGTTGTAGTTGCAAGTACAAGTTCGATCTCAGCCAGGTAAGTCGGTTCGCCCAGGATATCAATATCGCACTGCATAAACTGACGGAAACGGCCTCTCTGAGGGCGGTCAGCTCTCCATACATTTCCCATCTGAAGTGCCTTAAATGGAGCAGGAAGCTCATTGGCATTGTTAGAATAATATCTGGAAAGCGGTACAGTCAGATCATAACGGAGACCGGAATCAGTCAGATCGTTCTCACATGTTGCTGTATCCAGTTTCAGTTTCTCGCCTCTCTTCATGATCTTAAAGATCAGTTTCTCATTCTCTCCGCCCTGCTTACTGCAAAGATTCTCAATATGTTCTACACAGGGAGTCTCAATTGCGGAAAATCCAAATGTTCCGTAAGTCTCTCTGATCATATTCATTACATAGTTACGGATTGCCATTTCCTTTGGTAAAATGTCCTTCATTCCTGTAACCGGTTTCTTTTTTAATGCCATAGTTTCCTCCTTTATGAATCACCCTCTGAAATGCAAGGAATACCTGCATATCAAAGTTTTTAATCTCATCGATCATAAGCCGTAAGACCTCATTGTCCTCAAGAGCTTTCCTGTATGGTCTGTCCATACTCAGTGCCGCATATACATCACAAACCCTTAAGATTCTTGCTCCCACAGGGATCTCTCTTCCGCTTTTGTTGCTGGGATAGCCGCTGCCGTCATAATTCTCATGATGATAAAGAATACTTTCCAGCACATACTCCGAATACCCCTGATCCTTCAGGATCTCATAGCCCAATGTGGAGTGCATACGAACATACTTCAGTTCCTCAATGACCATCGGATTCTGTTCCTGTCCGTTGATATATCCCTCAAGCTTCAGCTTGCCAATATCATGAAGCATTCCTGCAATAGCCAGCTGATAGCATTCCTCCTCACCAAGGCCAAGCTCCTTCGCCACATCATAGGCAAGGTTACTGACAACAACTCCGTGCTTCAGCTCTGCGGAAAAATCCATTTCCAGGATCCGATCCTGCGTATTTTCATTTATCTTCTGTACGCTTTTCAAGGATCCGTCTCTCCTTTCGATCTACAGCCACTTTGTAATGCCCTCACGTTTTCTCTCGATCATCTCATCAATACGTGTAATATAATTGGTAACATCTTTTACATTCTCCACACGCTCGATCCTCTGTCCGTGATCAAACACAAGTTTGGAAGAACCACCTGCACCCAGTGCGATGATCGGCTGCTTTTCCTCCATAATCAGTATATTGTAAATCCCTGCTTTGTCAACCTCAGAATAACCGACATTCTCAAAATTCCCCTTCATATTCTTCTGTCTGTAAAGATAATAAGGGCCCATTCCCATTTCGTAAGCAGTTTTCATGGTCAGGTTCATGATCTCCTGATTATTCTCGAAGGTCATTTCCTGGTATTTGTCGCGGAAAATATTCAGTCTTGCCGCACGCTTCACTGCAAGGGAATGTACAGTCAGACTGTCCGGCCTGAGGGCTTTTACCTCATCCAGTGTATGCTGGACTTTTGTGATATCTTCTCCCGGAAGTCCTACGATCAGATCCATATTGATATTGTCAAAGCCAGCTTCTCTTGCCATATAAAAAGCATTTTTTGTCTGCTCTACTGTATGGCGTCTGCCAATAATATCCAGCGTTTCCTGATTCATAGTCTGAGGATTTACGGAAATCCTTGTAACCGGAAATTCCCTGATTGCCTGGAGCTTCTCTAAAGTGATACTGTCCGGCCTTCCTGCCTCAACAGTAAACTCCTCCAGCTCTTCACACGGAAAATATTCCGTGATAGCAGAAAGAAGTCTTCTAAGCTGATCAGGTTCCAGCGTAGTCGGGGTTCCACCGCCAATATAGACAGTGTCTAATTTTCTGTTTTTCATCATACGCGAAACTGCCTGAATTTCTTTGATTAGGGCATCCAGATAGTCCTCTACATATTTGCGCCATCGCTCCAGCGGATAGGAACTGAAAGAACAGTACAGACATATACTTGGGCAAAAAGGAATTCCCACATAAAGACTGTATCCATTTTCATAATCAATATTCTTCAGAATATCCCTCTCACGGTTCGCAATGGTAACTGCAAGAGCTGTTTTCTCCGGGCTCACCAGATACTGTTCTCTCATATATCTGGCAATATCCGTATTCTTCATCCCGGATTCCAGCATTCCCATAGCCATCTTTACAGGACGGATACCTGTAAGATTTCCCCAGGGGAGACTCTTTCCTGTTGCTCTGGAAAGCATCTGATACAGGGCATATTTGATGGCATCTTTATTTTGTCTGCGGGTGTCATGGGCATCATCGCAAGAAATAAGGGCATCCGAAGCTTCTCCACTGGATTGCCCTTCTGTCACAGCTCCATGAGCTGTCTGTTTATCGATTCCATTATCGTAACTGATGGCATAGCTCCCTCATCACGTAAAACCCGGAAACGGATATCATAATCCGCCCCATCCTCCTCATAAAGAGAAGTGATCTCATTTCCGGGATAAAACGCTTTGATCAACTCATACACATCATGTTCAAAATCTCTGTTCTGAAACAAAATGCCAATTCTATACAAATGGATTATACCTCTTTTCATAACCAATGGTTGTAGATGTATCATGTCCCGGAAATACCTCTGTATCTTCCGGCAGTGTATCCACAAGTTTGTGAAGACTTCTTACGATCTCTGTGGAACTTCCTCCCGGAAAATCCGTGCGGCCAACAGATCCGCAAAACAGCGTATCTCCGCTGAAAAGAACATCTTCATCTTTGATATAATAACAACAGCTTCCCTTAGTATGCCCCGGTGTATGAAGCATCTGAATGGAAAATCCGGCTGCTGCAAAAATCTGTCCATCATCCAGAAGAACATCCGGCTTTATGGAACAGGCTCTTCCATAAACAGCGGTCATGTTTACCGTCGGCTCTGCCAGCATCGCTTCTTCCTGTCTGCATGCATAAACCGGGACCTGATATTTTTCCTTCACTTCCTTTACAGCCATAATGTGATCAAAATGGCCATGTGTAAGAAGGATTCCCACAGGTTTTCCCTGCATGGTATTTACTTTCTGAAAAACTTTCTCAGCATAATCACCCGGATCCACGATCAGCATTTCACCGGTTTCTTTATTTTTCAGAAAATAGCAGTTGGTAAATACCTGGCCCAGCACACACTGCTGCATTTCAAGCTTACTCATAAAATCTCCTCCGTTTATCGGGTCAGCCCGTTGTTCTTTCTACATCAATAACGCTCTCAACCTGGCGAATCTTCTCGATCAGAGAGTTCAGCTCCTGCTTGCTGCATACATTAAATGACATAGAGATCGTAGCACGTTCCTGCTTGTTGGTGCGGCTGTTAATGGAACGGAGATCAATCTTCCTCTCTGTAAAGATCTTGGAAATATCTACCAGAAGTCCTGTACGATTGTTTGCATAAACCTGGATTTCTGCCTCATATTTCTCGGAATCCGACTTATCCGGCATCTGCCACTCCGCCTCAATAAGACGCTTCCGGTCAATCTCGGGCATATTCAGAACATTCACACAATCTGTACGGTGGATAGTTATTCCTCGTCCTCTCGTAACAAAACCCACGATCTCATCGCCTGGAATCGGGCTGCAACATTTTGAAAAACGTACTGCCACATCGTGGATACCTTTTACCACAATACCACTCTTGCTCTTGGCAATGTGAAGCTTCTCCTGGGATTCGGAAGCCGCTTCCAGAACCTGCTCATCTGTGAGATTCTTCTTATGCTCTCTCTCATAAGCCTCTACAAGTTTATTGAACACCTGGCCTTCTTTCAGGCCGCCATGTCCGATGGCTGCCAGAACAGAATCCCAGTCACGGAAACCATATTTATGCATTACAGATTCCATATACTGTGGTTTCGTATAAAGACCTGGTTTAAATCCTTTCGTCTTGGCATACTGGTTCAGCATATCCTTGCCCTTCAGGATATTATCTTCTTTCAGTTCTTTCTTAAACCACTGGTTGATCTTGTTTTTGGCCTGTGTGCTCTTTACGATCTTCAGCCAGTCACGGCTCGGCCCCTGTGAATTCTGGGATGTGATAATTTCAATACGGTCACCGTTTTTGATCTTATATTCGATAGGAACAAGTTTACCATTAACTCTGGCACCTACCATCTTGTTTCCTACTGCACTGTGCACGCTGTATGCGAAATCGATAGGTGTGGAGCCATTTGGAAGAGTTTTTACATCACCCTGCGGAGTAAAACAGTAAACACTGTCTGCAAAAAGATCCAGATCATTCTTCAGAAGGCTCATGAACTCCCTGTTATCAGACATGTCCCGCTGCCACTCCAGAATCTGGCGTAGCAGTTCAGCTTCTCTTCCTCACTCTTACCCGGTTTCTTGCCATCAGATGTTTCTTTATATTTCCAGTGGGCTGCAATACCATATTCCGCTGTTTTATGCATCTCAAAAGTACGGATCTGGATCTCAAAAGGCTGTCCGTTAGGGCCGATCAGAGTTGTATGCAGAGACTGATACATGTTAGCTTTCGGCATTGCGATATAATCTTTAAATCTGCCGGGAATCGGCTTATACATCTCATGAATGACACCAAGTGCAGCGTAACAGTCCTTCACGGTGTCCACTATAATACGGACTGCAAAAAGGTCATAAATCTGGTCAATGGTCTTGTCCTGGTTAACCATTTTCTTATAGATGCTGAAGAAATGCTTCACACGGCCGTCAACCTGGGCTTTGATGTTGGCATCCTCCATGTGCTTCTTTACCTGTTTCACAATAGCGTTGACAAATTCTTCTCGGGCACTCTTACGGAGGGCAACTTTTTCTACAAGGTCATAATAGACATCCGGTTTCAGATATTTAAGGGAAAGATCATCCAGCTCCACCTTGATCTTGGAAATACCAAGTCGCATGGCGATCGGGGCATAGATATCCATGGTCTCCCTTGCCTTCTCCTGCTGTTTCTCCGGACGCATATACTGCAAGGTACGCATATTATGAGACGGTCTGCAAGCTTGATAAGGATAACTCTGATATCCTTGGCCATGGCAGGAACATCTTTCTCAAGTTCTCAGCCTGAACCTCTACCTTATCCTTGGAATAGGACAGCTGTCCCAGCTTGGTAACACCATCTACAAGAAGAGCAACTTCGGAACCGAATTCCTTCTCCACTTCTTCATAAGTCATCCAGGTATCTTCCACTGCATCATGAAGAAGACCTGCCACAATGGTCTCCTTATCCAGCTCAAGATCTGCCAGGATGATTGCCACACAGAGAGGATGAATGATATAAGGCTCACCGGATTTACGCTTCTGATCCTTATGCGCCTCACTGGCCACTTTATAAGCCTTTTCGATCATGGAAATATCTGCAGACGGATGATACTTCCTTACACTCTTTATCAGTTCTTCATAGAGAACCTCCGGACTTGTAAAGTCATGCATGGATTTTACCGCCGCATCTGCCTTTTTGACAGATTCCAGTTTTTCTTTTTCTTCTTCCTTCTGTATTCCAATGTTCTGTTTTTCTGTATTCTTCATCTCCGCCATTAAATCCCACCTGCCTGTGCACAATTTCCTGTTACTGCTCACTTCATGTCCGGCAACGCCACACTGCTGCGATCACACAACAGCCCACATCCCTTTCCAGCTGACAGAAAAATATTATTTTCCGTCATAACGGATCACAGATGCTACATCATAACCTTTCAGACGTTCACGTCCCTTAAGTCCTGCAAGCTCCATGAGAAAAACAACTTTTACCACAACACCACCAAGCTCCTCTACAAGCTTAATGGCTGCTTCTACGCTTCCACCGGTTGCAATAAGATCATCAATGATAACTACTTTCTGTCCTGGCTTGATGGAATCCTTGTGCATCTCGATAGTTGCACTTCCGTATTCCAGATCGTAAGTTCTGGAAACTGTCTCACATGGAAGTTTTCCTGCCTTGCGGACCAGAACAAATGGTTTATGAAGATTGTATGCGATCGCATGCCAAAAATAAAGCCTCTGGACTCGAGTCCAGTGATCACATCAAAATCAACATCTTTCAGACAATCCTGCATGGAATCAATAGCAAGCTGTAATCCATCTGCATCCTGAATAACACTGGTAACATCACGGAAAATAATCCCTGGCTCTGGAAAGTCCGGGATACTTCTTACATATTCTTCTATTTTTTTCATAATAACCTCCATTGGCGTAATTTGTCAATCAGATGATAGATAGTATAGCACTTTTTCTGTAGGGAATCAATGTGCAACCCGACAGAACTCGCGTGAATGCGACAGGTTATTAGCTGCATATTGACCAGTACGCAGCTTTTCTCTGTAATTTTTACCTCTTGTTTGTCAAGTAGCTATTCGCAATCCGCTTTGCTATGCAGCTCTACATCAAATAACTACTCCTCCGTTATTCGGGTCAATCGGATATTCGCAATCCGCTTTCGCTACTTGCTCATAACCGAATAACTGCTCCGCAGTTTATCAGGAGGGGCTTGTACCCCTCCTGATACAAGTAAGTCCCACCCACTGCTTATTGCTCCTCGCAATTGAAGCAGGGGACTTACTTGATTCGGTTAAAATATTTATTCTGCAAGATAATTGCGTATCACGATCTGCAGGTTTTCTCTTCCCTGATACCTGTTGATCTCCGGATAATAAGTAACTGAAATACTGCTGCTTTCCTTTACTGCATTTACAAATTCATCGGCTTCGCCAAAATATACCGCTTCTACCACACAGCCTGTATGATCGGACAGCTGAAGCTTCGCTACATTTCTATTTTTGCCAAGAACGCGGCTGCTTAAAACATGGAGTCCTTTCTGGGCAAAAAGCGGCTTAGCATTGCCTTTTCCAAATGGTTCCAGTAAGGATATCTCATTTACAAGTTCCTTATTAATGTAGGAAACCGGCATCGGTACATCAATAAGGATCTTTGGCATCAGATCTTTTTCAGTTAATGTACAGTTTTCATTTAAACGTTTTCGAAATTCCTCTACGTTTTCTTCTCTTATGGAAAGTCCTGCTGCCATGGGATGTCCGCCGTACTGTTCCATAAGATCGCCGCATTTTACCAGTTCTTCAAACATGGAATAATTTTCTATGGAACGGCCACTGCCTTTTACCAGGGTTTCTCCTTTCGTCAGAACAAAGACCGGTTTATTATACTTTTCACGAATTCGTCCTGCGATAATTCCAGCAAGACTTTCATGACAGTCCGGCAAAAAGATCACAAGAACACGGTCCTGTCCGATTTCTGTCTCTTCCACAATGCGGATTGCTTCTTCTTTTCCCTCTTCTGTGAGGCTTTCCGGCTCTGGTTCAGCGCAGTCAGATCACCTGCCAGCTTCGCTGCTTCCTCCTCTGTCTCTGCACAGAGAAGTTTCAGGGAACGTGCTGCCGTATCCAGTCTTCCGCTGGCATTGATACATGGTCCCAGCACAAAACCGACATGGTAGGCTGTGATCTCTCCGTCTTCCAGACCATTTGCCCGTATCAGTTCCCGCAAACCTTTATTGGATGTGCGGGAAAGCCTTTTCAGTCCTTCTTTTACAAGAATACGGTTTTCTCCCTGAAGATCCATCACATCCCCTACTGTTGCAATAGCTCCCAGCTCTATAAAATCTTCCAGTTCTCTCTCCGGGATTCCGCATGCTTCGTAGAGAGCTGTCATAAGCTTCAGTGCTACTACTGCGCCGCAGAGTCTTTTTTCCGGGTACTTACAGTCCGGCTGCTTGGGATTTATAATGGCATCTGCAGGAGGAAAGATCAGTTCACGGCCATTTTCCGTCTCTTTATATGGAATCTCATGATGATCTGTTACGATCACTGTCATTCCTTTCCCTTTTGCCATGGCAATTTCATTATATGCTGCAATTCCATTGTCGCAGGTAACGATCACGTCGATTCCGTCTGCTTCTGCTCTCTCGATCAGATGCTCGTGGATTCCGTATCCGTCTGCCACACGGTCAGGAATATATGTATCTGCGTATGCCCCTACCCGTTTCAGTCCTTTGATCAGGATAAAGGTAGATACTACACCGTCAATATCATAGTCTCCGATAATCCGAATCTGTTTTTTTTCTTTTATCTTATTTCGCAGGATTTCAACCGCTTTGTCCACATCTTTCATAAGATGAGGAGAAGCCAGTTCTTCTACTGTTCCATGAAGATACCTGCGAATTTCTTCTTTATCCTGTACATTACGATTCCGGATCAGCCTGGCGATCACAGGGTCGATCCCGAACTCTTTTCCAATCGCTGCAAAATCTGCACGTTTCGCAGCAACAACCCATCGTTCCATGTCGTTTCCTCCTTGAACTGTTTTGCCACTTTTTTCTTGTGAAGCGGCGCAACAACGATATTGTAACTCATAAGCCTGCATACCTGCAAGCATAAAAACGTAAGAACGAATCGAACAGATCCTGTCCTCAGAACTTTTTTATGTTATTGGAACATTATGGAATGATTACCTGTAATAAAAAAACGTCCCGCAGGGAAAAATACTTCTTCCCCATACGAAACGTTTTTTTATCTTTTTAACAGCTCTTATTCAGATTTTTCTTCCTCATTCTGCTGTTTTGCTGCTTCTTGCGCTGCAAGGCGGTCTGCAACTCTTTTACGGTTTTTCTTCTTTGGCTGCTGCAGAGCTGCAGGCTGTCCGGACGGCTGTTTTGTCTTTTTCTCAGTGGAAGTCTGAGCGGATGCTGCTGCAGCTGCCGGTACGACAACGCGGTTCTTTCCGAAAGTCTTCATTGTATACCACAGTGCGCCTGTAATGCATACAGAAGAATATGCTCCGCCGATGATACCTACCATCAGAGGTGCGGCAAACTCTTTAATGGAAGAAACTCCCATAACGTAAAGGATCGCAACCATAACGAAAGTTGTCAGGGATGTGTAAATACTTCGTGTCAGAGTTTCTGTAACACTTGTGTTTACAATCTCTTTCAGTTTCTCATCTTCAACTTTCTTTCTGCCCTTCATGTTCTCACGGATACGGTCAAAGATAACGATCGTCGCATTGATGGAATAACCGACAATGGTCAGCATACAAGCAATAAATGTATTACCAACTGATGTTCTGGAAATAACATAGAACGCAAGTACAACCAGAACGTCATGAAGAAGTGCAAGTACCGCACTGCTTGCAAAACGGATATCTTTGAAACGGAACCAGATGTAAAGAAGCATGAAAATTGCAGCTACGATAACGGCTACGATTGCATCTCTTCTCATCTCATTGCTGACTGTGGCAGAAATGTTCTCAGATGTGATGAGACTTGTATCTACATCGAAATTCTCCTCCAGAGCCTTGTTCAGAGCTTCACGCTCGTTAAGATCCAGAGAACGTGTCTTGATCACTACCTGATTAGTTCCCTGAACTTTTGTCGGCTGTACATTCTTATCTCCTGTAACTGCCTCAACAACCGGTGTTACCTCAGAATCAATCTCCTTGATATCCATCTCTTTGTTGAATGTTACATTGGTAGACGTACCGCCCGAGAATTCCAGACTGTAGTTCATTGCTTTGTCACCGATCACATTACTGTGAACCAGCATTCCTACAGGTCCGCAGAGGATCAGAATAATGGAAATTGCAAAGAAGATCTTTCTCTTTCCAACGAAATCCACTGTATTACGTCTTTTGGCAACACCATAAAATTTCGAATCACGGATGCCAGCTGCGTATACTGCATTGATAACAACTCTGGATACGACCAGTGCTGTGAACATGGAAATCACAATACCCATTGCCAGTGTATAGGCAAATCCCTTAACGGAACCGGAGCCAAGCCACATCAGCACGCAGGCTGCGATCAGTGTTGTGATGTTTCCATCAAAAATAGCAGAGAACGCTTTACTGAATCCACTCTTGATCGCTGCATGAACGGAAAGTCCTGCTGCGATCTCTTCCCTGATTCTGGCATAGATGATAACATTGGCATCCACCGCCATACCAATGCCCAGTATGATACCTGCAATACCCGGAAGCGTAAGGGTGATATCAAAGGCATTCAGTGTGATCAGCATTAATGTGGTATAAAGGATCAGTGCAACAGATGCTACAAGACCAGGGATACGATATGCAATGATCATGATCAGCATAACGATCACAAGACCGATAGCTCCTGCTTTTACACTTGTTGCAATAGCCTCCTCACCAAGCTGTGCAGCTACTACGCTGGAACGAAGCTCAGTAAGCTCAAGGCTTAAGGAACCGATTCGTATGTAGGATGCAAGGTTCTGCGCTTCCTCTGTGCTGGCCATTCCGGTGATCTGAGCTTTTCCACCGGAGATCTCCTCGTTTACATTCGGAGCACTTAAAACCTGGTTATCATACACGATCGCGATCTGTTTGCCAACATTAGCCTTAGTAGCTTCTGCGAATTTGGTTTTTCCATCTTTTGTAAGGGTCAGACTGACTGCATATTTCTGGGTGCTTGTGGATGAATCCTGATAAGCTCCTCCCTCAGCATCTGCAACGTCTGTACCTTCCAGTACAACAGAACCTGCTTTCTGGATATCTTCGATACTTCTTGCAAGAACATATCCGCTCTCACTGTTTCCTGTTGTAAAGTTCTGGTTTCCGTCTGCATCTGTCTGATCAATGAAATACAGGGAGCCTGGCTTTCCAAGTTCTTCCAGTATCGCATTCGCGTCTGATACTCCCGGAATCTCAATAGTGATACGATTGGAGCCTTCCTGATACGCCTGTGCCTCAGTACTGTACTGAGAGACACGCTGCTGCATCTTGTAGACAGTATCGGACATGTCTTCCTTGCTCGGATTGCTGTCCTTAGCCTGGTATGTGATGCTGACACCGCCGGCAAGGTCAAGTCCGGTATTGATATTTTTAGCCGAACCTGTTCCTGTAGGGCCAATGCCCACTGCAGCCACATAGCAGAAGAATACTGTGACGATCGCCGTCAGAAGCAGCACTGCAATTCCTCTACTTTTCTTCATTTTCTTTTTCCTCTCTTATTCCGCCAAAGCGGCTTTTATCATGATAGCGCACTCCACACGCTTCCTCTGGAGTTCGCATCCGATCTTATAATTTCCCCGGATATCTCCACCGAAATGGTAACCGTTAGCTGCACAGCCGCCACTGCAGTAGAATCTGGCAAAGCAGTCCTTGCAGTCCGGTTTCGTGTAGACATTGCATCTGCCGAAATCTTTTACGATTTCAGGTTTTGTGATTCCTTCGTCTACATTACCCATAAGGTACTGTTCCTCACCTACAAACTGGTGACATGGATAAAAATCTCCCCACGGTGTAACAGCCAGATACTCTGTTCCTGAGCCACATCCGGAGAGACGTTTGTATACACATGGACCGCCGGTAAGGTCGATCATAAAATGGAAAAAGTTAAATCCTTTTCCCTCTTTTTCCCTCCTGATCATCTCTTTTGCAAGAATGTCGTACTGTTCCAGAATCTGAGGGATGTCCTCCTCGCGGATAGCATACTCTTCTGTATCTGCTGCTACAACAGGCTCAACAGAGATCTGTTTGAATCCAAGGTCAGCCAGATGCAATACATCCTCTGAAAAATCAAGATTATGATGGGTAAAAGTTCCTCTTACATAATACTTGTCCTGATTTCTGGATTCTGCAAATTTCTCAAATTTCGGCATGATCAGATCATAGCTTCCTGCACCTTTACGGAATGGGCGCATATAATCGTGAACTTTTTTTCTTCCGTCCACACTTAATACTACATTTCCCATCTCCTTATTGCAGAAATCCATTACTTCATCATTTAGAAGAACGCCATTGGTTGTCAGTGTGAAACGGAATTTCTTATTATGAAGTTTCTCCTGCTCTCTTCCGTATTTCACAAGATCCTTTACAACCTGCCAGTTCATAAGCGGCTCGCCGCCAAAAAAATCCACTTCCAGATTCTTCCTAGAACCCGAGTTGGCGATCAGGAAATCCAGTGCTTTCTTTCCTACTTCAAATGACATCAGCGCACGTCTTCCGTGATACTCTCCCTCCTCTGCAAAGCAGTAGCGACATGCCAGATTACAGTCATGTGCAATGTGAAGGCAAAGAGCTTTTACAACTGTCTGACGGTTCCTGGTAAATTCATCAATGATATTCTCATAAATATCTTTTGTAAAAAGCATTCCCTGTTCCTGAAGTTTCTTACATTCGGTTACAGATGTTTCCACATCTTCTTTCTTAAAGCGGTCACCAAGCTTCTGCGCGATGGTATCCGCCTCCATGCCTTCTTCAAGATACGGCAGCACTTCATAGGTTACTTCATCCACAAGATGGATACAGCCGCTGTTGATGTCCAGCACGATATTATATCCATTACTCTGATAACGGTGAATCAGACTCATCTTCCCGCAATCCTTTCTAAAAATCTTTTATAACCCGACAAAACGCGCCCTCCGGCGCGTTTTGCTGGATACCTGTTACTTTCGGCTAAAACAAGTGAAGCAGCGGATATCCCGCTGCTTTACACTCATTCAACGGCTGCTTCTTATTTATGCTCGCAGCTCTGGTTTCCTACTGTACAGGAAGTCTTGCAAGCAGACTGGCAGGATGTCTGACATTCGCCACATCCACCCTTCTTAACCGTATTCTGAAGGTTCTTTGTATTTAATGTCTTGATATGTTCCATGATATATCCTCCTTTATGTATTCTATCTCCGCCTAGTATAGCATAAAATTACTGATTTTCAAAGTATTTTTTTGCAAGCTTTTACGACAGCATTCCTCCAAGTGCTCCACCTCCCAGGCACATAAAGAACGTAGTCACTGCATGGGCAAAAGTCACATCCCATTTTCCTTGTGCCAGGAAAGAAACAAGAAGCAGTAATACATAATAGGAAAGGCCCGTAACGATTCCCCATAGATATCGGTCTTTCCTCATGATCTTACCTGCTGCAAACCCTCCCGTCAGACAGGATGCCACATAGATAAAAGTGATCCCAGCCGCCGCAGTTCCCTCACCTGGCTCAAACCAAAATAAGACAAAAGCCAGAAGTAAAAGAAGAAGTCCTGTCAGACCATAAGCCAGAAGCAGTGACCGCAATACCGCTTTTAACCTCATAAAAAAGCCCTCCCATGGTCATTATATGGGAAGGCTTTTTTCGTTATTCTCTGTTTCTTTTATTTCTTTCTTTTCTTGAAAAATACTGCCACGCCAGCTACAACTGCTGCTGCAACAAACAGGATCACAAATGGAAGAATCTGGGTATTGTCACCGGTATTTACCTGCTTTTTGGAAGTAGCCTGTGAAGCTTCATCCTCTGACTCATCACTGGAAGTACTGTTCTGCGAAGAAGTTCCCTCAAGATCTGCTGTTCCTGATGAAAGATCAGCAGATGTGTCCAGATTGGCCGCACTGTCTGTATTTTCTGTTCCATCAGAGCCTGTTATGTCCGGTGTATCAGAAGAACTTGTTGTATCTGTTGAAGAAGTTGCAGCAGGTGTAGTCTTCGTAGTATTACTGCTGCTGTCAGTTCCTGCATCCGGGCCTACCAGAGACTTGCTTCCTGCAATGCCAAACGGGCTGAAAGAATGAGTACTGAAAGTCATGGTTCCTCCATCTACACTCGGGATAATCGTCTCCATTGCTCCGTTATCAAGAAGATGTTCGATTGAATATGTATAACCAGCTTTTACCGGAACTGTTACGCTGATATACTCACCATCCGGAATCTTATATTCTGTGTTTTTCTGTGTATCCCAAAGTTCAAACTCATAAGACTTAAAGATTGTTGCATCTTCCTCATTGGTAAACTCATAATCCTCACCGCCGGAAACACGGAACTGTACGTACCATGGAAGATCAATGCCGGATACTGTGATGCCGTCGCATGTGTGGTTCCGGGCTGCTGTCTGTTCCTTCTCTGTTTCTGTCAGATCAGTTCCTGCATTCTGAGGACGTTTGTCTTCTTCCTCATCTTTGCGGTCAAAAATATTGTCCTTGTCTTCTTCCGGAGTTTCTGTGACATCTGGTGTCTCGTC
The DNA here is from genome assembly GCF_003474435.1 of Ruminococcus sp. AF46-10NS. Classification (GTDB taxonomy): domain Bacteria; phylum Bacillota; class Clostridia; order Lachnospirales; family Lachnospiraceae; genus Blautia_A. Next base: position 34,301 of record NZ_QRNF01000028.1, read on the forward strand.
TTTACTATCTTTTTTATTATCTTTTTCAGCATCCTCTTTATCTGTATCTGAGGAACTATCCGTCTTACTGTCATCCTCCGCCGGAGTTACGGTTACTTCCGGGGTTTTGGTAACATCTGTATCTTTATCCTGGTCAGCTTTGTTTTCATTTTCAGAAGGTGTTACAGTTGCTTCTGGCGTTTCAGTGATATCTGGATCTGCGTTGTCTGCAGTATCCTTATCTGTACTATCTTTATCTGCACTGTCATCTGTTGTATTATCTTCGGTATTATCCTTCTTCTCATCAGCATTATCGTTATCTGCAGTTTCTTCATTTTTATCTGTATTTGTCTTATCAGAGGAAGAATCCTGAGCATCCGGTGTTTCTGTTACATCTGTACTATCTTTGTTATCATCCTTCCCGTTCTCAGTCTCACTGCTGCTTTCATAGGAATCGCCCTCACTGACGTTTCCGTTCTCTGCCGTTTCCTCACTGGAACTGTCTTCTGATTTTTCATCGGAAGTCTCTGCACTGCTCTCGCTGGTGTCATCCTTATTTTCAGAATCATTCTCATCTTTATAACTGTCAGACTCATCATATGCTTTATCAGAACTGCTGTCTGCACTTTCATTCTCATCTGAAGAACTGTCAAGACTGCTGATAACGACTGTCACATATCCGGTAAGCGTTCCTGAACTGCTGTCCCATCCCGGAAGGCCGGAAAGATCCGCACCAGTTGACGGTTTAAATACCACAGCACAGGACTGCACACGCTTCTCCGGTACGTAGGAACCGTCCACCCATGAAAGAGTTCCGTATGAATTAGACGGAAGAGCCACATTAGACAGAGCTGTTGGACTGTCAATGGTAATATTATCCGGGATCACAGCACCAGACTCAATGCCTGAACTGCTTCCTGCATAAGTTGTTAAAGCCTGTCCGCTGATAAGAGTCATGGACAAAGCCGCTGCTGCCAGTATAGAAAAACTTTTGCTGAAAGTAATCTTCGTGTTCTTTTTCATAATAATATGCACCTCTATATTCAAAATTTTCGATTTATGTTCACTATTTGTCAGAAAATTCTTTTATATAAAATATCGAACGCATTTGTCACGCGCCCGAATCAATATTTCTTTAAAAATTAATATCTTGTTAATCTTTCGTAACAGATATTTTGTTTTTTATCAAAAGCATTATAACACAATTCTTTTTTTTTCCGACACCCCTAAATTATTTTTTTTTGAGCATCAGAGAAAACTGTTTGATTATTCGTGTTATTTCCCCCATTACCTCATCAATTCCCTCATTTGTCTCACTCCAGTTGTCTTTATTTATTGAATCCACACAACATGGAATAACAAAAAATTCTGTGTCAGGATAAAGTAGTTTATAGTACATCAGTGCCCTTCTTGCGTGACAGGATTTACAGCAGAGAATCGCCTTTTTGATATCCAGGTGTTCTCTGTCTGTGACCTGTCTGGAATAGATTGCATTTTCATAGGTGAAAGTTGCCCGATCTTCTCTCAGGATTGCTTTCTCTGGTACTCCGTTTTTTATAAGAACATCTTTCAGAAAATCCCATTCCGTCTCATAATCCCCATTATAATATTCCTTTCTATCCAGAACCCCGGCAAATTTTCCAACTGTGACACTGTATCTGCCGCTGGGCAATACCCTCGGTGCCAGCCCCTGCCTGTAAAGTTCTGCTGCCTTTTCTGCCATCTGAGGATATCCGTTTCCCGGAACAAAGATCACATCTGCTTTTTCCGGTTTATCATCTATAAAAATGAAATCTTCTGTCTGTTTTAAAAATTCCTCGTACATTTTCCCTGTATCCTTTCTTTCCCTGTATTCTAAACAGAATTATAATTCCTGATTCTTCATCTTTTCAACCCCTGGTTAGTGCTTATTACATTTCATCTGGTCACGATCACCGTGCTGTAACCGGCATCTCTGAGTCTCTGTTCCATATTCACTGCATTTCCAAGCTGCAGGTATGCCCCCACCTGAACCTTATAAAGATTATTTTCTTTCAGGATAAAAGCCGGAAACCCCTGATCTGTCAGCTGATACAGCATGCGATCTGCATTCTCCCTGCTTCGGAAAGCACCTGTCTGAACCCGGTAATACAGTGGCGATTCTACTGTCTCCTCATCCAGCGTTCCCAGTATCGCATCAGCAATACTCTTTGCGATTTCCTGGAGTTTTTCGTCAAAAAGCTGATTATCTTTATCTGAATTAATGAATCCTGTCTCTATAAGAAGTGCCGGCATTTTTGTCCTGCGAAGCACCACGAGACCAGGACGTTCTTTCACCCCAAGTTCTTTGAATCCCAGTTCACCAAGTGCTCCTACGATATTTTCTGCCATCTGGTATTTAATACCTTTTTTATCATAAACCAGTACTTCTACTCCATTGTATTGTCCGGATTCCGGACTACTGTTCCTGTGAAAAGAAATAAAAAAATCTGCTCCGGTTTCATTGGCAAACCGCGCTTTTTCAAAAGGAGTCTGATAAATATCTGTAGTTCGTGTGTAAACTACATCTATTCCATTATCTTCCAGAATCTTGCCCACTGCAAGAGCAAGACTCAGATTATCATCTTTTTCTTTACGATCTATATATACTGCACCTGGATCTTCTCCGCCATGTCCAGCATCCAGTACGATCTTATATGCCATTTCTTTATTCTCCCTGATTTATCCATTCATAATAGGATATGTGTTGTTTTCTTTCCTGTGCATATCTCAAGAGCTTTTAACACTACAGATCCATTATCTTCCAGTTATAATATTTTTCCATCTATTTTCCTGAGCAACACACTTTCGCGTTAATTCTTCTTGACTTTTAAGTGTTAAAGTATTATACTGATTCAATCAGGGTTGCGCCTGTTAAAAAAAGAGCGCAGCCATATCATGAGGAGGATAACAATATGAAAAAGCGTATCTTAACAGCTGTACTTGCAGCTGCTCTTGTAACAGGAACCTGTGCAGCTACCGTAAGTGCGAAAGAAGAAAAGGCTTACACCATCGGCATCTGCCAGCTGGTTCAGCATGATGCACTGGATGCAGCAACAAAAGGGTTTGAAGATGCCATCACTGAGAAGATGGGCGATTCCGTAAAATTTGATGAACAAAATGCGCAGGGTGATTCCAATACCTGTTCCACTATCATCAACAGCTTTGTTTCTGAAGGAGCTGATCTGATCCTTGCTAATGCAACTGCGTCTCTTCAGGCTGCAGCAGCAGGAACATCCGATATCCCGATCCTTGGAACAGCTGTTACCGAGTACGGCGTTGCTCTTGGAATCGATGATTTCGATGGAACTGTAGGCGGAAACATTTCCGGTACATCTGACCTCGCTCCACTTGATGAGCAGGCTGATATGCTTCATGAACTTTTCCCTGATGCCAAGAACGTGGGACTTCTTTACTGCTCCGCAGAACCAAACTCCCAGTATCAGGTAGACACTGTTAAGGACGCTCTTGAGAAGCTTGGATACACATGTGAATATTACGCATTCTCCGATTCCAATGATCTTTCTTCTGTTGTTACCACAGCAGCCAATGACAGTGATGTAATTTATGTACCAACAGATAATACAGTTGCTTCCAACACAGAGATCATCAATAACATCTGTCTTCCGGCAAAAGTTCCTGTAATTGCAGGCGAGGAAGGTATCTGCCAGTCATGCGGTGTAGCAACACTTTCCATCAACTACTACGACCTTGGATACAAAACAGGTGAGATGGCAGTAAGTATTCTTCAGGATGACGAAGATATCTCCAAAATGCCAATTGAGTATGCACCGAAATTCACAAAAGAATACAATAAAGACATCTGTGATGAGCTTGGAATTAAGATTCCAGACGGTTACGAAGCAATTAAAACAGAAGAAACAGCTGAATAATCAGCAAAAAACCTGTTATGCACGGATACAGCGAGAAGGGTTCTCCCCTTCTCGCTGTTCGTGCATAAAAAAGAGGAGGATATTTATATGCAGATCATGGGTTTAATCACTGCACTCCCGGGAGCTGCCGCGCAGGGGCTTATCTGGGGAATCATGGCAATCGGCGTGTACATTACGTTCCGTATCCTTGACATCGCGGATCTTACCGTAGACGGAACACTATGTACAGGTGGTGCTGTATGTATCATGATGATGCTCAGCGGACATAATGTATGGATGTCTATGCTGGCAGCAACAGGAGCCGGTCTTCTGGCAGGACTTGCCACCGGTATCTTTCACACTTTCATGGGAATCCCGGCCATCCTTGCCGGAATCCTGACACAGCTTTCCCTTTATTCTGTAAATCTTAAGATTATGGGAAAAGCAAATCAGGCAATCAATGTTGACAAGTACAACCTGCTTGTTTCCCTTCGTCGTGTTAAAGGTGTTACACTGACGCAAAACACACTTTTTATTGTAGCTATAATGATCTTGCTCCTGATTGCAGTTCTCTACTGGTTCTTCGGAACAGAGCTTGGCTGCTCTTTACGTGCAACCGGATGTAATCCGAGCATGTCACGCGCACAGGGTATCAACACTGACTTCAATAAAGTTCTCGGTCTGATGCTTTCCAATGGACTTGTTGCTCTTTCCGGTGCTCTTCTTACACAGTACCAGGGATTCGCAGATATTAATATGGGACGAGGTTCCATCGTCATCGGCCTTGCCGCAGTCATCATTGGAGAAGCTATTTTCAGCCGTATTTTCCGCAATTTTGCGCTGAAACTTTTAAGCGTTGTATTCGGTTCTATTCTCTACTATCTGGTACTTCAGGTTGTTATCTGGATGGGTATTGATACAGACCTTCTGAAAATGCTTTCTGCTCTTGTTGTTGCACTGTTTCTTGCTTTCCCATATTGGAAAGGCAGATATTTCACAAAAGCCAAACAGGGAGGTAAATAATCATGCTGGAATTAAAAGATATCCACAAAACATTTAATCCAGGCACCATCAATGAAAAAGTTGCCCTAAATGGCGTGAATCTTCACCTGAACGAAGGCGATTTTGTCACGGTCATCGGTGGAAATGGTGCTGGTAAATCCACAATGCTGAATGCAGTTGCCGGTGCCTGGCCGGTAGATTCCGGAAAGATCATTATCGGAGGAATTGATGTCACAAAACTTTCTGAATATAAACGTGCTGCTTATCTTGGCCGCGTATTCCAGGATCCTATGACAGGAACTGCCGCTACCATGGGTATTGAAGAGAATCTTGCTCTTGCAAAACGCCGCGGCAAATCCCGTCTTCTACGTCCGGGCATTACCCGCCAGGAACGTGAAGAATATCATGAACTTCTGAAAATCCTTGGTCTTGGCCTTGAGGATCGTCTTACTTCAAAGGTCGGTCTCCTCTCCGGCGGACAACGTCAGGCTCTGACGCTTCTTATGGCCACTTTGAAGAAACCTCAGCTTCTTCTTCTGGATGAGCACACAGCTGCCCTTGACCCAAAAACAGCTGCCAAAGTTCTTGAGATCACAGATATGATCGTAAACCGTGATCACCTTACAACCATGATGATCACCCACAATATGCGTGATGCCATTACCCACGGCAACCGCCTGATCATGATGTGGGAAGGAAAGATCATTCTGGACATCCAGGGCGAAGAGAAAAAGAAACTTACTGTAAAAGATCTTCTTGATAAATTCGAAGAAGCAAGCGGTGAGGAATTTTCCAATGATTCCGCGTTGCTCAGCTAAAAGGGATTCATAAGTAAATCTATAACCTCTGCTTATTGTTTTCTCACAATTGAAGCAGGGAATTTCGATTAATAGCATATTATATAGAAAGAACCGGAAAGAAATGTCATTGTTTGTACGATGGATTTTAATCCGGCTCTTTCTTTTTTCTAATATTCTTACTTTACTTCTACTGTAAATTCTCCGGTCAATCTGCTATACCGATAAATAGACGAAGTCAGATAATCTTCTTTTGGTGTTGCCTTCTTAACTGTATCCAGAAGAACAACTTTCAGATCCTCTGGATAGACAACATCTGTACTATGTATCATCACTTCATGAATACTGGTAAACACCAGATATAAATCAGATTCCAGAAGTTCTGCCAGCCGTCTTGCCACTCCTGGAAGAAAGATTGCTGCTGCACCGTTGGTACGTTTTTCCGTGCTGAGACAATTACCGGAAATGCCTCTGTTTGGTTTATATGGATTCAGAAGATCCATGAAATTATCACCCGTATATTCTCTGTCAAAGAGCATTTTTTCCCAGTGATAGATCCTTGGTGGACTGATAAAATAAGTATTCACAAGAGCTGACTCAAAAACAACCTCCCTGTCCCTTCCCCACTTTTCCAGAAAATGATCTTTAACTTTCGTACTCAGGATATAGCCTTCTTTTTCCCCTGCCAGGTAATAGAGAACAAGGGCAATGTCCCCTACCTGGTGATAAACAGTATCTTTCAGCATATCTCTGTTTTTATCTGCATTAAGAAGCCGGATGAAAAGCCTTCCTTTTATTTTCTCATAATTATCCAGATCTTCAACATCGCAGACCACACAGGTCTCCCTGGCATTTTTGATTTCCCGGATGCAGTCGTGAATGATATCCTCAAGTTTGCGTTCCTGACAGTATCGCTCATAAAGTTCCTCTGTATGCAGCCCGCAAACCTGGCGTGTTTTGTCAGCAGGCCCACACTCCACAAAAAGCCTGTCTCCTGTGCAGCCATACATCTCTCCCTTACTGGCAAAATATATCTTCCCTTCCTCGAGATCCATAGCATCAAGAAGAAGTTGTCTCAGATCTGTAACAAAAGTTTCATATCCATTTTCCATATTCTGATTTCCTTTCTGTGAAACGTGCGGACGAATGTCCATGATAAGATAGATAACTGTGCGTTATACACAGTTTTTAGCTGAATTGAACTGATAAAACAGATTTGCCTATGCAGAAAACAGAAGTTCTCTGCTGAGTTGAGTTGTCTGCTGTATGGAACAGTATAAAAGATATTTTCACATTTGTAAAGAAATTTTCATCGACAGAAAAAGCAGCCAAAAGCTGCTTTTTCTGTCATATTTATTCTATTATTTTTGCTCTGTGTCTGATCACGGAATTTCAATGTTCAATTTCCCCTTGTTCCTCCAAATATTTCAGAAATCCCTCACAACCTTCCACAACATCTTCATAAGTTGCATCAAAATTTCCTGTATACCAGGGATCCGCAATATCCCTTCCAGAACCTGCAAATGTAAGAAACTTATATATCTTACCTTCCGGGTCATTTTTCAGCATTCTGTTAAGATTACGGATGTTCGCAGAATCCATGCCAATGATATAATCAAAATTATTGTAATCCACCCATGTAATCTGCTTGGCTCTGTGAGGCACTAACGGAATACCGACTTCCCTTAACTTGTTTACTGTTCCTCTGTGCGGCGGATTGCCGATTTCCTCTCTGCTTGTCGCAAAACTGTCAATAGTAAAATGATCTGCCAGGCCCAGGCGTTTTACTTTGTAGGTAAAAACGCTCTCAGCAAGAGTTGATCTGCAAATATTGCCGTGGCAGACAAATAACACTCTTATCATTGCTTAAAACTCCTTGAAATGCTGTATTTACGCTGTTTACAGGCATTTTCCGATAATCTTCAATCCTGTCATTTTCCTGTATATCACAGCATAAATTCGTATATTTTCTTATCCAAATTTAGTAACTTCTTAGTAATAACCAGCCTGGAAAACAGGCTCTCTAAGAACCTTATAATCAGATTATTTTTAATTCTTTTTTCTATTATTTTATCATACTATGCCAGTTTTGCAATCCTATTCATCTCTTCTTTTGCATCAATTAATCCCAGATGCGTATATACATTTAACGTAACCCCTATATCAGAATGTCCCATTAAATATTGGAGTGCTTTCGGATTCATTCCAGCTTTCGCCATATTGGAACAATATGTATGCCTACATACATGAGGCGTGATCTTTGGCATTTGTTCCTCATGAGTACGATTATACTTTCCTAACGCCCACTGAAAATGTTTTTCCCAATGGAGTGCTACCTCAGGCATATCTTTTTTATCCAGGAATAAAAATCGACTATATCCATCTATAATCGGCTCAACCCTTACTTTTTTACGGTTTTTCACAATCTGTTCAAAACATTCATAAACTTCATCTGTCATCGGCAACATTCGTGTTCCACTTGAAGTTTTGGTATCTTCAATGACGTACTGCATTCCTCTGGTTCTCTGAAGCTGATGATTCACATTGATTTTTCTCTCCTGAAGATCAATATCTTTCACTGTCAATCCACAAAACTCAGAAATACGAAGTCCAGTCTTAAACAAAATAAACATTCCATTATAGTATTTTGAGTAATGGTCATCATTTCGGATAAACTCCAGAAATAACTCTTCCTGTTCTTTTGTAATTGCCTGTCTTGTAACACTGTCATTTACGACAACTGTACATAATTGAAATTCAAAAGGATTCTTGCGCAGTAAATCATCTTCAACTGCCATCTGAAATGCAGGTCTTACAATTCCACGCACACTGTGAATGGAACTGTATCCTCTTCCATCTGCTTGCAGCTTAATAAACCATGCTTTTGCATCCGACAATTTTATTTTATCTATTCTTCTGGTTCCGAATTCTTCTTTTTTTATTATATTGATCACAAAATCATAGTTCGCCTGAGTATTATGACGAACCCCCTTTTTTTGTCCAATATATTTTTGAACCAAATCCAAAACTGTTAAATTTCCTCCGTAAGGTACTATACCATCATGTAAATCTCTTTGGATATTTTTTTCTTTTTCCCTTAGAGCTAAGCATGGTCTGCATCCAGTTGGCAGAGAATCTGTTGGCTCTAATTTCCAACTATACAAAAACTTCTGCTTTCCATAACAATCTGTATATACAAACGCATATCTTCCATCTTTTCTCTGACTTTCTCCGTTTCGTAAAATTCGACCTTTTTTATCTCGTCGTTTTTGGTCACGTTTTGTTTTACCCAAACGTCTTCGCCCCTTTCTACGAAGAAGCCCTAGCACGATATAGGTATTATATCATACCAGGGCTAACATTTCCACTTTAAAGTACTAAATTGTTCGTATATTTTTTACAAAGACGTAGTCTGATCCAGAAAGGCCTCAAATTTCTTACGGTTAATCAATGACTTACACCCCACCTGGACTGTAAAGCAACATTCTGAATTTAGATGTTCCGAAATAAGCATCCTTATTTTCTTTTCACCTATTCCGAAATATTGCACTGCTTCATCCACCGTAAGCATATATTTTTCCCAAATTGGAATCTTACCTTTTTCAATTTTAATCGCCACTCTTCTCTCCTCCTTTTCTCTTTGGACAAAACATTTTTATCTGCCCATGACAATTTACAATTTTATACACTGTCATCGGCAGATAAAATTACAATACAGGTGGCAGTTCAGTACTCTGCCCACATCGGTTTTGCACCGTCATTAAATATGACCAGATTTTTTCTGGAAGTATCATTATCACAGATATGCTTCGTCGCCCTGTGCAGCTGCTACACATTTTGTCAAATTCTTCTCGCTCCATACCTTTACTTCAATGTTATATTTCAGCATTTCCTCGTATTTACTCCATTAACAGAGCAGATATATCATGGCGGATTTACCTAGTGGCTCTACATATCTTCACGTCCTGTATGTAAAACAATATACAATTTTCAAGGTACAAAAATTCCTGAAGGGGAAAAGGAATCTATATTAAATACTCCCTTTACTGATTACTTTTCCTTACATATGATTTCGTATCAAATCCCAAGGTCTTAGTAATCAGTTTTGCTTCCAGGCGTTGACGCAGAGTTTCATCTACACAGTAATGCACCTGTCCAAATTCGTCAAACATTTTTCTGGTAGCCAAAACTGTTATGTACCCTTCATAATGCTTCAACACTGCCTGGATTGCCTCAGTATCACCAGTTGATGCTGCCTCAATAACATGGAATGGCAGCAAATCAAATGCGCATTTCTGTTTTTTACTTTTTTTCATTTGCAGATTCCTCCATATTTTTTCTCATCAGTTCCAGTGATCGTCTACGATGCTCATTAATTGTGCTGCGTACAAGATTCATTTCTCTGGCAATGTCTGCATCACTCATATCCATAAAATATGATAATAACACAACATTCCTTTTCTTTTCAGTAAGTGTCTGCAGTGCTTCAGCAATCAATGCATCTTTGACTTCTATGTCGTAACCCAGGACCTGAAAACGATGTGTTTCCATTTCATGCTCATCCATTATAAAAAGTCTGCTCAACTCCTTTTCTGATAATTCTGACAACATCACTTCATACTTCTGGCGATATGCCATATGCTTTTCATAATTAATAACTTCACTTTTCAATGCCAGCTTGCACAGAGAATCAAACTGATGTCTGACTGTCTGCTCATCTTGAAAAGAGGATTGCTCCATAAGAGTTCACCTCCTTCCCCGCCGGTAGGCAATAAGCAAAGTTCTTGCTTCCCCTTCACACATATCCCAAACGGATGAGTGCATTTGTCGGGGTGTGGGAAGAAATTTTTAAAAAATTTCTTAATAAATACGAGAAAATTGTTTTTCCTGTATTTTGAGGTATATAAAAAACGTCCTAATGGGTAGTTTTAGCCCATCGGACGCTATTTATATCAAAAGATAATATTTTGCCATCATTTTTTGTGGCATATAATTCACTTTTTGAGGTAAAGAAATTTATTTGCTTTTTTGAACTATTTATCTATTTCATCCGTCACGTAATGACGGATATTTTGCCATCATTTTTTGTGGCATATAATTCACTTTTTGAGGTAAAGAAATTTATTTGCTTTTTTGAACTATTTATCTATTTCATCCGTCACGTAATGACGGATAT
>NZ_QRNF01000029.1 GCF_003474435.1 Ruminococcus sp. AF46-10NS
AGTCATATTTTTATTGTGGCAATTCCGATAGAGAGCTTATCCAGTCCGTTAATTGGGATAGAAACGAGGGCTGGCTGGTGAAAAGCTGATAGCTGCTTTCTGTCAGAAGACTGATCCCTTCTCCGATCTCCACGGCACTGACAATGGATTCTGCCCGGGCCGTGCGTAGAATATGAGGATGTATGCCGGCTTTATGGAAACTGCGCATGCAGAGTTTGTAGATAGAAGTATGAGGTGGCATCAGGATAAAAGATTCTTCATTTAACTGGTCCAGGGTGAGCGATTCTTTTTCAGAAAGAGGATGCCCGGCAGGAAACACAGCAACCAGACGGTCTTCTGTGAGAAGATGAAAAGTGTGTACTGCAGGGTTCAGCATGTTTTTTCTGGCAAAAACCAGTTCAAAGCGGTCGTTCTCAAGGCCCAAGAGCAGTTCCTGATCTTCCACTTCCCTCAGGGAAAAAAGAATTTCCGGATACTCAGAACAGAAATGATGGATTTTGGAAGTAAGATGATACTGGGAAAGAAACGGAAGTGTACCAATATGAAGTGTCTGGGATTCACTGTTTTTAAAATGGGATATCACTTCCAGGGAACGATGATACTGCCTGGAAACCTTCAGGGCTTCTTTATAAAAAAGTTCTCCTGCAGGAGTAAGGACAGCAGAACGTTTACTTCTGTCCCATAAAACGAGATCCAGTTCTTTTTCCAGTTTCATGATCTGCTTGGAAAGTGCAGACTGGGAAATATGCATCGCCTCCGCAGCATCAAAAAAAGTCCGGGACTGAGCTGCACAGATAAAGTAATCAATCTGTTCGAAAGTCATAGGAAATACCTGCCTTAAAAAAATAATCACCTGTTGTTGATCGTGAAGAAAACATTCATCAATCATTCCATATTGGAAACAATTATAGCATAGAAAGAATTGATTTACCATGTGAAAAAGGGATAAAATAGCAGAAGGAATGAAGCACCTGATATGGAACGCAGATAAATATTTGTATATTCAGTGCAAAGCTGCGTAACAAATGCGGATTGCAGATATCCGCCTGACTGTTAGAGAATGTCAGGCTTGATAATAATATAATAAAATACAGGAGGCTTGTTATGGCAGATAAAGTAAGAGATTTAAGAAGCGCACTTGCACTTCTGGAAGAAATGCCTGATCAGCTGATCGAGACAGATGTGGAAGTCGATCCAATGGCAGAGCTTGCAGGTGTATACCGCTATGTAGGAGCAGGTGGAACTGTGAGACGTCCTACAAAAGAAGGTCCGGCAATGATCTTCAATAATGTAAAAGGACATCCAGATGCAAAAGTAGTGATAGGTGTTCTGGCCAGCAGAAAACGAGTGGCCGCTTTATTGGACACTGAACCTGAAAATCTTGGAAAGATGCTTTGTAAAAGCGTTGAGAATCCGGTTCCACCTGTAGATTTCACAGGCGAGGCACCATGCCAGCAGGTGGTACATAAAGCAACAGATCCTGATTTTGATCTCTATAAACTGGTACCTGCGCCAACCAACACACCGGATGATGCAGGCCCATACATCACACTTGGCATGTGCTATGCCACTCATCCGGATACAGGAGTTCATGATGTGACAATCCACCGTCTTTGCATTCAGGGAAAAGATGAGCTTTCCATTTTCTTTACACCAGGAGCCAGGCATATTGGGGCTATGGCAGAACGTGCAGAGGAACTGGGACAGAAACTTCCTATTTCCATCAGTATCGGAGTAGATCCGGCAATCGAGATTGGTTCCTGTTTTGAGCCGCCTACAACACCTCTTGGATATGATGAGCTTTCAGTAGCAGGGGCACTTCGCGGAGAGCCTGTAGAGCTTTGCAAATGCGTTACAGTTAATGAGAGAGCAATCGCAAATGCGGAGTATGTGATCGAGGGAGAGGTGATCCCGGGTGTGCGTGTAAAAGAAGACCAGAACAGCAACAGTGGCTATGCCATGCCGGAATTTCCGGGATACACAGGTCCTGCAAGTGACCAGTGCTGGCTGATAAAAGTTACTGCAGTAACACATCGTGAGCATCCCGTCATGCAGACATGCATCGGACCAAGTGAAGAGCATGTATCTATGGCCGGAATTCCAACGGAAGCCAGCATCTATGGTATGGTGGAAAAAGCAATGCCAGGAAGACTTCAGAATGTTTACTGCAGCAGTGCAGGTGGCGGAAAATATATGGCTGTTCTTCAGTTTAAGAAGCTTTCCCCCAGCGATGAAGGAAGACAGCGTCAGGCAGCACTTCTTGCATTTTCCGCATTCAGTGAGCTGAAAAATGTATTTCTTGTTGATGAAGATGTAGACTGTTTTGATATGAACGATGTGCTCTGGGCTATGAATACAAGATTTCAGGGAGATGTGGATGTGATCACGATTCCGGGAGTCAGATGTCATCCTCTTGATCCTTCCAATGATCCTGCATTTTCCCCAAGTATTCGGGATCACGGAATCGCATGCAAAACTATTTTTGACTGCACTGTGCCGTATGATCTGAAAAATAGCTTCCACAGAGCACGTTTTATGGAGTTGGATTCTGAGAAATGGCTGAAAAAATGAAAAAAAGAATTGTAGTTGGTGCGACAGGTGCGAGCGGCCTGCCGCTCCTTATAAAATGCCTGGAGATCATCAGGGAGAAACCTGATTATGAATCATATCTGATCATGAGTTCCAGCGCAGAATTAACACTTTGTCAGGAGACAATCTTCACTGTGGAGGATGTAAAGAAACTGGCAGACTATATTTTGGAGCCGGAAGAGATAGGGGCAAAACCTGCCAGCGGTTCTTTTAAAACAGAGGGAATGTTGATCGTTCCCTGCAGTATGAAAACCATAGCAGGGATCCACAGTGGCTATGCTGATAATCTGATTCTCCGGGCGGCAGATGTGACGATCAAAGAGAAGAGAACTTTGGTTCTGGCTGCCAGGGAGACACCTTTAAGTGGGATACATCTCAGGAATCTTTATGAGCTTTCCATACTGCCTGGAGTGAGGATCATTCCGCCGATGATGACTTTTTATCATAAGCCGGAGACGATCGATGATATGGTGTACCATATTGCGGCAAAGCTTCTGGAACCTTTTGGAATTGAAGCGGAGGAGTATCGAAGATGGAATGGCTTGTAAGAGAATGTATGGAGGCAGCAGGATGTTCTCTTGAGGTCAGAGCTGCTTTTGTGGGAGAGGATATTCTTGTTTGCTTACAGGGGGGAGAACGGCCGCATCTTGGATGTGTTGTTCAGACGGAGCCCAGGGAATCTCTGACTGGAGATGGCAGTGTGAGTGCGACTTCTTCGGTTTTGAATTATCCGGGACATAAGGATGAAGTTGTCTGCCGGTATGTGGCGGAAAAAATTTCCCGGGAGCTGAAGCGGAGAGTTGTCTGTACGGGGGGATTTCATAAGGATGGGATCAATGTTGATGAAATCCGGGAGGTGCAGATGGCGGTGGAGGTTGTGACAGAAAAGCTTGTGGGGCGTTTGAGGTAAAAAAGAAATTTCAGAACTCGTTCCTGCGTCACTCAGACAGATACTGTTGCTCCAAGAATGATCAGTCCGCCAAAAGCACTTGCGATCACGGTCAGCTTCAACGTCTTGGAAGCGTATCGTTTGGATCTTTCCAGATCTCCCTGTCCCATAACATTTCCAAGCAGGATGCCGCCTGCACTTGCGATACCGAAACAGAAAACCGTTCCGATATTACGGACAACAATGACCAGGGAATTGGCTGCAACTGCGTCGGTGCCAAGATGTCCAAGGATCACGGAATACATGGAAAAACCAACGCTCCATGCAATATCGTTGCCAAGGGCTGGCAGGGAAAGCCGTACAAAATCTCCAAACAGGACTTTGTTTTTGATAAATATATACCGGAGATCCAGCCACACATTACTTATGGGAAAATGACGAAGAAAAGATCATGGTAGTATTAACAAGATTTTATGCAAAAAAATGCATAAAAAATCACATCACCGGTTGTTGAGAAAATCAATCCGTGGTACACTGGATGAAAATCATGAAATGATCACGTTCATGAGCATAAAGTGAAGCGGAACAGAATTATCCGCCTTGCGAAAGATATTTTCAGAGAAAGAGGAGTAAAGCACATGCCAGTTTTTGATTTCAGTGCAGCACCGGCAGATAATAATGAGAAAAAAAGCCAGTGCACATATACAACATTCCATTCCAATGAGACAACAGCAACACCGGAGAAGCCGGTACTGATCTTGGATAACAGCAAGAGAGAGTGGAAACATCATTCCTGCGGATATTTTTCCAATCCAGCGAAACAGACAGCCTTTGAGTTTAAGGAAGAAGATGGTGTTTTTCCGGCAGATATCCTGAAGATCGATTCCCGTTTTACAAGCCTGATCAAATGGCTTGGGGAAAACCATATCAACATCCGTCTTTCCGGAAAGAATACAGAAGAAGGATATGCAGTTTACAAGATCCGGGAGATCGCTTTTGGCGGCGGCACCAAGCTTTCTGCTGAGGATGGATTTCTTCAGTTTATGATCGACCGCCTTTTTGCAAGCAGTACACCCGCAGAAGTGAACAAGGATGATGACGAGGAAGAAGATGGTGATGACATGAAGCTTACCAGCATCCAGAGCATCACAGATTTTATGACCTGCGCAGGAAAGACTATGCCTGACAACATCCGACTCTGGGCAAGACGTAACCTTGCAGTTGCCCGTTCCCATGAGGTTTCCCAGGAGGAGAGACGTCATGCACAGCGTGCACTTTCCATTATGATGAACATTCAGTGGAAACATAATTACTTTGAATCCATTGATCCAAAGGAAGCTCGCCGTATACTGGACGAAGAACTTTATGGAATGGAGCGTGTAAAACAGAGGATCATTGAGACGATCATCCAGATCAACCGTACCCATACTCTTCCTGCGTACGGACTTCTTCTTGTAGGACCTGCAGGAACCGGTAAATCTCAGATCGCTTATGCAGTTGCAAGAATCCTCAAGATGCCGTGGACAACTCTGGATATGAGTTCTATCAATGACCCGGAGCAGTTAACAGGAAGTTCCCGTGTTTATGCCAACGCAAAACCGGGAATCATTATGGAAGCTTTCTCTATGGCAGGAGAATCCAATCTTGTATTTATTATCAATGAGCTTGATAAGGCGGCATCAGGCAAGGGTAACGGAAATCCGGCAGATGTACTTCTGACACTTCTGGATAATCTTGGATTTACAGATAATTACATGGAGTGTATGGTTCCGACAGTTGGTGTATATCCGATCGCAACAGCCAATGACAAGTCCCGGATCAGTGCACCTCTGATGTCGCGTTTTGCAGTGATTGATATTCCAGATTACACACCGGAGGAAAAAAAGATCATCTTTTCCAAATTTGCACTTCCGAAAGTCCTGAAGCGTATGAGCCTGAAACAGGAAGAATGTATTGTAACAGAGGAAACACTGGATGCAGTGATTGAAAAATTCGCAGATACAACAGGAATCCGTGACCTTGAGCAGGCAGCAGAACATATCGCAGCTAATGCACTGTATCAGATCGAGGTGGATCATGTAAAAACTGTCACTTTTACACCGGAGATGGTAAGAGATCTTCTTGATTAAAAAATAAAAATATATTTAACCAAATCAGGGGAGTTTCACCTGACCAGAAAATCTTACCCTTTGTAAAAGTGTGAAAATCAATAAACAGGGGAGATTAACCGGAATAGATGAAATATTTTCAGATAAAACAAAAATCAGGGCTTGCCTCCAACAAAAGAAATGAGTATAATGATATTAAAACGTGTGCGCGTGAACACAAAGGAAAACAGATAGTGTTCAGGAGGATATAATATGGCAGTTACGTTACAGCAGATCGCAGAAGCTGCGGGTGTTTCCAGGGGAACGGTGGACAGGGCGCTGAACAACCGTGGCCGCATCCGCCCTGAGGTAGAAGAAAGGATCAAAAAGATTTCACAGGAGATGGGATACCAGCCAGCCGTGCAGGCCGTGCTCTTGCCATGGCGAAACGAAAGATCAGGATCGGTGTGATTCTTCAGTATATGAAAACTCCTTTTATGCAGCAGGTTTTAAAGGGAGTTATGACAGCCAAAGAAGAAGTGGAGAGTTTTGGCGGAACGGTAAAGATTTATGAGATCGAAGGTGCGGAACCTGAGAAAGTAATGGTAGCCATGGAAGAACTGAGAGAAGCAGGTTTCAATGGAATTGCAATGACTCCGTCCGAGGATCAGCTTCTGAAAGCCAGGATCGACCAGTACAGTGAAGAATATGGAATTCCTGTGGTAACATTTAATGCGGATCTGGAAGACACAAAACGGCTTTGTTTTGTGGGACAGGATACTTTTCAATCTGGCCGGACAGCGGCAGGTCTGATGAATGAGATGACAGATGGGAAAGGCCAGGTTGCTATTATCTCCGGCCAGATTGCAAACCCTGGACTTATCAGCAGGCAGAAAGGTTTTACAACAGAGATCAAGGAGAATTTTCCTGAGCTTGAAGTCGTTGATATACGATATTCTTATGATGATGAGTGGGTTGCATCCAAAATCGTGGAGGAACTTCTGGAGCTTTATCCGGAACTTACCGGTATTTATATTACCGGTCATGGTGTAAAAGGTGTCTGCCAGACTCTTAAGAAACTTGGAAAAGACAGATCCATGCATGTGATCGCCAACGATTTTCTGGAAGAGAATAAAAAATGGCTTCAGGATGGTACGATCAATTTCCTGATCGGTCAGGATGCGGAAGTGCAGGGACATTCTCCAGTGACTATTCTTTTTCAGCTTCTTTTTGACAGCAAGGCACCGGAAAAGAATTTCAGTATACAGACATTGTGATCCGGACAAAGTACAATATGAGCTGAACCGAAACTGACGATAAATGAGGAAAATCAGATGAATTATAAGAATGTAAAAATTGCAGAAGGTGCCAGAATCGCGAAACAGTCAGTAATTCTGGGTGATGTGACGATCGGGCGTGACAGTTGTGTGCTGTATTATGCAGTGATCCGTGGTGATGATGCTCCGGTCGTGATCGGCGAGGAAACAAATATCCAGGAGAATTGCACTATTCATGTCAGCCACAACATGCCGACCCATATCGGAAATAATGTCACAATAGGACATAATGCAGTGGTTCATGGCTGCACCATCGGAGACCGTACCCTGATCGGAATGGGAGCAGTGATCCTTGATGGCGCGAAGATCGGCAGCGACTGTATTATAGGTGCAGGAAGCCTTGTTACCAAGAATACAGTCATCCCGGATGGTTCTCTTGTAATGGGAAGTCCGGCAAAGATCAGACGCAATCTCACCTGGGAAGAGAAACTTGGGATCGTTGAAAACAGCAAAGAATATCTTGCTGTGTCTGAAGAGATGAAAGATCAGGGAGTATTGTAGAGTGTTAGGCGGCAGAATAAGATAATATTTATGCCAATAATAATTGAATAATACCGGCGTGATTGCTTTTGTGATCAGTCACTTTATATGATAGGTATGGTGTGAAACAGCTCCAGGGATTTTCTGTATATCAGAGATTCTGGAGCTGTTTTTTATATTTTGTTTTTAGCTGGCTCAGGCAGCGAATGTGAATGATTTTATCTGTTTAATCCCAATAATTATCAGATTATTTATTTATCAATTATTTCGATCGGTGTATCATCCCGGGCATCCAGGTCATTGATATATTTTTTCGTTTCTTTCACAATTACATTAGACAGCAGCAGTACTGCGATCAGGTTCGGGATGGCCATCAGTGCATTCAGAATATCAGCAACTGTCCAGACCAGATTCAGAGAAATGACAGGTGCAATGGCAGCTATCACAATGTACAGCACACGGTAAGGAATGAGCCCTTTTTTTCCGGAAAAATACTCTACACAGCGTTCTCCATAATATGCCCAGCCAAGAACGGTTGAGTAGGCAAATGAAATGATACCTACAACCAGGATCACAGGCCCAAGTACCGGGATCTGCTGAAAGGCAAGAGTGGTGAGGACACCGCCATCTGTGATATTTCCCATATCAATGGAAGGATTTTTCATAATGCTGGTGACAAGAACAAGACCTGTCATGAGGCAGACAACAACGGTGTCCCAGAAAGTGCCGGTGCTGGAGACAAGTGCCTGACGTACTGGATTTCTTGTCTGTGCAGCAGCGGCAGCGATAGGAGCAGAGCCCATACCAGATTCATTGGAAAAAAGACCTCTTGCGATTCCATACTGCATGGCCATCATAATGCCCCGGCCAACAAGGCCGCCTGCTGCAGCACCTGGGGTAAATGCAAGTTTGCAGATGGTTTTTACTGCAGGAACAATAAAATCAAAATTGATCCCCAGGATGATAAGACATCCGATCACATAGAAAAAAGCCATAAACGGAACAAGACGTTCACAGACAGTAGCAATGGATTTGATACCGCCAAAAATAACAAGGGCAGTGAGAACTGCCACGGCAATTCCAATCGCTGCGGGCGGGATATGTAAGTTTTCATTGCACACGGTTGCAATAGCATTTACCTGTGTGGCACATCCGATTCCAAAAGAAGCGAAACTTCCGAAGAATGCAAAGAGAAGGCCAAGCCAGCGCATGTTCAGACCACGTTCCAGAGCATACATGGCACCACCCTGCATACGACCATCTTTTGTCTTGACGCGGTATTTTACAGCGATGAGAGATTCACTGTATTTGGTGGCGATTCCGAAGACACCGGTAAGCCAGCACCACAATACCGCACCAGGGCCGCCAAGTGCAATGGCAGTTCCCACTCCGATGATATTTCCGGTTCCGATAGTGGAAGCCAGGGCAGTTGTCAGGGCACCAAACTGGCTGACTTCACCCTCTGCATCGGAGTCTTTTGTGACAGAAAGACGGATGGCAGTGCCGATCTTTCGCTGGATCACCCCGGTTCGGATGGTCATAAAAATATGTGTTCCCAGAAGCAGAATGATCATCCACCAGCCCCACACCAGACTGTCGATCTGGTTTATCATATTTCCGATTGCATTCATCATAGAAATCTCCTCCCTTTCTCAAAGCGAAATTTCAGCAGAGAAACTGCAGAAATAACACAAGGGCGTACAAACACCGGAAAACATGTGCTGTACGCCCTTGTACGTTACGCTCTTTTGTTGTGATTATTATATTAATTATACAGGAATCTGAAAGAAGATGCAACTTAAAAACAGGAATTACGTTGCGAATTTCGTGGAACTGTTTTTTCTATAAGTATTGGAGGAGGGAGGTGAATCTAAAAAATACAATATATTGTTTAAATGTAGGAAAAGACCAGTGAGAAAACAGTAAATTTGTGATAAAATGAACAAAACAGAGAAAGAAGAAAAGTGTAAAGGGGAAACCGTATGAAAAAGAATCACTTTCATCTGAAAAATTATGTTGTTGCGACCAGTGTTTTTATCCTGGCAGTTGTAGCAGGAATTTTGATCTTCTTTGGATGTGTTCAGAACTCTGTTCGAACAAATTCTCAGCAGACGCTTGAGACGAATGTGGAGAGACAGAGTGAACATCTGCGTACAATTTTGGATATTCATTACCAGTATCTTGATGAGATCGCTTCTGCTATGGGAAAATCGGAAGAGCTTATTTCTGAAGAAAATAAAGAACGGCTGGTATCCATTTATGAGAAGACAAGCCTGGAAAGAGCTGCACTGATCGATGAAAACGGAAATGCTTATTATGATAACGGAGAAATTAAGAATGTTTCTCACAGAAGATATTTTAAGGAGGCGATCAGCGGCCGGCAGGCCATCAGCGATCCACTGGAGAGCAGTGTAGATCAGGAGGTGAGGGTAGTTCTGTGTGTGCCAGTGTATAAAGAGGATAAAGTGATCGGTGTTCTGGGAGGATCATGCAATGTTACAGCATTAAGTCATATGCTGTTTGATGATCTTTTTGGTGGAGCCGGAAACAGCCTTATAACCACCAGAGATGGTGAGATCATTGCTTTTGACGGTGGTTCCTCATCCAACACAGAGATCACATATGGAACCAATCTTTTTAACTATTATGGAGAGAAGAATCCCAGGAGAAAACATATTCTTCAGGATGTACAGGCAGATTTCCAGAATGGAGAGAAAGGCCTGGTGAAGCTGAGTTTTGGAGGGAGAATGGAGGAAGACTGTTATCTGGAGTATATGCCTGTCGGATATAATGACTGGATGATCTGTTATACAGTTCCTGTAAAAAATGCACAGCAGGCTTACGATTTTATTCCCAGATATGAACTGATATTTATGGGGAGTTTCTGTATTATGGTGACAGTGCTGGTAATCTATATAATCCTCAGAAATAACAAGGAAAAAGCTGAATTGCTCCGTACAGCACAGAGAGATGCTCTGACAGGGGTGTATAATAAAGAAAATACGCAGAAAGTGATCGACAGTATCTTAAGAGAAAAAAATCCTTCAGCTTTCCACGGTTTTCTGATCATGGATATGGATCATTTTAAGAAAGTGAATGATGTTTACGGCCATGCTGTTGGAGATAAAGTGCTGCAGATGTTTGGCGATTTTCTCAAGGCTCAGTTCCGCGAACAGGATGTAATCGGACGTATTGGTGGTGATGAATTTGTTGCATTGCTTTATAATATTGGATCCAGGGAAAATATGGAATCCAGAATAAAAGATATTCAGAAAAAGATCGGAGAGCTTCATGTAGATGAGATGGAAGGAAACCAGTTTACATTAAGCGCAGGTATTGCTTTTGCGCCGCAGGACGGCGATACATTTATGGAATTATATCAGAAAGCAGATCTTGCCCTGTACCAGACAAAACGTGGAGGAAGAAACGGGTATCGGATTTACGAGAATACGAAATCAGAATAAAAAGAGAACCTGCACCTTTTAAAAGCTGTTGGCCTGTGTGCATATGGTCGTCAACAAGACCTGGCATCCACAGGAGATTTTTTCCATCGATGATCTCCACAGCCGTGAGGCCGGAATGTTTTTCACTGGTGATGGAAAGAATATCTCCGTTTTTGGTGGCAATAAAAATGTGTTTTCGGATCTGGAAATTTCCACTAGGAACCATCCTTGCGGAAAAACCGCTCACATTTGTTTCCATTGAGACACTGACAGAGTGCGTGGTGTTCATGATCTCAAGAGAGGATTTTGAGATGTGGATCGCCCAGGATATCCATCTTTTAAGGCTGGTAGTGCATAAGATCGCATATAAACTCTACCATTCATCTCATAACAGAGATGCGAGATTATTTTATCCGCCTACGTTTCTGTTCCTATATTACATGCTGAAATTTGCGCCAGCCCATAATATTGAGAAAAAAGGCGAAATTATCCTGCAAAAAACAAGGGAAGGAATCCGTGAAGAACTGGGTGTGACAGTAAAAACGATTAATCGTACGATCGCAAAACTGAAAGAAGACGGACTTATTGATAGCCGAAAAGGAAAAGTCGTGATGTCTCAGGAACAGTATCAGATGGCAAGACCAAGATCGGGTATTACTTATCGTGATGTGAGGAAGAGAATGAAAAAAGAAATTTTTGAGATCAGCGGAATTACCTGTTTAGCATATGAAGAAAAGAAACCGGAATATCTTATCATCCAGCCCATCAATGAGCCCCACGCCCAGATGCTGGCTCGACAGGTTTCGTTTATGATAAATAATACAGAAAAAGGATTTCTTCTGATCGCTTTTCTTGTAAAAAACTGGAACCATGACCTGTCACCTTGGAGTGCACCAGCCGTATTTGGGAAAGAAAGCTTTGGAGACAGTGCAGAAAAAACATGGTCGTTTATAAAAGAAGAACTGATACCGGAAGCTGTGAAACGGTATAAGTTGGAGAACGATGGGAGCAGAAAGCCAGTACTGTCGGTGATACTGGGAGGATATTCTCTGGCGGGACTGTTTTCATTGTGGAGCGCGTATCGTCAGGATATTTCAATATCAGCAGCTGCAGCCATGTCGCCGTCTGTATGGTTCCCAGGGTGGCTGGAGTATATGAAGGATAAGAAGATTCAGGTTAAAAATGTGTATCTCAGCCTGGGAGACAGAGAAGAGAAAACACGAAATGAAATGATGAGCCGGGTTGGAGACTGTATAAGGAAAATGGATGAATGGTACAGAAAGAATGAGAAGATTGAAAGTGTGCTGGAGTGGAATCAGGGAAACCATTTTCAGGATGTAGATGTGCGGTGCGGGAAAGGGTTTGTATGGTGTATGGAAAATCTGAAATGTAAAAGTTGACCCCGAATGGAGGGATTTCTGGCGTGACCAGTACCCTTCCGTAATACCCACATACCACCAGAACAAAGAACACTGGAATTCCGTAATATTAGATGGAAATGTACCAGATGAGGTGGTACGGAGGAAGATAGGGGAGAGTTATGAGTTGGTGAAAGGGAGCAGATGAAATTATTGCTTTTAACAGTGGTTCCGTATCCAGCACAGAAATTACGTATGGAATGAATATTTTTAAATATATGGAGAAAAAAATTCAGAGGAAAACATACCCTTCAGGATGTGCAGGCAGATTTTCAGAATGGTGAGAATGGTCTGGTGAAGCTGAGTCTTATAGACAGAATGGAAGAAACGGATACTGGGATCTACGAAAGCAAGCTGTAAAAATGATCATTTGTAATGAAATGTATGGTTGATAAAATATAAAATAAAAAGTATAATAAAAACAAATATATTAAATCAGTATTTCATATCTTTAGGAGGGAGAAAATGAAAAAGTTTAAAAAGTTAATGATGCTGTTGCTGACAGTATTTGTATTGGCTGGCATCAGTGGAGTCAGTGAGGTTTCTGTAAAAGCAGCAACGGGAATTACAGGAGAGGAATACTGGCCAAAAGCCTGGGCGTTTGTTCAAGATGAAAGATGGCGTACAGGATCATCTTATGGTTCTAGAGGACCGAAGTTATCTTCTTACAGTTCCAGTGGATGTTGTGCATATGCAGCAGATTATTGTGCATATGTATATGGGCGATATGACGCATGGAGAAGCAGCTATTTTACCAGCTTTTATAATGCTTCTGAAATTCAATCTGGCGATATTATTTATACAGGAACACACTGGTTCGTTGTTGTAGAACGCAATGGCAGTGAACTTATGACTGCTGAGGGAAATACAGATCGTTATGGAGATGGGCGTTTTTTAGCACATTGTACTAGAGATCATTATAAAGTAGAAAATGGATGTATCGTAAATATGTGGTATAGATCCAGACCGACAGTACCGATTGTGCAGGCTTACCATTACAATTTTTCACAAAGTAATCCAACGCCTGGAGAACCATCTTTGGGTGCAAGATACAGCGATGATTTAAGTGATGTTGATTTCTTCTGGGGTGCTACAGCAAATACACAGTATTATAATCTGGTGGTATGCAGACAGGGTAGTAATACAGAAGTGTTAAGAGCAAATGGTTTGACAACAACCAGTTATACCAAACATTTGGAAGCAGGAAGTTATTATGCAACATTAACAGCAGTTAATTCTTCAGGATCTACGGTAAGTCCTGTAATTTCTTTTGATATTCCAAAGGGTCATAGACATACCTGGAAGACAAAGATAAAGAAAGCAACTCTGAAATCCAGTGGAAGCATTTGGACTGGATGTGACTGTGGTGCAAAGAAACCAGGCTCAAAAACTACGAGCATTCCTTATCCGAAGACAGTGAAGCTTTCTGCAACAACATATCAGTATAATGGGTATGTAAAAACACCGAAAGTAACTGTGATCGGTGGAAATGGAAAGACGATCAGTGCTCAAAATTATACAGTAACTTATCCAGCTGGACGTAAGAAAGCTGGTACATACAATGTAACAATTAAATTTAAAGGTAATTATACAGGAACGGTTATACGAAAGTTTACGATTAGCGCAAAGAATCATAAACATTCTTATTACACAAGAACTATTCGGGCCACATTGTCTAAGAATGGTTCAATCCGTCGGGAATGCAACTGCGGAACATGGAGAACATTTCAGACGATTTATTGCCCGAAGAGTGTAGAACTTTCTGATGTAACATATGTATATGATGGAAAAGTAAAAACACCAAAGGTAAACGCTATTGCAACAAATGGTAAGACAATCAGTAGAAGCTATTACACAGTGAAGTATCCATCTGGACGAAAGAATAATGGAACTTATAAGATAACGATAACTTTTAAAGGGAATTATAGCGGCACTGTTACAAGATCGTTCAAGATTGCACCAAAAGGCTGGATCTATGCAGATAAACTGCCGACAGGAGTAACTTCTGCGAAATATCAGATTCAGTATAAAAATACTTATAACCAGAAAGAGAATTATTACGCAGATAATGGCAGTATATATGATTCACAATATCCAAAGACAACATCAGATACTGTCGTTTACAAGGGATGTTATTATTATCATTTCTGCAGTGGCTGGAAGGGGCAGACAGTAAATTATGCACAAACGAATGATTTTGTACATTTCGATTCTGTTAATTCAGATCAGGTATTTGAAGAAAAAAGCGGTTGGGATTCAGAAGGGAATCTTCCATACTACATTTTGAAGTGGAATAACAGTGGAAATCGTGTATGGTGCCAGAGCGGTGTTACCTGCAGCGGAGTAGCTGGTGCTCATGGAAACAGGGGTTATGCATGGTACAAGATGTATCAGTATCAGAACCGTGTACTGAAAACCAGAACTGTAACAAAACAGTCTGATTGGACGACCAAGAAATACAGTAATGCAACAAAGGTAACTTATCGCTATAAGTTAAAATAGTATAAGAAATCAGAGGGCACTTCCGGAAGATGGGGAGTGCCTTTTTATACCCTGTGAAGTGGTATGGAACAGGTTCATATGCTGATAAAAAATGCAAAAGTTTTTAATTCTTATCTTAAAAATTTTATACCTGCAGATGTTTCAGTAAAAGACGGAAAATTTTATTATATTGATCGAAAAAAGGAGATAGTTTTTGTGGCGGAATATGTGGTGGGTGCAAAAGGTCTCTACCTGATTTCGGGGCTGACAGATATTCATATGCACATTGAAAGTTCTATGACAATACCGGGATTTTTCGGGGAATGCGCAGGTGAAAACGGTGTGGCTACAGTGGTTTCCTAACCTTATGAAATGGCAAATGTAAAAGGAATTCGGGGAATTCTGGAAATGATCTCTGCTACAAAAAATGCACCTATTGATATTTTTACGGGATTCCCAGCAGCGTTCCTTCTACAAATGAAAAGTTTGAGACAACAGGAGGAATCATTGATTGCAGTGCCATGAAACATCTTCTGGAAGAAAAAGATGTAATATGTGTAGGCGACAGCAGACAGGTGATAAACTGCAAATCAGTTATTTGGTACAGAATTGCGAAGCAATGGAGAGTTATTTATCTACTTAACTTAAAGAAAAAGACAGAAGGTTGTGATTTACCCTCTGTCTTTTTGACGTAGAATTGAAAAATGTTGTGCCCCAAATAGAGTTGGCGCAGCCGGATATTTTTATGCTTCCGGGATTTTCTGGATGATTGTTCTGTTTATAACTGTCAGGAATATAACAGATACGATCAGTGAACAGATTTCAGCGATCGGGAATGCCCACCAAACTGCATGAAGTCCGCCTATGGAAGACAGAATGTAAGCAGCAGGTACGAGAACGACCAGCTGACGCATAATGGATACGATCATACTGAAAATAGCCTTTCCAAGAGCCTGGAAAACAGTTCCTGCAATAATGCAGAACCATGCGATCAGATAATGGATACCTATGATGCGAAGTGCCGGAATGCCGATAGCAAGCATATCTTCGGATGCGCTGAATAATCCCAGGAGAGTTTTGGGGATAAATTCAAAAGCAAGGAAGCCGATGAAAGTAAAGCAGAATGCGATGAACATGCTGACTTTAACAGTCTGGAGCATACGTTTTCTGTGGCGTGCGCCGTAGTTGTAGGCGATGATCGGTGTGATACCGTTGTTAAGGCCGAATACAGGCATGAAGAAAAAGCTCTGCAGTTTAAAGTAAACGCCAAATACAGCAGTTGCAGTTACTGTAAAGTTCACCAGGATCAGATTCATGGCATAGGTCATGACAGAGCTGATGGACTGCATGATAATGGATGGAATACCTACTGCATAAATATGTCCGATGATCTGCGGCTCCGGGCGGAATCCACGGAAGTTGAGACGGACTTCATGATTGAATTTATGGTTGCAGAGCCCGGCAACGATGCAGGCTACGCACTGGCCGATCACTGTGGCGACAGCAGCACCTGTTACGCCCATTTTCGGAGCACCGAGAAGACCGAAGATCAGGATCGGGTCAAGAATGATGTTTGTGATGGCACCGCAGAGCTGGGAAGTCATGCTGAAAATAGTTTTTCCAGTGGATGTAAGCAGTCGTTCAAAGAAGAACTGACCGAAAAGACCAAAGGAAAAGATCATGACTGTGCTCAAGTATTCGATTCCGAATTTCATGATCTCAGGATCAGAACTGTGCAGCTGGCTGGCATAAAAAGGGCTTACCACAGTAAGTCCGAGAACCAGAAATACCAGATAGCTTAAAGCATAGAGAAAAGCTGCATTGCTGGCTGTATGGTTAGCTTTGTCGAAATTTTTTTCTCCCAGTGATTTGGAAAGCAGCGCGTTCATACCAACTCCGGTTCCGGCACCTACTGCAATCAGAAGTGTCTGCAGTGGGAAAGCCATGGAAACTGCAGTCAGTGCATTTTCGGACAGCATGGCTACAAAGACGCTGTCCACAATGTTGTACAAAGCCTGCACCAGCATGGAGATCATCATAGGTAGGGACATGTTCAGTACAAGTTTTCCTACGGGCATTGTGCCCATTTTGTTTTCTGCTATAGGAGCAGATGTACTTTTTTGATTCATACTTCCTCCAGTTTTGTGATTGATAAATATTGGTCAAATAGTGCAGCGAACAAAAAAGATCCGCTGCACTGTCTAATGGGATATATTAGCATGAAAATGGAAAGGTTTCAATAGTGAAATAATATTGATATGCAAGCAGAATTCTATTAAAATGTAAGAAGATCGTGAGATGGTTTTTGGCAAGCATGTTCTTCCGATGTTCCGGAAAAAGCAGCGAAACTGATAAAGAATCAGGTTTCTGTATTTAAAGGCTGGTAAGAAAAAAGGTGTTTGTTTGTAAAGAGAGGAGATTACTAGTTTATGAAAAAAAGATGGATATGGATTTTGATAGCAATTGTTCTGATTGCTGGTATTGCATATGCAGTTGCCCGAAGATCTGATATGCAGAAGCCTTTGCAGGCCATGTATATTCCGGCAGGCAAGGATGGGATCTGATGATAGGCGAGGGTACAGGAAATGTTTTTACTATAACAATGCCTGAAAATATCCAGGATAAAAACGGGAAAAAAATCTCTGAGAAAGATCTGAAACGGGGAGATATCGTGGCAATTTACGGCGACGGGATTATGCTGGCATCTTATCCGGGACAGTATCCAGGGGTGACGAAGATCAAAGTTGTCAAAGATGGAAAAGCCTCAGATGCAGATCAGTATCAGGATATTCTTGATGAATTCTGGCCGAAAAAAGATCCTGCGGAGAGGCCATATCTGAATATAGAATATACGGCATCTTATGGCAGAGTCAGCGCAGTGGCGGCGTGCGGTGGATATAGCTGGAGCTATGCAGATGAAGATGGAATTGAACAAAATGAAACGGCAGATAGCTTGGCAGTCACTCAATGGAAGGCTTTACCGGTTATGAATATAGATGAAACCACAGATATGAACCTGTATTTTGACACGGAACCGGAAAAAGTTACAGCAACTGCATTTTCGGCAGAACTTTCCGGAGAAAGCGATCCGGGCACAGGAGCAGAGACAGATGTGGAAGAAAAAGATGGCACATACGTGCTGAAGGATGTACAGAAGGATATGATTTATCTGATTCGTGGAGAGTGGGGGAACGGATGGGTGGAATTTGGGTTTGAAGTGGAATCAATGGGAAGATATAACTGAAAACATTCTGGACTTTCATTGATTAAATACATCGAAGACGAGGATAAGCTAGCAAAGATATTTAAGTTTGAAGCGTCTGTTTCTTTTGGATTTGCGAATAGTAGATACCAGGGATTTTTATGCTATATAAGTACATAAAAATGCCGAATGGGATCGTGTGTGTTAAATGTGAATGACGGAAATTACTTATAAGAACTACGAGATATTAATTAAATTATGAAGAGAGAAGAAGTTATGATAAAAGTAGCCTTTTGCTGCCATGGCAACATTTAAAGTATAGCGAGAAAGCCTTGATTTTGTAGGATTTTCTAGATAGAAACAAATAATTTACACCTTATTTATACCTTTGGAAGACCGAATCGGAATAATTAAAAAAGTTGTCATAATTCAGTTGGTCAAAAAAGAATACTACACTCAAAATTAATTAAAAAAATCAATCGTAAAAAAATACGATTGATTTTTTGCGCATTTTTGCATATAATATAATCATTATGGTTGGAAAGGGAAAGTTTACTATGCGTGAAACAAGAATATTAGAATTCAAGGAAACGATTACGAATACTTTTTTGAAAACAGTTAGTGCCTTTTCGAATTACAATGGTGGAACAATTCTTTTTGGGGTTGATGATAATGGAAATGTGAAAGGATTGCCAGATGTAAAACAGGCCTGTCTGGATATCGAAAATAAAATCAATGACAGTATATCACCCCAACCAAACTATACACTTGAAATACAGAATAATGACCAGACGATAAAACTTACTGTAAAAAGTGGTCTTCAAAAACCGTATTTATATAAATCAAAAGCTTACAAACGAAATGATACAGCAACGATAGAGGTAGATACATTGGAATTTTCAAGGCTTGTATTAGATGGAAAAAATATTAGCTTTGAAGAATTACCTTGTAAAGATCAGGAGCTATCTTTTGAAATTTTACAGTGTAAACTGAAAGAAAATATTTACATTGAAACTTTCAATCAAGATACTTTAAAGACATTGAACCTGTATGACAATATAAATGGTTATAATAATGCAGCGGGACTTTTGGCAGATAAAAATCATTTTTCAGGAATTGATATTGTTAAGTTCGGTGAGAATATCAGTATTATTCAAAAAAGAGTAACGTTTGAACATATATCGGTTTTAGAAATATATGAAAAAGCACTTGCTGTATTTAGAGATTATTACCAATATGAAGTAATACAGGGAGCTGACAGAAAGATGGTAGAGAAAATACCGGAAGCAGCTTTCAGAGAAGCAATTGCAAATGCTTTGATTCATAGGGTATGGGATATTAATTCACACATCAGAGTTTCTATGTTTGATGATAGAATAGAAGTAGTGTCTCCTGGTGGATTGCCGGCGGGAATAACGGCAGAAGAATATTTATCAGGTAAACTATCTATTTTAAGAAATAGAAATCTTGCAAATGTATTTTACAGACTGGGATTAGTAGAGATATTTGGAACAGGAATTACACGAATCAAACAACTGTATGCAGAGAGTTTGATAAAACCAGAATTTGAAGTGTCAGAAAATGCTATAAAAATTGTACTACCGATATTTGAAACGAATGTCAATTTAACCGAAGACGAAAAAGTGATTTACAAATTTTTAAGTAAGACGATGCTGAAACCAATAAGTGAAATTGCACCATATGTCCCATTTGGCAAATCAAAAACAACACAATTACTGAAAGCTATGGAGAAAAAGGGTGTGATTGCAGTTGAAGGAAAAGGCAGAGGAACAAAATATATCATTAAGTGATTGAGAACATAGAGGGTTCAAATTACACAATCTTTCAATAACACAAGGAGAAAATCATATGATAAAAGTGCTTTTCATCTGCCACGGCACTCTTTGAAAGATTCTTCAAAAAGCCAGTAAAATCAAGGTCTGGAAGGCATAGGCGGTTGGAAAATAATCCGAAAATAACCCATGGGATTTTTGTGCAGATACTACATATAAATATAGATGATGTTTGGGACGCAACATGATAGAATGGTTACAAGAAAAATTTGTAGGAATATAAAGATATGGAATTAAGATTATTACGCTATTTTTTGACAGTAGCAAAAGAACAGAGCTTTACAAAAGCAGCAGAACAATTGCATATTACCCAGCCAACGCTTTCCAGACAAATGGCGTCATTTGAAGAGAATCTGGGAATAACATTATTTATTCGAAGCGGGAAGAAAATTACACTTACTGATGAGGGGATTCTATTAAAAAGGCGTGCCCTGGAGATCCTTAATCTTGAGGAAAGGACGCTTAAGGAACTGAACAGGAAAGAAGATGTTGTGGAGGGGACCATAACCATTGGCTGTGGTGAATTTGCGGCAGTAGAAACATTGGCGAAAATATGCAAAACATATAAAGAAAAATACCCACTGGTTCAGATTGTACTTCATACTGCAACAGCAGATACGGTGTATGAAATGATGAATAAAGGTCTTGTAGATATTGCGTTATTCATGGAACCGGTGGACACTGAAGGGCTGGATTATATTCGGATATTGGATTGTGACCACTGGTGTGTTGGAATGCGCCCAGATGATCCGCTGGCAGAAAAAGAGTTTATAAAAAAAGAAGATCTCATTGGAAAACCATTGATTCTGCCAGAAAGAACGAATGTTCAAAGCGAACTTGCCAATTGGTTTGGGAAAGACTTTTCGAAACTGCAGATTGCTTTTACAAGTAATCTTGGAACGAATGCCGGAGTTATGGCGGCAAATGGACTGGGGTATCCGGTATCGATCGAAGGTGCTGCAAAGTATTGGCGGGAGGATATTCTTGTACAGCGAAGAATTTCTCCTGAAATCACGACAAGCACTGTGATTGCCTGGAGACGGAACATCCCATATTCGCTGGCAGTCCGTAAAATGATAGAAGAAATAAATGCTTTTCGGGCATAAAACAAAATTCAATATAAGCATTAGACATAATGAAGCGATGGAGCTTAAAATAGATGTGTAAGATGAATGTAAATCTTATACATCTATTTTTTTCTGTGAAAAATACGCAAGGAAAGAGGTTTTGTATTATGTGTAAAAAATTAGTTGCATTTTTCAGTGCAAGTGGAACAACAAAAAAAGTAGCAGATATGATTGCAGAGGAAGCAAAAGCAGACTTATTTGAGATTGAGCCGAAGATTCCATATACAAAGGCTGATCTTGACTGGATGGATAAAAAATCCAGAAGCAGTGTGGAAATGAGTGATAAGAAATACAGACCGGAGATTATAAAAAAAGAAATGGATATGAGTTCTTATGATGAGATCCTTCTTGGATTTCCAATCTGGTGGTATGTGGCTCCGACAATCATCAATACATTTTTGGAAACTTATGATTTTGGCGGTAAAAAGATCGTGCTTTTTGCAACATCCGGTGGAAGTGGATTCGGTAATACTATAAAGGAATTACAGCTGTCCGCGCCAGATGCAGTTATTACAGAAGGCAGTCTGTTAAATCGTGGAACTAAACAGGAAATCAGTGATTGGGTAAAATCTTTATAAATAACAGTGCTATGGAGGGATACATAATATGGGAAAAATAATACAGACAGCAGGAAGAAATGCACTTGGTGAATTTGCACCAGAGTTTGCACATTTTAACGATGATGTGCTTTTCGGTGAAAACTGGAATAATCAGCATATCGATGTAAAAACAAGAAGTATCATTACAGTGGTTGCTCTGATGGCTTCCGGAATTACGGATTCTTCTTTAAAATATCATCTTCAAAATGCAAAAAATCATGGTGTGACACAAAAAGAGATTGCTGCAGTGATCACACATGTCGCATTCTATGCAGGTTGGCCAAAAGCATGGGCTGTTTTCAATCTTGCAAAGGAAGTATGGGAAGCAGGCGAAGGAGATTTGCCATACGAAGAGGAAGCAATGTGTGCGCATGCAAAAGAAATGATGTTTCCGATTGGTGCACCAAATGATGGATTTGCA
Organism: Ruminococcus sp. AF46-10NS; assembly: GCF_003474435.1. Lineage (GTDB taxonomy): Bacteria > Bacillota > Clostridia > Lachnospirales > Lachnospiraceae > Blautia_A. The sequence continues at coordinate 21,927 of NZ_QRNF01000029.1, forward strand.
CAGTATTTTTCCGGCAGAAGTTTTCTTGCACCGATTTCTACTTCTCAGGTTGGAATTTTCAATGTGACATTCGAACCTGGATGCAGAAATAACTGGCATATTCATCACGCAAAAAGTGGCGGAGGACAGATTCTGGTATGTGTTGCCGGAAGAGGATATTATCAGGAAGAAGGGAAAGATGCTGTAGAAATGAAGCCAGGCGATTGCATCAATATTTCGGCAGAAGTGAAACACTGGCATGGCGCCGCACCGGATGAATGGTTTAGCCATCTTGCAATAGAGGTGCCGGGCGAAAATAGTTCCAATGAATGGCTTGAACCGGTAAGTGATGAAGAATATAGAAAACTAAAATAGGAAGGTTGAAAAAGTATATTGGTCCTATGTCAAGATTTAGTACAAGTTAAAATGAGAAATTTCTCCCCATTTTAACTTGCCAGAAGCTCAGCCTCAGTGTGTGTTCTTTCATACACTCGTTCGAATTCGTTTGGCGACATATAGTTGCAATGGCTATGAATTCGTTTCGTATTGTAGAAAGCTTCCAGATATTCAAAAATCAACTGGTATGCCTGCTTATAGTCGCGAATTTTAAAGCGATTGAGCCATTCACGTTTGATAATAGAATGAAAGGATTCAATGCATGCATTATCCCACGGAAAAGCTTTCTTCGAATAACTGCGCTGCATATTTTCGGTTGCTTTTTTATATTCCTTTGCAACATATTGGCTGCCACGATCCGAATGGATAATTAATGGTTGATCGATATTTCGGCGAGCTTTGGCTTTGTTTATAGTATCAATCACGCAAGATACTTCCAGTGTTTCTGAAAGCGTCCAGGCTATGATTTTTCTGGAAAATAAATCCATAACACTGGTCAGATAGACAAATCCATCTATTGTCCAGATGTAGGTAATATCCGAACACCAGACTGCATTCGGACAATCAGGATTAAATTGCTCATCAAGGATATTTTGCAATTCAGTGCTGAAATCGGAATCTTTTGTGGTGATCGTCCATGGTTTGCTCCACTGAGCACGGATTCCCATTTGGCGCATATATGTACCAACGGTTCTTTCCGAAATGACTTCACCAGTTTTTCGAAGTTCTACAGTGATTTTCGGAGCACCGTAGTTCTGCTTGGAATCATCCTAAATATCCTGTATTTTTGCTTTTACAGCTTTACGACGTTTTTCTGTATCAGAAGGTACGTGGTGGAGCCATGCAAGATATCCTGAGCGAGAGACACCTAAAAATTTCAACATTCCGGAGACGGAAACCCGGCGTCCAGCCTTTTTGGCAGCTTCCGTCTTCTCAGACACTTCAAGATAAATGGCTTCCGTCATTTTCCCAGAATGTTGATTGCTTTTTTTAACACATCAAGTGCATCTTGGGCATCACGTAATTCACGTCTGAGACGGGCAATTTCCTTCTGCTCATACAGCATGATGAAAATGTACTTCTTCTGCGGACGAAAAACGTGATGTCAACCCTGACATCTGAAAGCGTAAATCACCGTAAATATATGTTCATGAGCTGTAAGGAACGTCTGATGAAGTATCTTTTAGAGTCCTACGCATGTAAAAAAGAAATAAATACTTGCATATTGCGGCTGAACAAGACACAGACGGAGCTGTCCGACAGAGTTGGATTCAATGTGAGAAGTGTTCAGAGAAGTATTGCAGCCTTGGAAAAAGAGAATCTGATCACCCTGGAAAGCGGAAAGATTACCGTATCTCAAGAACAGTTCGTGAAAATGAGGAAATATTTGGAAGAGTAGGAAGGAGACAAAAACCATGAAGAAATATAAGAGAATATTTACTATTGTAATAGACTCCTTTGGGGCAGGAGAAATGCCGGATGCAGCCCAGTACGGGGATGAAGGAACAGATACTATGGGACATATTTCCCAGAATGTAGATGAATTTACGATTCCAAACCTTCAGAAGCTTGGAATTGCAAATCTTCATCCGTTGAAACAGGTTGCAGCAGTGGAACGACCAATGGGTTATTATACATTTTTAGAAGAAGCCAGTACCGGAAAAGATACTATGACAGGACACTGGGAAATGATGGGACTTCACATCACAAAACCGTTTAAGACTTTTACTGAGACCGGATTTCCAAAAGAGCTGATCGATGAGCTTGAGAAGAGAACGGGACATAAAGTAATTGGAAACAAGAGCTCCAGTGGAACAGAGATCCTGGATGAACTGGCTGAGGAAGAAATCGCTACCGGTCATATGATCGTTTACACATCTGCTGATTCTGTATTACAGATCTGCGGAAACGAGGAGACATTCGGACTGGATGAACTGTATCGCTGCTGTGAGATCGCTCGTGATATCACTATGAGGGATGAGTGGAAAGTCGGACGTGTTATTGCAAGACCTTACCTTGGCAAGAAAAAAGGTGAGTTCAAACGTACCAGCAACCGCCATGATTATGCACTGAAGCCCTACGGGAAAACTGCGCTTAATGCATTGAAGGATGCAGGTTATGATGTGATCTCCGTTGGAAAGATTTTTGATATTTTTGACGGTGAGGGACTGACAGAGTCCAATAAGTCAAAAAGCTCTGTTCATGGAATGGAGCAGACAATTGACATTGCAAAAAGAGAGTTTGAGGGGCTTTGTTTTGTAAATCTTGTAGATTTCGATGCTCTTTGGGGACATCGACGCAATGTAAAGGGATATGCAGAGGAACTTGAAAGATTTGATGTAAAACTTGGTGAACTTCTTGATGAACTTCGTGAGGATGACCTTCTGATCATTACAGCTGACCACGGAAATGATCCGACACATACAGGAACTGATCACACAAGAGAAAAAGTACCATTTTTTGCTTATTCCCCATCTATGGAGGGATATGGAAAGCTGGAAGATCAGAATACTTTTGCAGTAATCGGTGCAACGATCGCAGATAATTTTGAAGTTAAGATGCCGGAGGGAACAATTGGAAGTTCTCTTCTGGATGAATTGAAATAAAAGGAAGGTAAAGAGGAAACTGGTATGAAACTCTTATTAAATGTGGTTGGGATTTTGTGAAGAAAACGGTGTGTATGTAAAAGAACTATAAAAATACATTAGGTAATCGATATAAAATGATTCGTGCGAACCAATAACTAAAAGACAGGTCTAGATACATTGAAATAATTTCAGTGTGTCCAGACCTGTTTTTTTTACAGCTTCAGGTAGTTCAGATGCAATACAGATTTTTCTCTTTCTGAGAATGAATTTCATTTTTGACCACATTTTTTCAATAGGGTTTAAATCCAGGCTGTTTTATGTTTACTTTATACAGTACTATTTCTGATTGCACTGATTTTTTCGATATAGAAGAAACAGCATAAATAATAGAATTACCGGAAAAATAAGTCCGCATCCCATGCCAATCCGGATATTATTTCCAGCACTCTGGGTAATACGGCCAACGATTCCAGGTCCAATACTGCCGCCTAAATCTCCCGCCATGGCAAGAAGAGAGAACATAGCCGTTCCGCCTGTTGGAAAAGTTTTTGAGGAAATACTGATTGTTCCAGGCCACATGATTCCAACTGAAAATCCACATGCAATACAACCGATAAGTCCGATAATCGGGTTGGATGACAAAGCAGTAAGTAGATAACAGACAACGCATAATATGCCTGAACCACTCATAAACTTGATTAAATCTAACTGTTCTCCATATTTCCCAAAAATTATACGGCTGATTCCCATTGTTATTGCAAACATACATGGACCTGCTAAATCCCCCAGTGTTTTTGATAATCCAAGTGCTGATTCTGCATAAGCAGATGCCCATTGAGCCATTGCAAGTTCAGAAGCTCCGGAACAGATCATCAGACATATTGCAACCCAGAAAAATGGTTTGGAAAACAGATTCTTAATTCTCATTCCAGAACCATTGTCAACCAGAGGTTCAATAGGACAGGTCATGAAGTTATAAGTATTAACTGCAGGAATGATTGCCCATATTACAGCGAGCCATTTCCAGTTGTCTATTCCAAATATCAGGAAAAATAAGCTGGAAATCAAAATTGTCCCAACAGCTCCCCAACAGTAAAACGAATGGAGCAGACTCATAGTTGCTTCTTTGTTTTCAAACGGACAGGCCTCGATAATAGGACTGCAAAGTACTTCTATTAAACCGCTTCCGATGGCATAAACAATAACACTACATATAATTCCAATAAAAGGATCAGGTAAAAAATCAGGTAAAAATGCCAGTCCAAGCAGACCCAGTGCAGCAAATATTTCTGATGCAACAATGCACACACGATATCCGATATGATCTACGAATTTGGCACAGAACAGGTCAACCAGAAGCTGTGTGAAAAAGAAGAAAGTGGATATCAGAGCAATGTTACCGAGAGAAATATGGTAGTCACTGTGAAATTTCAAAAAAAGAAGCGGTGCGAAGTTTGCCGCAATAGCCTGTGTGATAAAGCCCATATAACAGGCAATTTTTGTCTTATGGTAGTCAGTTTTTTTAATAGCATTCATTTTTTATTTTCCACTCCGAATGTTTTTAACAGTTTTATGTTCGATAGAAAGATGCTCATAACAACATTTTGCCTAGTGACTGTCATCTGCCATTACCATTACAGAAGCAGAATCATAGGTCTCTTTAAAATCATGAGATACTTTTACTTTAAGGATAAAGTCGCCTTCAATGCTGATCTCACTTTCATTCATCCATTTAAAAATCATAAGAATACCTCTTTCCTTTTTTTTACTTGATTATATAGCAAATATTAGATATATACATTGAATTAAATTGTAGAAATACTGTATAATATCGTAAAAGAAAGAATGTGATATGAAGATGGATTATAATAAAACATATAATAAGATACTTACAGACGAGGAGTTCATGGAAATTAAACAGCATGGAAGCAGTGCTTATCCATTCCAGTATTATTATGATAATCTGGAATTGTTTGATTTTCATTGTATTGAATGGCACTGGCACAGGGAATTTGAGTTTTTATATGTCGAGTCTGGACAAGTTACATGTGGGATAGGCGAAAAAAAGATTATATTGTCAGAAGGAGAGGCGATTTTTATCAATTCTAAAATATTGCATCAGTTTTATGCATCATCTGATGGTGTTATTCCTAATTTTGTATGTATGCCTGAATTTATTGCGCCAGAGAACAGTTTGATCTATAAAAAATATATTTTACCAATCATTTCATCGAATATATCCTTTCAATGTTTTCGAATTAATGAATCATGGCAGGTAAAAATTATACAAATTATGATAAAAATAATGGAAATACAGGAGAATGAGAAAATAAGAGAGCTTGCTACTTTGGCATTGTTGCAGAATTTATGGCTGATTTTTTATGAAAATGTAAAGTTATCTGGTAAAGAAGAGGTGCAAACAGTTGATGAGGCTGCACAGAAAAGAGTACAGTTAATGATGCAATATATACATGAAAATTATAATCATGGGTTGTCGCTGGATGAAATAGCTTCACATATAGGAGTAAGCAAAAGTACAGCACTTAATTTGTTTCGACGATTTTTACATACTACGCCGGTTGCTTATCTGATAGGATATCGTTTACAGGCAGCTTCCTGGTTATTGAAAAATACGAATAAAAAAGTAAAAACAATTGCTTATGAAAGCGGATTCCATAATGTGGATTATTTTTGTAGATTGTTTAAAAGGCGTTATCATTTAACACCATCAGAATATCGTTGCATATGCTTAAAATAGTATAATTTATGAATAATAAAAAGATTCTGCATATGAAGGGATTCGTCAAATTCTTGTAGATAAGGAGACGGGAGTTAATTACCTTTGTTGGACATCCGGAAATGGAGCCGGTATTACACCTCTTCTGGATTCTGAAGAGTTTGATAAGAGTTTTACTTACAAAGAGAAACTCAAGCTCCCAGGACAACTTTTCTAAAAGGAAATTAATCTGATGATGGTGGGGAGATTTACTTCTCCCCGCTTGAAATCGACAAATTTATAACCAGGAAGTCGCTGGGGAATAGATATGGAAGTAAGATCTGGTTGATTTTTATGGAATCAGTGCACAGATGAAGACTTTTATTGACCGTACTTATCCAATCTGGCAGCATCTTGGTAAAAAAGAGGTTTACTATATTATATCGGCTGGTCTGGGTGAGGACATTATTTAAAGTAAGGGGATGTGTTGATTTGCTATCCGGTACCGGCGTTAATTTATACAGGTGATATTATGAAAATTACTTACATTAATCACAGTGGATTTTTACTTGAAACAAGAGACTGCTACTATATTTTTGATTATTACAAGGGTGAATTACCGAATCTTGACAAGGAAAAAGAAGTGATCGTCTTTTGCAGTCACTTCCATAAGGATCATTTTAACCCACAAATCTTTGGGATCCTTGATGATATGGGTATGACTTATCAGGCAGTTCTGGCGAATGATATACGAAAAAGGAACCATTTGTCGGGTATGAAGATCACATATGTTTATCATGATCAAACTTATAATCTGGATAATGGAACCCAAGTCGATACATTACTATCCAACGATAGTGGTGTTGCATTTATTGTTAAAACAAAGGAAGGCATCATTTACCATGCCGGTGACTTAAACGACTGGTATTGGATGGTGAGTCGAAAACTGATAATCAGAGACTTACTTCAGCATATCGTGCGGAGATCAGGAAAATCAAGGGTATGTATTTTGACGCTGCATTTGTTCCACTGGATCCGAGACAGGGAGATCATTATGCCGACGGGATCCTGTATTTTCTTAAAAATGTAGATTGCAATGTCATTTTTCCAATGCATTACTGGAATGATGCCAATGTAATTAAGCGGTTTATTACTGAATATCCGCAATATAAGTCACGCATTAGAAACACAGAATGTACAAAACTAATTTTGATGAAAGGAAGAATAAGTGAAATTATGAAACCTGTGGGGGAATATGATAATGTCAAAAGATGAGTATTTAATCACAGATGCGCCTCTTAAAGCGCTGACGTTTTTTGCAATGCCAATGATTCTGGGCAGTTTTTTTCAGCAAATATATAATATGGCTGACTCCATCATCGTTGGTCAGTTTGTTGGCTCCTCCGCACTTGCGGCTGTCGGTGCCTGTGCAGCACTGACCAACGTTTTCATTTGTGTGGCACTGGGCGCCGGGGTCGGTGCAGGTGTGCTCGTGAGCCGCTATTTCGGTGCCAGGGAGTATGGAAAAATGAAAACCATCGTGTCAACATCCTTGTTTAGCTTTTTAATTCTAAGCATAGTCCTTGGTGTTTTCGGCTTTTGCTTTTCCCACTGGATGATGAGTGTGTTGCAAACCCCTGGAGATATACTGAATGATGCAGTGTTATATCTGCGGGTATATTTCGTGGGATTTCCTTTTTTGTTTATGTATAACATTCTTTCCAATATGTTTACTTCCATAGGCGAATCAAAAATCCCACTGGGGCTTTTGATATTTTCGTCAATCTTAAATATTTTTATGGATCTTTGGATGGTGGCCGGACTTGGTCTCGGCGTGTTTGGCGCTGCTCTTGCGACTCTTATAGCACAGGGAATTTCTGCGGTGTTTTCACTCTTGCTTTTCCTTAGCAGGATGCGTCGATATAAAAGTCACTTTGACTGGTTTGACAGGCAGGAGTTACATTCCATGCTTCAAATTGCTGTACCTTCAGTTCTTCAGCAGTCTACAGTGTCCATCGGTATGATGATCGTACAGGCAGTTGTAAATCCCTTCGGTACACAGGCACTCGCGGGGTATGCTGCGACGATGCGGGTAGAGAATGTTTTTTCATTGATTTTTGTATCGATCGGCAATGCGGTTTCCCCATATGTTTCCCAGAATCTTGGTGCAAAGAAAATTGAACGGATCAAAAAAGGATATCACGCAGCACTGGTGTTAGATATATGTTTTGCAGTTCTTGCTTTTATAGTCATTGAAACATTACATACTCAGATTTCCTCGCTATTTCTTGGTAAAGATGGAACTGCCTTGGCTTACCAGGTATCCGAGGGTTATATGAGATGGCTCGGTTACTTCTTCATCTTTATGGGAATCAAAATGGCAACAGATGGGGTCCTTCGTGGTCTCGGAATCATGCGCCCGTTCCTCATTGCAAACATGGTGAACCTGGCGATTCGCCTGTCTGTTGCTTTGATCTGTGCACCGCGTTTTGGCATTGTATTTGTCTGGCTCGCTGTACCAGCTGGTTGGTTTGCGAACTTTTTAATATCCTATGTGGCTCTCAGAAGATCATGGCCGCCTGTTGAAGTGGTGTCACAATTGCCAGGGACACCTGGCTTGAAAAACTGATGGCATAACAATATGATGCTATGCTATAATAAAGTAAACGATTTGAAATATAAATTCAGAAATTCGGGAAGAAAATGGCAAATGGAGAAACTTGGAATTAGGCAGAAAACCAAAAATCATTTTGGATTTTCAGGCGGGGGAAAAGAGTATGGATGATTTCAAAAAACTCACAGAGCAGCTTTTGAAAATATATATTAACGCTGATTCAGCAAATGATCTGGGTATCGAAAATTACTTTGACGAAAATATCAGTCTGATTGGAACCGGGAAACATGAGCTTTACAGGAATCTGCATGAGTTTTTAGAATCATTTAAATTGGATGTAAAACGGAGAGATAAAATCAGAATTGAAGTGCGAAATTTACATCAGGAAGAAGAAAGACTTGATGATGACCATGTTCTTGCATATGGGACAGTAGATTTTGCAGGTCTGTTTAAGGATGGTTCAAGCTGTTTTGAAATGGAGACAAGATTTACGATTATCTATAAGCGGGCGAATGGGAAATGGCTGGTTCAGCATCTGCATCAATCAGCACCAGATCTGGAACAGATGGACGGCGAAGAGTTTCCTCTCACATTGGGAAAGCAGGTCAAAAAAACTCGGCAGGCACTTCAGGGATTAGGCACTGCCTATTATCACATCTCAAGGCTGAATTTAAAAACAAAAAAGGTTGAACTTGTCAAAAGATCTCGAAAAATGGAGTTGGATATAAAAGATAATATTGCAGATTGGGATCCTCAGTTTAAGATTATTGAAGGTGTGATAGCAGAACCGTTTGTACAGAAGTATATAGATTTTTTTGATTTACAAACTATGGCGGCACGGCTCCATAATAAAGAATCTATGTCTTCCGAATTCAAAAAAAAGGATGGATCATGGTTTCTTTCCATGGTTGTTCCTCAGAGCTATGATAAAAATGGAAAGGTTACATCAGTTCTGATTGCAAATCGAGATGTGACAGAAGAAAAACTGCGGGAATTAAGACAAGAGGAAGAATTGCGGGAAGCTAAATTAAAAGCAGAATGTGCAAATAAAGCAAAATCAACATTCCTGTTCAATATGTCTCATGACATCAGGACTCCTATGAATGCAATTATTGGTTATGCAGATCTGGCATCCAGACATTTGAAAGAAACAGAAAAACTTGGCAGATATCTTGAAACAATACAAATATGCGGAGAAAGACTTTTGTCGTTACTCAGTAATGTTCTGGATCTTGCAAGAATTGAAAATAATAAGATCGAAATGGAATATGATGTTTCGAATGTCCATGAAAACTTTGAAAATTGTGTCGCTATGTTCCAACAGCTGGCAGAAAGTAAAAATCAGACCCTCTCTCTGACAGAACAAATTATGTATCCGTATGTATATATGGATGCACCACATTTATCAGAAATCTGTTTCAACATTATAAGCAATGCTATAAAGTATACAAATACAGGAGGTACGATATCCTGTGATGTTGTACAGAAATCTTGTGAAAAAGATGACTGGTGCAATATGATCATCACCATTACCGATAATGGAATTGGTATGTCTGAAGATTTCCAAAAGCACATTTTTGAAATTTTCGAAAGAGAACGTAACTCTACAGTCAGTCATAGTGAGGGCAGCGGCATCGGAATGGGTATTACGAAAAAGCTGGTAGATCTCATGGATGGCACGATAGAAGTGAAAAGCAAGCAGGGTGAGGGTTCCATATTTACAGTGACTGTTCCTTGCAGAAAAGCGTCAAAAGAAGATTCTATGATGAAGAAAAAAAGTAATCTGCGTAATAAGAATTGCCTGAACGGCGTTCGGATTTTATTAGTCGAAGATAATGAGATCAACGCAGAAATCGCAACGGAGCTATTGACGGAAGAAGGCTGTATTGTTGAGACTGCAAATGATGGTGTTGCATGCATTGACATGATTGAAAAGGCTGATGCTGATTATTACAAGATGATCCTTATGGATATTCAGATGCCGGTTATGAATGGATATGATGCCACATTAGCCATTCGAAAGATGAAGGATACTAAAAAAGCCGGGATTCCAATTATTGCAATGACTGCGAATGTCTTTGCGGAAGATATACAAAAGGTTCTTTCTGTTGGAATGAATGCTCATGTTACAAAGCCTGTAGATATGAATATTCTTGTGCCAACAATGATGAAATATTTGTAAAAGACGTAAAGAAACAACATATCGCTAAAGTCCTTATGAAAGGGTAGAAGCCCCCACTGTTTTGTGGGGGCTTTGAAAAATTTATTTATTATGCTTCACCAGTGCTTTGAGGTCTTCTTCCGGTGTGGTAATAGGTGCAATACCATAATTTTCTACCAGAAAATTCAGAATATTAGGAGAAAGGAATGCCGGAAGAGAAGGACCAAGACGGATATTTTTGATACCCAGATGCAGGAGGGTTAACAGGATACATACTGCTTTCTGTTCATACCAGGAGAGTACGAAGGAAAGCGGAAGCTCATTTACAGAACATCCAAATGCATCTGCAAGTGCCACAGCAACCTGGATCGCACCATAAGCATCATTACACTGACCCATATCCATCAGTCGTGGCAGACCACCGATCTCTCCCAGATCGAGATCATTGAAACGGAATTTTCCACATGCCAGGGTGAGGACAATACTGTCAGAAGGTGTCTGCTTCACAAATTCCGTATAATAGTTTCGACCTGGCTTGGCACCGTCACAGCCGGCAACCAGGAAGAAATGGCGGATCGCGCCTGATTTTACAGCTTCTACCACAGTACCTGCATGGGACAGGATAGCTGCATGACCAAAACCGGTTGTCACTTTTTTACCACCGTTGATACCGGAGAACATCTGATCTTCTTTGTAACCACCCAGCTCCAGTGCTTTTTCAATAAGCGGTGTGAAATCTTTCTTCTCGTCAATATGAACAGCTCCCGGGAAGGCAACCACTTCTGTTGTAAATACTCTGTCAGCGTAGCTGCTTTTTGGAGGCATCAGACAGTTGGTAGTGTAGAGGATCGGGGCTGGAAGATGGTCAAACTCTTTCTGCTGATTCTGCCATGCGGTTCCGAAATTTCCTTTCAGGTGAGAGTATTTCTTTAAGAATGGATAGGCGTGGGCAGGGAGCATTTCACCATGCGTATAGATATTGATTCCTTTTCCCTCTGTCTGTTCAAGCAAAAGCTGAAGGTCTTTCAGGTCATGTCCGGTCACGACAATAAAAGGCCCTTTTTCTACTGTAAGTGTAACATCAGTTGGTTCTGGTGTTCCATAGGTTTCCGTATTTGCCTTATCAAGAAGTGCCATGCACTTCAGATTGATCTCTCCTGTTTTGAGTACTGTAGAAAGCAGTGATTCTGTGCTTTCTTCATAACCAATCTTAGATAATGCTTCGCAGAAGAACTGATTCACTTCGGCATCTTCATAATTCAGAACATTTGCATGATAGGCATAGGCAGCCATTCCGCGGATACCAAAGAGAATAAGAGACTTCAAAGAGCGGATATCTTCATTGGCATTCCACAGCTGCTGAAGATCATATTCCTCTGCTCTGCTGTATGGAGCCTGACATTTGCTGCAGTCAGGAACCAGTCTTTCTTTTTCAGCTCTGACTTTTTGTATCATATTTTCGATTGATGCATTGTCAAAACTTACATTTGTAACTGTAGTAAACAGTCCTTCGATTATGATCTGTCCGGTTCTTTTTGAAATAGTTTCCGTGCCATCGACAGCGTTTGCCAGACTGATCAATGCACCTGTCAGCTCGTCCTGTAATTTCGCTGTATCTGCTTTTTTTCCGCAGACACCGGCATTTCCCGTGCAGCCTGTACATCCGACGGTCTGTTCACACTGAAAACAAAACATTTTTTTATCCATTATTGTATTCTCCTTTTATTCTGTGATTTTTCGAATGATCTTTCTTATTATTTTATCCTCGGCCGGTAATATTTATCCTTGGTTTCTGTTAGGAGTATAGTATAATAATTACAACGTGTATGTTTGATTTCCAACAGGAGGATTAATTTTGAAAAAATATTTACCCATTTTAAGAACCAGTCCTTTCTTTAAAGGTCTTACTGATAATGAGATATTATCCATACTGCACTGTGTAAATGCAGCAACAATTTCCAGAAAACGGGATTCTTATATTTTCAGAGCCGGAGATTCTACCGAAGTAATGGGACTTGTGGTGGCAGGCTGTGTTCTTGTTATTCAGGAAGACCTCTGGGGACATCGGAATATTCTGTCAAAATGTCATGCAGGAGATTTTTTCGGTGAACCATATGCAGCAAGTCCGGGAGCTGTTCTGAATGTCAGTGTAGTAGCAGATGAGGATTGTGATATTATTTTATTAAATGTTCAAAGGCTTCTGGTTTCCTGCCCAACAATATGTGAGCATCATCAGAAGCTGATCCGTAACCTGGTCGGTGTCCTGGCAAATAAGATTCTGATTCTTAACGATAAGATCACACATGTGGGCAAACGAACGACTAGGGATAAGCTGTTGTCTTATCTGTCGGCAGTATCCATCAGACAGGCATCGTTATCCTTTGACATTCCTTTTGACCGGCAGCAGCTGGCAGATTATCTTTGCATTGACCGTGCGGCAATGTCTGCGGAGATATCAAAGCTGCAAAAAGAAGGATTTATAAAAACAAATAGAAATCATTTTGAGCTGACTGTTTGTAATGATACGGATTCAGGAATAAAAATGTGATATACATCACGGAAAACGATAAACTTTTTCATTATAATACAAAAGGAATGCGAGACAAGAGTAGTTTATTATCAGAAACTGCAAAAGCTATACCAGTGAGGTTGATACAATGGGACAGATAACACTCAGGGAACTGGAGAAGATGGATTTTTTTAAAGAAATACCAAAGGATATTCTGCAGAACCTGCTTAATGAAAGTGAAGTTGTTTCTTATAAGAAAAAAGAAGTGATTTTTCATTCACGCAGCAGAACCAAAACAGTATATTTTGTGTATTCCGGCGAAGTGATGCTTTATAATCTGACCAAGCATGGAAATCGAAAGGTGATTTTTATCCTGGGAAAAGGACGGCTTTTAAATCAGAGCATTGTAAGCAAAAAGCCGAATGCACTTTTTTGTGAGGCTGCCTGTCCGGTGCAGGTGATAGAAATTGCAGAAAAACAGTTTCTTCAGCTTATGGAACAGAGCCATGCTTTGACAAGATCTGTTCTGAGAGAGTATGAGAGAAATCTCTGGCGAATGGGGCACCAGCTAAAGAATACGACCGGAAACATGCAGATGGAGCGAAAAATAGCTGCAAAATTATGGAAGCTCGGTCGTGATTTTGGCGTAGATACGGAAGACGGGGTGATGATAGATATTGATCTTACCATTACCCTGATGGCTGATCTGGTTGGTGCACCAAGGGAAAATGTATCTCGTGCCTGTAAGGTTCTTACGGACAGAGGTCTGATCTGTTATGGCAATAAGCGATTTATTCTGATAGATTTTGATGGTCTTGCAAAATTTTATAAAATGTGATTATGAGAAAGGGGTATCTGATGGGAAAACGAGTCAGCAGTGATGAGATGCAGAATATTTTTGAAATTTTGCAGAAATCCTATGATGTGTATGGACCGAAAATTTACCAGGGGACAGGATGCTTTTCAGATACAGATGTAGTTCGTTATGGTCTGCTGAACAGCTGGGAAGAGATTGTCTGGAATCAGAAGTCGGATTATAGCTTTAAGGAGGTACTGCTTCCGATTTCAGAGACGATTCTTTATTTTACGGAGAATGAGATGAAAACAGCAGACGGAGCAGCAAGACAGCGGTTGATTTTCTTAAAAAGCTGTGATTTTCATGCCCTGAAACGCCTGGACGACATGTATTTGAAAAATGGTGTAGAGGATTATTATTACAGAAGAATGCGGGAAAATACAGTTTTTGCTGTGATGGGGTGTAAGGAATCCGGAAAAAATTGTTTTTGCGTAAGTATGGGAACGAATCGTTGTGAAGAATATGATATGTATATTTTTCAGGATGAAAATGGATGTTACATGGAGCTGAAATGCAGAGAACTGGAAGAATTATTATGGGATTATGGACAGAATGTTCAGGAGAAACCGATTTTTGTGGAAAATAATGAGGTTCATGTAGAGGTTCCGGAAAAACTTCCAAATATAATTCACCAGGATTCCATGTGGCAGGAATATGGCAGTCGATGTATTGGTTGTGGACGCTGTAATTTTGTCTGTCCTACGTGTACCTGTTTTACTATGCAGGATATTTTTTATAAAGATAATCCAAAGGCCGGAGAGCGTCGTCGTGTATGGCTTCCTGCCAGGTAGATGGATATTCTGATATTGCCGGAGGACACAGCTTCCGCCAAAGTCAGGGTGAAAGAATGCGTTTTAAGGTATTACATAAAATTTCAGATCATAAGAAAAGATTCGGATATCATATGTGCGTCGGCTGCGGACGTTGTGAAAATGTCTGTCCGGAGTATATTTCCTATATTGCATGTCTTCAGAAACTGAAAGAAAAGGAGGGAAAGTGAGATGACGAATGAATATATTCCTTTCTTATCTAAGATAAAAGAAATCGTGAAGCATACAGAGACAGAATATACATTCCGTATGACATATGTGGGTGAAGTAAGACCGGGACAGTTTTTTGAAGTTTCTATTCCTAAATATGGTGAGGCACCGATTTCTGTCAGTGGCATAGGAGAAGATTATGTCGACCTGACCATACGTAAGGTTGGTAAGGTGACCGGAGAGATTTTTGAATTGAATGAGGGAAGCAGTTTTTTTATGCGTGGCCCGTATGGAAATGGTTTTGAGAAGGAGAATTATCAGGGAAAAGAACTGATCGTGGTAGCTGGTGGAACAGGAGTATCTCCTGTGAGAGGAGTGATCAGTTACTTCGGTGAGCATCAGGATGAAGTGAAAAAATTACACACGATCCTTGGGTTTAAATCGCCGTCAGATATTTTGTTCCGTGAGGATCTGAAGATCTGGGAACAGCAGATGGAGCTGATCCTGACGGTGGATTCCGCTGATGACGATTCTTATAGGACAGGACTTGTTACAAAATATATTCCGGAACTTGAGCTTGATAATATCCATGAGACTGCAGCTATTGTTGTCGGCCCCCCAGTCATGATGAAATTTGCAGTAGCAGAGCTTTTAAAGCTGGGAATGAAGGAAGAACAGATCTGGATATCTCAGGAGAGAAAAATGTGCTGTGGACTTGGTAAATGCGGACATTGTCGAATGAATGATACATATATTTGTCTGGATGGTCCGGTATTCTGTTATTCAGAAGGTAAAAAACTGTTTGATTAGGGGGAGGAAATTGTAATGGATATCAATACAAAGAAACTGAAGAAAAATGCCTTCCGTGTATCAAAGGTCCGTGGGCTTACGGCTTCCAGAGTGCGTGTTCCGGGAGGGTGCTGTAATGCAGATGTTATGCAGCAGGTGGTGGATATTGCCAGAAAATATGGAAACGGACAGATCCATGTTACCACTCGTCAGGGATTCGAAATTGAAGGAATCCATATGGAAGATATGGATAAAGTTAATGAGATGCTTCAACCGATCATTGATAATCTTCAGATCAATCAAAATGAGGCAGGTACCGGGTATTCAGCATCAGGAACCAGAAATGTCTGTGCATGTATCGGAAACAGAGTCTGTCCTTTTGGAAATTATAATACAGCAGCTTTTGCGAAGAGAATCGAAAAGGCTATATTTCCTAATGATCTTCATTTTAAAATTGCACTTACAGGTTGTGCCAATGACTGTATCAAAGCAAGAATGCACGATTTTGGAATTATCGGTATGACAGAGCCACAATATGACCCTGATCGTTGTGTATCCTGTGGCGCCTGTGTAAAAGGCTGTGATAAGCTTTCGGTGGATGCGTTAAAGATGGATAATTACAGAATCGTGCGCAATGAAGAAAAATGCGTAGGCTGTGGAGTATGTGTGACAAAATGTCCTACCAGAGCATGGACCAGAAGTGAAAAAAAATATTATCGTCTGACACTTATGGGACGAACTGGAAAGAAAAATCCACGTCTGGGAGAAGATTTTTTGATCTGGGCAGATGAAGACACTATCGTCAAGGTTATCCTGAACACCTATAAATTTGTAAAAAAATATATTGATCCAAATGCGCCTGGCGGCAAAGAACATGTGGGATATATTATTGACCGTGTAGGGTTTGCAGAATATAAAAGGTGGGCGTTGGATGGTGTAGTACTTCCGCAGGAAACGATAGTGAAAGATAATATTTACTGGAGCGGAATACATTACAGATAATTATAAATAAGATAATTCCAATATAAGGAATTTTGCAAAAGAAGGTTGAACGGAAAAAATTGCCTGTCTAAAATGATGCTATTGTTATAAGCTTTCTTAAGTGATATACCGAATATACACAGGGAAAGAAACCATGTGAAATTACAGTTTTGTTTTCACATGGTTTCTTTTATATAAAGAGGTTAGTTCACACTAACAGAAGAGGGCGAATTGCTTTTGCAACCGTCGATCTTTCTTTACCAGGAATCCACACGATGGTATTATGGTATGTATAAAGAATCTATGAAACCAGTTATTGAAAAACAGGAGGATAAAAATGATCATTAGAAAAGCAGAAGAAAAAGATATTCCGAGAATCCTGGAATTGTTAGGGCAGGTGCTGCAGATCCATGCAGATATACGGCCGGATATTTTTATTCCGAACACAACAAAATATACGGCAGGCGAATTGACAGAGCTTTTGAAAGATGAAGAAAGGCCGATATATGCAGCAGTGGATGAGGATGATGTTTGTGTGGGGTATGCATTCTGTCAATTACAGGAGCAGCCTTTTTCAAATAATATGGTGCCATTTAAGTCCCTTTTTATTGATGACCTGTGTGTTGACAGGGAGGCACGAGGCCAGCATATTGGGGAAAGCTTGTTTGAATATGTAAAAAACGAAGCAAAGCAGCTGGGATGCTATGAAGTAACATTGAATGTATGGGCAGGTAATATTTCAGCAGAAAAATTTTATGAGAAAATGGGAATGCGGACAAAAGAAAGGCAGCTGGAATATATATTATAAGGCGGTTCGCTTGTTCAGGGAAAATTTATTTCATAAAGTGCGGCATCTGCACAGCACATGAGCTGTGAACGGCTGGATGCAAATGGAATCATATTAGAGAGAATACTGAAAAAACCTCGCGGTTTTGTAAGGTATATGATATACTGTTCCCTATAAGTAAATAGCTTATGGGAATTCACTGAGGAACTGAGTAGTGCTGCAAAACCGGTCCTGGACAGATGAGAATTTCCTTCCACTCAATGACAGGATGGAGCTGTATTTTGAGGACTTCGATATGGACGGATTGCCTGCGAAAGATGAGTCAGTCAGGCATTTTGTCAGATATGCCACAGGATTATAAATTCTAAGAACTAAGGAAGAACTGTTGTATGTTAAATAAAAAAGATTTCTTGAAATATGCATCAAAATTAGCATTTCCGATCATGATCCAAAATCTGATCGGAACACTGGTAAATGTTGCTGATACCGTAATGCTGGGATATGTAAGCCAGACTGCCATGTCGGCTTCGTCCCTTGCCAACCAGTATACATTTATTCTTTTCTGTTTATATTACGGCATGGCCACAGGTACCTCGGTTTTGTGTGCCCAGTACTGGGGAAAGGGGGATAAAAAGACAGTAGAAAAGATTCTCGGCCTGGCAGAGAGGATCTCGCTGATCGTTTCTCTTGTATTTTTCGTTATCTCCTTTTCCATGCCGACTACGATCATGAAGATTTTCACAAACAGTCCGGATACTATTGCCGCCGGCAGTGAGTATTTGAAGGTAATCTCATTTTCCTTTATGTTTATGGGATTCTCTCAGGTTTTTATGAGTGCTCTTCGAAGTGTCGGAAAAATAATGCTGCCTTCTGTTACATACATTGTATCTCTTTGTGTCAATGTGCTTTGTAATGCCTCCTTTATCTTTGGATTGTTTGGACTTCCAAAGCTTGGCGTTACAGGTGTTGCCCTTGGTACTGTTATTGCCAGAATCGCAGAGGTATTGATTTGTCTCATCTATTCATTAAACAGCTCCGATGTCAGATTCCGGATAAAATATTTCTTTGCAAAATCAGGTATTCTGTTTCGGGACTTTATGAAAATTGCCTCTCCGGCTGTAATAAATGATGTTGTCTGGAGCTTTGCCAGCTCAGCATTTGCAGCGATCCTTGGACATATTGGCGATGATATGGTTGCCGCAAATGCTGTTGCTGTTATGGTGGTAAACATTGGTGCCATTGCCTGTCGCGGCTTTGCCAACGCTACTACCATCATTATCAGCCAGGAGCTTGGTAAAGACCATAAGGATACAGCAAGAGAATATGGGAAACGTATGCTGATAATAACAATTATCGTAAGTCTGATCGGATGTGCCATTATTTTGGCGGTCCGTCCTATGATACTTGATTTCTACCGGGATAAACTGACAGAGACAGCCATTTATTATCTTGGCATTTTTATAGTTATGACCACCTGGCGTCTTGTGGGAGAGGGTATCAATACCTGTCTTATATGTGGCTGCTTCAGAGGTGGTGGTGATTCCAGGTTTGGAATGATCGTGGATTCCATATTTATGTGGCTTGTTGCAGTTCCTCTTACTTTCCTTGCAGCATATGTTTTAAAACTGCCGCCTGTCTGGGTATACTTTATAATGACCCTGGATGAATTCGAAAAAATGCCTGTGGTATTCATCCACTATTTCAGAAATAAGTGGCTTACGAATATTACCAGAGATTTTGACTGATCATGTGGCTGCAGCTATCAGAACTGTACAGATCATGTGCAGAAAGACTGTGGAACGAATGGTCGATCTTCTGGAGAATGAATCTCAAATTGAGGAGAATGTGTGTGTTCCCTGTGAAATAGTTCGCAGATGTACTACAGATTATTAAAGGTGAATCAGATAAGTCCCCGGCGGAGCTGCAACAGGCGTACGCAGGGGACTTTGTTTGTGTGACAGTAAAAATAAACCCCCTGCTATGCAGGGGGAGGGAAGATCTTTAGATATAAGTAATCTCCTGTGTTAAAATAAATGTAGGTCTGCAAACCACAAATAT
>NZ_QRNF01000003.1 GCF_003474435.1 Ruminococcus sp. AF46-10NS
TAACAACATTTTTCCATATTGAAATGACAATAATCCATTTATCATTTTTCCATGTGCAATTATAATAATATCAACGGTCAGGGACGTGAAAAAATATAAAAACTGACCAAAGAAAGAGGGAAAATAAGAAAGATTTAAAAGGAGGAAGAAGTTATGAATTTTAAAAGAGTAGCAGCATTATTGTTAGCAGGTGCCATGGTAATGACAGCAGTTCCGGTATATGCAAAAGGTGACGATGTTACACTTTCCGTATCCATCTGGACACCAACCAGGAGCCGGGAATCAAAGAAATTCTTGCAGACTTCACAGAGAAGACAGGAATCAAGACAGAGATTTCCGTTGTTAAATGGGATGAGTACTGGACAATGCTCGAGGCCGGTGCACAGGGTGGTTCCCTTCCGGACGTATTCTGGATGCACTCCAACGAGAGTCAGAGATACATGTCCAACGATATGCTTCTTGATCTGACCGACAAGATCAAAGACAGCGATCTGATCGATCCGGAGAACTATCCGGAGGATATCTGGGGACTGTATACATACGATGATAAATATTATGCAGTACCGAAGGATATAGATACAATCGCTCTCTGGTACAACAAGACATTATTTGACGAGGCAGGACTTGATTATCCGACAGCTGACTGGACATGGGATGATGTTACAGAGGCAGCTAAGAAGCTTACTAAGGATGATGGTTCCCAGTACGGTCTCGCAATGAGAAATGATAACAACCAGGCCGGATACTACAACCTGATCTATGATAACGGCGGATACATCATCAGCGATGACAAGACAAAATCCGGCTGGGATGATGAGAAGACGATCGCAGCTATGCAGACACTGGAAGGATGGATCAAGGATGGCGTGATCCCGTCTCTTGAGACAATGTCCGAGAACAACGAGGACGTACTTTTCGAGGCTGGCAAGATCGCTATGACATGCCAGGGCTCCTGGATGCTTGCAGCATTTAAAGAGAACGAGTACACAGCAGCTAACTGTGATTGTGTAGAGCTTCCTAAAAACGCTGAGACAGGCAGAAGAGCTTCCTTATATAACGGACTTGGATGGGCAGCATCTGCTTCCGGTGAGCACACAGACGAAGCTTGGCAGCTGATCGAGTACCTCGGATCCAAAGAGGCTCAGGAGAAACAGGCTGAGCTTGGTGTTACAATGAGTGCATACAAGGATACATCTGATGCATGGGCTAAATCCGCAGACTTCAACCTTCAGGCTTATCTGAACATGATGGATGACATGGTAATCCGTCCATACTCCAAATCTACTGTAACATGGGAGAACGAGGACAACGAGATCCTTAAAGGCGTATACACAGGCGACATCACAATGGAAGAGGCTTGCAAGCAGATGGCTGATCAGATGAACGAGAAGCTGGCTGAGGAGTAAGCATTAAGAAACACCGATAATTAAGTGCAGTAATGAGAGGGGCCGCCGCACTCAGGTGCAGCGGCCTCATACATAGAAGGAATAGAAGGAGTGATTCTTATGGCTAAAACTACCAAGTCACAGGCACGGACAAAGAGAGAGCGCAGTGAGTTCCTCTGGGGCTGGCTGTTTATTCTCCCAACAACCATCGGATTGATCGTATTGAACATCATTCCGATCTTCCAGACTATTTACCAGAGCTTTTTCAAAACAGGAGATTTTGGTAAAGGAAATATCTTTATCGGCTTACAGAACTATCAGAAGGTTTTTGCAGATAAAGAGATCTGGCAGGCACTGATCAACACATTCAAATATGCGATCGTGGAGGTCCCTTTTTCCATTGCCATCGCACTTGTTCTTGCAGTACTTCTTAACAGAAAGATGAAGGGCCGTTCTGTTTACAGAACCATCATCTTCCTCCCGATGGTAGCAGCTCCGGCAGCGGTAGCCATGGTATGGAGATGGCTGTTCAACTCTGATTATGGTCTTATCAATAACGTTTTCCATGTTCATGTAAACTGGGTTTCTAATCCGAAAATTGCAGTATTTGCAGTTGCGATCATCGGTGTATGGTCTATCATCGGTTACAATATGGTTCTTTTCCTGTCAGGACTTCAGGAAATCCCGAGAGATTATTATGAAGCTGCATCTATTGACGGTGCTACAGGTGTGAATGCATTCTTTAACATCACGATCCCGCTTCTTTCACCAACCATTTTCTTCGTACTTGTTACCCGTGTGATCGGATCCCTTCAGGTATTCGACCTGATCTATATGGTTATTGACAAGTCAAACCCGGCACTTACCAAGACTCAGTCACTGGTTTATCTGTTCTATAAATATGCATTTATCAATAAGAACATGGGATACGGCGCTACGATCGTAGTAGTACTTCTTATTATCACCATGATCCTGACAGTATTCCAGATGATCGGTCAGAAGAAATGGGTATTCTACAACTAAAAAGGGGGATTAACCATGGATAGTATGGAAACAAAAAAGAAATTAACCACTATTTTAATACATGTCATACTGATCATTGTGTCCATTACGATGCTTGTGCCATTTATCTGGATGATCCTGACAGCTTTTAAATCTGTAACTGAAGCAACATCTGTAGATCCTTTCACCATTTTCCCTAAAATATGGAGAAAAGACGCATTTATTTCTGTTATCAATAACATGAACTTCCTGCTTCTGTACAAGAATACACTGCTTCTGATCTTCTTCCGAGTAGTGTGCGCAGTTCTTACAGCAACTATGGCAGGCTATGCATTTGGACGTCTGAACTTCAAGGGCCGTGATCTCTGCTTCGGTCTTGTACTGTTCCAGATGATGGTTCCGGTACAGATCTTCATCATCCCACAGTACCTGATGGTCAGCAAGATGGGTATGCTGAATACGATCTTTGCCCTTGTATTCCCAGGTATTGTCACAGCGTTCGGTACCTTCCTTCTGAGACAGGGATATATGGGATTGCCGAAGGATCTGGAGGAGGCTGCCAGACTTGACGGATGTAACATCGGGCAGACATTCCTTTACATCATGGCACCACTTACAAGATCCAGTATGGTTGCACTTGGAATTTTTACAGCTGTATTCGCATTCAAAGACCTGATGTGGCCGATGATCGTTAATACAGATAAGGATATGCTGGTACTTTCTTCCGCACTTGCAAAGATGCAGGGCCAGTATGTGTCCAAATTCCCGGAACTGATGGCTGCATCTCTGATCGCCTGCATTCCGATGATCGTGATCTACATGATCTTCCAGAAACAGTTTATCGAAGGTATTGCTACCAGCGGTGGAAAACTGTAATCAGAAATATTACATAAGGTAATACAAGACCGCTGACAATGTATATAACTGAGGATTTGGTTATTAAGGTTGTCAGCGGTATTTTTATCGAAGTAAAAGCCAAAATGAACAGTCATTTGATGATTCTTAAGGAAAGAGGCGGATATTTTTATCCGCAGTAAACGAAAAAAGGAGAAAATTATGCCGATCAAATTTCACGAGGGATCAAAGACATTCCACATTTATAACAAACATTTAAGTTACATCACCTGTATCATGGAAAATGGTCAGATGGAGAATCTGTACTATGGAAAAGCTATCCGCGATAAAGAGGATTTCAGTTATCTTCATGAAGAGATCATGCGTTCCCTGATGGCTGTATGCGTTCCGGAACCGGGACTTCTTTCCATGCAGTATACCAAACAGGAGTATCCTGTTTACGGAACCGGTGATTACAGAAGCCCGGCTCTTACTGTTCGTCAGGAAAACGGAAGCGAGATCGCAGATTTCAAATATGTTTCTCATAAGATCTATGGCGGCAAGAAGAAGCTTGCAGGTCTTCCGGCAACTTATACAGAAAGTGATGAGGAAGCAACATCTCTGGATATCACACTTCATGATTCTGTGATGGATACAGATCTTATTCTTACATATTCCGTATATGAGGATTATCCGGTGATCACCAGAAGCGCACGCCTTGTTCAGAAAGGGGATCAGAAGATCCGTCTTGAGAACGTGATGAGTGCAGCAGTGGAGTTCCCGGATATGGATTATGAGATGATCCATCTTTCCGGTGCGTGGGCACGTGAGCGCTATGTAAAAACACGTAAACTTGAGATGGGTACACAGGCTGTACAGAGTCTTGCAGGAACCGGTTCCAGCTCTGAGCAGAATCCGTTTATCGCACTGAAGCGTCCTCATACAACAGAAGACACAGGCGAGGTTTTCGGCTTCAGCTTTGTGTACAGCGGCAACTTCCTTGCACAGGTTGAGGTTTCCACCTACGAGATGACACGAGTTATGATGGGAATCAATCCTCAGGGATTTTCCTGGGAGCTTTCCAGAGATGAGGAATTCCAGACTCCGGAGGTTGTTATGGTATACAGCGATAAGGGCTTAAACGGAATGAGCCAGGCTTACCACAGATTGTACCGTGACCGCCTGATGCGCGGAAAATGGAGAAATCACGCTCGCCCGATCCTTCTTAATAACTGGGAAGCAACCTATTTTGATTTTGATGAGGAAAAAATCCTCAATATTGCAAAAAAAGCCAAAGAGGTTGGGGTAGAGCTGTTCGTTCTGGATGACGGATGGTTCGGAACAAGAAACGATGATTACCAGGGCCTTGGCGACTGGTTTGTAAATAAGAACAAGCTTCCAAACGGAATTTCCGGACTTTCCCGTAAGATCGAGGAGATGGGACTGAAATTCGGTCTCTGGGTAGAGCTTGAGATGGTAAACAAGAACAGTGACTGCTACAGAGCACATCCGGACTGGATCATCGGAGCACCGGACCGTTTTGAGTCCCATTCAAGACATCAGCACGTTCTTGATTTTTCCAGACCTGAGGTTGTGGATTTCATCTACGATTCTATCTCCAAAGTTATCGAGGAATCTTCCATTTCCTACATTAAATGGGATATGAACCGTTACATGTCTGAGCCTTTCAGCCGCGGCGCATCTGCAGCAGATCAGGGTAAGACCATGCATAAATATATCCTTGGTGTTTATGAGCTGTATACAAGACTGACAGAGAGATTTCCTGACATCCTCTTTGAATCCTGCGCAAGCGGCGGAGCAAGATTTGATCCGGGAATGCTGTATTTTGCACCGCAGACATGGACCAGTGATGATACCGATGCTGCTGAGAGAGAAAAGATCCAGTACGGTACCTCCTTTGTCTATCCGATCGTCAGCATGGGATCTCATGTATCGGCAGTACCGAATCATCAGCTGCACCGTACCACACCGCTTTCCACAAGAGCAAATGTGGCATATTTCGGAACCTTTGGCTATGAGCTGGATCTGAACCTTTTAAGTGCCAAAGAGATCGAAGAGGTAAAGGCACAGGTGGAATTCATGAAGGAACATCGTGACCTGATCCAGGTGGAGGGTGATTTCTACCGTATCTTAAGCCCGTTCGAAGGAAATGATACTGCATGGATGGTTGTTTCCAGAGACAAAAAACAGGCAGTTGCCGGATACTATGAAAGACTGAACAAGGTCAATGCTTCCTGGATGCGTCTGCGCTTCAAAGGTCTTGACGAGGATCAGCTTTACAGAGTAAAATGGGAAGATAAGTGCCTGAAAGCTTACGGAAATGAGCTGATGTATGCAGGAATCCCGGTTGATCGTGACTACTGCAATAAGACAAACGGTGATTTCCATTCTGTATTGTATACAATTGAAGCAGAGGACTGATTTCTGTAAATGATGGAATAAAAGCTGTCAGCGAAAAAACATCCGCCTGACCAGAAAAAATAACAGGCCGCCGGATATGGCGGTCTGTTATTGGGTGGCGAAGCAGCTCACGGGCGGAAACATAATATATGACATCAGGGAGGTGAAAAGTTGCTTCATACAGTTGGTTTTACAAACTCAGACAGCTATAAATGTCTGGAGAATTTAAAGAAAGGTGCGGTGGATCTCTGTCTTACTTACTGTGGGTGGGAAAGCTGTGATCCGGGACATCGATTTGGACCAAATAAAAGGATCTCTCATGTACTTCATATCGTGGAATCCGGAACCGGGGTTTTTGAGATGGATGGACACCAGTATCATCTGAGCGGCGGAGAAGCATTTCTGATCCCATCCGGTGTGGAGGCCTGGTATGAGGCAGACATGGATAATCCCTGGACGTACCGCTGGGTAGGATTTGAGGGAATGACTGCAGAGGAAGTGATCCATGTAAGTGGCTTCAGCCGGGAAAATCCGGTCCGAAGGATCCACTGCATGGAAAATGCGGCGAAGTATATTGATGCAATGGTACGGACCAACAAGCTTGTTTTTGAAAATGAGCTGAAACGGAACGGACTTCTGATGCTTCTTTTTTCTGATCTGATCACGGATAACAGAGATGCATGTCTGAGAGAAGGCAAGCTTCTCCCATCCCACAGATATCCCAATTCCGTCTATGTGGAGCATGCAGTGGATTACATTGCAGCCAATTTTGACAAGAGGCTTAAGATCAATGAACTGGCAGACCGCATTGGAGTAAACCGGAGCTATCTTACCAGCTCGTTTAAAAAAAGCCTCGGATGCTCGCCACAGGAATATCTTATGAATCTTCGCATCGAGAAGGCAAAGACTCTTTTGAAAAACGGAGATATTCAGGTCAGTGAAGTTGCTGTAAGAGTCGGGTATGGAGATCCCCTGGCTTTTTCAAAGGTATTCAAGGCAAGAACAGGAAGAAGTCCGAGAGAATATAAGGAAGAAAAGAGAAAACTTGTAATAAAGGGAAAGAAGGGGGATTATACGGAAACCGAAGCCTGATCCTGTGATATATTTCACGAAGAAAAAAACTCTCTGTCTGTGCCAGAATATATAAAATTCTGGTATCGGGCAGAGAGTTTTTTATGTCATAAGAAATGTTATAGAAAATTACTTCTGGGTATCTCATGCAACAAAACAACAATTATTAACATCAAAGTACATATTTTAAACAAGTTTCCGGTAGTATGATAAGCTCACAAGGAAAACGAAGCGGGACTGCACCGCAGAAATAGCAGAAAATCAGGAATTTTAAAGAAAAATATAACAATTCCGGATAAGAGATCTAATAAAGAGAACAGGAGGAAACGAACATGATCAAAATTACATTCATGGGAGCAGGAAGCACGGTTTTCGCAAGAAATGTACTTGGTGACTGTATGTGTACACCGGCACTTCGCGAGAGCGAGATCGCACTTTATGATATCGATGAGAAGAGGCTGGAGGATTCCAGAATTATCTTAAGTGCCATCAACCACAACGTAAACGAGGACCGCGCAGTGATCAAAACCTATCTCGGTGCCGAGAACCGTAAAGATGCACTTCGTGATGCGGATTTCGTAGTTAATGCCATTCAGGTAGGCGGTTATGAGCCATGTACAGTAACAGACTTTGAGATCCCGAAGAAATACGGCATCAAACAGACAATCGCAGATACCCTGGGAATCGGCGGAATCATGCGTGCACTTCGTACTATTCCGGTTCTGGAAGAGTTTGCCCGGGACATGGAAGAGGTCTGCCCGAACACTCTGTTCCTGAACTACTCCAACCCTATGGCAATGCTTACCGGATATATGCAGCGTTTTACAAAGATCCGTACAGTAGGCCTCTGCCACAGCGTTCAGGTCTGCTCCCAGAAGCTTCTTGAGGGAATGGGAATGGAAGACAAGCTTGAGGGACGTACTGAGCTGATCGCAGGTATCAACCACATGGCATGGCTCCTTGAGATCCACGACAAAGACGGAAATGATCTGTATCCGGAGATCCGCAGAATTGCCGAGGAGAAGAATACCTCCGGCGAGAAGCATGAGGACATGGTGCGTTATGAGTATATCCGTCATCTTGGATACTACTGCACAGAGTCCAGTGAGCACAATGCAGAGTACAATCCGTTCTTTATTAAATCCAGATATCCGGAGATGATCGAGGAGTTCAATATCCCGCTTGACGAATATCCGAGAAGATGTATCAAACAGATCGAGGGCTGGGAAAAAGAGCGCGAGGATATCCTCAAGGATGGCAAGATCGGCCATGAGAGAAGTAAAGAGTATGCTTCCTACATCATGGAGGCTGTTGTTACAAACACACCGTACAAGATTGGTGGAAATGTTCTTAACAACGGTTATATCGACAACCTTCCGTCAGATGCCTGCGTAGAGGTTCCATGTTATATCGACGGAACCGGCGTACACCCGGTAAAAGTGGGCAAGCTTCCTACACAGCTGGCAGCTATGAACTCATCCAATGTCAGCCCGCAGCTCCTTGCTATTGAGGCAGCAGTGACCAAAGACCGCCAGAAGATCTATCAGGCAGCTATGATGGATCCTCACACAGGTGCAGAGCTGAATATCAAAGATATCCAGGCAATGTGTGATGAGCTGATCGAGGCACATGGAGATTATATGAAGATGTACCGCTAAATGAAAGGTATGTCAGGGGACTCCCGAGCAGTTTTCTGAATAGACAGGCCGGATCATTAAAATGGATGTTCCGGCCTTTTTATGATGTAAAATGTTGATGTTTTTTCACAGGAATATTATAATTGGGATATGTATTTCAGTAAATAATACGGGAGGATTTTTATAATGGGAGTAAACGAGGCAAAAACAGCGATTCTTGAGAACCGCACAGCACTTGGAATCGAGTTTGGTTCTACAAGGATCAAGGCAGTTCTGGTTGATGATAAGAACCAGCCTATCGCATCCGGCGGTTACGGATGGGAGAATCAGTATGTGGATGGTATCTGGACATACAGCCTGGAGGAAATCTGGAAAGGTCTCCAGGCCAGCTATCAGGATATGGCAAAAGATGTCCGGGAAAAATATGGAGTGGAGCTGACAAGCGTAGGGGCTTTTGGAGTCAGTGCCATGATGCACGGATATATGCCGTTTAACAAAGCTGGCGAGCTGATGGTTCCGTTCCGCACATGGAGAAACAATATCACAGGTGAGGCATCTGAGAAACTTGGAGAACTTTTCCATTATAATATCCCTCAGAGATGGAGCATTGCACATCTGTACCAGGCGATCTTAAACGGCGAGGAGCATGTGAAAGATATTGATTATATCACAACTCTGGAAGCCTATGTACACTGGAAGCTTACCGGAAAAAGAGTTCTGGGTATCGGTGATGCGGCAGGTATGTTCCCCATCGACAGCGAAACAAAAGACTACAATGAGGAGATGGTGAAGAAATTTGATGAGCTGGTAGCTCCTTATGGATTCCCATGGAAACTCCGCGATATCATGCCGGAGGTTATGGTTGCAGGACAGGATGCGGGTACTCTTACAGAAGAAGGAGCAAAGCTTCTTGATGTAACCGGCAGACTGAAAGCAGGAATCCCGATGTGTCCGCCTGAGGGAGACGCAGGAACCGGTATGGTTGCCACAAACAGTGTGCGTCAGCGGACAGGAAATGTTTCAGCAGGAACTTCTGTATTTGCCATGATCGTCCTGGAAAAAGCCCTTTCCAAACCGTACAAAGAGATCGATATGGTCACAACACCTGCCGGTGATCCGGTTGCCATGGCACATTCCAACAACTGCACATCTGATTTGAATGCCTGGGTGAATGTGTTTAAGGAATTTATGGAAGCAATGGGCATGGAAGTGGATATGGACAAATTGTTCGGAACACTTTACAATAAAGCAATGGAGGGAGATCCTGACTGTGGCGGACTTCTTTCCTATTGTTATTTCTCAGGTGAGCATATGACTGGCTTTGAGGAGGGACGTCCTCTGTTTGTCCGCTCTCCGGAGAGCAAATTTACACTTGCCAATTTTATGAGAAACAATCTTTATACCTGTCTTGGAGCTATGCGTGTAGGTCTTGATATCCTTCTTAATCAGGAGCATGTGAAGATCGACAAGCTTCTTGGACATGGCGGCCTCTTTAAGACAAAAGGTGTTGGCCAGCAGATCCTTGCAGATGCAGTGAATGCACCGGTTTCCGTTATGTCAACTGCCGGGGAAGGCGGAGCCTGGGGAATCGCACTTCTGGCATCTTATCTCATTAACAAAAAAGATGGTGAAGATCTTGCTGATTTCCTGGATGAAAATGTATTTAAAGGAAACGAAGGCAGCACACTGGCACCGGAAGCAGAAGGTGTGAAGGGATTTGATGCGTTCATGGACCGGTACATGAAAGGCCTTGGTATTGAGCGGGCAGCTGTAGAATCCAGGATCTGGTAAAGAGCAGAGCGGATTGAAATATAAATCTTTGATTTACAGGAACAATGAAAATGAAATCAGAGGAATATAAATGAAACAGACAGATTATGAGAAAAAACCGGCTCCAGGCCAGATCGTACATGTTGTGATCGATCGTCCAATGAATACTTACCATCGGAGCACAAGGATCTTTTTTATCCGGTAAATTATGGATATATAGAAGGAATCATTGCTCCGGATGGCGAGGAACAGGATGTATATGTTCTGGGCGTGGATCACCCGGTAAAGGAATTTACTGGTAAAATCATTGCTGTTATCCACCGTTTTAATGATGTGGAAGATAAATGGGTGGCAGTACCGGAAAATATGACTATGACGGCCGGGGAAATCATGGCACAGGTAAGTTTTCAGGAGCAGTATTTTAAGACAGTGATAGAGATGATTGAATAAAAAGCAGCAGGTGACATTAAATAAGGAGAAAACACTACAATGGAAAAATCAACAGTTTATTTTACAGATTTTCGTTGTCCTGTGGGAACCAGTCAGCTTGATAAGCTGAAAAAGCTCTGTGTTGCTGCCGGAATCAGAGACATTGACATGGACGGAAAATTTGTAGCCATTAAGATGCATTTCGGTGAGCTGGGAAACCTGGCATTTCTTCGCCCGAACTATGCAAAAGCTGTGGCAGATCTCTGCAAAGAACAGGGCGGGCTGCCATTTCTGACAGACTGCAACACTCTTTACCCGGGAAGCAGAAAGAATGCTCTGGAGCATCTGGACTGTGCAAACCTCAATGGTTTTAATACCATTACTACAGGCTGCCAGATTATTATTGGAGATGGACTTCGAGGAACAGATGAGATAGAGGTTCCGGTAGTAAACGGAGAATACTGCAAAACTGCGCTGATCGGACATGCGATCATGGATGCGGATATTTTTATCAGTCTCAGTCACTTTAAAGGGCATGAGTCAACAGGATTCGGCGGTGCTCTGAAGAATATCGGTATGGGCTGCGGAAGCCGTGCAGGAAAGATGCAGCAGCATGCCAGCGGTAAACCTGCCATCAACGAAGAAGTCTGTCGTGGATGCAAACGCTGCGCGAAAGAATGTGGAAGTGATGCCATTACTTATGTAAACAAAAAAGCAGTTATTGATTATGATAAATGCAAGGGCTGTGGCCGCTGTATCGGAGCCTGCAGTTTTGATGCTGTTTACAATCCGAATAGCAGTGCTAATGAAATGCTTGACCGCAAGATGGCTGAGTATGCACAGGCTGTCTGTCATGGACGTCCACATTTTCATATTGCACTGGTACAGGATATCAGCCCGAACTGCGACTGCCACGGTGAGAACGATGCGCCGATCCTTCCGGATATCGGAATGTTCGCAAGCTTTGACCCGGTAGCTCTGGATCAGGCATGTGCAGATGCCTGTCTCAAGGCAACGCCGATCGAAAACAGCCAGCTTGGAGAGCATCTGGCAGAGCCAGGATGGCACTGTCATCACGATCATTTCAAAGATTCCAACCCTAATGTAGAATGGAAAGCAACTCTGGACCAGGCAGAAAAGATCGGCCTGGGAACAAGAGAGTATGAGCTGAAGAGAATTAAATAAAAAAGTATATCAAATGATAAAAAGCAGGAGCAGACATGGATGACATGTGATAGCACCTGCTTTTTATATGCCCAAAATGTTCTTCCACTCCTGCAAAACAGCAGGTGTTGCCTATGGCAAAAAGATGGAAGGAATCCGTATATGAATTTGCAAAAGCAGAGGTACTTGAGGCAGGAAGAGAAGAAGGCAGAAAAGAAGACAGAAAAGAAGACAGGAAAATGTACCTTGGAACAAAGGTGATAACGTAAGAGAGAATATGCCATTTCCAGCCCTTTGGTTCATGAGATGATCAGTGAAAATTTTATTGAAAATATTTTTCCTTAATGGTATCATGAGACACGAAAAACACAGAAAATAAAAATACCAGGCTGTTAATAGTAAGTACATACGTTACAACAGATTACAGCCAGTCGGACAGCGAAAGAGCAGCAGGTGGCTAACTGCAGAAATTCGCTGTGATATACAGGAGGAGAAAAAACAATGAAATTAACCATGCTTGGAACAGGCAACGCACTGGTAACAGAGTGCTATAATACATGCTTCGTGCTCAGCGATGAGTACGGCCATTTTCTGGTTGACGGCGGCGGTGGAAACACTGTGCTTTCCCAGCTTAAGAAAGCAGGCGTAGATCTGATGGATGTTCATGAGATCTTTGTTACACATAAGCATGTTGACCATATCATGGGAATTGTTTGGGTGATCAGAATTATCTGCCAGAACATGAAGAAGGGTGCTTATCAGGGCGAGGCCAATATCTACGCACATGACGAAGTGATCGGACTGCTGAAAGACATGGCATTTAAGCTTCTCAACAAGAAAGAGACACAGTACATCGGTGACAGGCTTCATCTGATCGAGGTAAAAGACGGCGAAGAGAAAACGATTCTCAATAAGAAAGTAACATTCTTCGATATCGGCTCCACCAAGGCGAAACAGTTTGGTTTCCAGATGATCTACGGAGATAACAAGGTGTTGACATGCTGCGGAGATGAGCCATATAACGAATGTGAGGAAAAATATGCGAAGGGCAGCGACTGGATGTTCCACGAAGCATTTTGCCTGTATGGACAGCGTGACATCTTCAATCCTTATGAGAAACATCATTCCACAGTTAAGGATGCCAGCGAGCTTGCCCAGCAGCTTGGCGTAAAGAATCTTGTACTGTATCACACAGAGGATAAGAACATTAAGAATCGTAAAGAACTTTACGGAGCAGAAGGCAGAGAGTATTATCACGGAAATCTGTTTGTTCCGGATGATCTTGATGTGATCGAAATGTAATTTTTTATGAAGTAAAAAGAAAAGACCGGAAGTGCGAGGTAACATAACACATGCCAGAAACAGACAACATCATACTTGAAAAAAAATACAGAAAACTCCAGGATATCCTTCATTCTCTTGGAAGCGTAGCCGTAGCATTTTCCGGCGGCGTAGATTCCACATTTCTTCTGAAAGCAGCACAGGAGACACTTGGTGACAAGGCCATGGCCATCACTGCATGCCCCTGCTCTTTCACAGACAGAGAGCTGAAAGAAACGGAGGATTTCTGCCAGGATAACCATATCTGCCAGGAAGTCTGCAGGATCAATGAATTTGACATTCCGGGCTTCCGTCAGAATCCACCTGACCGCTGCTACATCTGCAAAAAAGCCATTTTCACAAAACTCTGGGAAGCAGCGAAAGCGCATAATATGAATATGATCGCAGAAGGCTCCAACATGGATGACTTAGGCGATTACCGCCCGGGAAAAAGAGCCATCCAGGAACTTGGCGTGCGGAGTCCTCTCCAGGAAGCAGGCATCTATAAAGAAGAGATCCGTGAGCTGTCAAAGCACATGAACCTTCCAACCTGGAACAAGCCGTCCTTTGCCTGTCTTGCATCCAGATTTGTATACGGTGAAACCATCACTGAGGAAAAGCTTCACATGGTGGATCAGGCCGAGCAGTTCCTGATAGATCTTGGTTTCCACCAGTTCCGCGTACGTATTCATGGAACAATGGCGAGGATCGAAGTCCCGGAAGAGGATATCCTGAAAATTGCAGATAATGAGACAAGAACAAAGATCACAGAGAAATTCTGCACTCTGGGATTCTCCTACGTAACATTGGATCTTCAGGGCTTCCGGTCCGGAAGTATGAATGAAACACTGGGAAAATAGTATCGGAAAATAAATAATCCCCCGAATACCGCACGAGAAGTATTTCCGGGGGATTGCTGCACAAATAGAACCTGAGGCTCAATTACTGTTTTCAAATTTCAAATTTTGAATTGAGAATATCTGCCTGGCGGGCTGTATATCTTACATATAATCTTTCAGAACATTATGATCCCGCAGTACTTTCTCAACCACAGTTCCCTTCACAACATTCAGAAGAGGCTTCTTCAGTGCATTCAGAGGTCCGGGGAGCTGGATCTCAAGAGGAGATTTGCCGTCCATCAGTTTCACGGAGCTGTCCAGAAGCTCACGGATATCGTAAACACTTCCCCATACTTCCGGAACACCACGGTCTACACCAGTGAGGCCATATACAGCCTCCATTGCAGTACGTACAGAATATTCTGTAGTGAAAACAGTATCACGCGGAGTTTCGGCAAACTGTCCGAGGAATGCGAAGTTCACACAGCCATCCGGGATAACATCCGGGCGGTCGCCTTTTGCACGCGGCATGAAGAAAGCTGTGATATAAGGCATCATGGTCGGAACGCAGATCGCACTGTTCTCAGCCATATCATCGATCTGATCTACCGGAACACCAAGGTGGTACAACCACTCTGCAGTGATCTCTTTACCTGTGCAGTCTTTCATCGGCTTCTTGATATAGTCGCCGGGAACATCTGTGAAAAGTCCGTAAACCCATACGCAGACTTTATCAGGATCTTGCTCCTTGAACTGTCCCTGACGGTTGATGGTCCAGCTTAAGAGCCATTTGGAATCCTGGCAGCTTACGATACCACCGGTAACGACCTTGCCGGTACGTGGATCACGCTGACAGATGTTAGTGATATAAGGGATGATACGGTCATCCAGTGTGGTGACGGTAGCAGATTCCCAGTTGGTCTTGGCAATGTCTGAGCAGAATTTCTCCGGATGTCCGAAAGACGGATCCTGAGCTGCGATATTTTTCCACAGGGACCATACTCCGCTGGTACGTACCTCTGCATCACCATTCGGTGCATGGTTCTGATCACCGTAGATCGTGCCCTCTGTACAGCTTCCGTTTGTGACGAAAACAAGATCATTTTCTGTGAGAAGGATACCCTGCTCAACGCCTTTTACCTTGCACTCAATAGCAGAAGCGGTCTTTTTGCCATCCTTGAAATCAAAGATAACATTTGTGACTTCTGTGTTGAACTGGAAGTCAACACCTGCGTCCTCCAGATATTTCTTCATAGGAAGAATCAGAGATTCGTACTGATTATATTTCGTGAATTTCAGGGCACTGAAATCCGGAAGGCCTGCGATATGATGGATAAAACGCTGGAAGTAAAGCTTCATCTCAAGTGCACTGTGCCAGTTTTCAAAAGCAAACATGGTGCGCCAGTACAGCCAGAAGGTGGAATTAAACACCTCATCGTCAAATACATCTTCAATAGTCTTATCGTAGAGATCCTCATCTTTGGTCATGAACAGCTTCATGATTTCCATACAGCCTTTCTGGCTCAGATTGAACTTGCCGTCTGTATGTGCATCCTGGCCACGGTTCACAGTTGCACGGCAGAGAGAGTAGTTCGGATCATGCTTATTCAGCCAGTAGAATTCATCCAGAACGGAAGCACCCGGTTTTTCAAGGGAAGGAATACTGTGGAAAAGATCCCACAGACATTCAAAATGGTTCTCCATCTCACGGCCGCCGCGCATAATGTAGCCTCTTGACGGATCATAGATTCCGTCGCAGGCACCGCCGGCGATATCCATGGCTTCCAGAATGTGGATGTGTTCACCAGGCATCTGTGCATCTCTTACAAGGAAGCAGGCAGCCGCAAGGGAAGCAAGACCGCTTCCTACGATATAGGCATGTTTATCATCAATGCCTTCCGGTTTCTCAGGGCGGGCAAAAGCTTCGTAGTTACCATTGGAGTAATAAATTCCTTTACTGTTTTTGTCATATTTTCCGCGCTCTGTATTGCGGTAATTTTCGGTAGTTTTCTTTACATGTAAAGTTTCCTCTTCATTGATCTCTTTTGTTTTTTTCATCAGTATGGCTGCGCCGGCTCCGGCTGCTGCAAGTGCTGCAAGTCCCATGAATCCTTTTTTATCTGACATATGACATCCACCTTTCATAAATGAGATACCTGTTTGTATCGGATTAACTGTTCTTTGTTGCTGTTGATGCTATGATAGCCCATCCGGAAAAAAGATTCTATTTACAAAACACCGAAAGTGTTCAGTTTTTTATCATTATGTCTGTTTTGATAAGTTTTTATTCTGTATGCATTTCTGCAGTTTTGTTTCTGGCGGCAAAATTACGGATGGCGTTGTCGATGCTTCCGTATAGTGCAGTTGCGGTATCATCCGCGATCCCGCGATAATCTTCACGCATGCCGTTTTTGATCCAGTCCAGCATGATCCCTACAAAGCTGTATTTATACAGATCTGCGATAAAAATTTTCTGTTTATCCGTGATGGGGATGTCTTTTGATCTTTCTGTTACCACGCCCATAAGAAGATTGCAGGTAAGCTGGAACAGATAATTCTCGATTTGTTCCCGTCCCACGCAGCGGTATACATTTAAGATAAATGGCTTGTTTTCCATCACGGCATCAAAGATCTGTAGAAGCCCTTCATGCCAGGTGGAAGAGGTTTTTTTGCCCTGAAGGGCAATTCTGGCATCTTCCAGACAACACCACTCCACAAGATCATAGATATCCTTGAAATGATAGTAAAAAGTCATGCGGCTGATCCCGCAGTCAGTGGTAAGGTCGTTGATGGTTATCTTATCTAAAGGCTTCTTAAGAAGCAGATGTTTCAGGGATTCTTCCAGGGCAAGCTTGGTTGCATTTGTCATAAGTACACCCTCCTTTGGTAGGTTTATGGTTATTAATATAACATGAAAGTGCACAGAAAATCCATGTCAAACAGTGACTTTTCTGTGAAATTATGATAAACTGAAACCCGGAATGTTTTGTGAAACAGAATGGAGTGTATTATGAAAAAGAAATCAGCTTGCATCCTGCTGGTTTTTGCTGCCGTGATAGTACTTACTTATATGACAGGAGAATCCTATTACAGAGGAATCAGTGAAAAAGCAGGGTTGGATGAACAGGAAGAGAAAATATATAAATACCAGTACGACATGATTGTGGACAGCCCTGATTCCCAGTTTTGGCAGGCAGTATATGACAGTGCGAAGAAAAAAGCAGCTTCCAATAATGTACTGCTTGAGATCATGGGGTCGGATAGAGAAACATCCTATAATAAACTTGATTATATGAATATGAGCATTGCGGCCAAGGCGGATGGTATTATCCTGCAGTATAATGGAGAAGCCGGTCTGGAAGAAGCAATCAATACTGCAGTAAGAAACGGAATACCGGTAGTTACAGTCATGAGTGATGCGGTGCACAGCCGCCGCCAGAGCTTTGTGGGAGTCAGCGATTATCAGCTTGGCATGGCTTACGGGGAAATTGTTGCCAGATATGTGAATGAGAACACGAAGAAGATCCTGATCCTGCAGAAACGGGATATTGACGATATGAATGAAAGTCAGATATATACCCAGATCAGTAATGCAGTTCAGACAGCGGTCGGTTCTGCGGATATTGAGATCAAGGGAAGGAATCTTCTGTCAACAGGAACCTTTGAGACAGAGGAGGCAGTTACTGATATTTTTCAGCAGAAGCGGAATATTCCGGATATTCTGGTGTGCATGGATGAAGAGACAACGGAGTGTGCAAGACAGGCAGTTCTGGATTTTAATCTTGCAGGAAAGGTGGAGATCATCGGTTACTATACATCTGAGGATATCCTTGCAGCAGTAGAAAAAGGTGTCATTTCAGTTACCTGTGATGTGGACACGACCCAGCTGGGACAGTACAGCGTGGAGGCAGTTACCAGCTATATAGAAGATGGAAGAACCAATTCTTTCTATAACGTAGACATTAATTTTCTTGACAAAACAGCAGTGGAGAAGATGAGGAGGGAGGCAGTCACAGATGAAAAAAATCCGTTGGAGTGACTTTTCTCTTGTAAGCAAGATCATGCTGGAGGTTGGAGTGCTGGCACTTTTACTGTTCAGCATCAATATGCTGTTTTATGCGCGGATCAACAACTCCATGCAGGAGATGGACGATGTGTATGCCAGTAATGCCCAGATCACAGAGCTTGGGCAGGTTTTTGACGATGTGCAGGACAGCATGTACCAGTATCTGAAGGTAAAAAATTCTCAGGCATTAATGGATTACTATCAGAATGAGGCGAAATACAGGCAGGAGCTGGAGGAGTTAAATGAACAGAATATTGATGATTCCGTGAAACTTCTGGAGAAGAAGATACGTAAGATGTCGGAAGCATATCTTTCCTGTACAGCAGGAACTGTAGCTGCCAAGAGAGGCAGGAATGTGGAAAAATATAAGCAGGAATATGATAAAAGCCTTGAGCTTTACAGTTATATCCAGAGTTCTATGGATGAGCTGAACAAGCAGCTTTTTAAAGAAAATTCCCAGACCTATGCAGCTCTCCGGGCGGTTATGAGATATCTGGAGATCAGTAATATGGTGATCATGCTTCTGGTGGTGGTCTGTGGAATGTTCCTTCTGATCACAGCAACAAGGGAGATGTTCCTGCCGCTGACCAATATGGCGGAAACTGCACAGCTGGTAGGTCAGGGGAATTTTAATGTAAAGATGCCCCCGACAGATTCTAGGGATGAGCTTGGAGAGGTAACAAGAGCTTTTAATACCATGGTGGAGAATCTTAGTCTTTACATTGCCAGGACAAAGGCCGGCATGGAAAAAGAACAGCAGATGATAGAGCGGGAGCTTTTGATGGAAACACATCTCAAGGAAGCGCAGCTTAAGTATCTCCAGTCTCAGATCAACCCGCATTTCCTTTTTAATTCCTTAAATGCAGGAGTACAGCTTGCTATGATGGAGGATGCAGAAAAAACCAGCATCTTTGTGGAAAAGATGGCAGATTTTTTTCGCTACAATGTAAAGAAGGGTGAGGAAGATGCGACGCTTGAGGAAGAATTGGAGGCCGTGGATAATTACATTTATATTCTGAACGTGCGGTTTGCCGGAGATATCCATTTTTCAAAAAAAGTGGAATGTGATGTGGGAAATGTGCGTGTTCCCAGTATGATCCTGCAGCCGGTTGTGGAAAACGCAGTTAATCATGGAATACGGAATATTGACTGGGAGGGACATATTAATCTCAGCGTGGAGCGATGGGACGATCATATTGAGATCAGTGTCCTAGATAACGGACTGGGAATGACCAGAGAACAGATAGAAAGAGTCCTGTCCAAAAAAGTCCACAGCAGTTCGGGCGAGGGTGATTCCACGGGAATCGGAATGAATAATGTGATCAGTCGTCTGGAACTGTATTATGAGCGGGACGGATTAATGGAAATATACAGTGAAGGTGAAGGAATGGGAACAGAGGTAGTGATCAATATTCCTCTGGAGAGGAGTGAAAAAAATGTACAGAATCCTGCTTGCTGATGACGAAGGGATCATGCTGGAATCCCTGAAAAATATTATAAGTTCCAATTATGGAAATGAATGTGAGATCCACACAGCCAAGACAGGCCGTGTGGTTGTGGAAGAGGCGGAGAAATATCCGCCGGATATCTGCTTTATGGATATTCAGATGCCGGGCTTAAGCGGAATCCAGGCAATCCGGGAAATTCAGAAATTTAACAGGTCTGTGGTCTTTGTGATTATTACAGCCTATGATAAATTTAATTATGCCAAGGAAGCGGTAAATCTCGGAGTTATGGAATTTCTTACCAAGCCGGTAAACAAAAAGGTGATTCTGGAAATATGCTCCAAAGCTATGGAAAGGGTAGATTCCACAAGACAGAAGCGAAGCGATGATCTCCGTATCCGTGAAAAGCTGGAAACAGTTGTGCCTATGATCGAAAGCGGATATATCAATAATATTCTTCTGCAGGATGATTTTCAGACATACCAGGATAATTACAGGGAGCTTCTGGATATCCGGGAAGAATACGGATATATGATCGTGGCTGAATTCGGTGATTCTACGGAAAATGGCGTTCTTACAAATGCAGTGGGGGCCAGTGTGAAGGCAAACAAATTTTATTCCACATTCCGGGAAATCGCTCAGGGATTTTTTGAATGTCTGGTAGGACCTATTATGGGAAACCGTATTGTACTGCTTGTTCCGTACCGTAATTCCAGGGAGTCCTATGAGGAACGTGTGGAGGTTGTAACAAGAACCAGAAACATGGTACATAAGCTGGAAAGCAGGATTGACAGTAAATTTCGCTGTGGTATCGGCCGGGTGAAGGAGATGGGAAGCACCATGAAAGAATCCTTCAAGGAGGCCATGATCGCACTTCGGGAAAGTACCAGCCATGTGATACATATTGAGGATGTTCCGGCTGCACAGAAATATGACGGCGAATATCCAAGAGATCTGGAACGTCGCTATGAAAAGCGGGTGATGGATAAGGATGTGGCAGGAGCTTTAAGCTGTGCCGAGGAATTTATCCGGTGGATGGAGAAGCAGCAGGGAGTAGATCTGGAGGACATGCGCATCAAGATTCTGGAGCTTGTGATGGGAGTGGAAAAAAAGGCTTTTTTTGCAGGTACCGTGAAATATGCGATCAGCTACCGCAGAAATTATATTCATGAGATTCAGGAATATACAGACATAGAAGGGATAAAAAAATGGTTCCTGGGCAAAACATCAGAAATTTGCAGCAACATGGAAAGCGCAAGGGAAAAAGAAGCGGTTTCCATTATTGAAAAAGCAAAGTCCTATATTCGGGACAATTACAAAAAAGATATTTCACTGGATGAGGTATCACGGGAGGTGGATATCAGCCCTTATTATTTCAGCAAGCTTTTTAAGCAGGAGACCGGAGGAAATTTTATCGAGTATCTTACAGAAGTGCGGCTTCGGAATGCAAGAGAACTTCTCAAGGATTCAGGGCTTTCCATCAAGGAAATCTGTGCGGAATCCGGATACAGCGACCCCAATTATTTCAGCAGGATATTCAAGAAATACGAAGGCGTGACACCAAGTGAATTCAGAGAGAGGTTGAGGTAGACAATATGAGCGGGGGGAAAATGATCAGGAAGCTGTTGATTTTACTGTGTTTGCTGACATTGATGCTAAGTGGCTGCACTTCCGAAAAAACAGAGCAGGCAGCTACGCAGGAAATAGATACAGAGGAAGACGGAGTAGAAAAGAAAATTCAGATCGGTCTTACAGTGGATTCTTTTGTTATTGAGAGGTGGATCCGTGACAGGGATGTATTCGTGGCAACAGCAAGGGAGCTGGGAGCGGAAGTGAATGTTCAGGATGCGGGAGCAGATACAAAAGAGCAGATCAGCCAGATCGACTATTTTATCAAGAAGCATATGGACGTGATCGTGATTATTGCCAGAGACTGCAAAGCATTATCTGAGGCTGTGGAGCGTGCCCATAATGCAGGGATCAGGGTGATCTCCTATGACCGCATGGTAAATGATGCGGATACAGACATGTATATTTCCTTTGATAACCGGAAAGTCGGAGAGGTCATGGCACAGTCCATGATGGAAGCAATCCCTGATGGCGGAAAGATTTTTATGATCCAGGGCTCTGCTTCAGATAACAATGTGAACATGGTAAAAGAGGGATTTGAAGGCACTCTGAAAAACAGTGATCTGAAGGTAGTTTACGAAGCCAACTGTGAGGGCTGGATCGCAGAGCTGGCAGCAGATTATGTGGAGGAAGCACTGGAAGAGTATCCTGATGTAAAGGGAATCATGTGCGGAAATGATGATATTGCCAGCCAGGTGATACAGGTTCTTGCGGAAAACCAGCTTGCCGGACAGGTGATCGTGGTAGGCCAGGATGGTGATCTGGCTGCATGTCAGCGTATTGTGGAAGGAACCCAGTACATGACAGCATTTAAATCTATCGAAGATCTGGCACGCCAGGCAGCTGAATATGCGGTGAAGATGGCAGAAGAGGGAAAGATTCCGTCAGATGTGACAGATACCATGAGCGATGGAAGCTATGATATCCCGGCGAAGGTGCTGGAACCGGTTGCCGTTACAAGGGATAATATTGATGAGGTGATCATTGACGGCGGTTTCCACAGACGAGATGAAGTATATCTCAATATAGATTACGATACAGAGTAATGCAGAACAGATTGCATACCGGCATATATGTGGCGGTGAAATTCTGCAAGTAATGTGGCAGTGTATCCATATGCGCAATAATACACAATTATGACAAAAATCAATAGCAGATTTTTGGTGCAAAAA
Source organism: Ruminococcus sp. AF46-10NS (assembly GCF_003474435.1). Classification (GTDB taxonomy): domain Bacteria; phylum Bacillota; class Clostridia; order Lachnospirales; family Lachnospiraceae; genus Blautia_A. The sequence goes on from NZ_QRNF01000003.1 coordinate 22,185, forward strand.
TGTCTTGCCTGATGCAGGGCATTTTTCTTTTGCCAAAAAATGTCTCTGTCCTTGCCAACTATGTCCAGACAGTCCTGTGCTATAGTAACATCATCAAAGGAAACGTGATTCCAAAAACAAATAATGAAACGGAGGATTTTACAATGAAAAGAAAAATGGTATCTGCACTTCTTTGCGCAACAATGGTAGCTGGTATGGTGGTAGTTCCGGCAGCAACAGCACAGGCAGCAGACAAGAAACTGATCGGTGTTACCATGCCGACCAAGGATCTCCAGAGATGGAACCAGGATGGCGATAACATGAAGAAAGAGCTGGAGGCAGCAGGATATGAGGTAGACCTTCAGTATGCATCCAATGATGTAAGCACACAGGTTTCCCAGCTTGAGAACCAGGTAGCAAACGGATGCGACCTTCTGGTTGTGGCATCCATCGATGGAAGCAGCCTTGGCGAGCCTCTGAAACAGGCCAAAGAAAAAGGAATTCCGGTTATCTCTTATGACCGTCTTCTTATGAATTCCGATGCAGTAACCTATTATGCAACATTTGATAACTACAAAGTAGGTCAGAAACAGGGCGAGTACCTGGTAGATGCACTGGATCTTGACAATCAGGACGGACCATTCAATATTGAGCTGTTCACAGGAGATCCTGGTGATAACAACTGTAACTTCTTCTTCGGTGGTGCAATGGATGTTCTCCAGAAATACATCGATGACGGTAAGCTGGTAGTAAAATCCGGACAGACAGAGTTCGAGCAGGTTGCTACCGCAAACTGGGACAGTGCAAAAGCACAGGACAGAATGGATACTATCATCGCAGGTAACTACTCTGACGGAACAAATCTTGACGCAGTTCTCTGCTCCAATGATTCCACGGCACTTGGTGTTGAGAATGCACTGGCAGCTTCCTACACAGGAGAATATCCGATCATCACCGGTCAGGACTGTGACACACCAAACGTTAAGAACCTTGTAGCAGGAAAACAGGCAATGTCTGTATTCAAAGATACAAGAGCTCTTGCATCTGCAGTAGTAAAAATGGTTGACTCCATCATGAAAGGTGAGGAGCCGGAAGTGAACGATACAAAATCCTATGATAACGGAACAGGTGTCATCCCGACATACCTTTGCGATCCGGTTGTTGTTACAACAGATAACTACAAAGAAATCCTGATCGACTCCGGATACTACACAGAGGATCAGATCAAATAATCAGAATTTTTAAGAAAGAAATTTATCACATGCAGGCGGGGAATATAACCGCCTGCATGAACAGTGGAAAGGGAGGGAAATTGAGTTGGCTAAGATACTTCTGGAAATGAAAAATATCACCAAAACTTTCCCAGGTGTAAAGGCACTGGATAATGTTAATCTCCAGGTCGAGGAAGGCGAGATCCACGCACTGGTAGGTGAAAACGGTGCCGGTAAATCTACATTGATGAATGTATTAAGTGGTATTTATCCGTACGGTTCGTATGAAGGAAATATTATTTATGATGGTGAGATCTGTAAGTTTAACACTATCAAAGACAGTGAACATAAAGGAATTGTAATCATCCACCAGGAACTTGCTCTGATCCCGTATATGACCATCGGGGAGAACATGTATCTGGGTAATGAAAGAGGCAAAAGCTTTTCCATCAACTGGAATGAAACTTATGGAGAAGCAGATAAATATTTGAAAATAGTAGGACTGGAGGAATCCTCCAGAACTTTGATCAAGGATATTGGTGTAGGTAAGCAGCAGCTGGTTGAGATCGCAAAGGCACTTGCAAAGAATGCAAAGCTGCTCATTCTGGATGAGCCTACCGCATCACTGAATGAAGATGACTCCAAAGCTCTTCTGGATCTTCTTCTGAAATTCAAGAAGCAGGGAATGACCTCTATCATCATTTCCCATAAATTAAATGAAATCTCCTATGTAGCAGATAAGATCACAGTTATCCGAGATGGATCTACCATTGAAACACTGGATAAAAAGAAAGACGATTTTTCTGAGCAGAGGATCATTCAGGGAATGGTTGGACGTGAGATGACAGATCGGTTCCCGAAACGTCCAAATGTAAAGATCGGCGATGTTTCCATGGAGATTAAAAACTGGAATGTTTATCATCCGCTGTATACAGAACGTAAGGTGGTAAATAACGTATCCTTTAAAGTACATAAAGGAGAGGTTGTCGGTATTTCAGGACTGATGGGAGCAGGACGTACAGAACTGGCTATGAGTATTTTTGGCAAGAGCTATGGAACTAAAATTTCCGGCCAGGTGTTCATGAACGGAAAAGAAGTGAAGCTGAATACAGTTCAGGAAGCCATCGACAACAAGCTTGCTTATGTTACAGAGGATCGAAAAGGAAACGGGCTGATCCTTTCCAAGTCCATAAAGATGAACACTACGCTTGCAAACATGTCCGGTATCAGTAATGGAAAAGTGATCGATACGGATAAAGAATACGCAGTTGCTGAGGAATACAGGAAGAAACTGAAAACCAAGTGTCCGACAGTTGAGCAGAATGTCGGAAACCTGAGCGGTGGTAATCAGCAGAAGGTCCTTCTTGCAAAATGGATGTTTGCAGAGCCGGATATTCTGATCTTGGATGAACCTACAAGAGGTATTGACGTAGGTGCCAAATATGAAATCTACTGTATCATCAATGACCTGGTCGCAGCAGGAAAATCTGTGATCATGATCTCTTCTGAGCTTCCGGAAGTGCTTGGAATGTCAGACAGAATCTATATCATGAACGAGGGCAGATTCGTAGGTGAGGTAAGTGGTGAGGAAGCTACATCTGAGCTGATCATGTCCAGGATCGTGAAGTCAGGTAAAGGAGAGTAAGAAGATGGAGAAAAAGATTAGTTTTTCAGAAATATTAAAAAAATATACCATGGTCATTGTTCTGGTATTTGTTGTGATCATGTTTTCTGTGAACACAAAGGGCGTTATGCTTCTTCCGCAGAATGTAAATAACCTGGTAGCTCAGAATGCATATGTATTTATTCTTGCAACCGGTATGCTGTTCTGTATTTTAACAGGTGGTAACATCGATCTGTCAGTTGGTTCTGTTGTATGCTTTGTTGCTGCTGTCGGTGGTAAGATGATGGTTCTCAACAGTATGAACCCGTATCTCACTATGATCGTGATGCTTCTTGTGGGTATTGCCATTGGTGCATGGCAGGGATTCTGGATCGCTTATGTACGAATCCCTCCATTTATTGTTACTCTGGCAGGTATGCTTGCTTTTCGTGGCCTTTCCAACGTAGTTCTGGAAGGACAGACCCTGGCTCCGATGCCGGATGCTTATCTGGCTCTGTTCAATAACTATATTCCGGACTTCCTTGGTGGAGGTGAAGGATTTAACAGAACATGTTTTGTAGTTGGCATTATTGTCTGCATCCTCTATGTTGCACTTGTTATGAAAAACCGTGCAGACCGTGCAAAAAAAGGCTACAGTGTTGAGTCTTTCGGTGGTGTTGCAGTGAAGATGGTTCTGATCTGTGCAGTTGTTCTTGCATTCATGTTCAGACTTGCTCAGTATAAAGGTATCCCGAATTCCCTTCTCTGGGTTGTAGTGATCATCGCAATCTATACATATATTGCTTCCAAGACTACAACAGGTCGTTATTTTTATGCAGTTGGCGGTAATGAGAAGGCAACAAAGCTTTCCGGTATTGATACCAATAAAGTTTATTTCCTGGCTTACCTGAATATGGGTCTTCTGGCTGCGATTGCCGGTATGGTTACTATGGCGAGACTGAATTCATCCAACCCACAGGCTGGTACAAACTTCGAGATGGATGCGATCGGTGCATGTTTCATCGGTGGTGCTTCTGCTTATGGTGGTACCGGTACAGTTCCCGGTGTTATCATCGGTGCCCTCCTTATGGGTGTTCTGAACCTTGGTATGAGTATCATGGGTATTGACCAGAATATCCAGAAGGTTGTCAAAGGTATGGTTCTTCTTGCAGCCGTTATCTTCGATGTTGTAAGTAAGAGAAAATCCTTTATCGTAAAATAATAAAAATGAATGAAGTTTAGCAGCAGGCTTTCGGAAAGATCTGAAGTCTGCTGCTTTTTTGCATAGGAAATTATTCCGCAACAAGATTCTTCTTTTGCTGTTGTTTTATGTGAGAGTTTTTTGCCATATTTTGTGGTTTTATGGGGGATATGCTTGTTTTTGGGGGAGCGTTATATTATAATAAGGGAAAGTTAGTGATTTACGATTTTGTGTTGTCGGGAGGCTGTGATGGGAAATACAGTGACGATTTGTTTTGCGAATAATAAGGGCGGCAGCGGAAAGTCCACCAGCTGTTCCAATGTAGGTGCGGCACTGGCCGGTATGGGTAAGAAGGTTCTTCTTGTGGACGGCGATATGCAGCTGAATCTTTCCCTTTCATTTTTTGATGAAGAAGAAGTTCTGAAGATGGCTGCCGGGGAAAAAAATCTCTACTATGCCATTGGTCATCAGTCGGATCTCAGCGATTTTATCGTGCATACGAAGTATGAGAATCTGGATCTGGTTCCGTCGTCTACGCTGATGAGCTCCGTGGAATATGAGCTCTTTACGAAATGGCAGAGAGAATTTATCCTGCGGAAATGCTTGCAGAAGATCAAGGATTCCGGGGTGTACGATTACATTCTCATCGATGCACCGCCGACTCTTGGCGGCTGGGTGATGAATATCCTGTGTGCGTCGGATTATGTTCTGGTTCCGGTGGAGGCAAGCCCGTGGGGCATGTTTGGTCTTGCAAATATGTTCGATTTCCTGAATGAGGTCCGTGAGATCGCTCCGGCCCTTCAGGTTCTGGGAATCGTGGTGACCAAGGCAGATGCCAGAAAGAATTATTTCAAACAGACCATGGAGACTTTGAAAGAGATGGAAGGAATCTATCTTTTCGAATCCTTTATCCGTGTGGACAGCTCCATCGAATGGTCACAGGACAGCAGCGAGCCGGTTGTGGAATTCAAAAAAAGCAGCCGCAGCGCAAAAGAATACATAGCATTGGCAGAGGAGGTAATGGATCGTGTCAGTAGGTAAAGCAAGCATCGCAAGAGCAGTAAATGCAGAGAAAACAGCAAAGACAGAAGAGAAAGTTACAGAGGTAAAAGTTGCAGAAAAGCCGACAGAAGTAAAGACAGAAACAGGAGAGAAACCAGCCGAAAAGAAAACCACAGCGAAAGCTCCGGCAAAGAAGACCACAGCAAGGAAAGCAGCTACAACAAAAACAACAGCAAAGAAAACCACCACCAGAAAGACAACAACACGAAAAACTGCAGCTAAGAAAACAGCCGCCGCAGAAACCACAACAGGAACCGTAGCTCAGAATGTGATCAGTGGAGGAAACGCTGATGAACTTCAGGCCAAGTTCCTCACCCCAAAGAAAGACGAGCCGGACAACAACCAGCCGGTAGGAATCAAGGATGAGCTTCCGGTTTATCTGCTGTAATATTTACTGAATTTTTTGAAAAATAAGTATCAAACAAAAAAGACTGCCATATATCCACATCATTTTTGATAAGATATACAGCAGTCTTTTATTTTTATCCCAGAATAATCTCAGTGGGACAGCGAAGCGCCTCCCACGTCCGTACGTCACAATCAACATTCAACCCGTTCCGGCATGAAACACTAGGCGTGCCCAAGTCTTCGGGCTTCGCAACTCTGAGATGACCCTCCCTCGTATAATTACATATTGTAATATGCAGCATACAGTCCATTCTGGCTGAGCAGCTCAGCATGAGTACCGCGTTCAGCAATACCATCCTCTGTGATCACAATAATCTCATCCGCATCGCGAATGGTAGACAACCGGTGCGCGATCGTAATGGTAGTACGATTTTTTGAAAGCTCTTCCAGACTCTTCTGGATCCAACGTTCGCTTTCGTTATCCAGAGCGCTGGTGGCCTCATCCAGGATCAGGATCGGAGGATTCTTGAGGAATACACGTGCAATGGAGATTCGCTGCTTCTGTCCGCCGGAAAGGCGTGTGCCACGTTCTCCCACATAAGTATCGTATCCATCCGGCAGCTCCATGATAAAGTCATGGATGCTTGCACATTTGGCGGCTTTGATAATCTCCTCATCGGAAGCTCCGGGCTTTCCGTAGGCAATATTATCCTTGATGGTTCCATCAAAAAGATAGACATCCTGCTGTACCATACCGATCTGGCTTCGAAGGCTCTTAAGAGTCAGCCCGCGGATATCCTTTCCGTCTACAGTAATGGAACCGCCGGTCACATCATAAAATCTGGGCAGGAGAGAGCAGATCGTGGTTTTTCCGCTTCCGGAAGGTCCCACCAGGGCAATGGATTTTCCCGCCGGGATATCAATAGAGATATCGGAGAGCACAGGAGTTTCATCATCGCTGTAATGAAAAGAAACATGGTCGTAACGCACATGTCCTTTCACGTCCGTAAGCTCTGCAGCGTTGTCTGCATCCCTGATCTCGGATTCTGTTTCCATCACATCCAGGAAACGGCGGAAACCGGAAAGACCCTTCTGCATCATTTCCACAAGCTCTACCAGGATCTGGATGGGGCTGATAAAGATTCCGATATACAGGGCATACATGGCAAGATCTGCAGTCTGCATTTCACCCTGAGCGATCAGATAGCCGCCGTAAACAAGAGTTACCAGGTACATCATGCCCTGGAAGAAAAGATTGGAACTCATGAAGCTTCCCATGCAGTGATAATTATCTCTTTTGGAAACAAGGAACGCCTCATTGCTTTTCTTAAATTTGGCACGCTCGATGTCCTCGTTTGCGAAGGACTGCACCACGCGGATTCCGGAAAGCGTATCCTGAAGACTGGCATTTACATCTCCGATCTTACGACGGTTTTCCATGAAGGTTTCCTGCATTTTTGCATTCTGGCGGAAGGAAAACACAAACATCACAATCACCAGGAGGATCAGCGGCAGTGCAAGTTTTTTGTTGATAAAGAACAGGAAGATAAAAGCACCGACGATCTTTACCAGGGAGATAAAAAGATTCTCTGGACCATGATGTGCAAACTCGGAAATGTCAAAAAGGTCACTGACCAGCTTACTCATCATCTGACCGGAATTATTCCTGCTGTAATAGGAAAAAGACAGCTCCTGGTAATGGTCAAAAAGCTCCCGGCGCATATCACGTTCCATCTTTGCACCCATCATATGTCCCTGATAGGTTACATAATATTTGCAGAGACTCTGCACAATGTACATAACAAAAAGAGAAGCTGCGATCACAGGGAGGGCATGAAGAATAATATCCTTATCCTGTGTAAAGAGAGTTTTTGTCATAGTACGAAGAATCTGGGGATAGGCAAGATCTACCAGACTGATAACGGCTGCACAGATCAGGTCAATAAAAAAGACCGCTTTGTACGGGCCGTAGTAGTGGATGAATTTCTTGATGGTATTCATCGGAAAAAGTACCTCCGTTTTTATGAAATGTATAGTGTTGTCTGAGCAAAAAACATTGCTGCCGGACATTCTATGTTCATCTTATCATAAGTAAGAATAAAGTCAAGATAAGTGAATTTCAGGTCTGTTTCGTTTTTGCATACTTTCTGAGAATAGAAACTATATGGCTGCTGTTCACAGGAAATATTCCGCGAGGGATTGTTGGCAACGGAGAGGATAGTGCTATGAGGAGATATCTTTTTTGGAAAAAATCAAATTACTCCTTGACACAGAAGAACAAAACCCGTATAGTGTATTTCAGATTTGGTGTGTAACTGATAAGCAGGCATTAACCAGTCATAAATGTTATTATTTTTATTTGACGTTTATGGGGGTTGGTGTCTTTTTTTGTTGCCCACTTAAAAGACTCCCGCTCCAAAACGTCGAAAGAAAAGGAGAGAGAACATGAAAGACAAGATTTTCGGAGTTTTGCAGCGAGTGGGACGTTCCTTTATGCTTCCCATAGCAATCCTTCCTGTGGCAGGCCTGCTTCTTGGATTCGGCAGTTCCTTCACAAATGAAACAACCATTGCAACCTACGGACTTCAGAAGCTTTTGGGAGACGGAACGATTTTACATGCACTCCTGATCATTATGAACAAAGTCGGAAGCGCGGTATTTGATAACCTGCCGCTGATCTTTGCAGTAGGTGTGGCCATCGGTATGGCAAAAAAAGAGAAAGAGGTAGCAGCTCTTTCTGCATTGATCGCTTACTTCGTTATGAATGTAGCCATCAATGGTATGCTGGTAGTAAATGGTAAGATCACAGCAGACGGACAGATCGCAAAAAGCGTTCTGGAAGGTACTGTAACATCTGTCTGCGGTATTCAGTCCTTACAGATGGGTGTGTTTGGCGGTATTATCGTCGGCCTTGGTGTTGCAGCTTTGCACAACCGTTTTCATAAGATCGTGCTTCCAAACGCACTTTCCTTCTTCGGTGGTTCCAGATTTGTGCCCATCATTTCCACCATTGTATATATGTTTGTAGGAATCCTGATGTATTTCGTATGGCCGGCAGTCCAGAACGGTATTTATGCTCTGGGTGGTCTTGTAACAGGCAGCGGCTATATCGGAACTCTGATCTTCGGTATTATCAAACGTGCGCTGATCCCCTTCGGACTTCATCACGTATTTTATATGCCATTCTGGCAGACAGCCGTTGGCGGGACTATGGAGGTTGCAGGCCAGATGGTACAGGGCGGACAGAATATCTTTTTCGCCCAGCTTGCAGATTCCGCAAATGTAGCGCATTTCAGCGCAGATGCAACAAGATATTTTTCCGGAGAGTTCATTTTCATGATCTTCGGTCTTCCGGGAGCAGCTCTTGCCATGTACCGCTGTGCAAAGCCTGAGAAGAAAAAAGCAGCAGGCGGACTTCTTCTTTCCGCAGCCCTTGCATGTATGCTTACAGGAATCACAGAGCCACTGGAGTTCTCTTTCCTGTTTGTAGCTCCTGCATTGTTTGCGGTACAGGTTGTTCTTGCAGGCGCGGCTTATATGATCGCACATATGCTGAACATTGCAGTAGGACTTACCTTTTCCGGCGGTTTCCTTGATCTGTTCCTGTTCGGGATCCTTCAGGGAAATGCAAAGACAAGCTGGCTCAGGATTATCCCGGTAGGTATCATTTACTTTATTCTCTATTATGTGAGCTTCACCTTCCTGATCAAAAAGTTCAACTTCAAGACTCCGGGACGTGAGGATGACGACACAGAAACAAAGCTTTATACAAAAGCAGATGTAAACGCGAGAAAAGAAGCCGGAAAAGCCGGTGAAGCAGCAGGAAGCACATCCGCAGATCCGGTAAGTGAAGCCATCACAGCCGGTCTTGGCGGAAAGAAAAACATCAGTGATGTGGACTGCTGTGCAACAAGACTCCGTATCACCGTCCATGATGCAGCAAGAGTTAACGACGACATTCTGAAAACAACAGGCTCCAGAGGAATCGTGAAAAAAGGCCAGGGTGTCCAGATCATCTACGGTCCACAGGTAACTGTGATCAAATCCAAGCTGGAGGATTATCTGGAGACAGCGCCAAATGAATATTTTGAAGGTGCAAATGAGACAGAAACAGACAATACGGAAAATCAGGCTCAGTCTGATACAGAGCGCATAGCAGAAAGTACAGGTGAGGCTGCTCAGAACACAGCTCCGACATCTGAAGCCAACACGCAGCCGGAGAAAAAGGTCCTCAGAACAGCTATCGTCTACAGCCCGGTAACCGGTATCGCAGCAGACCTTTCCACAGCGCCGGATGAAGGCTTTGCGGAAGGAATGATGGGAGAGGGTGCTGTAGTCACACCGAAGGATCCGGTGATCTGTGCTCCGGAAGACGGCGAGGTAGAGTTTATTTTTGACACAAAGCATGCTATCGGATTCCAGACAGATACAGATCTTCCAATGCTTCTCCATATCGGAATTGACACTGTAAAGCTGGAAGGAAAAGGCTTTGAGATCCTGGTAGAGCAGGGACAGCATGTGAAAAAGGGTGAGCCGCTGATGCGGATTGACATCCCGTATCTCACAGAAAACGCTCTGTCCTTATGTTCCCCGATCCTCTGCACAGAGATCGAGGATAATCAGAGAGTACGCCTTCTTGCCAATGGAGAGATCAAGGCAGGAGAGCCGCTGTTCGCAGTAGAGACTGTGGAAGAATAAGAAATTTTTCAGCAATAATATAGATGATTGGTTTTGTGAAAAGCGCGCCTAATGCCCGGGCGCGCTTTTCCTGTGGCAAAGAAAACAACTGTCTGTCAGAAGGGCTTTACACAAAAGAAAGATTCTGTTACGATAAAGAAAATCAACAGCTGCAGACAAAAATGCCGACTGAAAATCCGGGGCAGACAGTGGTGGAATGTGGAAAAGCAGCAGGATATATAAAAATGGTGGGGAAAAAGATGTACAGAGTGAGCAAGGTATTGAACAATAACGGCATCATTGCCATAGATATGGAAGAAAACCAGGAATATGTGCTTCTGGGAAAAGGTGTGGGATTTGGAAAGAAGGTCAGCCAGCGTTTTGAGGCTCCGGCAGACTGTACCCTTTACAGGCTGGCTCAGGAGACAGAACGTGGCTCAGCAAAAGAACTGGCAAAGAGCGTAGCACCGGAATTTCTGGAGATCGCAGATGAGATATTGAGAGAAGCTGAGAAGACCTTTGGGGATACCATAGACAGAAGGATCCTGTTTTCCCTTGCTGATCATATTTCCTTTGCGGTGGGACGTATCCGGAATCATGAGCAGATCAGCAATCCTCTGACCGATGATATCAAGGTGCTTTTTTACAGCGAATTCAAGGTGGCGGAGGTACTGAAGAAGATCCTGAAGGAGCGGATGGATATTGAGATCGACGAGCATGAGGTGGGATATGTGGCACTTCATATTCACTCAGCACTTGGAGATGAGAAGGTGTCTGTTGCCATGCAGACAGCAAGAACGGTGCGGGAATGCATCGCCATGATCGAGATGGCCACAGGAAGAAAGATCGATGTGATCTCCCTGTCCTACAACCGTATGATGAACCATATCAAATATATGGTAGCCCGTGTCTCCACAGGGGAGACACTGAAGCTGGATATGAATGAATATATAGAAGAAAAATATCCGGAATCTTACAGGATCGCAGAGGATGTCTGCGAGAGCCTGGGCAAAAGCCTTGGGAAAAAGCTGGACCCTATCGAGATTGGTTATCTTGCCATGCATATTGAGAGGACAGTGGAGCAATAAACATAAATGGCTGCTCCACCTCAGGGATTTATACAATAAATTCAATAGCTTTTTTGACAGCAGTACTCATGGCAGTACTGCTGTTTGTGACTAAGCAGACCTCTCTCTGAGGGAGCGGCTCCTTAAGCTGAAGTGCAAAAACCTTACCGTCATTGATTGCGTCCCGGGCAAGAGGCTCGGGGTAAAAGCCGATTCCCAGATTGTGGACGACCATGGGAAGGACCTGGTCTGTAGTTGCGGCCTCGATATCAGGATGAAAAGAAACACGGTTTTCCATAAAGTAATTCATATACATTTCTCTGGTGCTGGTCCCTTCCGCAAGACCTACAAAGGGCAGGTCCTGAAGCTCATGGATGCTGATGGGGGCAGTGGTCAGATCCTTATATTTGCTTCCGCATACAAGAATCTCCCGGTAACGCAGGAGACTTTTTTTCTGTAAAGGCTTGCGGATGGAGATCGGAGTGGTGACAATAGCGAAATCTACCGCATAATTCTTCAGTGCCTGTACAGCCTGTGGAGTGGAATGGTTGAAGAGACGCAGGCGAACATGGGGATATTGCTCGCGGAACAGCTCCAGCTTTTCCAGAAGGATCAGACGCAGGGCATTTTCGCTGGCACCGATGGAAACCAGACCATGTTCCAGCTCTCCGTTCTGGCGGATCTCCTCCTCACCGATGGACAGCTGCTCAAATGCCAGGGCAACGTGTTCATAAAGCTGGCGTCCCTCCGGGGTAAGTGCGATTCCCTTGTTGGATCGGAGAAAGAGAGTACATTTCAGCTCCTGCTCCAGGTTGTTCATACAGCGGGTGATATTTGGCTGGTTGTTGTGAAGAGCCCGTGCTGCCTTGGTGAAACTCTTATACTGGGCTACATAATAAAAGATCCGGTAGTAGTCGTAAGTGATCATGTATAGTCTCCATCCTGTGATATGATTTTAATATGTTTACGATATTAATAATACTTTTTACATTTGCTTCTGAGCAAACTATAATACACCCGAGGAAAAAAATCAATGACAGGAGTGATTTAGAGTGGTTTCAGGAGGCAGAAAGCTGCAGAACGCAGACCGGCAGATGTCAGAAGCTTTTATAACAAGTGCATTTCTGGCAATGTCCGGCGGATTTCAGGATGCCTACACATACTTTACAAGAGATGAGGTGTTTTCCAACGCCCAGACAGGCAATGTGGTTCTGATGAGCCATAATTTTATGACAGGACAGTGGGGAGACGGTTTAAGGTATCTGTTCCCTATTTTAGCCTTTGCCATTGGTGTTGTAGCGGCGGAGCGAATCCAGAACACCTTTAAATATGCAAAAAAACTTCACTGGAGGCAGATGATCCTGCTGATCGAGATCCTGATCCTTTTTGTGGTGGGATTTATGCCGGGAGAATTGGATATGCTGGCAACTGCACTGGTATCCTTTTCCTGCGCCATGCAGGTACAGACCTTCCGGAAGGTAGGCGGTTATTCCTATGCAAGTACTATGTGCATCGGAAATTTACGAAGCGGCACGGCGGCATTGTCCGTGTATTGTCGTGAAAAACGTCCGGAACAGCTGAAGCAGGCTCTTTATTATTTTGGAATAATTTTCTTTTTTGCCATTGGAGCCGGTGGCGGAGGAAATCTGTCCATGAGGCTGGGAATCCCGGCAATCTGGGTATCGGATGTTTTGCTTCTGATCAGCTTTATTCTGATGTTTTCCAGTAAACATATAGATTAGAAAGGGTGAGGAATTGTGGAAAACAGCACATTATTCCCAAGAGAGGAAAAGGCGGAGCTTTTATTTGAAAAGATCCTGAAGGATCCGGAGGCGTGCAGACGGCTGACGGAGACCTTCTATGAATCCATGGATGCGGATACAGACATAGAATGCGGATATCTTCCTCCGGAAAAATTCGCCTATGCATTGCTGGACGCATATAAAAACCGTGATTTGACTGCTCTCCTTATGGCGATCTGCCAGAACAGTATGTTTGATCTTCTGCGAAATTCTTTTCTGGCACCGTTCAGGTTCAATGCAGATGGACAGGAGAATCCGGTATTTCTCACAGATGAAAAAGGAAATTTTCTGCGGGAAAAGGGAATCCATGTAAGTGACAGAGATTACGACCGGTTCCGCAGGATATACAGGGAGAAGCAGGGCGTAAAGATGTATCTGGCGTATGGCTACCGGAAGCGACATGCCTATGATGAAGCTACCATGGAAGTAGAAGAGTACAAAATGGGCGAACATATCGGTGTGCTGCTGGTGTATGAGCTTCCGGACAGCGTAAAGGAAAAGGAAACGGAGGCACAGGCCTATGCGGCTGTATGGGATATCATGATGGCAATTCAGAAGAAGCTTCCAAGAGCTTTTGTGTATTATGGGCAGGATTCTGTGGAGGATGGTGGCAAACGTTATGACGGACTGGGCGTTTTTCTCCCCATACATAAATTTGCGGATCGCCTGGAAAAAATGATCGGGATCGCGGATGAGATCGTAATGAAATAGAGTGTACAAAAAAGGACTGCTTTTGTATTGCTCTGGTTATCAGAAGGATAGCTGATGACCGGAAGCTACAGAAAGCAGTCCTTTTTGTATGCCCATCAGGTGCAGTAGCGGAACATTTTGTCTGTAAGAATCCTGGCGAAAATAAGGCCCAGAGGAAGAGCAACGATGATCAGGATCGCAGCTGCAAACCAGGAGGCGGAAACATTCAGGGACATGATCCCCAGATTGTAGATCGCCCGGTAGAGATAAAGCCCGGGAACCATGATCACAATGGATGGTACAGTAATGGAAATCCTGGGATATCCCACTTTTGTTTTGATGAGGGAAGCCAGAAGTCCGGCTGTCAGTGCTCCGAGAAAAGCTGCGGCGGCAGGTGGGAAACCGGCAAGATCAACAAGCTCCAGCCGGAATGTGTTGGACAGTGCACCAATGAAAGCGGCAGCTGCGGCAAGTCGGAAAGGACTGTTGAACATGACTGAAAAGCCGAATACCCCGCAGAAGCTTGCCAGAAGCCGGAACAGGACCCTCTGAGCTGCCGAAAGCTTCAGAGGCAGGAAATCCACAGGCCTCAGATGAAGAAGCAGTGCCATCAGCCAGGCAGAGACAGCAGCCACCATTACAACAATAATGGCGTAGGCCAGTCGTTCCAGTCCGGAACGCATATCCAGCTTGGCAAGGTCGATCCCGCTTGTGATAAACGGAAAGCCCGGAATGATAAACAGCATGGAACAGATGTATCCGGCCTCATGCTGGACGGAAATGTGGAACAGAAGCTCTGCCAGTTTCAGGAAACCTGCATATACAAGACAGGCGGAGGAAACAGAAACTGCAATGCACATAAACAGAGTAAAATGATGCTTGCCAAGCTTGCAGCGGATGGCGTTTCCGATACCTGCGCCTGCAAAGGCCAGGATCATCTCCAGCGGGCCACCGCCCAGAAGAAAAGTAAATGCACCACAGGCCAGTGCAGAAGCCAGTCCTAGGGCAGCAGGGGAATAAAGCCCGTGGATCCGCTCAATCTCATCTAACTGACTGTGCAGTGCTTCACCGCTCATATGGATACCTTCCGCAGGAAAATCACTGACAAAATGTTCCAGCCTGTTCAGCCTGGAAGTATTTACGCCGGTGGTAGTCAGACTAAGGGCATGGGAAAAACTGCTCTCACCGTCAAAGCAGGTATAGCTTATAGACATCAATCCGATATCTGCGGAGCAGGTGATGCCAAGTGCTTCTGACAATGTATTCATGGAACTCCGTACCCGCCAGGCACCGGTCCCACAGGAGAGAAGCATCATGCCTGTACGGCCGATCAGGGAAGCTTTTTCGGAAAGAGAAGCTTCGGTGATGGGCTGGCTGTTCCTGGTACTTACGTAGTTGTGCCAAGGGATTTCCATATGATTACGTTTGATCAGAATATCTGACATAGAAA
The DNA here is from genome assembly GCF_003474435.1 of Ruminococcus sp. AF46-10NS. Lineage (GTDB taxonomy): Bacteria > Bacillota > Clostridia > Lachnospirales > Lachnospiraceae > Blautia_A. Next base: position 37,275 of record NZ_QRNF01000003.1, read on the forward strand.
TCACTTCTTTCTATATATTAAAATCATATAATTACTATTATAAATATATATAATAACTATAATCAGATATATTGTAGCCATTATTCTGAAAAAGTCAAGTATAGATGGAGTAAAATCTGACAGTACCAAAACGTCACTGTTAAAGATTTATCATTTTTTTGCGGAAAATGAATTTTTTTGGTTGCTTTTACGTACAATTTATGTATAATTGTGGATAGGGATGTTGGAATGACCAATTCCTATGGCAGGATGACAAAAACCTGCAGCAGTAGGTGGCTATCATAATTACTATTAAAGAAGAGAGGTAAATGTTAAGATGGCAAAAATCGATTTAACAAAGTATGGTATTACCGGAACAACTGAGATCGTGTACAATCCTTCCTACGAGACATTATTTGAGGAAGAGACCAAACCGGAGCTTGAGGGCTTTGAGAAAGGTCAGGTCAGCGAGCTTGGTGCTGTCAATGTAATGACAGGTATCTACACAGGACGTTCTCCTAAAGATAAATACATCGTTATGGATGAGAACTCCAAGGACACAGTTTGGTGGACATCCGATGAGTACAAGAACGATAACCATCCGGCAACTCAGGAAGCATGGAATGCAGTTAAAGATCTTGCCAAGAAGGAGCTTTCCAACAAGAAACTTTTCGTAGTAGATGCATTCTGCGGAGCTAACAAAGACACACGTATGGCTATCCGTTTCATCGTTGAGGTTGCATGGCAGGCACATTTCGTAACAAACATGTTCATTCAGCCGACAGCTGAGGAGCTTGAGAACTTTGAGCCGGATTTCGTTGTTTACAACGCATCCAAGGCTAAAGTTGAGAACTACAAAGAATTAGGACTTAACTCTGAGACAGCTGTAATGTTCAACATTACAAGCCGTGAGCAGGTTATCGTTAATACATGGTACGGTGGAGAGATGAAGAAAGGTATGTTCTCCATGATGAACTACTATCTGCCGCTTAAGGGCATCGCTTCCATGCACTGCTCTGCAAACACAGACCTTAACGGAGAGAACACAGCAATCTTCTTCGGTCTTTCCGGAACAGGTAAGACAACACTTTCCACAGATCCTAAGCGTCTCCTGATCGGTGATGACGAGCATGGCTGGGATGACAACGGAGTATTCAACTTCGAGGGTGGATGCTACGCTAAGGTTATCAACCTTGACAAAGAGTCTGAGCCGGACATCTACAATGCGATCAAGAGAAACGCTCTTCTTGAGAACGTAACACTTGATGCTGAGGGCAAGATCGACTTCGCTGACAAGAGCGTAACAGAGAACACACGTGTTTCCTACCCGATCAACCACATCGAGAACATTGTTCGCCCTGTATCTTCTGCACCGGCAGCTAAAGAGGTTATCTTCCTGTCCGCAGATGCATTCGGCGTACTTCCTCCAGTATCTATCCTGACACCGGAGCAGACACAGTACTACTTCCTTTCCGGATTCACAGCTAAGCTTGCTGGTACAGAGCGTGGAATCACAGAGCCTACTCCTACATTCTCCGCTTGCTTCGGACAGGCATTCCTTGAGCTTCATCCGACAAAATATGCTGAGGAGCTCGTTAAGAGAATGGAGAAGAGTGGTGCGAAAGCATACCTCGTTAACACAGGATGGAATGGAACAGGAAAACGTATCTCCATCAAAGATACTCGTGGTATCATCGATGCTATCCTTGACGGATCTATCCTTAAAGCTTCTACAAAGAAGATCCCATTCTTCAACTTCGAGGTTCCGACAGAGCTTCCGGGCGTAGATCCTGCAATCCTTGACCCACGTGACACATATGCAGATGCTGCAGAGTGGGAGACAAAGGCTAAAGATCTTGCTGCAAGATTTGTTAAGAACTTTGCTAAATATGAGGGAAATGCAGCTGGTAAAGCACTCGTTGCAGCTGGTCCTCAGGCATAATCATTCATTTCAACAGAATACAGATCGTAGACTTAACCGGGAGCGGATTTATTCGCTCCCGGTTTTTTGACAAACTATCCATCTGTAAAATAAAAAATCTTTGGCTTGACTAACAAAGGGTACAGGGTGTATCCTTTCTGGGAAGTTGAGCGGGAGACCCGTAAGACTGCAAAAATTCTCTTTGCACTGCATTACATTCGAACAGGATGCGAGATCAACAGTACAAACTGAGCAGGCGATGCCTTTCGGAATCAAAGATACTTATCCGAAGGCATGGGGCCGGGCCGCAGGAAGCGGCAGCGGATATGGAATGTGACTTTACTTTCAGACATATCTGCGGGACAGTGTATGTTTCGCAGGTATGTCTTTTTTACTGCAAAAATATGGATGGTACAGATGGTAGAAGCTGGGATATCCATATATAGAAAAGAAAGAACACCGGCGGAAAATCGCACTGCAGCGAGTAGTGAAGAAACCGTCGGTTTTTTCACGGAAAATGTTGTGCCATAAGAAGAACCTGATCATATATTTAAAAGGAGGTCCTGTTTATGGAACACACAGAAAACAAAACAATTATACATGATACAGAAAAAACAGCTTCATGGGAACAGCAGACAGCAATGAAGGTATCCGGGATCAGTATTCTGGTAAACCTTTTATTATCTGTATTTAAACTGATCGCAGGTATTGTGGCACATTCAGGAGCGATGATCTCTGATGCCATTCATTCTGCATCAGATGTGGGAAGTACCTTCATCGTAATTATCGGTGTCCGCCTTTCTGCAAAGAAATCAGACAAAGAGCATCAGTACGGACATGAAAGAATGGAGTGTGTTTCTTCCATTGTCCTTGCAGGAATGCTGCTTGTAACAGGTCTTGGGATCGGAGTTACCGGTGCCCGTGACATTGTAAAAAGCACATCCGGCGGAACAATTGCCATTCCGGGAACACTTGCACTGATTGCAGCAGTGGTATCCATTGTAGTAAAAGAGTGGATGTTCTGGTATACAAGAGGTGCTGCAAAGAAGATCAATTCAGGAGCCCTGATGGCAGATGCATGGCATCATCGTTCGGATGCGCTTTCCTCCATAGGAGCGTTTATCGGTATTTTCGGAGCAAGACTGGGATATCCGATCCTGGATCCGATCGCCAGCATTGTGATCTGCTTTATGATCGCAAAGGCATCTATCGATATTTTCAGGGATGCCATTGACAAGATGGTAGATCATTCCTGTGATGCAAAAACGGAGGAATCCATGAAGAGAGAGATCCTCAGGGTACCGGGAGTCAGAAGAGTAGACCTTCTTAAAACCCGCCTTTTCGGATCCAAGATATATGTGGATATCGAGATCGCAGCAGATGGAAATATTTCCCTTCGCGATGCACATGATATTGCGGAAAATGTACATCATACGATCGAGAACAAATTCAAAGATGTAAAGCACTGTATGGTGCATGTAAATCCGATCAACGGATAAAAAAACAAGCTGCCGGAGCGACTGTGATCGTCATTCGGTGGCTTGTTTTTTACATAGAGAAACACCCGGTAGGGGAGCTACCGGGTGTTTCGAGGGGAGTATAAATAATTAAATAAGGGGTTATGTAAAAAAAATTTTTGAAGGGTAAATTCTTTTTACAAGAATGATTATAATATAAACTGGAAAAAAAAGCAATATGATTTTGGTGAATAATCTCCAAACTTTTTGGGATACTATTTCCTGTAATAAAAAGCGGCAGAAAGGTTTAATAAACGTTTTAAAGCCGTAAAATCAACTTCATCAGGAGGTAATTCAAATGGCAAAAAATTACGAAACAGACAGAAATGAATCCAACTATGCAGGTAAAAATCACAGGGAAAGTGATTCCGTAAATTGCGGTAAAAACAGTTCTAAGAACAGCTCCGGAAACTGCAGTAAAAACAGTTCCAAAAACAGCTATGGCAACAGTTACGGAAATAAAACATCCGATGAATATGATTCAGAGAAGGGCAGAGGATCCGACAGATATTGATCTGTTGGAGGAAACTTCGGACAAATAAAGAATAGAATGAAAATACACAGATTGCAGAAATCTGTCTGACACCTATCCGGTTGAAGCAGGGAAAAGTTGAAAGAGAGCTTTTTCCTGCTTTTTCTGCAGGGAACATTCTCCTTAAACATACCATATAATATATTAAAAAGAGGAGCCTTTTTTCATGTTTCAGATCGAAACTATCTCTGCGAAAATGCTGGACTATTATGTGGAGCGAAGTGACGCCATTATTATAGATCTCCGGGACCTGGCTTCCTACAGGAAGGGACATGTCCGGAATGCAATAAACATTCCATACCGTGAGCTGGAAGAATATCTTGAGAAAAAACAGGATCAGAAGTATCGGTTTCCGCGAGATAAAACGCTTGTTTTTTACTGTGACCGGGGAGGGGCCAGCATGCAGGCAGCCAGGAACCTGGCAAGACAAGGCTGCCGTACCAGATCCGTAATTGGCGGTTTTGCGGCATATAGAGGAAGAAATCTTGTGAGTGGATAAAACAACAAATCTTGTATTTTAAATGAAATCATGATAATGTAAAGAACAGAAATAGAAAATCAACAAAAATCACAAGGAGAAAAGATTATGAAATATATGTTTGCGTCAGATGTACATGGTTCGGCATATTATTGCCGGAAAATGCTGAAAGCATATGACGAAGAGAAGGCGGAGAGACTGGTACTTCTGGGAGATCTGCTTTATCATGGACCGAGAAATGATCTTCCGAAGGAATACGCACCAAAGGAAGTCATCCGCCTTTTAAATGAGAGAAAAAACCAGATCTATGCAGTACGCGGAAACTGCGAGGCAGAGGTAGATCAGATGGTACTGGAGTTTCCGGTAATGGCAGACTACTGCATCCTGGCTCTTGACGGAAGAACTTTCTATGCAACACACGGCCATGTCTACAATAAAGATCACCTTCCGCCAATGATGGACGGCGACATCCTTATCCATGGCCATACACATGTGCTGAAAGCAGAGAATATGGGAAATTACATCCTTCTGAATCCTGGCTCCGTGTCTATCCCGAAAGAAGGCAATCCACCAACTTATGCGGTATATGAGAACGGAATTTTTACAATCAAAGACTTTGAAGGAAATACAGTACGGGAGATCACTTTATGAATCTGTGGGAATTAACTGCGCCCTGCCATTTCGGAACAGAGGCGGTACTGAAACGAGAGATACTGGATCTTGGATACGATGTGACCAAGGTGGAAGACGGAAGAGTAACTTTTCAGGCTGATGCTCAGGGTGTGGCAGATGCTAATATGTTCCTGCGGACAACAGAGCGTGTACTGCTGAAAGTAGGCGAGGTAAAGGCAGAGACTTTTGATGAGCTTTTTGAGAAAACCAAGGCTCTTCCATGGGAGAATTACATACCGAAGAATGGAAAATTCTGGGTAGCCAAGGCAAACTCCATCAAGAGTAAACTGTTCAGTCCGTCCGATATCCAGTCTATTATGAAAAAAGCCATCGTAGAACGTCTCAAAGGTATTTACGGAATCTCCTGGTTTCCGGAAGACGGCCCGGAATTCCCGATTCGAGTGGCATTTATGAAAGATATCGCACTGATCGGAATCGACACATCAGGTGTTTCTCTTCATAAGAGGGGATACCGTCAGATGACGGTCAAAGCGCCGATCACAGAGACACTTGCCAGTGCACTTTTGATGCTTACCCCATGGAAAAAAGACCGCATTCTGGTAGACCCGTTTTGCGGAAGCGGTACCTTCCCGATCGAGGCAGCTATGATGGCGGCGGACATAGCACCTGGAATGAACCGTCATTTTCTGGCTGAAAACTGGGAACATCTGATTCCAAAGGAATGCTGGGAAGATGCCAGAGAGGAAGCCGGAGACAGGGTAAATCTTGACATTGAGACAGATATCCAGGGGTTTGACATTGATGCGGCAGCCATCAAAGCAGCTCGCGCCAATGCAAAAATGGCAGGAGTGGACAGGCTGATCCATTTCCAGCAGCGTCCGGTGAGCGAACTTCGTCATTCCAGGCCGTTTGGTTTTATTGTCACCAATCCCCCTTATGGAGAGAGAATTGAGGACAAAGCAAACCTTCCGGCACTTTACCGCGAGATCGGAGAGAGCTATGAGCGTCTGGACCGCTGGTCCATGTATCTGATCACTGCCTATGATAAAGCTGAGAATGATATCGGACGGAAGGCCGATAAGAACAGAAAAATCTACAACGGAATGATGAAAACCTACTATTATCAGTTCCTTGGACCGCGTCCGCCAAAGAAAGGAAGTATGAAATAATGAAAAAGATTATTTTTGCCACCGGAAATGAGGGGAAAATGAAAGAGATCCGCAGGATCCTGGCAGATCCGTCTCTTGAGATCCTTTCCCTGAAGGATGCCGGAATCCATGCAGACATTGATGAGAATGGAAAAAGCTTCGAGGAGAATGCCATGATCAAGGCTGAGGCCATCTGTAAGATGACTGGCGAGATCGTGCTGGCTGATGATTCCGGGCTTGAGATCGACTATCTGAACAAAGAGCCGGGTATTTATTCTGCGCGTTATATGGGCGAAGATACTTCCTATCATATTAAGAATGCAAATCTGGTTGAGAGATTGGATGGTGTGCCGGATGAGAAGCGTACAGCAAGATTCGTCTGTGCCATTGCAGCAGCTTTTCCGGATGGAAGAAGAAAGACAGTACGTGCTGCCATGGAAGGCCGCATTGGATATGAGGAAAAAGGGGAGAACGGTTTCGGATATGATCCGATCTTTTATCTTCCGGAATATGGATGCACATCTGCAGAGCTTTCCATGGAAGAGAAGAACAAGATCAGCCACCGGGGAAAAGCTCTTCGCATGATAAAGGAAGAGCTGGTATGAAGGTACTGATCGTAAGTGACACCCACGGAAGAGACGAAAATCTGGAACTGGCAGTGAACAGGGAAGCACCTTTTGACATGCTGGTACACTGCGGAGATGTGGAAGGACGGGAGTTTTATATCGAAGCTCTTGCGGAATGTCCCTGCAGCATTGTTTCCGGGAATAATGACTTTTTCTCAGATCTTCCCAGAGAAGAAGTGATCGATATTGAGGAAAATAAAGTACTGGTGACACATGGACATTATTATGGAGTGTCCATGGCTTTTGACCAGCTTGCAGATGCGGCAAAACAGCGCGGCTGTAACGCGGCATTTTTCGGACATATACACATGCCGGTGCTGGAGACAGAAGACGGAGTTCTTCTTGTAAATCCGGGAAGTCTGGCATTTCCGAGACAAAGAGGCCGCAGGCCAAGCTATGCGGTGCTGGAGACAGACGGGAATGGAAAGATGAATGTGGAGATCCGGTATCTGTAATATAATATGATCAGTTATTTGATCCAGTGTAAATGGTGAAACTACTGTTATGTAAAAATAAAAACAGCGGCAGAGAAAAAAGCATCTCCGTCGCTGTTTTTTGTTGTTCGGGTAGTTATATTGCTTATTTATCATCTCCGGTAAGGCGAAGCACATCCCGGATCTCGTCTACGTTCATATCCAGGATCACGGCAAGCTCATCGATGGTGAACCTGGTGGTGTCATCATCGTCTGTGAGTTCTTTTACCGCGGATTCCAGGTTTTCTACCTTGGATACAAGATAATCATCGCGGAATTTCTGCTGTGTCTGTTCTTCAATGGCATGAAGGATTCCGCTGCGGATACGGCCGCGCATCCAGGTATCGTCTTTCACCAGCGGCTCAGATTCTTTGAGAGCAGCCAGAAGTGCCAGATTCGCCTCCTGGATCAGGTCAGCCAGATAAATCTCTTCGCAGTTCAGTTCAGCTGCCATCTGGCTGCCTGAGCCATGTAGAACTGTGTAAGTTCACCCTCGGCAGCAGTGTCGCCATCGGCAAAGGCCTGGAAGAGAGAAGAGAGGTCTTCGGAATCAAGTCCTTCCGGTGAAAAACTCTCCATATAATCCCTGAGATACGCCTGTTCCTCTGCTGTAAGAGCTGTACGGGTACCGGGAAATTCTTCCTGCTTTGCATCCCGGGTGCTTGCAGCATCAGCGCAGAATCACCGGTAGCTTTCTCTGCGCCTTCGATAGTAATTCCTTTCAATTTAAGATACTGCAGGATCTTCACGAGCTGTGAAGTATTCAGGTCAGATTCATCGAAATGTTCACGGATCTGCTGCTGGGAGAGCTGTTTGCCGTTCTCTTCCGCGATCTCACAGATTTCGTTAAGCTTCTGCTGAAATAGTTTTATATCCATAAAAACATCTCCTTAATTTTCCAGATTTTCTTCTTGACTTTATTATCAGGAATATGATAACATAAGCAAGTCGCAAATGACAAGAAAACCTTTGAATAGACGGAAAAAACGTGAAAAAAAGTTTTTTAAAAAAATTCAAAAAAAGTGTTGACATTTGTAGATCACTATTATATAATATCACTTGTCGTCAGGCAAGAGAAACAAAAACGACAACAACTTAATAAAGACCATAAGTAAATGGTATATCGGGGTGTGGCTCAGTTTGGCTAGAGCGCTGGTTTGGGACCAGGAGGCCGCAGGTTCGAATCCTGTCACCCCCGACTGCTGTAAACTTATTACCGCAAGCATGCGGGTGTAGTTCAATGGTAGAACACCAGCCTTCCAAGCTGGATACGTGGGTTCGATTCCCATCACCCGCTTCTCTGAAAAGAGAGCATGTGTCTGTAGCTCAGCTGGATAGAGCAACGGCCTTCTAAGCCGTGGGTCGGGGGTTCGAATCCCTTCAGGCACGCTGTGGTGGGTATAGCGCAGTTGGTTAGCGCGCCAGATTGTGGCTCTGGAGGCCCAGGGTTCGAATCCCTGTATCCACCCTTCGCCCATTGGCTATCGCCAAGCGGTAAGGCACAGCACTTTGACTGCTGCATTCGCTGGTTCGAATCCAGCTAGCCCAGTCCTTATGGGGTATTAGCTCAGTCGGTAGAGCACTTGACTTTTAATCAAGTTGTCCGGGGTTCGAATCCCCGATGCCTCATTGAATTTTAAAAGCACTGTCAGTTCGACAGTGCTTTTTTTGTTCGAAAAACCTGTTTTATGCGGGCTTTCTGGTTTTTGTAATTTTTTTTTTTTGTACCGGTGGTTACATTTTATTATGGGGACTTTTATTGAAAAATTACTTGTATCAATTTTGAATATGTCCTTGCGTTATTTGAGAATTTCCTGTAAAATATCTTTTGTTGTAATAATCATGTCTGAAGAAATGACATATGCGGATATGGCGGAATTGGCAGACGCGCTGGTTTTAGGTACCAGTGGGCAACCGTGCAGGTTCAAGTCCTGTTATCCGCATCAATAAACAATCACATGAAGACCTTCTGTAAATTCTGAAATTTACAGAAGTCTTCATGGTTTTATAATTTCTCACCCTCATTTACTTCCTCAATAAATACCTTGTCCTCAGCCTGCTGATCTGTGAAGTGGAATCTCAGTATGGCCTGGGGCCAGTTAAGTGTAATGATGGCTTTTTTATCGCGGGTCTTTCCTGCGGCCTGGATCTGGTCAACAAGATCTGCAAGGACTTCGCGGGTGAGATAACTGCCTCTCCAGTGAAAAGTGAATTCACGGCCTTTTCTGGCAGCCTGCAGAGCACGTTTGTAAACATCTTCGATTTTGGTGAAAGAAAGCTTTTTTTCGCGGTAGTAGGAGTGGCTTCCGTCCGGGCAGGCGGGAGCAGGAGCGATTAGTGGCTCATGGTCACGGAAGATGTTTTTGTCATCCAGATTAAAATAATCGTAGCGGATACTGACAGAATCATCCTCGTTTCTGCCAAGTGTATTGTCAAAAGTGGCATCCAGATGATAATATTGTCCGTTGATTCGGACAATGTTCCAGGTATGGCGGTATTTGATACCTTTTTCGGGATTATTTCCGCAGATGGCGATAACACACCAGACTCCGAGGGCATCGCAGAGAATTTTTACGGATTTGGCGATTCCCTCACAGACGCCGACACCATGGCCAAGAGGTCCGATGATCTCATGGGAGTATGGCTTTTTCAGTTTGTCATAGCGGATATTTTCGCAGATAAAGTCGTGGACATATTTTTCCTTATCCCATTCCGAAAACTTCGCTGCAGGGCGTACAAGCTTCTCTACGCGGGCGTGCAGAGCTTTCTTGTGCTCGCGGATTTTGTTTTTGTCAAAAATGTATTCGGGGATCAGGATGAGGTTGGGAGAATCCTTATAATGACGGTATTTAAATCCCACAGCCCAGAAGATCTCCGGATGATCCAGACGAAGCTGAAAAAAAACGTCATAGAGCCAGTTTCCGTCAGTAGTAGGGACCTGGGGCAGCAGGATCTCATCAGAAAGATCCATAAGTCCTGCCAGCATTGCCCGGTATGTATTCTGTTTATCCTTCGGCATTCTGCCGTAGTAATATTCTTCAGCCTGTTTCATATATAAATGGTCTGCAGCAGCTCAAAAATTTAAGATACTGCAGAAACTCCTTTCTGAAAATTTCACAAAATTATTTTTCAGCTCAACTCAGTTCAGTATGTAAATACAGTTCAGTATTATCATATTTAAAGTGAATAAAATATTAAGCGAAGAGAATGAACCGGAAAAATAACAGAAAAATTATAACACATATGATCCCGGAATATATAAAAAACATGCAGAACCATCTGGAAAAGATGTATCCTGCATGTTTTTTATGTGACAATAACTGTGGTACGGGATCAGCCATTATACAGCTGGTAATACCGTCCTTTCTGCGCAAGCAGCTCCTCATGGGAACCACGTTCGATAATATGTCCCTGTTCCAGAACCATGATACAGTCACTGTTGCGGACAGTGGAAAGACGGTGGGCGATAACAAAAGTCGTTCTGCCTTCCATCAACTTATCCATGCCATCCTGAACCAGCTTCTCGGTACGGGTATCAATGGAACTGGTAGCTTCATCAAGGATCAGAACAGGAGGGTCTGCAACAGCAGCGCGGGCGATGGATAGAGCTGACGCTGTCCCTGGCTCAGGTTTGCACCGTTTCCTCGCAGAAGCGTGTTATAACCCTGGGGAAGTCTGCGGATAAAACCGTCTGCATTGGCAAGCTTTGCGGCAGCAATAACCTCTTCATCTGTGGCATCCAGCTTACCGTAGCGGATGTTTTCCATAACGGTTGCAGTGAACAGGTTGGTATCCTGAAGAACAATACCCATGGAACGGCGGAGATCGTCTTTTTTGATCTTGGTGATGTTGATACCGTCGTAGCGGATCTTGCCTTTCTGAATATCATAAAAGCGGTTCAGAAGATTGGTGATGGTGGTTTTTCCTGCACCTGTGGAGCCTACGAAAGCGATCTTCTGGCCAGGCTGTGCATACATATTGATATCGTGAAGAACGATTTTATTGGAATTGTAACCGAAATCAACATCCTCCAGAACCATGTCACCTTTCAGTTCAATATAATCCGTGGTGCCTTCTGCCTTGTGGAAATGCTTCCATGCCCAGCGTCCGGTACGCTTATCGGATTCAGTGAGAACACCGTTTTCTTCTCTGGCATTGACAAGAGTAACATAACCTTCATCTGCTTCCGGTTTTTCATCCAGAAGATCAAAGATACGTTTGGCACCTGCAAGAGCCATAACAATACTGTTGAACTGCTGGCTGACCTGGTTGATCGGCATGTTGAAGCTCTTGTTGAAAGTCAGGAAGCTGGCAAGTCCTCCAAGGGTGAAATTGCCGACTCCGTTGATTGCCAGGATACCTCCTACAATAGCACAGACTACATAGCTGACATTTCCAAGCTGAGCAACAACAGGCATCAGGATATTGGCGAAACGGTTGGCGTTGTCTGCGCTGGTAAAAAGCTGGTCGTTTAGCTCATTGAATTTCTCGATACTTTCATCTTCATGGCAGAAGACCTTGACAACTTTCTGGCCTTCCATCATCTCTTCGATATAACCGTTGACAATGCCGAGATTGGTCTGCTGCTCCAGGAAATATTTTCCGCTTAAGCCTGCGAGTTTACGGCTGGCGGCAAGCATAACAGCAACCATGATGAGAGTAACAACAGTAAGCGGTACATTCAGGATCAGCATGCTGATAAATACGCTGACAATTGTGATCACGCTGGAGAGCAGCTGAGGGAAACTCTGGCTGATCATCTGGCGCAGGGTATCGATATCATTCGTGTAGATAGACATGATATCGCCATGTGCATGTGTGTCGAAATATTTGATCGGAAGAGTTTCCATTTTTGCGAACATATCATTACGCAGGTTGCGCAGGCTTCCCTGGGAAACATTGATCATAATGCGGTTATAGGTATAAGTAGAAATAACGCCGATGGCGTAAAAGCATGCAACACGTGCGATTGCGGCAGTCAGGGGACCAAAATCCGGCGTATCTGCTTTGAGAAGCGGTGTGATGTACTGGTCGATCAGAGTTTTCATGAACATGGTTCCCTGGACATTAGCCAGGACGCTGACAAAAATACAGATCACAACAATTACGATATGAATACTGTAGCTTTTGAAAATATAGTGGGCAAGACGTCCGAGAAGCTTACCCGGCTGTTCCAGTGTACCCATACCTTTCGGATCAGGACCGCCAGGATTTTTCATATTCTGTTTCTTCAAGCCGGTTCACCTCCCTCGTCAAAATCACCGGCACCGCCGGTCTGTGAATTAAATACTTCCTGATAGATAGCGTTGGTCTTAAGAAGCTCCTCGTGAGTGCCGAAACCGTTGACTGTACCGTTATCCATGACAATAATGCGGTCAGCATTCTGGATACTGGAGATACGCTGTGCGATGATCAGTTTGGTAGTATCCGGGATCTCTTCTGCAAAAGCACGTCGAATCCTTGCGTCGGTGGCTGTATCAACTGCACTTGTGGAATCATCCAGGATCAGTATCTTCGGTTTCTTCAGAAGGGCACGTGCAATACAGAGACGCTGTTTCTGGCCACCGGAAACATTGGAACCACCCTGTTCAATGAAGGTATTGTATTTATCCGGCATTTTTTCGATGAAATCATCGGCACAGGCAAGCTGGCATGCACGGCGGCATTCTTCCTCTGTGGCGTTTTTGTCACCCCAGCGGAGATTCTCAAGAATGGTTCCTGAGAAAAGTACGTTTTTCTGAAGGACTACGGAAACCTGGTTTCTCAGAGTTTCCAGATGGTATTTACGGACATCAATACCACCCACGCAAACAGAACCGTCAGTTACGTCATAAAGACGGCTGATCAGGTTTACAAGGCTGGATTTGGCACTTCCTGTACCACCGATGATTCCGATAGTTTCGCCGGAACGGATTGAGATATTGATGTCTTTGAGAACAGGCTCTTTGCTGTTTTTTTTGTAGCTGAAGTCAACATGGTCAAAAGTAATGCTTCCGTTCGGGACTTCTGTTACAGGATTCTCCGGGTCTGTAATGTCAGCGGTGTCATTGATAACTTCTGTGACACGTTCCGCACTTGCAATACTCATTGTTACCATAACAAAAACCATGGAAAGCATCATAAGACTCATGAGAATATTCATGCAGTAAGTGAGGAGACTCATAAGTTCACCTGTAGTCAGAGAACTTCCTACGATCATTTTGGCTCCAAGCCAGCTGATACCAAGGATACAGGCGTAAACAGTAAACTGCATCAGAGGCATGTTCATGACAACGATCTTTTCAGCACTTAAGAACATTTCGTATACTTTATTGCAGGCTTTCTGGAATTTACTGATCTCGTAATCTTCACGGACGTAAGCCTTGACAACACGGACAGCACCGATATTTTCCTGTACACTTGCGTTCAGGTCGTCATATTTACGGAATACGGCCTGGAAATATACGGTAGCTTTTCGCATGATAAAGATCAGGCAGCCTCCAAGGAAGATAACTGCAACAAGATAGATGCTTGCAAGCTTCGCATTGATAAGAAATGCCATGACCATGGCGCAGATTAGGCTGGCCGGTGCACGGGTGCACATGCGCAGGATCATCTGATAGGCATTCTGCAGATTGGTGACGTCTGTTGTAAGACGGGTGATCAGACCGGCAGTGCTGTACTTGTCGATGTTGGAAAAAGAAAAGGTCTGGATGTTGGTGTACATAGCTTTCCGGAGGTTTCTGGCAAAGCCGGTTGATGCCAGTGCTCCGTATTTTCCGCCCATGACACCGGCCCACAGGCCGCACAGGGCAAGAGCTGTCATAATTGCACCCATCCGATAGATATGGCCGATATTTCCGGCTTCCACACCTTTATCAATAATGGAAGCCATGGCCAGGGGGATCAGAGTCTCAAAGAGAACTTCGAGGATCATGAAAAAAGGCGTGAGAAATGATGCCTTTTTAAATTCCCTGACCTGGGCCAACAGGGTTTTGAGCATAAAAAAACTCCTTTCTTCTACTGTTCAAAAAGATAGCACCTCTGAAAAATCAGAGCTGCTACAGAACAGATGTATTGTTCAGATATTATTATCAGGGAAAATATTTTTAATGTCAAGACAAATGTGTGTGAAAAGCTTGACATAATTCGGGTTAAGCGGTATATTAAAAGTTAATATTCACCTGTAAAATAGGGAAATAATGTGTGATTCAGATCCCTTGTTGCAGCAGAGTCGATGAACCCTGGAACTGCTATAGGGTCTATATAGACAGGTTCCTGTGGGATTGCGAAAAGCAATAAACAGTGAGAAAAGCAGATATTCGGTTATAAAAAAAGCAGTGAACGCGGATTTTTATCCGCTGGAATTTATGTGAGGGAGGATTTTATATGGAAATCAGACAGTCAGCAGAGGATTATCTGGAATCAATTCTGGTTTTATCCAAGAAAGGTGGAGGGGTCCGTTCTATTGATATTGCTACCAGACTTGGCGTTTCCAAGCCAAGTGTCAGCCACGCGATGAAGCTTCTCCGTGAGGATGGATATATTGCAATGGACCGTTACGGTACTGTAACACTTCTGGAGAAAGGCGCAGAGATCGCCAACCAGATCTATGAGCGTCATACAGTCCTTGCCAAGATGCTTGAGGGACTTGGTGTTCCGTCCGATATTGCACTTGAGGATGCCTGCAAGATGGAGCATGATATCAGTCAGGAGAGTTTTGAGAAGATCAAGGCACATTATAATAAATTCGTTAAGAAAGAAGAAACAGAGGCAAAATAAAAAGCGTAAGCTTACATAAAAAAAGAAGTGTATGAGAGTTGGATGCTGAAAACTTTCATACACTTCTTTTTTATGGTGATTTCGGGAGTGCTATAGTTTATTTTGCGGCATTTTTCTCGGGCAGCTGTGCCAGAATTATGGCCGCAAACATGATGACGCATCCGATCAGCTCTTTTAAGGAAAGCTTCTGTCCAAGGAGCATCCAGCCGGCGAGCACGGAGATGCAGGACTCCAGGGAAAGGATCAGGGAAGCTACTGTCGGGTTTACATTCTTCTGGCCTACAATCTGCAGGGTATAGGCAACACCGCAGGACATGATGCCGGCATACAGGATTGGAAGCCACGCGGTAAGGATAGAGGAAACCTGAGGGTGTTCCAGGATCAGAGCCGGGATCATGGACAGGATTCCGCAGACCAGAAACTGGATGCAGGAAAGCTTTACCCCGTCTGCTTTCGGGGAAAAATGATCAATGACCAGAATGTGCAGGGAAAAGAGAAAAGCACATATCAGCACCAGAATATCTCCGAGTCCAATGGAAAAACCGTCCGTGATGCAGAGAAGATAAAGTCCGACCAGAGCCATAACAACGGCTGCCCAGATAAAAGGACTGCATTTCTTTTTCAGGAAAAGTCCGATGATCGGGACAATGACAATGTAGCATGCAGTGATAAAACCTGCTTTTCCGACAGTTGTGTACTGGATACCGAACTGCTGGAAGCTGCTGGCAGCAAAGAGGGCGGCTCCGCAGGCGATTCCGCCCGTCCACAGGTCACGGCGGTTATATGGAGTGGCAGATGAAGCTTTCTTTGAGGGCTCTGGTGAGGAGTTCGGTATTACGGAATCTGTGGCAGCAGCGGAATCATTTCCGGAACGGTTCAGGATAAAGAGCACCGGTATCAGAACAGCGGCACCGATCAGGGAACGCACGCCGTTAAAGGTAAAAGGACCGACATATTTCATACCAACACTCTGGGCCACAAAGGCGATTCCCCAGATAGTGGCAGCCAGGAGCAGGCAGAGGGAATTTTTCAGAGGCATTTTCTGTGAGTTCATGATAAAAAAATCCTTTCGTTTATTATGGGATCGAAGTGATATATAACAAAAGACCCCGGGGAACTTATATAGCTTCCCGGGGCATTTTTATGATCTGTCGAAGCAGCCTTCGGCAAAATCAGTTCTGATTCTGGTTGTTCTTAACTTCTGCAAGCTTCATAGCACGAACCTTCAGCGGCAGACCGAATAATGTGATGAATCCGTCAGCATCATGGTGGTCATACATATCGCCGGTTGTAAAGGAAGCAAGGGACTCATTGTAAAGGCTGTATGGAGAAGTTGTACCATTTTTGATGATGTTTCCTTTATAAAGCTTGAATTTAACTTCACCTGTAACATATTTTTGAGTGGACTCAACAAATGCCTGGATAGCTTCACGAAGAGGTGTATACCATTTTCCTTCGTAAACAACCTGTGCAAACTGGCTGCCAAGTTTTTTCTTAGCTTCCATTGTTTCACGGTCAAGAATCAGCTCTTCAAGCTGGTCATGAGCTGCCATCAGGATTGTTCCGCCGGGAGTCTCATAAACACCACGGGATTTCATACCAACAACACGGTTCTCAACGATATCTACGATACCGATTCCGTTCTCGCCGCCAAGTTTGTTAAGCTCTGTGATGATCTCGGAAACCTTCATTGCTTTTCCGTTAAGAGTCTTCGGAACACCCTGCTCAAATGTCATGGTAACTTCAGTTTCTTTATCCGGAGCTTTCTCAGGAGTTACGCTTAATACAAGCATGTCGTCATAGTTCGGAGCCTGGGACGGATCCTCAAGCTCAAGTCCTTCATGGCTGATGTGCCAGAGGTTTCTGTCACGGCTGTAGCTGTGGCTTGCATCGAATGGAAGAGTGATGCCGTGAGCTTTACAGAATTCGATCTCATCCTCACGGGACTGCATGGTCCACAGATCTGTCATACGCCATGGAGCGATGATCTTGATGTCAGGAGCAAGAGCTTTAATACCAAGCTCAAAACGGATCTGGTCATTTCCTTTACCTGTAGCACCGTGGCAGATAGCAACTGCGCCTTCTTTACGTGCGATCTCAACAAGTTTCTTGGCGATGACCGGACGGGCCATGGATGTTCCGAGAAGGTAAGAATGCTCGTAAACAGCACCGGCTTCTACACATGGCATAATGAAGTCATCGCAGAACTCATCAACGATATCTTCGATATATAATTTGGAAGCGCCGGACATTTTGGCTCTTTCTTCAAGACCGTCCAGCTCGTTTCCCTGTCCGCAGTTTACACAGCAGCAGACAACGTCATAGTCAAATGTTTCTTTCAGCCACGGGATCAGGGCTGTGGTATCAAGACCACCGGAATACGCTAAAACAACTTTTTCTTTCATAATATATGTCCTCCTGAGATTTTTTGGAATTTTGTATCGTTCCGGAATATTTCCGGGACGGTGAGATTTCTTAAACTAATTATCCGGAAAAATTATGCTGTTTTATAACTTTACCAGAGTGAATAAATATTCATGAACAGCAAAACAAAATTTTCTGCTGTCCTGTTGACATGGCTTAATATACACCAGATTTTATAAATATGCAAGAGATAATTTGAAAAATATAAAAATAATTTTGCATAAAAATGCAACGTATAATGAGGATTATTATAAGAAAATACAAGAAAAACAGAAAAGACCGTGAAAAATCAAAGAAAATGACTATTGCATAATATGCAGAGAAGATGTATAATCTATCCATTGGCAAGGCGGACATGAGAAACGCCTTTTTACTGAGACCGTAAGAGATACGGCAGAGGAGGAATGTGAAAGATGGTTAAAGCAGGAATTATCGGTGCTACAGGATACGCGGGAAATGAGATCGTAAGACTTCTTCTTGGACACAAAGATGTTGAGATCAAATGGTTCGGATCCCGAAGCTATATAGATCAGCAGTACGCAGATATTTATCAGAATTTTTTCAAACTGGTAGATGCAAAATGCATGGATGACAACATGGCAGCACTTGCAGATGAGGTAGATGTGATCTTTACCGCAACACCGCAGGGACTGTGTGCATCCCTTATTAATGAAGAGATCCTTTCCAAATGTAAGGTGATCGATTTAAGCGCGGACTTCCGTATTAAAGATGTGAAGAAATATGAGAAATGGTACGGAATCGAGCACAAATCCCCACAGTTTATTGAGGAAGCTGTTTATGGTCTCTGCGAGATCAACCGTGAGGATATCAGGAAGGCAAGACTGATCGCCAACCCGGGATGTTATCCGACATGTTCTACATTATCTATTTACCCATTGTTAAAGGAAGGTCTTATTGATCCGAACACGATCATCATTGATGCCAAGTCCGGAACATCAGGTGCAGGAAGAGGTGCGAAAGTTCCGAATCTTTACTGCGAAGTCAATGAGAGCATCAAGGCATATGGTGTTGCAACACACAGACATACACCGGAGATCGAGGATCAGCTTGGATATGCCTGCGGACAGGAAGTGATGATCAATTTTACACCACATCTTGTTCCGATGAACAGAGGAATCCTGGTGACAGCTTATGCTTCCCTTACTAAGGACGTTACATATGAGGAAGTGAAGGCAGCATATGACAAATATTATAAAGATGAGTTTTTTGTACGTGTGCTGAACAAAGATGTATGCCCGCAGACAAGAAATGTGGAAGGCAGCAATTTCGTAGACGTAAACTTCAAGATCGACCCGAGAACAAAGAGAGTCATTATGATGGGAGCGATCGACAACCTTGTGAAAGGTGCAGCAGGACAGGCTGTTCAGAACATGAACCTGATGTTCGGATTCGATGAGAATGAAGGACTGAAGCAGATCCCGATGTGTCCGTAAATCAGACAGACTATAAATATATGTGATGGTTGCCAAAAGGCACCATCGTTGAGAGGAGATTAATATGAAGATAATTGATGGCGGTGTAACAGCTGCAAAAGGTTTTCAGGCTGCCTCAACAGCTGCACAGATCAAATATAAAGGTCGTACAGATATGGCTATGGTGTTCAGTGAAGTTCCATGCGTGGCTGCAGGAACTTTCACAACCAATGTGGTAAAAGCTGCCCCTGTAAGATGGGATCAGGATATTGTATACAATCATCAGGGAGCAAGAGCAGTGATCTGCAACAGCGGAATTGCCAATGCATGTACCGGTGAAGAGGGATTTGGCTACTGCCGTGCAACAGCAGAGGCAGCGGCAAAAGCACTTGGAATTCCGGAAGACAGCGTGCTGGTAGCATCCACCGGTGTTATCGGAATGCAGATCCCTATCGATCGTATTGCAAAAGGTGTAACTGCTATGGCTCCGAATCTTAAAGGAACCCGTGAGGCAGGACTTGAGGCTGCAAAAGCCATCATGACAACAGACACCGAGAAAAAAGAAGCAGCTGTTGAGATCGAGATCGGCGGAAAGACAGTTACAGTCGGCGGCATGTGCAAAGGATCAGGAATGATCCACCCGAACATGTGTACAATGCTTGGATTTATCACAAGTGATGTGGATATCTCCAAAGAACTTCTTCAGGAAGCACTCAGTGAGGACATCAAGGACACCTACAATATGGTATCCGTTGACGGCGATACATCCACAAACGACACAGTCCTTCTTCTGGCAAACGGTCAGGCCGGCAACCCGAAGATCACAGAAAAAAATGCAGACTATGAAGAGTTCAAAAAAGCACTCAACTACGTAAACACAACCCTTGCAAAAAAAATCGCAGGAGACGGTGAAGGAGCAACAGCACTCTTCGAAGTCAAAGTTATCGGCGCAGCAACTAAGGCAGAAGCCGTAACCTTAAGTAAATCTGTAGTGACTTCATCCCTTACAAAGGCAGCAATCTACGGCCACGATGCCAACTGGGGCAGAATCCTCTGTGCTCTCGGTTATTCCGGAGTCCAGTTCGATCCTGAAAAGGTAGACCTCTATTTCGAAAGCAAAGCAGGAAAGATCAAGATCATCGAAAACGGAGTTTCCACAGGATACAGTGAAGAGGAAGCGACAAAGATCCTCTCCGAAGATGCAGTAACAGCCATTGCTGATATGAAGATGGGTGATGCAGCAGCAACCGCATGGGGATGCGACCTCACTTATGACTATATCAAAATCAATGCAGATTACCGTTCCTGATATAACAAAAAACTTTTTCAGTCTATATTGTTTTTCAAAAAAGGAGATACCACTATGGTGAATCAGAAATATCTTGACAAGGCGGAGGTCCTCATCGAGGCCCTTCCATACATCCAGCGGTTTAACCGCAAGATCGTAGTTATCAAGTACGGCGGAAGCGCAATGCTTGATGAAGAACTGAAACGTAATGTCATCAAGGACGCAGTCCTTCTGAAGCTGGTTGGCTTCAAACCAATCATCGTTCATGGCGGTGGTAAGGAGATCAGCCGTTGGGTCGGTAAAGTTGGCATGGAGCCTCGCTTTGTGAACGGTCTCCGTGTAACAGACAAAGATACTATGGAGATCGCAGAGATGGTTCTTGCAAAAGTAAACAAAGAACTGGTAACTCTGGTAGAATCTCTCGGTGTACAGGCAGTTGGTGTCAGCGGTAAGGACGGCGGTCTTCTGCAGTGCAGAAAGAAACTTTCCAAAGGTGAAGATATCGGCTACGTAGGCGAAATAACAAAAGTTAATCCGAAGATCCTCCAGGATCTCCTGGAGAGAGACTTCCTTCCTATTGTATTTCCGATCGGCTTTGATGAGAATTTTGACACATACAATATCAATGCAGACGATGCAGCCTGCGCCATTGCAGAAGCTGTCAATGCAGAGAAACTTGCTTTCCTTTCAGATATTGAAGGTGTTTACAGAGATGCAGAAGATCCATCAACTCTGATCTCCGAGCTTCGCGTAGACGAGGCGCAGCAGCTGATCACAGATGGACATGTAGGTGGCGGTATGATTCCGAAACTGAAAAACTGCATTGATGCAATTGAGAACGGTGTAAACAGAGTCCATATCCTTGACGGAAGGATCCCACACAGCTTGCTGCTTGAGATCTTTACAAACAAAGGTATCGGTACTGCAATTTTAAAAGATGACGGGGAGAAATATTACAATGAACATGCATGATCAGATGGAAGAATCCGAAGTTAGTATTCTTCATACATATAACCGTTTTCCGGTAGTATTTGAAAAAGGTGAGGGCTGTCACCTTTATGATTCTGAAGGAAAAGAATATCTGGATTTTGCAGCAGGTATTGCTGTAAATGCTCTTGGATATCACTATCCTGGATATGATGAAGCTCTTAAAAGCCAGATCGACAAACTGACACATATTTCCAACCTGTACTACAATGAGCCGATCATTGATGCAGGTGCGAAACTTGTACAGGCCAGCCATATGGAGAAGGCTTTTTTCACAAACTCGGGTACAGAGGCAATCGAAGGTGCCCTGAAAGCTGCCAAGAAATATGCTTATGCAAGAGATGGACATGCAGATCATGAGATCATTGCCATGAACCATTCTTTCCATGGCCGCAGCATCGGTGCTCTTTCTGTAACAGGAACTGCACATTACAGAGAGCCGTTTGAGCCTCTGATGGGTGGTGTGAAATTTGCAGATTTCAATGACCTTGAAAGCGTAAAAGCCCAGGTGACAGATAAGACTTGTGCGATCATCGCAGAGACAGTACAGGGTGAGGGTGGTATTTATCCGGCTACAAAAGAATTCCTGGAAGGTCTTCGCAAGCTCTGTGATGAGAAGGATATCATCCTGATCCTGGACGAGATCCAGTGCGGTATGGGACGTACAGGACATTATTTTGCATGGCAGGCATACGGTGTGCAGCCGGATATCATGACCTGTGCAAAAGCTCTCGGCTGCGGTGTTCCGGTAGGTGCTTTTGTACTCAGTAAAAAAGCGGCAGCATCCTCCCTGGAACCAGGCGATCATGGAACTACATACGGTGGAAACCCGTTCGTATGTGCAGCGGTCAGCAAAGTATTCGACATCTTTGAGAAAGACCAGATCCTTTCCCATGTACAGGGATTAACACCGTATCTGGAGAAAAAACTTGATGAACTTGTTGAGAAATATGATTGTGCAGAAACCAGAAGAGGAAGTGGTTTCATGCAGGGAATCGTGATCAAGGGACGTCCGGTGGGCGATGTGGTAAAGAAAGCCCTTGCAAAAGGTCTTCTTGTGATCTCAGCAGGAAGCGATGTACTCCGTCTTGTACCTCCGCTTGTTATCACAAAAGATGACATCGATAAGATGGCTGACATCCTTGCAGAGTGCATGGAATAAGTATAAACAGAAAAAGTTCTGAAATTGCTGTATAAAAAGCAGACAGAGGAACAACAGAATTGAAAACAAAGCAGCAGTATTTTTTCATGAGAAAAGTAAAATTTCGAATGTAAGATACTGCTGTTTTTATATTGCCGGGAAACAGTTAAGCTTACCAATATATATAAAAATATATAATAGATATATCATATAATACCAAAAAAATCTGATCGTGGGTTGAAAAATAAACAAAATCGGGAAGCACCTACCAACAAAATGCACAAAAAAATGAGTGATTCCCAGTTTAAATTGAACATCCACACAGTTGATTTTGATACCCCATATGTTATAATTTCTCTGGTTAAAAAATTTATGTGAGGGGTGAATATTTTGAAAAAATTATTAACCGTCATATGTACTTTTCTGACAGTATTTCTGGCATGCCCTGTGGGTGTATGGGCAGCAGGAAACAGTGAGAAAACAGCAGCTGTGCCGCTGTGGCTTTGTATTCCTTTTGCAGGTCTTCTTCTGTGTGTTGCAGTGATGCCTCTGGTAAAAGGTGAGTGGTGGGAGTCACATCAGCCGATTGTGGTTGCATTTTGGATCATTCTTATGATCATTCCGTTTGCAGTTGTTTACGGTGCCGGAAAAACTGCAGAAACAGTACTTGAGTGCGTGATCAATGATTACCTTACATTTATTATCCTGTTATTCGGATTGTTCTGTGTATCCGGTAACATTACGGTTGAAGGCGATTTTGCGGGTTCGCCAAGAGTAAATGTAGGTCTGCTGGCACTGGGAACTTTGCTTTCTAGCTGTATCGGAACTACCGGAGCCAGTATGCTGATGGTCCGTCCTGTTATTAAGATGAATTCCTGGAGAAAGAGAAAGGGTCATATCATGATCTTCTTTATCTTCATGGTATCCAACATGGGAGGCTGCCTGACTCCGATCGGTGATCCGCCACTTCTTATGGGATTTATGCGAGGCGTTCCGTTTTTCTGGAGCCTGCATCTTTTCCCGGTACTGATCTTTAATATGGTGATCCTTCTGTTTGTGTTCTATCATCTGGATATGCGCTCTTATAAGAGAGATATTGCAGACGGACGTAAACCGGACATCAGCAAGCCTGGTACAGAGTTTAAGATCGAAGGTCTTCACAACATTATTTTTCTTGTGATGATCGTTGTGGGTGTTATCTTAAGTGGTATGCTTCCAGGTATGCCGGCATTTCAGGATGCAGCTGGAAATGTAAAAGGAATCCATATTTTTGGTGAGGTTACTTTAAGTTATCCGTCGATCATCGAGATTATTTTGATCCTTGCAGCTGCATTTCTGTCCTTTAAGACAACAGACAAAAAGATCCGTGTGCGGAACCATTTTACCTGGGGAGCGATCCAGGAGGTTGCGGTACTTTTTATCGGAATCTTTATTACCATGCAGCCGGCTCTGATGCTTCTGAAAGCAGTCGGACCAAACCTTGGAATCACCGAGCCTTATCAGATGTTCTGGGCTACAGGAGCACTGTCCAGTTTCCTGGACAATACACCGACCTATCTTGTATTCCTGACAACTGCGGGAACTCTTGGATTTACAAGCGGAATTGCCACAACGCTGGGAACAGTTCCTGTGAAGCTTCTTTCCGCGATCTCCTGCGGTGCCGTATTTATGGGGGCCAATACATATATCGGTAATGCACCGAACTTTATGGTCAAGACACTTTCTGACGAAAATGGTATCAACATGCCTTCCTTCTTCGGATACATGGGCTGGTCCATTTGTTTCCTGGTACCGGTGTTTATCATCGATATGCTGGTATTCTTTTTATAAGGGAGGAGGATCAATATGCAGGAAAACAACATTCGAGAGAAATGCAGAGAGCTTGCCACCAGGCTTTACGAGCTGGACGGCGAGGTTTATGAAAGCGTAGGATCTTCCCTTGGACGCACTTTCACCGGTGACAGAGAGAGTACCATCCGGAATTTAAGTGCTCTGATGTACACGAAACCGGACGGACATCTTCTTCGAAGCGAGATGGCACTGATCAGCAACATGGCCAGAACCATCAAGGATAAAGAAGAAAAAAGCCGTCTGATGAAGAAGTATGACGAGATCTTTCAGGAGATCCTTACACTTCCGGAAACTTTTGTTGCTACGGATATCATGGATAAGGAACGCGTGGCGCTGAATCATATGATCAAGCGGAGAGAGAAGATCTCCGAGAATGACCATCTTGTTATCTGTATCAGCCGTACACAGGGAAGTGCAGGTAATGATATCGGATTCGGACTGGCAGATAAACTTCGCGTCAATTACTATGATGTTGAGATCTTTGACCAGGTTTTAAGAAGGCTTGAAGCAGAAAAAGGCGCAGTCAATGATGCGGAATATTTTGCAGACTTCAATAAATATGAGAAGAAGCACAGGTTTGATCCTAAGGGATGGCTCCGGGAATTTAACAGATATCATGGCCTTCCGAAACAGGATGCAGTATTTTTTAATATGAGTGATCTGATCTGTGATCTGGCTTCCAGAGAGGACTGCATCATTATGGGACGATGCGCAGATGCAATCCTGAAAAATAATCACATTCCGCACATCAGTCTGTTTATCACAGCACCTTTTGCCATCCGTGTGCAGCATGTCATGGATGTGAGAAAGATGGATATAAAACAGGCAACGCGGTTCTTAAAGAAGATGGATAACCAGCACAGAAAATATTACAATTTCTATGGCGGTGCGCACTGGGGAAAACCGGATAATTATGACTTGTGTATCAACAGTGCAAGTTATGGAATCAATGAAACAGAGAATCTGATCCTGAAACTTCTGGACGATCAGATACATTAAAAGCAGACAGCGGGTGGCTGGATTTTCCGAAAGCATGTCGTAAAAGAATTGAAAATAATGCTAACAGAGCTCCTGTAAAAATGTCTCTGCCTTACGGACAGGCAACATTTTTGCAGGAGCTTTTTTATATATTTTTATAAAAAATTAATCTTGATTAACTTTTTTCATTTTAGGGATTGACATTTAAAAGAACTTAGTATAAACTAACCTTTGAGTTAGAATTAACTAATTAGATGAAGTTAATTAATAGGAAGAAACGGAGGGACTTCTATGCAGCCGATTTTATTTTTACAGTCAGGCGATACCGGCACGATCAAACGTATTTCCGGAGCAGAGGATACAAGAAGATTTCTTGCAGGACTTGGATTTGTGGAGAATGCAGAAGTAACAGTCGTTTCCCAGTTTGACGGTAACCTGATCGTGAACATCAAGGATTCCAGAGTGGCAGTCAATAAGGAAATGGCGAGACACATTATGGTGTAATCGCACTGTATCTCAGTAATCCGGTAATGAATTTGCCCAAGACTGTACAGGAATACAGTTGAGGATAGATTACGAACGGATCTGTAAACAGCAGAGTACGTTCAATGACAAATGAACAGCAGACAGACCTGAGAGGCCTGTTTTACTGTGACTGCTCCGCAAGATGGGCAGCTTTCAGGATCTTTGGAGACTGATGCAGCCGAGGATCAGTAATGGATTTGGAATATAAACAGGGAGGAAAAGAGAAATGACTTTACGTGATGCAGCAGTAGGTTCTACAGTAGTTGTGTCCAAAATCACCGGTGACCCGGCTTACAAGCGCCGTATCATGGACATGGGAATCACAAAAGGCAGCGAGGTTTATATCCGCAAGGTAGCTCCTCTTGGAGATCCGGTTGAGATCACCATCAGAGGTTATGAGCTTTCCCTGCGTAAGCATGACGCAGCATGTGTGGAAGTAAAGCAGAAATAAACTTCGAAAAATGACAGAGCGGCAGGCTCTGATCTGAACAAAAAGGAGGATGCAAAATGTCTGTAACAATAGCTCTTGCCGGAAACCCGAACTGTGGTAAGACTACAATGTTCAATGCGCTTACAGGTGCTAACCAGTACGTTGGTAACTGGCCAGGCGTTACTGTAGAAAAAAAAGAAGGCAAACTGAAAAACCAGAAGGATGTAACAGTAACAGACCTTCCGGGTATCTATTCACTTTCCCCGTATACACTTGAGGAGGTTGTCAGCCGTGATTACCTTCTGAAAGAAAAACCGGATGTGATCATCGATCTTGTTGATGCAACAAACATCGAGAGAAACCTGTACCTTGCCACACAGCTTCTTGAGATCGGTATCCCGGTTGTTATCGCACTTAACATGGTGGACCTTCTTAAGAAGAACAACATCAACATCAATGTAAAAGGCTTAAGCTCCGCACTTGGATGCCCGATCGTTGAGACATCTGCTCTTAAGGGAACAGGTCTTAAGGAGGTTGTTGATGAGGCAATCAAATGTGCTAACCAGCACAGAGTACCATCCAAACAGATGGAGTTCCCGAAAACAGTTGAGAAAGCAGTAAATGAGATCGAGAGTCTTGTTCCTGCAAACATTTCTGACGAGAACAAGAGATGGTATGCAGTAAAACTTCTTGAAAGAGATGAGAAGGTCAGAGAAGGCCTTAACCTTCCGGTTTCTGCACAGTCCAGGATCGAAGAGATCGCTTCCAATCTTGAGAAAGCAGAGGATGATGATACAGAGAGTATCGTAACTGACGGAAGATATCAGTACATCCAGAAGGTTGTTTCTGCAAATGTTAAGAGAAGCGGAAATAAGATGACAGTTTCCGATAAGATCGACCGTATCGTAACAAACCGTATTCTTGGTCTTCCGATCTTTATCCTCACCATGTTCATCGTTTATTATGTATCTGTAACAACAGTTGGTACTATGGTAACAGACTGGACAAACGACAGCTTTGTTGGAACCATTCAGGGTGTCGTATCGGATGGGCTTGGTAATGCCGGCGTTGCTGACTGGCTGGTAAGCCTTGTATCTGATGGTATCATCGGTGGTCTTGGTGCAGTGCTTGGATTCGTTCCGCAGATGGCGATCCTGTTCCTGTTCCTTTCCATCCTTGAGGATTGCGGTTACATGGTTCGTATCGCATTCGTCATGGATCGTGTATTCCGTCATTTCGGACTTTCCGGAAAGAGCTTTATCCCGCTCCTTATCTCCTCCGGTTGTGGAATCCCTGGAATCATGGCTTCCAAAACGATCGAGGCAGATAATGACCGTCGTCTGACGATTATGACAGCAACATTTATTCCCTGCGGTGCCAAACTTCCTGTTATCGCTCTTATGGGTGGTATCATGACAGCTTATGTAACCGGAGACTATGTAGCGGCTGGTTTCATTACACCACTGATGTACTTCATCGGTGTTGTAGCAGTTCTTGTATCTGCTATCATCCTGAAGAAAACAAAACCGTTCTCCGGTAAACCTGCTCCGTTCGTAATGGAGCTTCCACAGTACCATATTCCGTCTGTAAAGACAGTTCTGCTTCACGTTTGGGAGAGACTGAAAGGCTTCATCATCAAAGCCGGTACAATTCTTTTCCTTGCAACAGTTATCATGTGGATCCTTTCCAGTATCGGAAATACAGGAAGCGGAATCGGATTTGTTGAGGACAGCAACGACAGTATCATGGCTATCCTTGGCGGTATCCTTGCTCCGATCTTTGCTCCTCTTGGATTTGGCAAATGGCAGCCGGTTGCAGCATCCATCTCCGGATTCTCCGCAAAAGAGTCCATCGTCAGTACAATGGGTGTTCTTGCAAACGTAGCTGGTGATGATGCAGAAGATACCATGATCGTTGGTGCAGCTATCAAAGCATGGTTCCCGACAGCAGTAGCAGCATTTTCTTTCCTGCTGTTCAACCTGCTTGACTCTCCGTGCCTTGCAGCTATTTCTACAATGGCACATGAGATGCAGTCCAGAAAATGGTTCTGGTTTGCAATTCTCTTCCAGAACATTTTTGCTTATGTTGTAACACTTTGCGTATATCAGATCGGCCTGGTTGTTACAGGCGCCGGTTCCTTTGGAATCGGAACGATCGTAGCTCTGATCTTTGTAGCAATCATTCTCTTCCTTCTGTTCAGACCAGATCCGTACAAGAACCAGAACGATGTTACAAGAAGATCAGTTCAGGCAACAGAGTAATTGATAACCGGTCATACAGCAAAGATCCGGTACATATGATAGCTTTGAAATGATACTGTGAAAACAGATGAATGATAAGAACATAGGAGCCGGGTATATAAATACCTGGCCTTCTGTGTTATAATGAACCTGAAGAAACATGAAATTTTTTATAAAAGGATTCATCAGAAGCTGGCAGCGGCTCATAGGCTGCACAGCAAAAGAAAGGGTGACAGATATGAGTATGATAGCGGATATTATTGTACTGGCACTGGTGATCGCATATGGCGTATTTGTGATCAGTTATCTCTATTCAAGAAAGAAACAGGGGCTCAGCTGTGTCGGCTGTGCCGGTAACACACGTACAGGTGGCTGTGGCGGCAGCTGCTCCGGTCATTGTTCCGGCTGCTCCGGCTGCAGTGGAATGCATAAGTAACCAGGAGGTAGAATTATCATGGCAAATGCAGTTGTTGTCATTGTTGTTATCATTATTATGTTGTTTGCCGGAAAGGGCGCATATAAACATCTGAAGGGAGAAGGTGCCTGCTGCGGAGGTGGCAGCAAGCCGGAGATCCCGAAGAAAAAACTGGACGGAACAAGCTTGGTGAGAAGACCTTGAAGATCACAGGAATGCACTGTGAAAACTGTGTGGCCAGCGTCACAAGAGCCATCAACCGTATTGATGGTGCAGCAGCAAAAGTAAGCCTGAAAAAGGGTGAGGCAGTGGTTTCCTACGACAGAGAGATCTCCAACGAGGAGCTGAAGAAGGTCGTTGAGGATCGAGGATATCACGTGGTTTCTATTCAGTAGGAATTCAGCAGATAATAAGAAAGCCGGAGTGTATCCGCTCCGGCAGATCAGAGAAAGAACCTCTCGTCGAAATGCTTAAAAATATTTCGGCAAGAGGTCTTTTTTTGTATGAAAAGTCAGAGTTGCAATTGACTCACTAATAAACGCCATTGTATAATAAAAACAGAAAAATTCAGACGGAATGAAAAAAATTCTTTCTATCCGAATGACGTGTTATGAAAGCAGAATACATCAGGCAGCATACTTTGACGGCAAGGAATATCCAAGCGGGAATCGTTGTTCATCTGGCACAGTTTAACTGAATCAACTGTGAAGCAGCTATTCGGTGCAGAGCAGCATAGTGAATGCGGATGATTTTATCCGATTGACTATGCTTTGTGAGTGGAATACGGGACTCTTTCATCTTGTGCGTGGAAGAGTTTTTTTTATGAAAAAATTTTGTGGGAGCGGAAGTATTCTGTAAGGGAGGATTATATGCTGAAGATAGCAATATACGGAAAAGGCGGCATCGGAAAGTCCACAGTGACTTCCAACCTGGCGGCAGCTTTTGCAGCCATGGGAAAAAGAGTGATACAGATAGGGTGTGATCCAAAGGCAGATTCTACTATCAATCTGCTGGGTGGGGAACCGCTGCGGCCGGTAATGAATTATATGAGGGAAGAAGATGAGGAGCCGGAGAGACTGGAAGATATTTCAAAAGAGGGTTTTGGCGGTGTTCTCTGTATTGAGACGGGTGGGCCGACACCTGGGCTTGGATGTGCAGGAAGAGGAATTATCGCAACTTTTCAGCTTCTGGAAGATCTGAAGCTTTTTGAGACCTGGAAGCCGGATGTTGTACTTTATGATGTGCTTGGTGACGTGGTGTGCGGCGGTTTTGCAGCACCGATCCGGGAGGGATATGCAGAAAAAGTCCTGATCGTTACATCGGGCGAGAAGATGGCACTTTATGCGGCCAATAACATTTCCAGTGCTGTGAGGAATTTTGAGGACCGCAGCTATGCAAGAATCTTCGGGATCGTGCTGAACCACAGGAATGTGGAAAATGAGACTGAGAAAGTGCAGGCTTTTGCAGAGAAAAGTAATATTCCTATTGTCGGTGAGATTCCAAGAAGCGATGAGATCATCCGCTGGGAGGATCAGGGAAAGACCGTGATCGAGGGAGATGAGAGTTCTGAGATCAGCGAAAAATTTTTTGCGCTGGCGCGAAAGCTGCTGGAAAGTGATGATGAAGCTGCAGAAGAAAATGCAGCAGAGAAAGTCATTGCTGTTTCAGAAACAGATTCGGATAAAAAGGAGGGCGTATGAAAAAGGAAGCATATTTTGCAACAGCGGAAGACCTGGCCCGGGGCGGACTGGAAGCGATTCCGTCTCAGATGATCTCCGGGAAACATCTGATCTACAGTTCTCCGGCAACGCTGGCATTTAACTCTCCGGGAGCGGAAGGATTCGGGGTAAAGCGTGCAGGGCTTGCTGTGCCGGATTCCATTATGCTGATCGTGGCTCCTGGCTGTTGTGGCAGAAATACATCGCTTATTAGTTCCATGCCGGAATACAATGACAGATTTTTTTACCTGATGATGGATGAGACGGATATTGTTACTGGCCGTCATCTGAAAAAAATCCCAAAGGCAGTAAAGGAGATCTGCGACTGCTGTGAGAAAAAGCCTTCTGTTGTGATGATCTGCATCACCTGCGTGGATGCGCTTCTGGGAACGGATATGGAGCGTGTCTGTCGAAAAGCAGAGGAAAAAGTGGATATTCCGGTGCGTCCCTGCTATATGTATGCACTGACCCGTGAGGGCAGAAAGCCGCCGATGGTCCATATACGGCAGTCTCTGTATTCTCTTCTGGAACCGCAGAAGAAAAAAGGAAATGTGGTCAATCTTCTTGGATTTTTTTCTCCGCTAGTGGATGAATGTGAGCTTTATGAGATTTTGCATCAGGCCGGGGTGAAGACTGTTCATGAGATTTCCAGATGCAGGGATTACGAAGAGTATCAGACGATGTCCCAGGCTAATTTTAACCTGGTGCTGCACCCGGAAGCCAGGTTCGCAGCGGAGGATTTTCATGACCGGCTGAAGATTCCGTTTATTGAGCTTCGAAGACTTTACCAGGTGGATAAGATCGAGAATCAGTACCGTGCACTTGGGCAGGTTCTTGGAGTTGCTTTTGACCAGAAAAAGTATAAGGCAGAAGCACTGGAAGCAGTGGAACAGTTCCGGGAAGCCTGTCCGGATGCGGTTTTTGCAGTGGGAGAGTGTATGAACGGAGATCCGTTTGAGCTGGGGCTTGCACTGGTGAGATATGGATTTAAAGTGCCGGAGATTTACGGAACCATTACTGCTGAGAATTTTGTATACATACGGAATCTGGCAAAATTGAGCCCGAAGACCAGAGTTTTTTCCAATATGGAGCCTACCATGCTGTATTATGATCCGGTTTCAAGCGGCGTGAATATTACAATAGGAAAGGATGCAGGCTATTATCATCAGGATCAGCCAAATGCAGTGTGGAACCAGGATCGTCAGCCATACGGCTATGCAGGCGTGCGAAGGCTGTTTGAGACGCTGACAGCAACGGTGAAGGGGGAAAAAGAATGAGAGGACTTCGAAAATATCTGACACCTTTCGCACCGGATCAGTCGGGCGCAGTGTCGGTTTTGTATGAACTTGGCGGGATCATTGTGATCTGTGATGCGGGTGGATGCACAGGAAATGTCTGCGGTTTTGACGAACCAAGGTGGTTTGAACGGAAAAGTGCGGTGTTCAGTGCAGGACTTCGGGATATGGATGCCATCCTGGGGCGTGATGACAGGCTGGTGGCCAAGCTTGTGGACGCGGCAGAGAAAGTAGAAGCAGGTTTTGCAGCGATTATCGGAACACCGGTGCCGGCAGTGATCGGAACGGATTATCAGGCATTGAAGCGTATGTGCGAGAAAAGGACAGAACTACCTGTTCTGACTGTGGATACGGACGGAATGGAACTATATGATGTGGGCGAACGAAAAGCTTATGTGGAGCTTTTTAAGACTTTTGCCAGAGAAAAGCTGCCTGTAGAGACTGGAAAGATTGGAATCCTGGGAATGACACCCCAGGATGTCAGTGATCCTGGGGCGGCAGATAAGATCCGGGAGAAATTCCGTGTGCAGGGACTGAAAGCGGTTTGTTATGGAATGGGTGACGGTCTGGACGAGATAAAAAAAGCTTCCTCTGCAGAGCGTAATATCGTAGTTTCTCCGGCAGCACTGGAATGTGCGAAGTATCTGGAAAAGTTTTTTGGAACGCCTTATGAAGTTGGTTATCCGCTTGTGGATGAGCTGATGCCGGAGCTGGATCATGTGGGGAAAAAAGTTCTCGTAGTGCATCAGCAGGTGATTGCAAATTCCATAAGAGATGTGGTGCGGGAGCATGACGAAGATGCAGAAGTTACTGTGGCCAGCTGGTTTTCCATGGAAAGGATCTTCTTGAGGAAGGGGATGTATCTCTGAGAGATGAAGACGATTACATTGAACTGGTGGAGAATGGCAGTTTTGATGTGATCTTTGCAGATCCGTGCATGAAGCGGATGGTGCCTGGATTTGCAGGAGAATTTGAAGATGCTGTGCATTTTGCAGTGTCCGGGAAGTGCCGGTAAATAACAGGGAACGGAGAAATATATGGAGCGTGAAATTACAAAAATGGTCCGTGTTTACGGGATCGTCCAGGGAGTGGGATTTCGCCCTACTGTGAGCAGACATGCCATGGCAAGGGGAATCCGTGGAAGCGTTTCCAACAAGGGACCTTATGTGGAGATTTTTGCCCAGGGAAAAGAGGGGGACGTAGATGGTTTTATCTCAGATATCGAGGAGAAACCGCCGAAGCGTGCGGCAATCCTTAAGCTTCTTGTAGAGCCTGTGGAAGATGCGCCGGAGTTTGGGCAGTTTGATATTATTGAAAGTGAAAAGACAAAGGGCGAGATTTTTGTCTCGCCGGATATTGCTATCTGTGATGAGTGCAAAGAGGAAATGTTTGATCCGAAAAACCGGCGGTATCTGCATCCTTTTATCAACTGTACCTGCTGCGGGCCGAGATTGACGATCCTGGATTCCCTTCCTTATGACAGAGAGCGGACCAGCATGAAAGAATTTCCCATGTGTCCGTCCTGTGCAGACGAGTATAATGATCCGGACACCAGACGTTATGATGCACAGCCTGTCTGCTGTAACGACTGTGGCCCCGAGGTGTATCTTATCGGAAAAAAAGAGAGGGGACGAGAAGCAATTACTGAGATAAGGCGAGTGATCGCTTCTGGCGGAATCGCAGCGATCAAGGGAATCGGGGGTTTTCATCTCTGCTGTGATGCCACAAGCCAGGCGGCGGTGGAACGGCTGCGAAAGCTGAAACGTCGTCCAATGAAACCATTTGCGGTTATGGCACAGGATCTTGAGACAGTGAAAGCCATCTGCGAAGTCAGTGAAGAACAGGAGAAGATACTTACAGGGCATCAGAAACCGATCCTGCTGCTGGATAAGACAGGAAAAGTGGATGGGACAGGGTATGACAAACATCCGGAACTCTGTGAGAGTATCGCTCCCGGAAATCCGAAAGTTGGTGTAATGCTTCCGTATGCACCGGTTCAGCTTTTACTTTTTCATTATGATGATGGAATCCAGATGCCGAAACTTCTCGTTATGACAAGCGGTAATACATCCGGAGCACCGATCTGCGGGATGATGAGGAAGCAGTGGAAGAACTTTCATATCTTTGTGACTGCATTCTTTCTCATGACAGGAAGATCCGCATCCGGGCAGACGATTCGGTGATGGATTTTTATAAAGGGAAGCCATATATGATCCGCCGCTCCCGTGGCTATGCACCGCTTCCGTTTATGGTTTCCACACCATGGAGCGGACAGGTGATCGCAGCAGGTGGAGAGCTTAAGAATACTTTCTGCATTGGTGTGGACAACCGCTTTTATCCATCCCCATATGTGGGGGATCTGGAAGATCTTCGGACTGTAAAAGCCCTGAAAGAAACGATGGGACGACTGGAAACTCTTCTGGAAGTTCAGCCTGAGGTGGTTGTCTGTGATCTTCATCCGAAATATAATTCTGCAGTAGTGGCAGAGGAAATAGGGCTTCCTGTTCTGAAAGTGCAGCACCATTACGCGCACATTTTATCCTGTATGTCTGAGAATGACTGTGAGGAAAAAGTCATCGGAGTTTCTTTTGACGGGACAGGATATGGAACAGATGGAACAATCTGGGGAGGGGAGATCCTTCTGGCAGATTATCAGGGATTTACAAGACTTGGAAGTATTCAGCCTTTTGTCCAGGTGGGCGGCGATATTTCAGCAAAAGAAGGCTGGCGTATTGCAGTTTCCCTGATTTGGCAGAATACAGGAAGTCTGCAAGAAACGTTATCTACTGTCCAAAAACTCGGACTTTGCACAGAACAGGAATGTAAGGTACTGGTGACAATGGCGCAGCGAAAGATCAATGCAGTGACATCCACCAGTGCAGGAAGACTTTTTGACGGAGTCAGCGCGATCCTGGGAATCCGGAAAGCGTCTACCTTTGAGGGGGAGGCATCCACGGCATTGGAGTTTGCGGCGGAAGAGTGGAGAAAAAGTCCGCAGAGGAATCCAGAAACGGATAATCTGGCAGCCCCCGGCAATTTAGCAGATCTCGCAAAGAATAGTGAGGATGCCCCGGAGAATCTGAGAAAATTTATTTTAAACACTGGTGAAATCGTTCGCCATCTGACAGAAAGCATACTTGCAGGAGAGGATCCGCGGAAACTTGCCTGTGAATTTCATGAAGAACTGGCAGCGCAGATCATTGCAGCCTGCGAGGAGGCAAAGCGTCAGACAGGAATCCGCAAAGCAGCATTAAGCGGCGGTGTTTTCCAGAACAGACTGCTTCTGGAACTGGTGGACGAAGGCCTCATAAAAAAGGCTTCCAGGTTCTGAAGCACAGCCTGATCCCGCCAAATGATGGAGGAATCGCGCTGGGACAGGCTGCATATGGGATGGCATATCTGAACAGAAATACACGATAGGAGGCGCAAATATGTGTGTAGGATTATCAGCAAAAGTAGTAAAGATCAGTGACGGAACAGCTGTTGTGGATGCAGGAGGTGCGAAGCGTGAAGTCTCCGCACAGCTTCTGGGTGACCTGGAGCCAGGTGATTATGTAATGGTACATGCTGGCGTTGCCATTGCAAAGATCACTGATGATGACGAAGAGGAAACAGACCAGCTGATGGAGGAACTGCTGTAATGGAAGAAAAGAAAAAAACAGCGCGAGGGATCATAGAAGGTTATCAGGGGCCGCCTGTGCGGATCATGGAAGTCTGCGGAACCCATACCCATGAGATATTCCGTCTGGGAATCCGTAAGCTTCTTCCACCCCAGGTGGAACTGATCTCCGGACCAGGATGTCCGGTGTGCGTGACTCCGGTAGGATTTATTGATGAGGCTGTATATCTTGCTCTGGAGAAAAAGGCAACGATCTGTACATTTGGAGATCTTGTCCGCGTACCGGGGACAAAAAAGAGCCTTGCAGATGCCAGGGCAGAAGGTGCAAAGATCCGTATTGTCTATTCCCCTGCTGATGCGGAAAAATATGCAGCAGAGCACCCGGAGGAACAGGTGGTATTTCTCTCTGTAGGTTTTGAGACTACCACGCCTGCAGGATGCCTTTCCGTAAAAAAAGCAAGAGAGGACGGGCTTACCAATTACTCCCTTCTTGTGGCAAACAAAACCATGCCTCAGGCATATCAGGCGTTAAAAGGAAGCGCAGATGTATTTCTTTATCCCGGACATGTAAATGCCATCACAGGAACAAAACTCTGTGAGCAGCTGGCAGAGGACGGAGTCAGTGGTGTGGTGGCAGGTTTTACTGCGAAAGAACTGTTAACTGCATTGGCTGTTGCATTGGTACGTTTTCAGGAGGGGAAGCCGTTCTTTGTGAACTGTTATCCACGTGTGGTGAAAGAAGAGGGAAGTCCGGAGGCACAGAAGCTGATGGAAGAGCTGATGGAACCCTGCGATTCCGAATGGAGGGGGCTTGGCGTGATCCCGGGCTCAGGACTTGTATTAAAAAAAGAATGGGAAAATTTTGACGCGAGAAAAAAATATGCAGTGCCGCCGATCCAGGGCAAACCGAATCCGGCCTGCCGCTGCGGCGATGTGCTCCAGGGAAAATGTAAGCCATCCGATTGTAAAGTATTTGGAAAAGTCTGTACCCCGCAGCATCCGGTAGGAGCATGTATGGTGTCAAATGAGGGAGCATGTTCTGCGTATTTTATGTATGGAAATTAATATCATAGAAAGAAGATGACAATTATGGACAATAAAACAGTAACCATGGCTCACGGTGCCGGAGGCCGCCAGACCTCGGAACTGATCGATGAAGTATTTAAAGCACATTTTGCAAACCCGGATCTCACTGCAGATGATGCGGCAGTTCTTGTTCCGCCGACCGGAAAAATGGCTGTGTCAACAGACGGATTTATTGTATCGCCGGCATTTTTTCCAGGGGGAAATATCGGTAAACTTTCTATCTGCGGAACTGTCAATGATCTTGCATGTATGGGAGCGAAGCCAATGTATCTCACCTGTGCATTTGTGATCGAAGAAGGTTTTCCAATGGAAAAACTGGAGGAAATCGCGTCCGCAATGGAAAAAACAGCAAAAGAAGCAGGTGTCCGGATTGTTTCCGGTGACACGAAAGTTGCGGGAAAAGGACAGGTTGACGGCGTATTTATCACTACCACCGGAATGGGAGAGATCCAGGACGGAGTCCAGGTAGGCGGTGAGCTTGCAAAACCAGGAGATGCCATTATTGTTACCGGTGATGTGGGAAGACACGGTTGTACCATTCTTCTTGCCAGGGAAGATTTTGGAATTGATGCGGATGTGACAAGCGACTGTGCACCACTTTGGGGAACTGTAAAAGAAGTGATGGATGCAACACATGATATCCATGTGATCCGTGATGCAACAAGAGGTGGTGTGGGAACTGTTCTCTATGAGATCGCAGGACAGAGTAATGTGGGAATCCGGCTGGATGCGGCAGCAGTGCCGGTAGCTCCTGAGGTAAAAGGGGTCTGCGGTATGCTTGGCCTGGAACCTCTTTATCTGGCATGTGAAGGCCGCATGGTCATCATGGCTCCGAAATCAGAGGCAGAGAAGATCGTGGAAGCACTGCATAAATGTCCGTATTCCAGGGATGCTGCTATCATCGGCGAAGTTACAGATGATCAGCCGGGAAAAGTTGTCATGACTACAGAGATCGGAACACAGGCACTTCTTCCGCAGCCTGGCGGAGAACTGCTGCCGAGGATCTGCTGAATCGTGTCAGGACATGAAGTACAGGGAAGATGATCGTGGATATACAGACGTACGTCCGGAACGTTTCTGTAATATGCCGGCAGAAAGGAGAATTTGATTTTTATGGAGACAAGAGTGGCACTGATCTCGATCATTGTGGAAAACAACGATGTAATCGATGATATCAACCGTTTACTTCACGAAGCGGGAAAATATATTATCGGAAGAATGGGAATCCCCTACCGGGAAAAAGGTATCAACATCATCAGCATTGCCATTGATGCCCCGCAGGATGTGATCAGCTCTTTATCCGGAAAGATCGGACGGCTGAAAGGTGTTTCTGCAAAAACGGCATATTCCAATGTGATCACAAAGGCGGAGGAGAAAAAATGATCAGAATTGCAGTATATGGAAAGGGTGGCATCGGTAAGTCCACAACAGTATCCAATGTGGCAGCAGCTCTTGCAGAAAAAGGAATGAAAGTGATGCAGATCGGCTGTGATCCAAAGGCGGATTCAACGATCCTGCTCCGCCATGGGAAAGAAGCTTCCACAGTTCTGGATCTTTATAATAAGAAAAGACAGGATCTGAAGCTTGAAGATATGGTGCAGATCGGATATGGCGGTGTGGTATGCGTAGAGGCAGGAGGCCCTGCTCCGGGACTTGGATGTGCTGGCCGTGGGATCATCACAGCTCTGGAAAAACTTCAGGAAACAGGGGCATATGAGACTTATAAACCGGATATTGTTTTTTATGATGTACTGGGAGATGTTGTGTGCGGCGGTTTTTCCATGCCAATGCGAAAGGGGTACGCAGATAAAGTTTTTATCATTACTTCCGGTGAAAATATGGCTATTCATGCAGGCGCGAACATTGCCATGGCAGTGGAAAATTTTCGGAACAGAGGCTACGCTTCCCTTGGCGGTATCATTCTGAACAGACGAAATGTGCCACGGGAGGAAGAAAAAGTGCAGGAGCTGGCAGAAGATTTTCATACGAAAGTGATAGGAACTCTTTCACGAAGCGAGCTGGTGCCGGAAGCAGAAGTACTGGGAAAAACTCTTCTGGAAGTCTACCCTGACAGTGAGATGGCAGAAGAATATCGGACATTGGCAGAGCAGATCCTGGAAGCATGCAGGGAGGAAGCTCCATGTTAAAAAGAATTGGAATCAGAGCGATTTCGGAGAAAACAGAGGTAACGATAGGAGAGGCTTCTTTTCCGGCACCGTTTCAGTCGGGATTGGAATTTAATTCTCCTGCTCATGGAAACTGGAACATTGTACATACAGGAATGCTGGTTCCGGAGGCACAGCAGATCTATGTCTGCGCAGATAACTGCATGCGGGGTGTTGTGCTGACGGCAGCGGAGATGAATGCGGCGGAGCGGTTTTCCTTTGTGATCGTGGAGGAGAGGGACCTTCTTGGGGGGAATCTGGAGGATGTGACTATTGAAGGTGTGACAGATGTGTTGAACCGTCTGCATAAGAAGCCGAAAGCTGTGCTGCTTTTTACAGTGTGCCTGCATCATTTTCTGGGAAGTGATCTGAACCGGATCTATGGGGAGCTGAAAAACCGTTTTCCGGAGATTTTTTTCATGCGGTGCTTTATGGACCCGATCATGCAGAAAACCGGGCCTTCACCAGACCAGAAATTGAGACATGCCATGTATGATGCAGTGCCGGAAACCGAGGCTGATCCGGGATGTGTAACCCTTCTGGGAAGCGATTTTGTGCTGGATAAGACTTCGGATATCAGACGGATATCAGAGCAAAACGGGTTTGCGCTTCGGGAAACTGCTGCCTGTGAAACATGGGAAGAGTATCAGAAACTGGGAGAAGGAAGCCTGATCATTGACTGTTACCCGGCAGGGAAATTCGGAGTGCAGCAGCAGGCTGAAAGACTTGGGCGGCCTTTTCTGTACCTGCCGGGAAGTTTTGATTATGAGGAGATACAGGAGCAGGAGAGACAGCTTGTTAGTGCTCTGGAAATGTTAAAGAAGTCGCAGACAAATGAAAAGCTTGTGCGAAAAGCAGGGAATGAGGATAAAAGCCATTCTGAGGGAATTTTGGGAATTACAGGTCTGGATATGGAAAAAGAGATCCAATCCTGTGAGGCAGTTCTTTCCCATGCAAAGGAGATCATCGGAGATACCCCGGTCGCACTGGATTATCTTTTTCATCCAAGACCACTGGGGCTGGCAAAGCTTCTTCTTACTCATGGATTCAAAGTAGAGTCCGTTTATCTGGACAGTATCAGTCCGGAGGAAAAAGAAATTTTTTTCTGGCTGAAAGAAAATGTTCCGGAGCTGAAGCTGATCTCAACGATCCGGCCGGAGATGCGCGTGAGAACACGATGCTCTGAAAACAAGATCCTTGCCATTGGCCAGAAAGCAGCCTGGTTCACAGGAAGCAGGAATTTTGTAAATATGGTTCAGGGCGGAGGGCTTTATGGTTTTGACGGAATACGTCACACTGTTCAGCTGATGATCGAAGCATTTGGAACGGAAAAAGATCCGGAAGATCTGATCGTGCGAAAAGGATGGGGGTGCGAAAGCTGCATATGAGACAGGCATATCGAATCATACCAATTTATACAGCGGATGTGTCCGGCGTGTGCTCGGCTTTGTATGAGCTTGGGGGAATGACAGTGATGCATGATCCTTCCGGATGTAATTCTACTTATAATACCCACGATGAGATCAGATGGTACGATCAGGACAGCCTGATCTTTATTTCGGGGCTGACGGATATTGATGCGATCATGGGAAATGATGAGAAGTTTCTTCATGATATCGAGGAAGCGGCAGAAGAATTGCAGCCGAAATTTATTGCCCTTGCCAGTTCACCGATTCCTTTTATGAATGGAACTGATTTTCCGGGACTTGCCAGGGCTTTGACAGTGGGGACGGGAATTCCGGCTTTTTCCGTTC
Organism: Ruminococcus sp. AF46-10NS; assembly: GCF_003474435.1. GTDB lineage: Bacteria > Bacillota > Clostridia > Lachnospirales > Lachnospiraceae > Blautia_A. The sequence continues at coordinate 77,692 of NZ_QRNF01000003.1, forward strand.
CAACCAGTGGAATGCATGATTATGTGTATGGTGCAGGGATTGCGCTGGCAGAGATCGCGAAGTATTTTACAGGAGCAGGAGATGAGAAGAGCAAGGGAGGATCTGGACAGCTGATAAAAACTGATGATGAGAAAATCCCCGATAGTATAGATAAATCTGTGAAATGTGAGGAAATAAAGTCAGAAGAGAGCAGATGGAAATTAAATCTTCTGGGTGTAACTCCTCTGGATTTCGGCCCGCAGTCCATAGTAGATATTATGAAAAAACGTCTGGAAGACTGTGGCTGGGAGATCATTTCCACCTGGGCGATGGGGGATACTCTGGAAACATTGTCCAAGGCCGGCGAAGCAGATGTGAATCTTGTGGTATCTTCTGTGGGAATTCCTACAGCAAATGTGCTGAGGGAGAAATTCGGAACTCCATTCCTTGTGGGAACACCGGTGGATGGATATGTGGGAAAAATTTCTGATGCACTTATGCAGGTGGTGGAAAAAGATACGGGAGAATGTCGGAGCGGCAGGGAAACTTCTGATCTCTGGAAAGTTACTCCGGATCAGGTGATCTACATTTCCACAGAACCAGTCCAGCCTGACATTACAGTAATCGGTGAACCGGTCACAATGGGTTCCCTGGCAGCGGCCATAGAGCATAAATATGAAAAAAAAGTTCAGCTTCTCTGCCCATTGGAAATTACAGAAGGTATTCTCCGCAAAGGGGATCAGGCAATCCAGGCGAAGAGGCCATGGAAGAAAGACTGAAAACTGCAAAGATCATCATAGCCGATCCCCTCTACCGCTCCATCTGCCCGGAAACCGCCAGATTCTATGATCTCCCACATATCGCTTTTTCCGGCAGAATCTATCTCAGAAAAATAAAAGAGATGTATGTGCATAATCTCACAAAAACCACATAAACTATAAGAAACCGTAAAGGCGTTGCAGAACATGCAGCGCCTTTTTCCGGCGGCAGATTTGCTGAAAGGATGTAACTGTATATGTATGTAGGGAGGGATTTTTTTATGTGGGGATTTCTGTCAGCTTTGATTTCAGGGGCTTTGATGAGCATCCAGGGAGTATTTAACACAAATGTAACAAAACAGACCAGTTTGTGGGTGTCAACTGGCTGGGTACAGTTTTCTGCATTTCTGGTGTGCGTTGCTGCGTGGCTTTTTACAGGGAGGGAAAGCATTGGTGCGCTGTGGCAGGTGGAGAATAAATATACACTTCTTGGCGGTTTGATCGGGGCTTTTATCACCATAACTGTGATCCAGAGTATGAGCAGTTTAGGCCCTGCGCGGGCAGTTATGCTGATCGTGATCTCCCAACTGGCCGTTGCGTATTTCATAGAACTGCTGGGGATTTTCGGCGTGGAAAAAGCAGATTTTCAGTGGAGAAAACTTCTGGGAATGCTGATCTGCATTGCCGGTGTGGTGATTTTCAAATGGAAATAAAATATTAGTATTGTAATATTTGTAATATTTCGTTAAAATAAGATATGGTTTTGTATGAGTAAGGGAACACTTACCGCTGCACATGCGGAAAGGAGTGACCACCATACCATGAGAAAGAAATTAAATATCAGAAGTGTTCAGCTTATTTTTTCAGTGATCATGTTCCTGACCCTGGCAGGACTGACAGGCTGTCAGAATGAGGAGTCAGAATTTCTGGAAAAAGAACTGGAGCAGGAAGAGAGTGGAGAGACTGCGGATGTGGAACAAAAAGAGCTGAAGGACACGGAAAGTGGAAAAGCATCGTTAACTGGAACGGATCTGGCATCAGAGACTAGCCCGGATTCTACAGAGTCAGAAGGTATTTCGAAGAAGAAAGCCGAAATAACAGAATCGGATCAATCTTCGGCTATACAGCAGCCTGTCTCCCGGACCATCTACGTAGATGTCTGTGGTGCAGTAGTGAATCCCGGTGTTTATGAGCTCTCATCAGACAGCCGTGTATTTCAGGCCATCGAGAAAGCCGGAGGATATCTTCCGGGGGCAGCAGCAAGCTATCTGAACCGTGCAAGGAGTCTTTACGACGGACAGCAGATCTATGTGCCGACCCAGGAAGAAGTGGACAGCCAGACGATTCCGCTGACTCAGGATGAAACTGCACAGGACGGAGTGGTACAGGAGGGAACTGCTCAGACTGGAACTGCTGCTGACAATACTGCCGACGGTACAGAAACCACTCAGCCGGCCAGAGGATCAACCTGAACACAGCTGATGTATCCCAGCTTAGCACTCTCACAGGAGTAGGGGAGTCCAAGGCCATGGCAATTATCGCCTACAGGGAAGAGAACGGCCCCTTTACCTCCATAGAAGACATTATGAATGTCCCGGGGATCAAAGAAGGAACCTATGAGAAGATCAAGGATAAAATAGCAATAGAATAAGGAGCGTTAAATGAGCAGGAAAGTATTGGTAGTAGACGATGAGAAACTGATTGTCAAAGGACTCCGCTTCAGTCTGGAGCAGGATGGAATGGAAGTAGACTGCGCCTATGACGGAGAGGAAGCTCTGGAGAAGGCGAAGGCAGGAGAATATGATATTATTCTTCTTGACCTGATGCTGCCCAAGATGGATGGTCTTGAGGTATGCCAGCAGATCCGGGAGTTTTCCAATGTTCCGATCATCATGCTTACCGCAAAAGGAGAAGACATGGATAAGATCCTGGGCCTGGAATACGGAGCAGATGATTATGTGACCAAGCCTTTTAATATTCTGGAAGTTAAAGCCCGTATTAAAGCGATTATCCGCCGTGCAGGAAACAGCCAGGATAAGAAAGAGAAAGCCAAGACTGTTGAAGTTGGGGAGCTGAAGCTGGACTGTGAAGGACGCCGTGTGTTTATCTCAGGAAAAGAGATCAACCTGACAGCCAAGGAATTCGATGTTCTGGAACTCCTTGTATTCAATCCGAATAAAGTATACAGCAGAGAGAATCTTCTGAATATTGTATGGGGCTATGAGTACCCGGGTGATGTGCGTACTGTAGATGTACATATCCGTCGTTTAAGAGAAAAGATCGAGGCCAATCCCAGTGAGCCAAAATATGTACACACCAAATGGGGTGTGGGCTACTATTTCCAGGCATAACCCATGAAATTCAAAAAAAGCGGAAAATTTTTTAAAAGTCTTCGCTTTCGTATCATGATAATCCTGATCATACTGGGAATCGTACCAAGTGTCATTGTTACGGAAATGGTGATCGCCAATTATGAAGACCGGGCCATTGCCAACCGTGTGCAGAGTATGGAAAATATCTGCGACATCATGTGCGACCTGCTGATCAAAGAGAATTATCTGAATGACTCCAGCTCGCAGACAGTAAACAGTAAACTGGAGCTGCTGTCTAATATCTATGGGGGAAGAATTCTCATTGTGGACAGGGACTTCAGAATTATCAAGGATACTTACGGTGTAGATGAAGGCAGGACTCTTGTATCCCAGAAAGTAGTGAACTGCTTTAAGGGAGAGGATGCCTATCGCTACGATTCTGACAGCCAGAAGATTGTTCTGGCTGTCCCGGTAAAAAGCCCGGAGGTGAATCAGGTGCAGGGAGCTATGATGATCATGGCCTCATCCAGTGAAGTAACAGCCACCATCCGTGAGCTGGAGCAGAAAGGAATCCTGATCATCGGAATTATTGTAGTTCTGGCCATCTTCCTGGGATATCTTTTATCCACTGCCCTTGTGAAGCCATTTGCAAGAGTAACAAAAGCCATAGAGGATCTTACGGATGGTTACCAGAACGAGGAAATCTCAGTTCCGGATTACACAGAGACAGCTCTGATCACAGATGCATTTAATAAGATGCTTTCCAGAATGAAGATCCTGGATGAGTCAAGACAGGAATTTGTATCCAATGTATCCCATGAACTGAAAACGCCGATGACTTCCATGAAAGTCCTTGCAGATTCCCTTGTAGGACAGCAGGGCGTGCCGGAAGAACTTTATCAGGAATTTCTTTCTGATATTACAGAGGAGATCGACCGTGAAAACAAGATCATTACAGATCTTCTTTCTCTTGTAAAAATGGACAAAAAAGCAGCAGACATGAACATTGTCAACATGAACATCAATGAGCTTCTTGAGAATATCCTGAAGCGTCTCCGACCTATTGCGGATCAGAGAAGCATTGACCTGATACTGGATTCTTTCCGTCCGGTTACAGCTGATGTGGACGAGGTGAAGTTTACGCTCGCTATCAGCAACCTTGTGGAAAACGGAATCAAATACAATGTAGATGAAGGATGGGTTCGGGTAACGCTGGATGCAGACCACAAGTATTTTTATGTGACAGTAGCAGATTCCGGACTTGGAATTCCGGAGGATTCCATTGAGAGGATCTTTGAGCGCTTTTACCGCGTGGATAAATCCCATTCCAGAGAAATCGGCGGAACTGGTCTTGGCCTTGCCATCACCAGAAGTTCCATTGTCATGCACCATGGAACCATCAAAGTATCGAGTAAAGAAGGCGAGGGAACTACATTCAATGTGAAGATTCCACTGTCCTATATCCCATCCTAGGAGGTTACAGCATGAAAAAAACAATCTGGATCATCTGCCTGACTGCTGCATGCCTTCTCCTGGGACTGGTGGTATATATAAGCCTTTCGGGAAAAAACGAGAACGGAGAGCAGAAGTACAGTTTTTATTATATCAACAGTGATGAAACAAAGCTGAAAGAAGAAACTTATATGCCTGAGAAAGAAACTTCGGAAGTGATGATTCAGGATTTTTCAGAGAGACTGAACAATCGTGAGACCAGAGAGGGTGGAACTTCCATTTTTCCTGACGGCGTTAAGATTTCTTCCTGTACTGTTGATGACGGCGTGTTAATCCTGGAGTTTAATGAAGCTTACAACAAGATGTCCCGCACCAGAGAACTTCTTGTGAGAGCAGGAGTTGTGAAGACTTTTATCCAGGTTCCGGGAGTGGATTACGTAGAGATTTATGTGGGGAAAAAACCTCTCACAGATACAAAAGGTGATGAAGTCGGAGCTATGAACGGCGATACCTTTGTAGAGTTTTCCGGTTCTGACGGAGATGTGTACAGTTACGACACGTTTACCTTATATTTTACCGACAAAAACGGCGATAAGCTGGTGGAAGAACAGAGAAGTGTTCGCTACAGACGGAATCTTCCCAAGGCAACAGTCGTTCTGGAACAGCTGGCGCGTGGTCCGCTGGAAAAAGATCACTATCCTACTATTCCGGAGAATTCGGAGGTGCTTTCCCTGATAAGAGCCAATGGTATCTGTTATGTGGACTACAATTCCGTATTTCAGGATTATGCATTGAATGTTTCCGAGGAGATACCGGTTTATTCCGTTGTAAATACGCTGATCGCAGCCACCGGAGTGGATAAAGTGGAGATTTCTATTGAGGGAAACAAAGAAGTAACCTTTGGCAAAAATATGCAGCTTTATAAATTCTATGAATGGAATGACAGTCTTCTTGCCAGCTCAGTGGCAAAGAAGAAAGAGAACTGATCGTTCCGATAGCAAAAAAGTATAATACGGGAGAAACATATGATAAGACGTCCAATGTGTCTTCTGTGTTTTCTGATGATGCTTGTACTTGGCATTGCGGATCTGGCGGGGATTCCTCTTATCAGGGGGAATCCCCTTCCTGCCAGTGTGCAGTCCTGGATCAAAGCACATCCAGGTTCCGAAATCTGCGGGGAGGTGGAACGGTACGAAAACACAGAATTCTCCCAGTCTGTTTATCTGAAAAAAACATATCTCATCTATCATTCAAAAAAATTTCCAATTAATAATGTAAGAGTATTTCTGAAAAAAGAAGAAGAGCTGAAGCCTGGAATGCAGATATTTGTAAAAGGAATCCTGAAAGAAGTGGAAGGCCCAACAAATCCGGGCGGTTTTGACAGCAGTCGGTATTATGCCTGCCGACATATTTATTATTTTATGAAAAAAGCTGTACTTCTGAAAAAAACATCCACATATTCCGGCTATCATCAGGCAATGCTTATGGTGAAGGAGAAATGCAGACAGATTCTGGAAAATACAGCAGGAAAAGATGCGCCTGTTTTTGAAGCTATTGTTCTTGGAGAGAAAACAGGTCTGGACCCGGAGATCCGGATGCGTTATCAGCTGGCAGGAATCGTACATATTCTGGCGATCAGCGGCCTGCATATCAGTATTCTGGGAATGGGACTTTATAAACTTATGAAACGGGTGGGCTTTGGAATATGGCCAGCGGGTATTTTTTCCCTGGCTGTCATGCTGCAGTATGGGATGATGACAGGAGGGAGTGTGTCTACCCTGCGTGCTGTCACCATGTTTCTTATTGCGATGGGAGCCAGGATCACAGGAAGGATCTACGATATGCCAAGCGCAGTGTCTGTCACTGCCATGATGATCTTGGCAGAGTCACCGGCGTATCTGCTGGACAGTGGATTTCTTCTGTCATTTGGATGTGTTCTGGGAATTTGTGTTGCATCAGAAAGGATTTGCGCTCTCGCAGGAGCAAAGAGGAAAGGCACGAAAGTTTTCTGTGAATCGGTGGCTCTTTGGCTGGTGACGCTTCCGGTGATGCTGAAATTTTTCGGGGAAGCATCACTGGCAGGATTGGTATTGAATCTTGCGGTGCTTCCAAGCGTGGGAGTTGTGCTTGCTGGCGGTGTGGCTGCAATGATTCTTGGTTTTGTCAGTATTCCGACAGGCAGAGTGATGATTTTTCCTGCCAGAGTGCTTTTATTTCTATATGAAAGGCTATGTGAACTGGCAGGAAGAAGCCGCTGGTGCACCTGGATCGGCGGTGAGCCGGAAATCTGGCAGATTACAATATATTATGCGATACTCGTTGCTGTCCTGCTTATCGGACAGTATATAAAGGAATCAGATCAGACGAAAATATCCAGAAAACAACATATTCTTCGTATATCGGGCATTGTTCTCTTGATCTTGAGTATACTAACACTGGGCAAGCAATCGTTCCGGTATTCATTCAAAAATCAAACTTTGCAGATTACCTGCCTGGATGTAGGCCAGGGTGACGGTATCCTGATCCGGACACCGGATAACAAACACTATCTCATAGACGGCGGAAGCAGCAGTCAGTCAGAGCTTGGAAGGTACTGTCTTCTTCCGGCTCTGAAAAGTATGGGAATTTCCTGTCTGGATGGGATTTTTATTTCCCACACAGACAAAGATCATTTAAGCGGTGTGCAGGAACTTCTGGAATATATGGAAAAAGGTCTCACAACTATCCGGGCTGCTTATCTTGTACTGCCGGGCTGGACAGAACCGCCGGAAGCCTGGACAGACCTTGCTTCAGCTGCACAAAAAGCAGGGATAAAAACAGTGACAGGAAATGCAGGTAATATCATTCGCTCCGGAGCAGCAGCATTTGAGATTCTGTGGCCGGAAAGCACAGCCAGAGGAAAGGATGTCAATGAGGAAGCGATGGTCATGGAGCTTACCTACGGTGATTTCCGGATGCTTTTTACAGGAGATATCGGAGCAGACACTGAGAAAAAACTGCTGTCTGCGGGATGTCTTAATGATATTGACTGTCTGAAGGTCGGCCATCATGGTTCCGGATATTCATCCTCAGAGGAGTTTTTAAAGAAAGTAAAACCTGAGCTGTCCATCATATCCTGTTCATCAACAAACACCTACGGCCATCCTTCACCGGAAACGGTCAAACGTCTGAAAGACTGTGGCAGCCAGATCGAATATACAATGAAAAATGGTGCGATCATCCTGGAAACCAATGGGAAAAATCTCCGGATCAGAAGGTTTTTCGGTAACTGAAAAATGGTCTGGAAACACGAGAAAACAGGTGACTTTTTCAGGCACTTGTTGTAAAATAAACAGGGTTTGTGCGAAAACAGAAACATAAAAGCAGGAAACACAAGATAAGGAGTTTTTATTTATGAAATATGACGTACTGATCGTAGGAGCAGGTCCTGGAGGGATTTTTGCGGCCTATGAGCTGATGAATAATGATCCGGAGAAAAAAATCGCGGTTTTTGAAGCTGGTCATCCTCTGGAAAAAAGAAAATGTCCAATTGACGGAAAAAAAGTAAAATCCTGTATCCACTGTAAAACATGTGCCATCATGAAAGGATTCGGAGGCGCAGGAGCTTTTTCCGATGGAAAATATAATATCACCAACCAGTTTGGCGGAACTTTGTATCAGCACATTGGCAAAGATACAGCAACAGAACTGATGGAATATGTAGATAAACTGAATCTGATGCATGGTGGCGAAGGAACAAAGCTTTACTCTACTACAAACAGTGAGATCCGCAAGCTTTGTCTTCAGAATGGCCTGCATCTTCTGGATGCATCTGTCCGCCACCTGGGCACAGATATCAACTATATAGTACTTCAGAATCTTTATGAAAAAATGAAAGACCATGTGGATTTTTATTTTGATGCATCTGTTGATAAAGTGGAGAAAACAGAAAACGGCTATGCAGTTACGGTGGGAGACCAGAGTTATGAGGGAACTTACTGCATTATTTCCGCAGGACGAAGCGGAAGTAAATGGATGGAGTCTGTATGTACAGATCTCAGGATCCCCACACTTTCCAACCGTGTGGATATCGGTGTACGTGTGGAACTTCCGGCAGAAGTATTCAGCCGTCTGACAGATGAGCTTTATGAGAGCAAGATCGTTTACAGAACAGAGAAGTTTGAGGATATGGTACGTACTTTCTGTATGAATCCGAGAGGTGTTGTTGTAAATGAGAACACCAATGGAATCATCACAGTAAACGGACACAGCTATGAAGATCCTGCAAAGCATACAAACAACACAAACTTTGCACTTCTTGTATCCAAACATTTCTCAGAGCCGTTCCACGACAGCAACGGATACGGCGAGAGTATTGCAAGACTGTCCAACATGCTTGGCGGCGGTGTTATGGTTCAGCGTTTCGGAGACCTGATCCGTGGAAGACGAAGCACAAGAGCACGTATAGACGAGAGTTTTGTAACACCGACGCTTTCTGCCACACCGGGAGATTTAAGCCTTGTTATGCCAAAACGTATCCTGGATGGTATCATCGAGATGATCTATGCACTGGATAAGATCGCGCCAGGAACTGCAGATGATGATACTCTGCTTTATGGTGTTGAAGTTAAATTCTACAACATGGAAGTTGAGATCGATGAGAATCTGGAAACCTGTCACAAAGGTCTTTTTGTTATAGGAGACTGCAGTGGTGTGACACATTCCCTTTCCCACGCATCTGCCAGTGGCATTTATGTTGCGAGATATCTTGAACAGGAGTATTTCAACAAATAAATGACTGAGAAGCCCTTTCCTTACATACAGAAATAATGTGAGGAAGGGGCTTCTCAGATTTATGGGGAAAACGAACATTATAAATAAAAAACATATATGGCGAATAAGTATGTTTATTGTACATGAATTTTTGAAAACAGACTGATAATAACGGGAATATTTTAACGGATATTCTGGAATAGTATGACAGAAAACTTGACATTTTGATTATTATGTGGTAAAAAATAAATATCCATGTTGAATTAATATGTACAAATGTTATAGCAATAAGGTTACATTCGGAAGAGGATGTGCAAAAGAGAATCCGGTGGGAATCCGGAACGATACCGTCACTGTGAAAGGGAAGCTGCTTTTGAGAACCACTGGGAGACCGGGAAGGGAAATCAGCGTTGAACCAAGTCAGGAGAACTGCCTTATTGTGAGATTTTAGATTCGCGGTTTACGAATCTGCATTCTCCATAACAATACAGAACTTCTTTTTATGTATTGCGCAGAGAATCTTGTGTGTAAGACAAGCGGCCGCGGAGAGCAGCCGTTTTTTTTGTACATATATTGTTTGACCGGAAAATACATGAAAAGAGGACAAAAAGAAATGAAAAGAAAAACAATGTTAGCCCTGATGCTCGCAGTTTCCATGACATGTTCCATGGGTGCAGCTACAACAGCAATGGCAGCTGATGAGTCTGCTACAGAAGAGAACGCTGATACAGCTGATACTACAGAGGCTTCTGATGAAGATCAGAAAGCAGCTGATAATGTAGCAGATCTGATCGACAAGATCTACGTTCAGGAGAGAACAGATACAACAGATGAGGACTGCAAGGCAGCTAAAGAAGCATGGGATGCCCTGACAGACGCACAGAAAGAGCTGGTAGAAGGCGAGAATGCTGATCCGGATTACTTCGGACGTGATACAGGAGATGCTTCCAAGGATGATCCGCGTAACCAGGATGAGATCGGTGAGAACGAGCTTCTTGTTGTAAGCTTTGGTACTTCCTTCAACGACAGCCGTGCTGAGGATGTCAAGGGAATCGAAGATGCCCTTGCAAAAGCTTATCCGGACTGGTCTGTAAGAAGAGCATTTACAGCACAGATCATCATCAACCATGTTGAGGCAAGAGATAGTGAGAATATCGACAACATGCAGCAGGCTCTTGACCGTGCAGTAGAGAACGGCGTTAAGAATCTTGTTGTTCAGCCTACACATCTGATGCATGGCGCTGAGTATGATGAGATGACAGAAGCTATTAACGGATATAAAGATAAATTTGAGTCTGTAGCAATTGCAGAGCCAATGCTTGGTGAGGTTGGAGATGATGCAACTGTTATCAATGACGACAAGAAAGCAGTTGCTCAGGCTATTACAGATGAAGCATACAAAGAAGCCGGATTTGACAGCATGGATGCAGCTGCTGAGGCTGGTACAGCATTTGTATTCATGGGACATGGTACATCCCACACAGCTAATGTAACATATGATCAGATGCAGACACAGATGGAAGATCTTGGATTTAAGAACGCTTTCATCGGTACTGTAGAAGGTAAGCCGGAAGATACAGCATGCGATAAAGTTATTGAGAAGGTTAAAGAAGCCGGATACAAGAATGTTGTTCTCCGTCCGCTGATGGTTGTTGCCGGTGACCACGCTAACAACGATATGGCTGGTGATGATGAGGATTCCTGGAAGAGCCAGTTTGTAGCATCCGGAAACTTTGAGAATGTTGACTGCCAGATCGAGGGACTTGGAAGAATCGAAGCAGTTGAGCAGATTTATGTAGACCATACAAAGGCAGCTATCGACTCTCTTGGAAGCTCTGATGAGTCCGCTGATTCTGACGCAGCAGCAGATACAGAGGCTGATTCCGCTGAGGATTCTGCAGAATAAAAAAGATAAGATCTGCAAGGTGACAGCAGCATGAACGCATACCGCGGAATGCAGATGTCCGCTCTGTGCAGATATATATGAAAAAAATGCAACTGCCCGGAAAAATCAGGAAGACTGTATTCCGGGCAGATTCTTATGTAGATATAATTGCATGAAAATGAGCAGACAGCGATTCAGGAGAGTGCTGCATAAAGTTATTATGGAACATTTTCCTGAAATGCTGTAAATAAAGAAACTACATAAACCAGCATTGTATTATAGAAAAACATTATATTATAAAAGTGATACATCAACACATATGGAAGGGAGAAACAATCATGAAAAAACGTCACGTAAATCTTCTTCTTGCAATGGTAAGTGCATCTGCTCTGATGCTTGGTTCCATGCCGGTACTGGCAGAAAGCGATTCTGCAAAGACAGAATCCAGTGGAGATGCAGAGACTGCCGATGATAAGGATGCATCAGCAGATAAAGAGAGTACACTGGAAGATGGTGTCTACACCGCTGAGTTTGCCACAGACAGCAGCATGTTCCACGTAAATGAGGCGAATGATAAAAAAGGAGAACTTACAGTCAAGGATGGAAAGATGACCATCCATGTAAGTCTGGTTTCAAAAAAAATCGTAAATCTGTTTGCCGGAACAGCTGAAGATGCTCAGAAAGATGGAGCAGAGATTATTGAGCCGACCACAGATACTGTAAAATACAGTGACGGCTATACGGAGGAGGTGTACGGATTCGATATCCCGGTACCTGCCATTGACGAGGAGTTTGACGTAGCAATCCTGGGTGAAAAAGGTAAATGGTACGACCATAAAGTAAGTATCAAGAATCCGGTAAAAGATGATGCTGCAACAGAAAAAGCCGATGATTCTGACAAGAAATCCGATGGCAAGAAACTGGAGGACCTGAAGCTTGAGGACGGAACTTATGAGACAGAAGTAACTCTTACAGGCGGTACAGGAAAAGCAACTGTGGAATCTCCTGCAAAGGTAGAGATCAAGGACAAAGAAGCGACAGCGACCATCATCTGGAGCAGCCCGAATTACGATTATATGATCGTTGACGGTGAGAAATATGAGCCTGTAAATAAAGACGGAAACTCTACATTTGAAATTCCGGTCAGTGTTTTTGATGCAGAGATGGAAGTGACTGCAGATACAGTGGCCATGAGCACTCCTCATGAAATCGACTACACCCTGAATTTTGATTCTTCAAGCATGAAAAAGGCAGACAAATGAAAAAAATAATCTCCTACATATTTCTGACGATAGCTCTTATCCTGGGCTGTACACTGGGCGTACAGGCAGCTGAAAAAGAGCATACACCTGCAGATATCCCGGGACTTACTTTTGACCACAGTATGGAGCTTTCCTATGCGAAAGAGTTCAATGTGGACTATTATGATGACGGTTACGCACTGATCACCATTGATCAGGAAGGGCAGTTTCTTGTAGTCCCGGAGGGAAAAGAAGCTCCGGAAGGCCTGGACAGTGATATCGCAGTGCTGAAACAGCCATTGGATCATATTTATATGGTGGCAACTTCCGCTATGGATCTTTTCCGCGCTATTGACGGAATCGACAGCATCAATCTTTCCGGTACAAAAGAGGACGGATGGTATATCCAGGAAGCGAAGGATGCCATGGAACAGAATAAGATGATCTATGCAGGCAAATACAGTGCACCGGATTATGAGCTGATCTTAAATGAAGGCTGTGATCTGGCAATCGAGTCCACCATGATCCACCATAATCCGGAAGTTCAGGAAAAACTGGAGCAGTTTGGAATCCCTGTTATGGTAGAGCGTTCCAGCTACGAGAGCCATCCGCTTGGAAGAACAGAATGGATGAAGCTTTATGCAGTTCTCCTTGGAAAAGAAGATCTCGCAGAAAAAGTTTTCAAGGAGCAGACAGACAAGCTGGATAAAGTTCTCACAGCAGATAAGACAGACAAGACCGTAGCGTTCTTTTATATCAACTCTGTAGGCGCAGTAAATGTGCGAAAGAGCGGAGATTATGTTTCTGAGATGATTTCTCTTGCAGGTGGCAATTATGTCCCTGAAGACACAGGAGAGAATGATAATGCCCTTTCCACTATGAATATGCAGATGGAAGAATTTTACGCGAAAGCGAAAGATGCAGATTATATCATCTACAACAGCACAATTGACGGAGAGCTGAATACTATAGATGAACTTCTTTCCAAGAGCGAGCTTCTTGCAGATTTCAAGGCTGTAAAGAACGGCAATGTCTGGTGCACAGGTAAAAATCTTTTCCAGGAGACAACGGGGCTTGGAACTATGATCGAGGATATCCACACCATGCTTACCAGTGACGATGATTCTCTGGATGAGCTGACCTATATGCATCGTTTGAAATAAATAAAGACAGCCGACCTGTCAGGTTCGGACAGAAAGATCAGGCGGATCAGGCAGACAGATCCGCCTGATCTGTTGTAAATAAGGAGGGAGATATACAGAAAAATGAACGATCGAAAACGTACAGTACGGTACGGGATTTCATTTGTGATCCTTGCAGTACTGCTGATAATTTTATTTATATGGAATGTAAATTCCGGAAGTATCCATCTCTCTGTGAATGAGATCCTGAATATCATATTCAAACGTCAGGGAGATCAGACTTCCTATAATATTGTGTGGGAGATCCGTCTTCCGCGAATTCTGGCAGTTATCATCCTGGGCGGAGCACTGTCCGTATCCGGATTTCTGCTGCAGACATTTTTTAACAACCCTATTGCAGGACCTTTTGTACTTGGAATTTCCTCCGGAGCCAAGCTGGTTGTTGCGCTGCTTATGATTTTTCTTTTAAGCAGATCTGTATCTATCGGTTCCGGAGGCATGATTCTGGCTGCTTTTGCAGGCTCAATGATCGCCATGGGTTTTGTGCTCCTTGTTGCAAAAAAAGTCCACAACATGTCCATGCTGGTAATCAGCGGCGTTATGATCGGCTATATCTGTTCAGCTGTCACGGATTTTGTGGTAACGTTTGCAGATGATTCCAATATTGTCAATCTGCACAACTGGTCACTGGGAAGCTTTTCAGGAATGACCTGGGGAAATGTAAGAACTATGGCAGTGGTAGTACTGGTCGCAATGGTGATCGTATTTTTTATGTCAAAACCCATCAGCGCGTATCAGTTGGGAGAGACTTACGCCCAGAACATGGGAGTGAATATCAGGCTGTTCCGGATATTTCTGATACTGCTTTCCAGTATTCTTTCTGCCTGTGTTACTGCTTTTGCAGGACCGATCTCATTTGTTGGAATCGCGGTTCCCCATATTGCAAAAAGCCTTCTGAAGACAGCAAAGCCGATCCTGGTGATTCCGGCCTGCTTCCTGGGCGGTGCGGTGTTCTGCCTGTTCTGCGACCTGATCGCAAGGACAGTTTTTGCGCCAACAGAGCTCAGTATCAGTTCTGTGACAGCTGTATTTGGAGCACCGGTGGTTATCTATATTATGATTCACAGACAGCAGAGGATATAAGAGATGAAATCATATTTTTTTTATACAGATCAGCTTACTGTAGGTTATGATGGAAAACCGCTGATCAGAGAAATTAATATCAGGCTGAATAAGGGAGAAATTCTGACGCTGATCGGTCCTAACGGAGCTGGCAAATCTACTATTCTGAAAAGTATCACAAGACAGCTTTCCCTGATCAGCGGAACTGTATATCTGGAACAGGCAGAAATGAGCCGTATGACCAACAAAGAAGTTTCAAAAAAACTGGCTGTTGTGCTTACTGAGCGGATGAGGCCGGAGCTTATGACCTGCGAGGATGTAGTGGCAACCGGCCGCTATCCTTATACGGGGACTTTGGGGATTCTTTCTGAAGAGGATAAGCAGAAGGTTCGAAATGCCATGGAGATGGTTCATGCATGGGACTTAAAAGACCGGGATTTTACAGCTATCAGCGACGGACAACGCCAGAGGATCCTCCTCGCAAGGGCAATCTGTCAGGAGCCGGAGATCATTATCCTGGATGAACCTACCTCATTTCTGGATGTCCGCCATAAGCTGGAACTGCTTGCTATCCTGAAAAAAATGGTTCTGGAAAAACAGGTGACGGTGATCATGTCTCTTCATGAGCTGGATCTTGCCCAGAAAATATCCGATCAGGTGATCTGTGTTCATGGAGATTACATTGAGAAATACGGTACACCGGAAGAGATTTTTACATCAGATTATATTAAAAAACTTTACGGGATCACCCGTGGAAGCTACAATGCGGAGTTTGGATGTGTGGAGATGGAGCCACCATCGGAGAACCGGAGATATTTGTGATCGGAGGCAACGGAAGTGGGATTCCGGTATATCGTAAACTTCAGAGACAGGGAATTCCTTTTATCACAGGAGTTCTTCATACCAATGATGCGGATTATCAGGTGGCAAGGGAGCTTGCCGCTAAGGTGATCACTGAGAAACCTTTTGAGTGCATTTCACGGGAGAATTATCAGAAGGCACTGGAGGCTATGAAAAAATGCAGGGAAGTTTACTGTCCGCTGAAAGATTTCGGCACCATGAATGCCAGAAATCAGGAATTGCTGAAAGAGGCGGAAAAGTTGGGAAAATTAAAGAAAATCGGATAATATCTATATAGAGCGACAGTATATTGGGTATTTGGAGAGACCATTTCTCAGAGATGGTCTTTTTTTAATTACAAATATCTATACAACTGTGTTATAATATGAAACAGAAAAAACGTCAGTAAACTTATAGCAGCAGTTTATAAAAAAGCTATAGTACAATTAACCTGAAAAGTCATAAATTGGAGGGAAATTCAATGAAGAAAAGAAATTTGATCGCAGCATTACTCTGCAGTGCATGCCTTGTTGCGGGCAGCGTAAATCCAGTAATGGCAGACGCGGCCAGGGTAGTGACACTTGGTGCAGATCTCACAGACGCCCAGAAACAGACCATGATGAAATATTTTAACGTAAGTTCTGATCAGGTACAGATCATGACGATCACCAATCAGGATGAACATAATCATTTGGATAATATCGCACCGCAGTCCCAGATAGGTTCCAGAACTTTAGCTGCGCATATGTAAAGCCTACACAGTCCGGCGGAATCAAGGTTCGAACAGCGAATCTGAACTGGGTAACAGGAAATATGATCGCAACCACACTTTCCACATCAGGAGTGAAGAACTGCGAAGTTGTTGCAGCCTGCCCGATGGAAGTATCAGGAACAGGTGCTCTTACAGGTATCCAGATGGCATATGAGCAGGCCAGTGGAAAGAAGCTTGACGAGACCAAGACAAAACTTGCAAACGAAGAGATGGTAGTTACCGGAAATCTTGCAGATCAGGTTGGAAAGAATGAGGCAACTACAGTTGTAAACCAGTCCAAGATGGACGTGATCCAGAACAATGTTCAGAATGCAGATGAGATCCAGAATATTGTTATCAATGTGGCAGAGCAGAACAATGTTTCTGTAAGCCAGGAGGAGATTGACAAGATCGTATCTCTCTCGAGAAGATTGCAGAGCAGGGCTACAATTACGATGATGTAAAAGAAACTCTGGAGCAGGTTAATGAGAACACAACCGGCCAGGCGTCTTCAGGTGATGATACTCTGGACGGAGAGAACAAAGATGATACTGTAGAGGTTGACGGTGATTCAGATGATATCACGAACAGTGTAGATGACAGCGTACTTGGTGATGATGTGATCCAGAGTTCTACAGAAGATCCCACACTTGAGATCGAGACAGATAATTCTTCGGACAGTAGTGACGGAAACGGAACAGGAATCCCAGATGCAACAGATGACGGAACTTACAGCGAAAGCGATTCCGATGAGAGTGCATCTGACGAAAGCAGCAGCTCTGACGAAAGCGGCAGCTCTGATGAGACAGCATCCGATGAGAACGCATCCGAGGGAACTGATCAGGAAGAGAACTCTTCCGATGAAGCAGGAATCCGGAAGCAACAGAGGATGGAACTTACAGTGAAGACGGTTCCGATGAGAGTGCATCTGATGAGGCTGCATCCACAGAGACTGACAGCACAGAACCTGATACTTCTGTACTCAGCGAGGAAGCTAAGAATAATTATGATAAACTTGCACTTTTTGTAAAAGGAGAGTATGAGGGAGATGCAGATTCCCTTCTGGCCGCAACTGAGAGCACAGAGGAAGTTGCCACAGTGACACTGGATGAGCAGACAGGTAAGAATCTGGCTGCTACAGTTGAGAAGGACTACTACGATATCCTCAATAATGGAACAGATTCCTATGAGGCAGATGGAACTGAAACTTACCAGAGTACAGAGCTTAACATGATGGACAGGAAGCTGAAGAAACTCTTTGGTATTGGTGCTGCAGAGGATGGCACAGATGAGAATGCAGATGTCACAGACGAGACAAAAGCTCTTCTTGCAGATGTGACAGAGGAAGATAAGCAGACACTTTATAAAGATACTATGAAATTCCTTGCAGGACTTTACGGCGAGAACACAGACTCCGCTGCAGACGAGTCCACAGCAGAGTAATAACGTAATATACTTGAAAAATAAATAACAGAGAATGGATATGATCCGCAGCGGAGAGCTTTTGGCAGTCTCTGCTGCGGATTTTTCTGTGGTGAAGTTACCGGAAAATACTCTTCTGATTCTATGAATTTTTTATGATTTATATTAAGGATTCAGGTAAGCACTGGAAAAATGATTTTTTCTGTGATAGAATTGTCCTTAAATTGGTTTATACGCAAGCGGGAGCGACAGTGAAGGAGGATTTTTATCCGTCTGGGCTTTAAGCTGCCGCGGGAAATGAGAAAGGGAAAAGGTAGAATTTATGAGCCTGGCAGTAGTAACATTAAAAAAAGGCGAAGGCAGATTCCTGAAATCAGGGGGACTCTGGGTATATGATAATGAGATCGCGAGCATCATGGGAAGCTTCAACAACGGAGATATCGTGCTGGTCCACGACTTTGACGGTTATCCGATGGGAAGAGGATTTATTAACACCAATTCCAGGATTGCGATCCGTATGCTTACCAGAGACGAACATACAGAGATCACCGAGGAGTTTTTAAGACAGCGCGTCCGTGACGCATGGGATTACCGCAGGAAAGTGGTTGATACCGGAAGCTGCCGTATTATCTTCGGAGAGGCTGATTTTCTTCCGGGACTTGTTGTAGACAAGTTTTCGGATGTTCTTGTTGTCCAGTCCCTGGCACTGGGAATCGACCGACTGAAGGACACTGTCATCCGCGTTTTGAAAGAGATTCTGGAAGAAGACGGAATTCACATCAGAGGTGTGTATGAGAGAAGTGATGCCAAGGTACGCCGCCAGGAAGGAATGGAACTTACCAAGGGATTTATCGGAGAAGAATTTCCGACTGTTGTTCAGATCGAAGAGAATGGCGTGAAGTATGAAGTAGATATCAAGGACGGACAGAAGACAGGATTTTTCCTGGATCAGAAATACAACCGTCTGGCGATTCAGAGACTCTGTAAAGGAGCGAAAGTTCTGGATTGCTTTACACATACAGGATCTTTTGCCCTCAATGCTGGAATTGCAGGGGCCAGGAGCGTAACTGGTGTGGATGCTTCTGAGACAGCCGTAAAGCAGGCAACACGCAACGCAGAACTTAACGGGTTGGGCGAAAAGGTGAAATTCATCTGCGAGGATGTTTTTGAACTGCTTCCGGAACTTGAGGAGAAAGGCGAAAAATTTGATGTGGTCATCCTTGATCCGCCGGCCTTCACGAAGTCCAGAAGTTCTGTGAAGAACGCAGTAAAAGGATACCGCGAGATCAACCTTCGGGCTATGCGTCTTGTAAAAGACGGCGGTTTCCTGGCAACCTGCTCCTGTTCTCATTTTATGACATATGAACTTTTTACGCAGACCATCGGACAGGCGGCGAAGAACGTTCATAAGAGACTGCGTCAGGTAGAATACCGCACACAGGCCCCGGATCATCCAATCCTCTGGTCAGCAGACGAGTCCTATTATCTGAAATTCTACATTTTCCAGGTATGCAATGACAGGTAAAAGTGCCATTGTAATGGTAAATGTAAAGGAGACAGATTTTTATGAGAGACAAATTTAATAAATTTATGCAGGGACGCTACGGTGTAGACAATCTTTCCAGATTTACAATGGGAGCTGCCCTGGTACTGATCATACTCACTATGTTTGTGAACATTGTGAACCGCAGCGTGGGAAGCGTTCTTGATTTCCTAGGGATAGCGGCTATCGTGTATGCGTATTTCCGTATTTTTTCCAGAGATATCCAGAAGCGTTATGAGGAGAATCAGAAATATCTTGCGATGACATCGAAGTTTCGTCTTCGTTTCAATAAAGAAAAAAATTTAATGAAACAGAGAAAAACTCATCACATCTATAACTGTCCAGGCTGCGGACAGAAGATCCGTATTCCAAAAGGCAAGGGAAAGATCGAGATTGACTGTCCGAAATGCCACACGAAATTCGTAAAGAGGAGCTGACATGTTCGGATATGTGACAGTCAATAAACCTGAGATCAAATTCAAAGATTTTGATATGTACCGTTCTTTTTACTGCGGATTGTGCCGTGAGCTGCGGGAGCGGTGCGGGATTCCGGGGCAGATATCCCTGACTTATGATATGACTTTTGTGGTACTGCTTCTGAGCGGGCTCTATGAGCCACCTACCAGAAAAGGAAAATCCCGGTGCGTGGTCCATCCGCTGAAAGCCCAGCCTGTGAGAAAGAATGAAATAACAGAGTACTGTGCAGACATGAATGTGATCCTTTCTTATTATAAATGTATGGATGACTGGCAGGACGAACGGAAACCTTTCCGTTATGCATACGCTGCACTTCTTAAGAATACCGGAAAGAAATATATGTCAGGTTATCCGGAGAAAATATGTAAGATCCGGGAAGCACTTTCTGACCTTTCCGGATTTGAGAAACAGGGCGAGACAGATGTGGATCTGGTAGCAGGATGTTCTGGCAGGATCATGGAAGAAGTTCTGGCTTTTCGAAAGGACATGTGGGAGCCATCACTTCGCAGAATGGGTTTTTATCTGGGAAAATTTATCTACATTCTGGATGCTTACGATGATGTGGAGAAAGATGCAGAAAACGGAAATTACAATCCATTTCTTGAAAAATATAAGATGGAAGGGTTCGAGGATGAGATCCGCAGGATGCTGGTCATGATGCTTTCTGAGGCATGCAGGGAATTCGAGAAACTTCCTGTCATCCGTTATGGAGACATCCTCCGGAATATTTTATATTCCGGCGTATGGTGCCGTTTCATGGCAATCGGACAGAAACGTAAGCAAGAACGGGAGAAAGAAAAACAATGTTAGATCCATACAGTGTGCTGGGAGTTCCCAGAAACGCATCTGATGATGAAATAAAAAAAGCATACCGCAAACTCAGCAGGAAGTATCATCCGGATGCCAATATCAATAATCCGAACAAGGATCAGGCTGAGGAGAAATTTAAAGAAGTACAGCAGGCATACGAACAGATCATGAAAGAAAGGGAGTATGGCGGCAGTTCCGGCAGTGATTACGGCAGATATGGAAATTACGGGGGATTCGGCGGTTATGGAAGCAGTGGTAATTCCACGGCCTACCAGGATGAGGAGAGTATGCGCAGACGTGCAGCAGCCAATTATGTACAGAGCGGTCATTATCAGGAAGCCATGAATGTGCTGAATTCTCTTGGCCAGAAGAATGGCGAGTGGTATTATCTGGCAGCCATGGCCAATATGGGACTTGGAAATAATGTGACAGCCCTGGAGCAGATCCGGGAGGCAGTCCGTCAGGAACCGAACAACATGCAGTATCGTATGTTGCTTCAGCGTATGGAAGGTGGAGGTGGCTGGTATCAGCAGCAACAGGATCCTTTTGGTGGCATGCCGATGGCAGGTAATGATATGTGTGATGCCTGCTGCAGGACTATGGCCTGTGCCATGTGCTGGCCAGGTGGCATTTTCTGCTGCTGATGTGGCAGGTTTAAAGTGTTAGTAAGGCGGATCCTGCAGATCCGTTTTGCGATATAGATTGCAGAGTGTATTCAGGAGCTGTACTGGAAGAAAAATTATCCTATAGGGAACACGGGGGATATTTTCCGGACTGTGCAGACGATTAAAGACACATCTGCAGAGAAAAAGAGGAGGAAATCGTTATGAGCATAAGAATTGGTATTTTAGGTTACGGTAATCTGGGCCGCGGCGTGGAGTGCGCCATCAAACATAACCCGGATACAGAGCTGGTTGCAGTATTTACCAGACGCGATCCGGAAACTGTAAAGATACTCACAGAGACAGCCAGGGTTTACTCTGTAAAAGATGCAGAGAAGATGAAAGACGAGATCGATGTTCTCATCATCTGCGGAGGAAGCGCGACAGATCTTCCAGTCCAGACACCGGAATATGTGAAATATTTCAATGTTGTAGACAGCTTTGATACACATAAGAGAATTCCGGAGCATTTTGCAAATGTTGATAAAGCTGCAACAGAGACAGGTCATGTAGGAATCATCTCTGTAGGCTGGGATCCGGGAATGTTCTCCCTGAACCGTATGTACGCAAATGCTATTCTTACAAACGGAAATGATTATACATTCTGGGGCAAGGGTGTAAGCCAGGGACATTCCGATGCAGTTCGCCGCATCAAAGGTGTAAAAGATGCAAAACAGTACACAATTCCTGTAGAAGCTGCACTTGAGTCTGTAAGAAACGGAGAGAATCCTGAGCTTACAACACGTCAGAAACATACAAGAGAGTGCTTTGTAGTAGCTGAGGAAGGTGCTGATCTTGCACGTATCGAGGAAGAGATCAAGACTATGCCGAACTACTTTGACGAGTATGATACAACTGTACATTTCATCTCCCAGGAAGAGCTTGACCGTGATCACAGCGGAATCCCGCACGGTGGTTTTGTGATCCGCAGCGGCAAAACCGGCTGGAACAACGAGAACAGCCATGTGATCGAGTACAGCCTGAAACTGGATTCCAATCCGGAGTTTACATCTTCTGTTATCGTTGCCTATGCAAGAGCTGCATATCGCATGAACCAGGAAGGACAGAAAGGCTGCAAGACGGTATTTGATGTTGCACCTGCATATTTAAGTGCGCTTGACGGAGCAGAGCTTCGCAAAAAATTCCTGTAAAAATCTGTAACAGATCTGTTACAAACTTCTGATACAGGTGTATAAATAAAAATATCCCCGGAATATCTGTGTATATAGCACATATTTCGGGGATTTTTCTGTATAAAAATAAAAATGGACACAAAGGTCTGGTTATAGTTATGTGAAAACTGTGAAAAGAGCGGAAAGAGTTGACGTACTGTAAAGAATGGTATATAATATGGAAGTAAAATTGTAACAGAATTGTAATGAATAGCAGCGAACGATCAGCCGGACTTCAAAAATAGTAAATATCAATTATCTATCAAAGGAAGGTATGTATGCGAAAATTAAGCAGAAAATGGAAAATTTGGGGACTTTTTTTGATCTTGATGTTTTTTGCAGCTGGAGCGACTGTACACACAACTGCAACAGATGTACAGGCCGCAACCAAGAATGGATTTAAGACAGAAGGCGGAAAGTCTTATTATTACAAGAATGGTAAGAAAGTCAAGGGATGGCTTACACTGAACGGCAAGAAGTATTACTTCAATGCTTCCACAGGCGTGCAGGTAAAAGGTTGGGCCAAAGACCGCAAGGGTAAGCGCTACTTCTATAATGCCAACGGAGTCAAGGGTTATATGGCAACAGGCTGGCTTACAGACCGCAAGAAGAATACACGCTACTTTAATCCAAGTACAGGATATATGACAACCAGATGGGCAACTATCAGTAAGAAGAAGTATTATTTCTACAGTGGCAATGGTGTTGCGGCTAAGAATAAATTTCTTACAGATACCAAGAAAGTTACCCGATATTTTACCAGCAAGTGCTTTATGGCAACTGGCTGGGCAACAAACAGTAAGTCTCAGAAACGTTATTTTGACCCAAGGACAGGAGCTATGTACAAGGGATTTAAGAAGATTGGTAATAATACATATTACTTCTACAGCGGCAGCGGTGTTATGGCGACTGGCTGGGTGGAGAATACGTCCAAGGGATATAAATATTACTTTAATCCATCTACTGGTATCATGGCAACCGGTACTGTGACTATTGACGGCAAGAAATATACATTCAACAGCAGCGGAATCCTGCAGGTGAATACTAATCCTAGCACGACAACATCCACAGGAACCAGAACGATTAAGAACTTCCTGGCTAATGCACTGAAACCGGTTGGACAGACCCTTTATGTATGGGGCGGTGGCCATAACTGGTCAGATGCAACCAGAAAAGGTGTAAGTTCCAGGTGGAAACAGTGGTATGACAGTAATTCAAGTTCCTATAATTACAAATATTATATGGATCTTAGTGAGAGTACAGAGCAGAAAGGTCTTGACTGTTCCGGCTATGTAGGATGGTCTGTATATCAGATCATGCAGAGTAAATCTGGCGGTGTGAACTATACAACAGTTTCAGGAAGCATCGGATCTTTATATTCAGGCAGAGGAATGGGAAAAATCGTTTCACAGGCACAGCTTGCAAGCTCCGGATATAAGCTTTATCCTGGAGATATCGGATATAATGGCGGACATACATGGATGGTTCTCGGACAGTGTGCAGATAAGAGTGCTGTGATCCTTCACTGCACACCGAATGCAGGTGTTCAGATTTCCGGAACCCCGACACCGAGCGGAACATATGGTAGCCAGGCTATCGCGCTGGCAGAGACTTATATGGCCAAGTATCCGGGTGTTACTAAATATGATTATCATGAGTCCAGCGGTAACTATATCCGCAACGGCGCGTACTTCAGATGGAACAGAAGTACACTTTCTGATCCGGATGGATATTTGAATAAGACAGCAAACCAGATCCTGGCAGATCTGTTCTGATTCGCCCGATATTTGGAAGAACAATAAACACGGAAGCAAAAAAAACGTAACAAATAGAATGGGAGATTCCTTTAGGTAATAAGGAGTCTCCCGTTTTTTATATCTTTAATGTCAAAAACATTAATAAATGTTACAAAGTTTTGAACTAAACAATAAAAAAACCTTGCATTCTAAATAACACTGTGTTAATATATAAAAAGATTGAAATAAAATATTTCAAAAATATTACACAAACTGTTAAAGATGAAATAATAACAGACGTAAGTAACTGAAACAGCGACGTTTTTTATTCGCTATAGAATCAGAATTCAGAATCAGATTGCGAGGGTGAACAGTCATGAAGAAAAGAATATTATGTCTGACACTGGCGCTCATCATCAGCGGAGCACAGGTAGTCAGCGTAAGCGCAACAAGAGAAGATGAAGCAGCACTTCAGCAGGAGATGGAGGCAACCAACGACCAGCTGAATGCTACATACTCCAGATTGGATGAGCTTTCAGCACAGAAGTCGCAGATCGAAGGTGAGATTTCTACTCTTGATGCCAATCTTGTAAACGTGATGGTTTCTATCCAGACACTGGAGGGAGATATCTCCAATAAAGAAGCCGACATTGCATCTACACAGACTAACCTTGAGAAGGCTAAGAATGCCAAGGCGAAGCAGTACGAGGCAATGAAGAAACGTATTCAGTATCTTTATGAGAAAGGCGGAGATGATGCATGGTTCCAGATGATGCTCAATGCAGAGAATCTGTCAGATCTTCTTACAAGAGCTGAGTATACACAGAAGACATATGAGCAGGACAGAAAGAGCCTTGAAAAGTATTCCAATACCATTCAGCAGGTAGCCAATCTGGAAGCACAGTACACACAGGAGAAGGCTGAACTTGAGGGAATGAAGCAGGAATATGAGGCAGAGTCCCAGAATCTGCAGGCACAGTTGGATGAGAAACGTGCTACATCTGCAGATTATGATAATGAGATTGCTTATGCACAGCAGCAGGCTACTGATTATGCAAATCTTCTTGCAGAGCAGACAGCAGAGCTTCAGAGATTAGAGGCTGAGCGTATTGCTGCTGAAGAAGAGGCAAGACGTCAGGCAGAAGCAGAGGCAGCAGCAAGAGCACAGGCAGAGGCTGAAGAGGAAGCGAGACGTCAGGCTGAAGCAGAAGCACAGCAGGACGAAGAAGATCAGAGCGATGATGTTCAATATGATGAGAACGGCGATGAGATCGAGAATACAGATGAAGACACTGCAGAAGACGATGATGAGTATGTAGAGGGAGACACAGATGACAGTGAGGACGATGGTGTTCAGTATGACGAGGATGGAAATGTGATCTCTGATAATACAGATGAAGCAGAAGACAACACAGACGCTGATTCTGATAACGGTGATTACTCTGAGGCAGATACTTCAGAGGATACATCTTCTTCCGAAAGTGAGAGCTCTTCTTCCTCTTACAGCAGTGGTTCCGGTTCTTCGGTTGTAAATTATGCAACACAGTTTGTCGGCAACCCATATGTATGGGGCGGTACAAGCCTTACTAATGGAGCAGACTGCTCCGGTTTCGTACAGAGTGTATATGCAAACTTTGGCGTCAGCTTCCGAGAACATCCTATGAGCAGCAGAATGCAGGTACAGAGGTGTCCTATGCAGATGCACAGCCAGGAGATCTGATCTGTTACGGTGGACACGTTGCAATTTACATGGGCAACGGACAGATCGTCCATGCATCCAACTCACAGGACGGAATCAAGGTCAGCAATGATGCTACATACAGAACAATCGTGTCTGTAAGACGTCTTGTATAATTTTGTTCAAATGCGGATGCTTTTGTCCGTCTGATAACAATAATATACAGCATCCCGGTGGTTTTCTGCCGGGATGTTTTTTGATGAAAAGTTTGAAAAAAGTTTTCAAAACATATTGACATATAATTAACATGGTGTTATTATAATGTCAGTATAATTCCATATTGAACATAGCAAGTGCTGCGGGAGTCTGACAGTTATCTGATAATTATCGGAATCTCACAGAAAAGGGAATCAGGTGAGAAACCTGAACGATCCGGTCACTGTAACGGAGGAGCGAATCTCAGAGTCCATTGTACATATGTATGAGAAGGAGAGATAAGCCATGATCCCGGAGTCAGGAAACCTGCTTGTTATGGCGAGGTTAAACTTCCGTGTAAAGTGTAACAACCATTTCAGGGACTCCGCACCCCTGGGACGTTGTCTACTTTTTTACGAGAGTAGGCATTTTTTTATGGAATGCGCCTGTTCATATGAATTATACATGATTAAATGGCAGGCGATACTACTCCGGATACATTCGTTCCCTCCGCGCACTCATGAACGGATTATATTTCTACCCCGGGGTGGCATCGCTACCTCTTTTTTATGGGAAAAATCATGAGTGTATAATCCTGGAAGGAGGTAACAAGCGTGGAGAAACCATACTGGGAAGGAAAAGAATTTTCATATTACAGTCATAAGAAATGTGAATATTTCCCATGCCATACAGGAGCAGATCCGGATAATTTCAACTGTTTGTTCTGTTATTGTCCTTTGTATGCACTGGGAGATAAATGTGGAGGCAATTTCCGATTCCTGGACAGCGGGATCAAGGATTGTTCCAGATGCAAAATTCCGCATAAAAGAGAGAATTACGGATACATCACAGGCAAATATAAGGAACTTGCTGAACTTATAAGAAAACAGCGGAAGAATGAAACGGAGAATATGAAGAAACCGTATTAAGACAGAAATTGCAAGTGATATTAAATATAGAAGAAATAAAAAACCAGTTCTGACCATAAATAGGATGTCGGAACTGGCTTTTTTGATTGGATCAGGAAAGTTTCCCGTCGATGTAAATATCCATCTGGCGAACCAGATCAATAAGATTTCTGCAGGATTGCCGATATCTGCCTGCCTGGATATGCAGCCTGCGGCAGATCACAGATCTGTGATCCAGGTAGAGATATGAGCTGACAGCATTATACTTCCTGTCTGGTCTGAAGAAATACTTTCAGTCTGGGAATCTGATTGTTGAGGATCAGACTTTCCGGAAACATGGCCTGATGAACGAAATCAGCAGCATATGTAAAATCACCGATATGTTCCGGCCCGTGGCTGTCGCTGGAAAGAAGCAGAGGCAGGTGGTATTTGCGGCAGCAGCGGAGAATCTCAAAGCAGTTCTCTCTGGTATCGCCACGATAGCCATGTGGGGCAAGAGAAGCTTCATTGATTTCAAAAATCGTGCCTGTTTCTCTTGCTGCCCTGGCGAGGACATCGTAATTTACCGGGTAATGGGTGTTGTCGCTGTGGCCGAGAATTTTGACGCAGGGATTTTTCATTACATTAAGAAAGGCTTCTGTATTCTCATCACGTGTGCCACAGCGGTAATTCCAGGAGTGCATGCTGGCAATTGCATAATCAAGTTTACATAACAATTCCTGATCCAAGTCTATGCTGCCGTTTCGGTCAAGAATATTCAGTTCGATTCCGTAAAGAAGCTCTACTCCGAAATGTTCTCTGGGAGAGTAGGTGAGGCTGCGGAAATAAGATGAGGTTCCGGCAGCCAGAGTTCCGGGGCCGTGATCTGTGATTCCCAGGAGACGAAGTCCCTTTGCAGCTGCGGCGCGTGCCATGTTGGTGATGGTACATTCTGTACCGTGTCCGCTGGCGATGGAATGCGTATGCATATCCGAAAGATACATGGATTTTTCACCTCTTTTTTATGAATATCAATACTGATTCCAGTATGGCAGAGTAAAAAAACAAAGTCAATAGATAAAAATGCAAATTCACGAAAAACAAATAAAAAAGACACAATTTAACAGATAAAAACCACAGAAACAGCAACAAATGAGTGTTGGATTTCGTTGACACTGAATTGCGGGTGAGGTATAATAAAATTACATGAGCACATAGCCGGAAGTATGTAAAAATCATCAGAAACAACCGGTTGTGAGAAAGGAGAATCATGGAGAAATTTCATATAGCAGATATCCCGAAAACAGACAGGATCACCCATCTGGTAGATAACCTCTATGCGAAGATGCCGGTGATAGAATCAGCCAGAGCCAAACTGATCACAGAATCCTACAAGGCAACAGAAGATGAGCCGATCATCACAAGAAGAGCCAAGGCTTTTGCACACATCCTGCACAATATTCCGATCATCATCCGTGATGAGGAACTGATCGTAGGAAGCAGCACACTGGCACCAAGAGGATGTCAGACATTCCCGGAGTATTCCTTCCAGTGGCTGGAGGATGAGCTGGACACAGTAGCTACCAGAACAGCCGATCCATTCTATATTGCGGAGGAGACCAAGGCCGAACTTCGCGAGGTACATAAATACTGGAAAGGTAAGACCACCAGCGAACTGGCAACTTCCTATATGGCACCGGAAGCAATCCTTGCTATTGACCATAACATCTTCACACCGGGAAATTATTTCTACAATGGTGTAGGCCATGTAACTGTTAAATATGAAGAGGTGCTGGCTATCGGTTATGAAGGAATCATTGAAAAAGCTCAGAAAGAGCTGGATGAGTGCAATGTAGGGGATGGCGATTACGCAAAAAAATCCCGTTTCCTGGAAGCAGTTATCATGAGTTGTCAGGCAGTTATCGACTATGCACATCGTTATGCTGAACTCGCAGAGCAGATGGCATATCAGTGCCAGGATCCGACAAGAAAACAGGAGCTCCTTCAGATCGCATCCAACTGCAGCCGTGTACCGGCTAAGGGCGCACGCAATTTCTACGAAGCATGCCAGTCCTTCTGGTTTGTACAGCAGCTGATCCAGATGGAGAGCAGCGGACATTCCATTTCACCAGGACGTTTTGATCAGTATATGTATCCATATTATAAGAGTGATATGGAGGCAGGCAACCTTACAAGAGAATTTGCCCAGGAACTGATGGACTGCATCTGGGTTAAATTAAATGACCTGAATAAATGCCGTGACGCTGCATCCGCAGAAGGCTTTGCAGGCTACAGCCTTTTCCAGAACCTGATCGCAGGTGGACAGAACAAGGAAGGCGAGGATGTGACCAATGATCTCTCCTTTATGTGCATCCAGGCATCTATGCATGTACATCTTCCGGCACCATCTCTTTCAGTAAGAGTATGGAACGGATCTCCGCATGAATTCCTGATCAAGGCAGCAGAGCTTACAAGAACAGGAATCGGACTTCCGGCTTACTACAATGATGAGGTTATCATTCCTGCACTGCAGAACCGTGGCCTTTCTCTTGCAGATGCCAGAGAATATAACATCATCGGCTGCGTAGAACCGCAGAAAGCAGGTAAGACAGAGGGCTGGCATGATGCTGCATTCTTTAACATGTGCCGTCCGCTGGAGATGGTTTTCTCTAATGGTATGGACAAAGGGGTGCAGATCAGTGTTCAGACCGGCGATGTCACAGAGATGAAGACTTTTGACGAGTTCTATGAGGCATATAAGAAACAGATGGAATATTTCATCTCCCTGCTTGTAAATGCCGATAATGCCATTGATGTGGCACATGCAGAGAGATGTCCGCTGCCATTCCTTTCCTGTATGGTGGATGACTGCCTGAAACGTGGTAAATCCGTTCAGGAAGGAGGAGCTGTTTATAACTTCACAGGTCCTCAGGGATTTGGTATTGCCAACATGGCAGATTCCCTGTATGCAATCCGCAAGCTTGTATATGAAGAGAAGAAGATGACCATGGAAGAGCTGAAAGAGGCTCTGGCATGGAACTATGGCAAGGGTATTGATGCACAGTCTGCGGCAGATATCACTACCATTGTAATGAAGAAGCTCCAGGAAAACGGCATCAGTGTGAATGAGCAGACAGCAACAGCTGTTATGACAGCAGCTCTCGGAACAGAGCCATCTCCTGAGAAGAAAGCAAGATTCGAAGAGATCCACAAGATGATCGAGGAGGTTCCGAAATTCGGAAACGATATCCCGGATGTGGATTATTTTGCAAGAGATGTGGCTTATACTTACACCAAGCCGCTTCAGAAATATATGAACCCGAGAGGTGGACATTATCAGGCCGGACTTTATCCTGTATCTGCAAACGTTCCTCTTGGCGGACAGACCGGTGCAACACCGGATGGACGTTATGCACATACACCTGTTGCAGATGGTGTTTCCCCGTCAGCAGGCAAGGATGTGAAAGGCCCGACAGCAGCAGCAACTTCCGTATCCCGTCTGGATCATTTTATCGTATCCAATGGAACACTGTTTAACCAGAAGTTCCATCCGTCTGCACTTGCAGGAAGAGAAGGACTGGAGAAGTTTGTGGCACTGATCCGCGGATACTTTGATCAGAAGGGTATGCACATGCAGTTCAACGTTGTTGACAGACAGACACTTCTGGATGCACAGAAACATCCGGAGAAGTATAAACACTTGGTTGTACGTGTTGCAGGATACAGTGCACTGTTCACTACTCTTTCCCGTTCTCTTCAGGATGATATCATTCGAAGAACTGAGCAGGGCTTCTAAAGGAGTAACTTATGGACTATTTGGATACAAAGGGCAGGATCTTTGATGTTCAGAAATATTCGGTGCATGACGGTCCGGGAATCCGTACTATCGTATTCCTGAAAGGCTGTGTCCTTCGCTGTCGCTGGTGCTGTAATCCGGAATCGCAGGAGTACAGGATTCAGAACATGAAAGTACTGGGCGAGGACAAGGTGATCGGGCGTGATGTGACAGTCCGTGAGATGATCGAGGAAGTAGAAAAAGACCGTGCATATTATTACCGTTCAGGAGGGGGAATCACCCTCTCCGGCGGTGAATGTATGTGTCAGGCAGATTTTTCCAGAGATCTGCTACGGGCAGCCAAAGAACGCGGTATCAATACAGCCGTAGAAAGTATGGCCTGTGCCCCGTGGGAAAAGATCGAGCAGGTTCTTCCGTATCTGGATGTATATCTGATGGATATCAAGCACATGAATCAGGAGAAACACAAGGAATTCACAGGACGCGCCAACGGACTGATGCTGGAGAATGCAAGAAAAGTTGCCCTCTATGGAAAAACAAAGCTTGTGATCCGTGTCCCGGTTATTCCTACATTTAATGATTCTGTTGAAGAGATCCAGGCAATCGCCAGATTTGCGGATTCTCTTCCGGGCGTAAATAAGATTCATCTGCTTCCTTATCACAGACTTGGACAGGATAAGTATGAAGGCCTTGGAAGACCCTATTTAATGGAAGGAATTCTTCCACCGACTGCCGAACATATGCAGATGCTTAAGGGTGCTGTACATGCTGTATGCGGTCTGGACTGCCAGATCGGAGGCTGAAAAACAGCACTTTATAAAGAATGAGATCCTTTTTCAAAAGAAAACATAAAAAACAATAAAAACAACATAAAAAGCAACAAGAAACCAACATAAAACAACGGATTACCCTTGACTTATTCTGTGGTATGGAGTAAAATATTGACAGAAACAAAATAGTGCAATCCAATGCTCAAGGAGGAAATTAAGCATGGTAAACGAGTTTGAAATCAAAAAACAGCTTTGTGACATCGGTAAAAGAATCTACAACCGTAACATGGTTGCAGCAAATGACGGAAACTTTTCTGTTAAGATCGCAGAGAACGAGTATCTTTGCACACCAACAGGTGTATCTAAAGGTTTCATGACACCAGAGTTCATCTGTAAAGTAGATGGCAAGGGTAATGTAATCCAGGCTAACCCGGGATTCAAACCATCATCTGAGATCAAGATGCACATGAGAGTATATGAGAAGAGACCGGACGTAGGATCTGTTGTACATGCTCATCCGATCTATGCAACATCTTTCGCAATCGCAGGAATTCCGCTTACACAGCCGATCATGCCGGAGGCAGTTATCGCTCTTGGATGTGTTCCGATCGCTGAGTACGGTACACCTTCCACAATGGAGATTCCGGATAACCTTGAGAAATACCTTCCATATTTCGATGCAGTACTTCTTGAGAACCACGGAGCACTTACATGGAGCACAGACCTTAACGCTGCATACATGAAGATGGAGTCTGTAGAGTTCTACGCACAGCTTCTGTATCAGACCAAGCTCCTTGGCGGACCGAAGGAATTCGATAAAGAGAACATCGAGAAACTCTATGCGATCCGTCGTAAATTTGGTATGCCTGGTAAACATCCGGCAAGCCTCTGCCTGAACAAAGACGGCAAGAACTGCCACAACTGCGGTGGTGCATGCCACAGTGAGGACTACAAACAGTTCCCAGGATATCAGTATGATTTCGTTGGAAAAGACTGTGATTGTGATAAAGATGCAGCTCCTGCAGCAGATGCAGCAAAGAATGATGCAGAGCTTGTTGCTCAGATCACAAAACAGGTTATGGCTCAGCTTGGCCTGAAATAATCTTTTGACGGAATAATTAAGGAGGACAATCTCATGCCAATAAGTGAGAATATGGTACAGGAAATTGTACAGGAAGTTATGGCAAAGATGCAGATTGCAGATGCTCCGGCCGGAAAACATGGCGTTTTCAAGGATATGAATGATGCTATCGAAGCAGCCAAGAAGGCTCAGCTGGTAGTTAAGACAATGTCTATGGACCAGAGAGAAAAGATCATCACCTGCATCCGCAAGAAGATCAAAGAAAATGCGGAAGTACTGGCACGTATGGGTGTTGAGGAAACTGGTATGGGTAATGTGGGAGATAAGATCCTGAAGCATCACCTGGTAGCGGACAAGACACCTGGAACAGAAGACATTACAACAACTGCATGGTCCGGAGACAGAGGACTGACTCTGATCGAGATGGGACCGTTTGGTGTTATCGGTGCGATCACACCGTGTACTAACCCAAGTGAAACAGTTCTCTGCAACACAATGGGTATGCTGGCAGGCGGAAATACAGTAGTATTCAATCCACATCCGGCAGCAGTTAAAACTTCTATTTACGCAATCAATCTTTTAAATGAGGCTTCCTTGGAATCAGGCGGCCCGGATAATATCGCTGTCACAGTTGAGAAACCAACCCTTGAGACAAGCAATATTATGATGAAACATAAAGATATCCATCTGATCGCAGCAACAGGAGGCCCTGGTGTTGTGACAGCAGTTCTTTCCTCTGGTAAGAGAGGAATCGGTGCAGGAGCAGGAACCCGCCGGCACTGGTTGATGATACTGCTGATATCCGTAAGGCAGCTCAGGATATCGTAAACGGATGTACATTCGATAACAACCTTCCATGTATCGCAGAGAAGGAAGTTGTTGCTGTATCTTCCGTAGTTGATGAGTTAATGCACTACATGCTTACAGAGAATGACTGCTACCTTGCATCCAAGGAAGAGCAGGACAAGCTTGTTGAGACTGTACTTGCAGGCGGCAAGCTGAACCGTAAATGTGTAGGACGTGATGCGAAGACACTTCTTTCCATGATCGGAGTTCAGGCACCGGCAAACACCCGCTGCATTATCTTCGAGGGACCGAAGGAGCATCCGCTTATCACAACAGAGCTTATGATGCCGATCCTCGGAATCGTAAGAGCAAAGGATTTTGATGACGCTGTAGAGCAGGCTGTATGGCTTGAGCATGGCAACCGTCATTCCGCACATATTCATTCCAAGAATATTGATAACATTACAAAATATGCGAAAGCAATCGACACAGCAATCCTTGTAAAGAACGGCCCGTCCTATTCCGCACTTGGATTCGGTGGAGAAGGTTTCTGTACATTCACTATCGCAAGCCGTACAGGTGAGGGACTTACAAGCGCAAGCACATTCACAAAGAGAAGACGCTGCGTAATGACAGACAGCCTTTGCATTCGTTGATCAGGAGGAACATAAATCATGGATATGAACAATGTAAATATCGAAGAAATCGTTAAACAGGTTCTCTCCGGCATGACAGGAAACGCTCCTGCAGCAGCTGCTGCAAGCGCTCCGGCTGCTCCGGCAGGAAATACAATTCCTAAAAAAGCAAGAGTGGCAATGATGACAGAGAAGAAACATTTTGAGCTTCAGGAGTATGATCTTCCGGAAGTTGGTGACGACGACATCCTTGTTAAGGTTGAGGGATGCGGTGTCTGCGGAACAGATGCTCATGAGTACAAAAATGATCCGTTTGGTCTTATTCCGGTAGTTCTCGGACATGAGGGAACCGGCGAGATCGTAAAAATGGGTAAAAACGTTAAGGTTGATACAGCTGGCAAACCGGTTAAAGTCGGAGATAAGATCGTTACATGTATGATCTTCAAAGATGATCCGGAAATCACAATGTTCGACCTCAACAAGAAAAACGTAGGCGGCGCTGACGTATACGGACTTCTTCCGGACGATGATGTTAAATTCAACGGATGGTTCGCTGATTACATCTTCATCAGAGGCGGAAGCTTCGGTTCCACATTCTTCAATGTAAGTGATCTGGATCTTGATTCCCGTATCCTCATCGAGCCATGTGCAGTACTTGTACATGCAGTAGAGAGAGCAAAAACAACGGGAATCCTGAAATTCAACAGCAGAGTTGTTGTTCAGGGCTGCGGACCGATCGGTCTGATCTGTATCGCCGTTCTTCATACAATGGGTGTTCACAACATCTGTGCAGTAGACGGAAACGAGCAGCGTCTTGAATTCGCCAAGAGAATGGGCGCAACTACAACTGTAAACTTTATGAACTTCAAGGGTGTTGAGGCACTTACTGAGGCTGTGAAAGAGGCTCAGGGCGGACATCTTGCAGATTTCGCTTTCCAGTGTACTGGAAATCCTCATGCTCATTCCAATATCTACAAATTCATCCGCAACGGCGGCGGCCTCTGCGAGCTTGGATTCTTCATCAACGGTGGAGATGCAACCATCAACCCGCATTTCGACCTCTGCTCTAAAGAGATCAACCTTGTTGGTTCCTGGGTATACAACCTCAGAGATTATGCAACAACATTTGATTTCCTTAAGAGAGCAAAAGCAATCGGACTTCCAATGTCTGAGCTGATCACTGACAAGTATCCGCTGGAAGAGATCAACGAGGCACTTGAGAAGAACCTGTCAATGACAGGTCTTAAGATTGCGGTTGTTAACAAATAACCTTAACGGGAAAGGAGAAGCAACATGGCAGAAGCTGTAGGAATTCTGGAGGTCTTCGGACTTGCGACAGCCTTTGTGGCAGCTGACGCCGGGTGCAAGGCTGCAAATGTCCACCTGGAGGTATTCGATAAGAATAAACCGGCGAATGCGGACAGCCTGCCAGTACCGCTTCTTGTCTGCATCAAGTACCGCGGAAGCGTGTCAGATGTCACGGCAGCGGTAGAAGCCGGCATGAAAGTCGCAGAGAGCATGACAGGTGTGGTACAGCATTACATAATCCCCAACCCGGAACCAGGTACACAGAAAATGCTGAAGATCAGCGCCCTGGATAAAGATTGAGAGGATTCCGGAACTTAACTTTACAAAAGTGTCGGAATCATATATGATAAAAAAGTAACGAATAGGATTCAGGAGGATAGAATCATGGCACAGGAAGCATTAGGAATGGTTGAGACAAGAGGCCTCACAGCTGCGATCGAGGCAGCAGATGCAATGACAAAAGCAGCAGAGGTTGCTCTGGTAGGAACAGAGAAGATCGGTTCCGGTCTTGTAACTGTTATGGTTCGTGGAGACGTAGGCGCTGTAAAAGCAGCAGTAGAGAGCGGAAGCGCAGCAGCATCCAGACTTGGAGAGCTCGTAGCTACACACGTGATCCCGAGACCTCATACAGATGTTGAGAAAATTCTTCCGAAGCTTTAATTCAGGCTTTGAAAGAAAGAAAAATTAATTAAGGAGTTCGCTCATGGGAAAATCATATGGATTTATAGAAATCACAGGTGTCGTTGCGGCTATCAATGCCCTGGATATCATGTGCAAAACGGCAGACGTTGAGCTGGCGTCATGGGAGCGTAAGCTGGGCGGACGACTGGTGACTCTGATCGTACAAGGTGATGTATCAGCAGTTACAGCAGCTGTAAATGCAGCAGTAGAGCAGGCCATTAAGAAACCTGCCAGCTACGCGGTAATTGCTAATCCTCACGAGGAGATCGTCAAACTGGTTGAGCTGAGTGCGAGCCGGTGGAAGAAGAAACAGGAGAAACCGGCAGAACCGCAGGAAAGCAAAAAGGGCAGTAAGAAATAAACTGCAGACCAGATAAGTCAGAAGTAAATAAAACAAATATACAATGCATTAGCAATCCATAAGGAGGATATGATCATGACACAGGAAGCATTAGGAATGGTTGAGACAAGAGGACTTACAGCAGCTATCGAGGCAGCTGACCAGATGTGTAAAGCAGCTAACGTTGCACTGGTAGGAACAGAGAAGATCGGTTCCGGTCTCGTAACAGTTATGGTTCGTGGAGATGTAGGAGCAGTTAAATCTGCGGTAGAGAGCGGAAGCGCAGCAGCATCCAGACTTGGAGAGCTTGTAGCTACACATGTAATCCCGAGACCTCATACAGACGTTGAGAAAATCCTTCCGGTTCTTAAATAATCTAACTGATCAGTTCCAAGACGCACCGGCCTGAGGGCCATTAAGGCTTCGATCCGGTGCGTTTTGAGTTAAGTTCAGTATGAAACCGAAAGAAAGCAGGTGTACTCTTGGAAACGAATAATATTGAAATGATCACAAAAATGGTGATCGATGCGATCAACAAAAACGAAGACAAGGGCAATGGTTTCGTTGTTCCTATCGGAGTTTCCGCAAGACATATTCACCTGACACAGGAGCATGTGGAGGCATTGTTCGGAGAAGGCTATCAGCTCACAAAGAAAAAAGATCTGATGGGCGGACAGTTTGCATCCAACGAAACAGTTACCATTGTGGGACTGAAGCTCCGTGCGATCGAGAATGTAAGAATCCTCGGACCTGTCCGCAGTAAATCACAGGTTGAGGTTTCCGCAACAGATGCGATCAAGCTGGGAATGAAGGTTCCGGTACGTATGTCCGGTGATCTTGCAGGAAGTGCACCGATCGCCATCGTCGGACCGAAAGGTGCCATTTATCTGAAAGAGGGATGTATTGTGGCTATGCGTCACATCCACATGGCTCCGAAGGATGCCCAGGCTGCGGGTGTACATGATGGTGATGTTGTTTCCGTCAAAGCTGACAATGAGCGCGGAACGATCTTTAATCAGGTTAAGATCCGTGTTGATGACAGCTTTACACTGGAAATGCATATTGATACAGATGAAGCAAATGCAGCAAGAATTGCCACAGGCAATACAGTTACCATAATCAAATAATATTCCTCCTTCGGGGATGCCGCTTAATGGCATCCCTAATAGAGGATATAGAGAAAAAACGGAGGCTCATATGATCGTAGGCAAAGTAGTTGGAAGTATTGTTTCCACACGAAAAAGTGAAAAACTGATAGGAAATAAATTCATGATCGTGGAGCCGGTGCATCATATGAAAGCCGAGCACAGCCAGATTGTTGCCATCGATATCATCGGTGCAGGAATCGGCGAATATGTATTGGTGGCACAAGGAAGCGCAGCAAGAATTGGCTGCGGCGTAGAAACAGCACCGGTAGATGCCGCAATCGTCGGAATCGTAGATGACGGTGCAGGATTGGAGTAACGCCATGGATATCAAAGAATTACAGAAAATTATGCAGGAGAATGGTGTTGTCGGAGCAGGTGGAGCAGGTTTCCCTACATACATGAAGCTGACAGACAAAGCTGAAATCATTCTCATGAACTGTGCAGAGTGCGAACCATTACTGAAACTTCACAGACAGTTGTTGGAGAAGCACGCATACGAGATCATGAAAACATTCGATATGGTTGCGGAGACGGTAGGAGCTTCCCAGGCCATTATCGGAATCAAAAAATCTTATGTACAGACGATCAATGCTTTAAATCAGCATATCGAAGAATTCCCAAGGGTTAAGATTCATCTTCTGGATGAGGTTTATCCTATGGGTGATGAGGTTGTTCTTATTTATGAGGCAACCGGACGTGTGGTACGGCCCGGAGGACTGCCGATCGAGCAGGGAGTAGCCGTATTTAATGTAGAGACTCTCTACAATGTATACCGCGCGGTAGAAGAACATAAACCGGTCACATGTAAATATGTTTCCGTTGTTGCTGAGGTTGAGAACCCTGTTACAGTGAAAGTTCCATTGGGATGTACACTGGAAGAGGTTGTTGCCCAGGCAGGCGGTACAACTGTAAAGGACCCTGTATATTTCGTTGGCGGCCCGATGATGGGACGTATCGGAAATGGTTCAGACCCGGTTACAAAAACAACGAATGCAATCCTGGTTCTTCCAAAGGACCATGTTATTGTCATGAAGAAGCAGCGGACTTCTTCTATAGATCTGAAGCGAGCAGCATCGATCTGCTGCCACTGCCATACATGTACAGATCTTTGCCCGAGACATAATCTGGGACACCCGATCGATCCGGCAATGTTCATGATGGCAGCATCCAATCAGGATTTCAGAAATGTAAATCCTTATATCAATTCTGCATTCTGCAGCTCCTGTGGTGTCTGCGAGATGTATGCGTGTCCGCAGAGCCTGGCTCCGAGAACACTGCTTGCAGATATGAAAGGCGGACTTCGTAAGGCCGGGATCAGACCACCTCAGGGTGTTCAGCCGAAGCCGGTACAGGAGTCAAGAGAATACCGTAAGGTTCCTGAGGAGCGCCTGATGGCACGTCTGGGACTTACCAGATATGACAAGGATGCACCACTTCAGGAAGAACTTGTAAACGTATCAAAGGTAAAGGTTCTCTTAAGCCAGCATATCGGTGCACCGGCACAGGCAATCGTAAATGTAGGCGATATGGTAACAGAAGGTCAGATGATCGCACAGCCTGCACAGGGATTAAGTGTCGGAATCCATGCAACCATCAGCGGTAAGGTTACAGAAGTGACAGACCGCCATGTTGTAATTGCAAGAAATTAGAAAGGACGTGCACAAAATGAGTAGAGCAATCGGAATGATTGAGTTTAAAACCACACCAGCTGGTATCACTGCAGCAGATGCCATGGTTAAGACATCTGAAGTAGAGATCGTGGAGGCGCAGACAGTATGTCCGGGAAAATATATTGCAATTATCACCGGAGATTTAAGCGCAGTGAAAGCTGCTGTAGACACAGCTGTAACAACATACGAGGACAAATGCATTGACAGCTTTGTACTGGGCAATCCGCATGAGTCCATTTTCCCGGCAATCTACGGAACCACACAAGTTGAGGAGATCAGTGCCCTGGGAATTCTTGAGACCTACGATGCAGCATCTATCATTGAAGCAGCAGATCAGGCAGCTAAGACAGCTATCGTTGATCTGATCGAGCTTCGTATCGCCAAGGGTATGTGCGGTAAATCCTACATGCTTCTTACAGGCGAGGTTTCTGCAGTAGAGGCTTCTATCGAAAGAGCAAAAGAGCTGGTAGCTGAGAAGGGAATGTACATGGATTCTTCAGTGATCGCTCATCCGGACAAGAGAATGATCGATACGATCCTTTAATATTGTCTTTATATCTGAGGGATATCCTTTTGAAGGATATCCCTGCAATGACATCTGAAAAGGAGGCATCTTATGCTAGCGTTAGAGAGAAGAAATCTGATTCTCGAGAAATTACAGGAAGAGAAAAGGGTTGTTGTAAGTGAACTAAGCCAGCTTTACAGTGTCTCAGAAGAAACAATCCGCCGTGATCTGGACAAGCTGGAAAAAGAGGGACTTGCCACAAAGAGTTATGGCGGTGCGGTGATCAATGAAGATGTCGGTATTGATTTACCATTTAATATTCGTAAAAACCAGAATGTACAGGGAAAGCAGAAAATGGCGGAGATTGCTGCTTCCATGGTGAATGACGGAGATCACATTTTTCTGGATGCCAGCACAACGGCAGTTTTTGTGGCCAAGGCACTGAAAGAAAAAGAACGTCTCACAGTTGTTACCAATTCAATGGAAATCCTCCTGGAGCTCTCTGATGTATCCGGATGGAATATCATTTCAACCGGTGGAGTGATGAAGGAGGGATATCTTGCATTTCTTGGTGCCAGAACCGAGGAAATGATCCGCTCTTACTATGTGGACAAGGTTATTTTTTCCTGTAAGGCATTAAACGAGGATATGGGGATCATGGAATCCAAAGAAGCTTTTGGAACAACAAAAAAATCCATGATCAATTCCGGAAAAATGCGTATTCTGGTGGTAGACAGCACGAAATTTGATCAGACCGCCTTTTCCGTGGCAGGACAGCTGCGGGATATCGAGATGGTTATTACAGACAAAAAACCATCTGAAAAGTGGTTGAAGCATTTCAGCGATCATAAGATTGAATGCATCTACCCGAAATAGACGGAACATATATTGTGAAACGATTATGTTCATGAGCATGCAGTGTATGCGGAATGCGGAGATCCGCTTTACTTTATCCGAACACAGGCAGACAAAAGAGAACTGTGTTTCGGTTTGACAAGAGGGAGCAGTTTCTATGAATACATTTGAAATGAAAACAGCCATCCATTTTGGAGCTGATGCCCTGGGAAGACTGAGAGATATTCCATACAAAAGAGTCCTTGTTATCACAGATCCGTTTGTTGTAAAAAGTGGAATGATCGATATGATCACAAAACCGCTTCAGGCAGGTGGAAAAGAATTTGATATTTTCTGTGATGTTGTTCCGGATGCACCGGTTGGGAAAATTGCCGAAGGAGTCAAAAAATTCCTTCAGTATCAGCCGGAAGCGATTGTTGCAGTAGGCGGTGGCTCTGCTATCGACTCTTCCAAGGCAATCCGTGAGTTTGCCCTGAAGATCAACAATTACGGAAAGGTTGGACTGGTTGCCATTCCTACAACAAGTGGTACAGGTTCCGAGGTTACTTCTTTTGCTGTTGTAAATGATACAGAAGCACATGTGAAATATCCGCTGATCTCAGACAGCCTGACGGCCGATGAGGCGATACTGGATGCTGAACTTGTACGCAGTGTTCCACCTGCGATCACAGCAGATACAGGTATGGATGTTCTGACTCATGCAATTGAGTCTTATGTCAGCATCAATCACAATGAGTTTACTTCTGCACTTGCAGAGAAATCTATTGAGATCTGTGGTGTATATCTTTACCGTGCATATGTTGATGGTAGTGATATGCATGCAAGACAAAAAATGCATGTAGCATCCTGTCTGGCAGGACTTTCCTTTAATGCCGCAGGACTTGGTATCACACACAGTATGGCTCACCAGCTGGGAGCTATTTTCCATATTCCTCACGGAAGAGCTAATGCGATGCTGTTGCCGCATATTGTTGAATATAATGCAAATATCAACAAACGCAGCAGAAGCCAGAAGGAATATCTTCCGGCAGTAAAGAGATATTCCAATATTGCACATCTTCTTGGACTGAGTAATTATAACGAAGTTATGAGCGTAAGATCTCTTGTAAACTGGATCCAGTTTATGCAGAAAGAGATGAATATCCCGCTTACCATCGAAGAGATGAAGACAATCACACCGGATGCTTATTTTGCGGCGGTTGATAAGATGGCGGATATGGCACTTGCGGATGCCTGCACAGCGGCAAATCCGCGTGTACCTAAGAAAGAGGATATTATTAAGATTTATACTAAACTTTGGTCTTTTTGATAAAAGATGAAAACCGCAAAGGGGCCGCAAAGCCGCGGCCCCTCTGCACACCCCTCGGGCTTTTTTTAGAGTGCTTGACTGTGGCGGGCGGAAGGGTATTGACTTTTGTCTGTATGCTGCGGTTGTTTCGGGTTGAACGTTGTGCCGATTAATTGTCGAGGATTGTAAAATTGGTCTGATATGGATAGGCTTATTTATCAGGTGTTGCTGGGAGGTTGAACTGGTATGGAGGTTTATACCGGATATGGTGATAAGGGGATGACGGATCTTTCCCATACGAAGAATGTTTCAAAGTCGGATGATCGGATTTGTCTGATGGGGGCAGTTGAGGAGCTGATGAGTCATATTGGGCTTGTGCGGGTTCTGGTTGATGATGTGGATGTTGTCCGGATGCTGGAGAAGATCTCGGAGACTTTGAAGAAGATTATAGATGGGGTTTCTGATCCTTATAATCGGGAGTTTAAGGTCAGTGAAGACCGGACGGAGCTTCTGGAGGAGGAGATTGGCCGGATGAAAGAGATTTTTTCCGGAGAG
This sequence comes from Ruminococcus sp. AF46-10NS, assembly GCF_003474435.1. GTDB lineage: Bacteria > Bacillota > Clostridia > Lachnospirales > Lachnospiraceae > Blautia_A. The sequence goes on from NZ_QRNF01000003.1 coordinate 119,926, forward strand.
AGGCTTCCGATTCTTCCGGGGGATTCCCGGGTTGCGGCTGAGGTTGATGTGACAAGAGCTGTGGCCAGAAGAGCTGAGAGAGAGCTTGCGCTAGTCAGTGTGAAGTTTGGATCGGATACTGGAGCCAAGAAATATATGAACCGACTGTCAGATTATTTTTATGTGCTGGCAAGGTATGTGGATGCAGCGAAGATCAAAGAGAAGAATGAAGCTTCTGAAGGTGTTCAGGGAGCTGTAAAAGCAGAAACTGCCGGGAGTGAAGCTAATATTGGGGCAGAAGCTGCAGGAACTGTTGGGAATAGTGCAGATGTTGTAGCGGGTACATCGGCGGTGGATATAAGAGCACAGGAGTCACAGATGGTGCAGAAAAATGATATTCAGGCTTCAGTTATGCAGAATGGAACTGTGGCAACAACAGCAGGAGGAAATACGGCGATGGCACAGAATGACAGTATGGCAGTAAACACGGCGATGATCCAGGAAGTGCTGAAGCGTATGGGTATCCAGGGACGTATCACCTTGGATTCTGCCAAGAGGCTTATTGAGAAGATCGAGCAGGAAGCTTTGAGAAGAAACAAGCCTTCTGTGATCGCAGTATGCAGCCCGGACGGAAATCCGGTTGCGGTTCATGTTATGGACGGATCTTTTCTTGTAAGCTTTGATATGGCCGTAAAAAAGGCCTACACGTCCGTTGCAGTAAAAATGTCAACCATGGAGCTTTCCAGACTGACTCAGCCGGGTCAGACATTTTACGGTCTTGGCAAGATGAGCGATAACATCGTAATATTCGGAGGCGGTGTACCGCTTAAAGTTGGAGACACCATTATCGGCGGTCTCGGCATCAGCGGCGGCACAAGCGAAGAGGATAACAGCCTTGCAGAGTATGGACTGCAGGTGCTGAATGAGGTACTGTAGGATACAGGATAAAAATAAAATGTACAGACAGCCCAGAGAGCATAAATAAAAGGGACGTGCTGCAGTGATGATTTTTAAATCAATACTGTGGCACGTCCCTTTTGAACTGCTTACTTCCAGTTAAGCTTCAGGCATTTGATGGAAATATCACTTTTTTCCGGTGCCTGGACCATGTTCTGGATAAAATAAGTCTTTTTCATAGTTTTTCCGGGCTTCAGATCTAGTGTCAGAGTTTTTGTCCAGTACATCTGGTCATAGATACCGGAGCCTGTGGTGATCTGTATTTTGGCTTTGGTGATGGTTTTCGCAGAAGTATTGGTGAATTTTAAGGTATAATAAGTTTTCATGTCATTAGGACCGTACTTGATACCAGCAACACTGATCTTCAGATTTTTTGTGGTAGGTTTGGCGGCCGGCGCGGATACGGTAATGGTGATCTTGCGATTAACACCATTTAATTTTGCGGTAACTGTGGCTGTCCCTTTTTTCTTTGGGACAAGATAGTTTCCGGAAATGGCAAGTACAGAAGGCTTGCTGGATTTTGCATTTTTGATGGTCAAACTGGTACCGCCCTTCAGATTAATGAGGGAACGCATGGTAACTTTGGAGCCAACCTTAAGCGTGGTTTTGGAAGCGCGGAAGGTTGCTACGGTTTTTGAAGGAGATGTTACTTTTCCGGTCAGTTTACAGGCTTTGGCTTTGGGGTAGGATAAAGTGATCTTTGCTGATCCGGCTTTCATGCCTTTCAGGGTAACTGTGAAACGGCTGCGTTTTTTTGAATCCTGAGTGATGCTCTGCACCTTGAGAACAGAGCTGTTGGAAGAAGTAACCTTGAATTTTGATTTGCTGATGGTTTTTACGTAAGGATCAGAAATCTCAATTCCGATGGAAGTAGTTTTTCCGGTTCGGATACTCTGGGTCAGATAATTGTTGTTGGTGATAAAAATTTCCGGAACTGCCTGTTTGATGGTAACTTCATAGTCGCAGTCTACAGGAACCGGACATTCTTTATTGCCGAAATCGAATTCCAGGTAGCCATCCTCCAGGTTGTCATCGTAGGTGAAAAAAGTCTCTTTGTATGCCAGTGGTGTATAATTTGAAGTGTTCAGCTTAACTACATTGATTCCATCAATAGAAAATGTGGTGCTTTTGGGTATGACTCCTTTGGGAGAATAAAAGCTTACACGGACTGTTATGGCATAGATCCGTTTTTGGCAGTTTGCATTTTTGATGTTGATCGGGAAATTAATGTCTGAAAACTCATCTTCGATCACACCGTCTGTATCACGGATCGTGGAAGTGGTTCCTTTGGTCACTACCCGGACTTTGGCGTGGGTATCCTGTGGAAGTAGGAGCATAATAACTGAAAAAAGAAGCAGGAAAAAAATTGTTTCGATAGTTTTGATTTTTCTTTTACACATAATAAATCCTCCTTTTTTGAGTATTCCGGCCGTTACTGATCAGAGAATCGGATACTGCATGAATTCATGGTTCAATGTAATGGAACAGTATAAACAGATTCTTTCTCTTATATCATTATAACAGGAAAGCAGGGAGAGGTTGATTTGTGATTTTTTTGTATCAATTGGCAGTTTATCTGTAAATATGTTAAAATAAAATATTCGGAAAACAGCAGCAATTGAAGATGAAAAAGAATAGAGTTACTGTTCCGGTGGGAATGGTAACAGAAAGGATCATGTCGATTTATGACGAAACAGGAACTTTTAAAGACCCACTTCGGGTATGATACTTTCAGAGAAGGGCAGGAAGCAGTGATCGATGCGCTTCTTGCAGGAAAAGATGTTCTGGCTGTAATGCCTACAGGAGCAGGAAAATCCATCTGCTACCAGGTACCGGCACTGATGATGAAAGGGATCACGCTGGTAATATCACCGTTGATCTCCCTTATGAAAGACCAGGTTCGGAGTCTGAATCAGGCCGGGATCTCGGCGGCTTATCTTAACAGCTCCCTGACGCAGGGACAGTATTTCACAGCTTTACGCTATGCGAAAGCAGGACGTTACCCGATCATTTATGTGGCACCGGAGAGGCTTACTACAGATGCGTTCCTGGATTTTGCGCTGAGTGCGGAGATTTCTATGATCGCGGTGGATGAGGCACACTGTGTGTCCCAGTGGGGACAGGATTTCCGACCAAGTTATCTTAAGATCGCGGAATTTGTGGCGCAGCTCCCAAAGCGGCCGGTGATCAGTGCATTTACAGCCACAGCGACAAAAGAAGTCAGGGAAGATATTGCAAGACTGCTGGATCTTAAGGATCCTTTTTGCACAACAACAGGATTTGACAGAGAAAACCTTTACTTTGCAGTGAAAACACCGAAGGATAAATATAAAGAAGTACATGACTACATACTGGAGCATCCGGACGACAGCGGTATTATCTACTGCCTCACCAGAAAACTGGTGGAAGAAGTTTGCGGAAAACTGATCCGGGACGGGATCTCCGCAACCAGGTATCATGCAGGCCTTTCTGATGAGGAACGCAGGAATAATCAGGATGATTTTATCTATGACAGATGCCATGTGATGGTGGCTACCAATGCTTTCGGAATGGGAATCGACAAGTCGGATGTGCGGTATGTCATTCATTACAATATGCCGAAAAACATGGAGGGCTATTATCAGGAGGCGGGCCGTGCAGGACGCGACGGAGATCCTGCGGAATGCATCCTTCTATATGGCGGAAAGGATGTTGTCACCAACCAGTACCTGATCGAGCGCGGGCAGGAGAATCAGGAGATGGATGCGGCAACACAGCAGCTGATAAGAGAGAGGGATCAGGAGAGACTGAGACAGATGACTTTTTACTGTTTTACCCATGACTGTCTCAGGGAATATATCCTGAAATATTTTGGCGAATACGGAAAAAGTTACTGTGGAAACTGTCTGAACTGCCAGACGGAATTTGTGGAGCAGGATATTACAGAGGAAGCAAAAGCTATGATCCGCTGCGTGCAGAGCTGTGGCCAGCGTTATGGGGTCAATGTGATTCTGGATACTATCCGCGGTGCGTCCACAGCCAAGATCCGGCAGTACCACATGGAGGAAAATCCTGCATACGGAGACTGTGCAAAGGTTCCGGTACACAAGCTCCGCCAGATTTTTAATTATCTGGTGCTTTGTGACTATCTTGCCCTTACAGATGACGGCTATACGATTGTGAAGCTTACAGATTCCTCAGAGAGCCTTCTTGAGGGGGAAAAACATCTCACGATGAAGATGCCGAAAGAACAGGAACTGCGTAAAAAAGAGAAGCGCAGCCGCCTTTCAAAGGCCAGCGCAGGAGAACTTGGAGAACAGGACGAGACGCTTTTCCAGAGGCTCCGTGCGCTCCGCCTGGAGATAGCCAGGGAAGAAAAAATCCCTCCATATATGGTTTTTTCCGACAAAACTCTCATCCACATGTGTATTTTGAAACCAGGAAACGAGGAAGAAATGCTGAATGTGACAGGAGTAGGCAGACACAAGTTCGAAAAATACGGAAAAAGGTTTATTGATGCGGTGCAGAATATGTAGGAAAGAGCCGTTTGCCGTCAGAAAATGCAGAGCGAAATGCTCCGAATTTTCTTGCATTTAAAGGTCACATTTGTTAGAATAAGACAAGCAGGAGACATCCGGCGGACATTATACAGCCGGATGTGCACACCTTGCGGACTAATTTCTGCTGTACGTTTCAGTGCAGTGTACAGGCATTTCGCAAGCAGAATTCTATGCATCCGTGGAATCCCTTCAGACTAATGGAATCGACTTACGTCGGTCGAAAGCAAGCAGTGAGGTGGATGATCGTATCCGCTTTCCGTTAAGACATAATCTGTTGCTGTTCCCAGTAAAATGAGGAACAGTGGACAGAATCATACACGATCTGCGTCGGCTTTTTCATGCAGAAAATCTGCCCTGCCGGCTTTTTTCTCATACAAAAGAGAAGCGTGTGTTCATAAACATGAACGTAGCCTGCCTATAAAGCAGGAATCAGTTCCGGTACAGCATTTCTGCTGTAAGGCCGATCATAAGGTTGTCAGTTACATATCGTTGTATACAGGCAGCAGATATGGAGAAGCAAGCTTCAATGCTGCAGCCAGTTATAAACTACAGACATCTTGATATCTGAAAAAAGCAGGATATCCGTATAGGAATATGTGAGATCCTGCTTTTTGTCTTGTATTTAACCGAATTGATTAAGCTAGTACAGCGAATATTAAGTAACCGCCATATTGACTTGCCTGATTTTTCATATGCTGCGTTGTCGTCAATCGCCGTAGCCACCGCTACGTCTCATTCCTCCGCCTTGCATATGAGAAAATCATCCTACGTCAATATAACAGATACTTAATTTTCACTGTACTAGCTTATTGCTTTTTATACTTCCCGGGCGTAACACCCTTATATTTCTTAAAAGTCCGGATAAAATAACTCAGATCATTAAATCCGTTCCGGTATGCGATCTCCGTGATGGAATCACCAGTAGTGGCCAGCTGGCAGCAGGCCTGTTCGATTCTCTGACGGTTCAGGTAATCCATAGGTGTCTGGTGAGTCATCTCTGAAAAAAATCTGCAGAAGTACTTGGGGGACATGGACACTGAGGCAGAAAGTTCCTGGAGTGTGATCGGGTTTGTGTAGTTCTTTTCGATGAATTCAACGACCTGTTTCAGCTGAACGATACGCTTGTAGTCACGGCGGTTTTTGCGCAGACTTTCCAGGTAGTAATGATTACCAAAAACCAATCCGAAAAAGTGGTAAAATTGTCCAAACACAACCAGTTCATATCCGGGCTTTTTCTGCCAGAAAGAATCAAAAAGAGAGTTCACGGCGCGCTGGATATCAGGCTGTTTCTCTGTAAAATGATGATAGATCAGAAGTTCCTGATGGCTGATCTTCTGCATGTATTCCGTACAGACAGAATTAAATTTCAAAAACATGTTCATATCAAAAACAATACACTGATAGATACAATCATGAGGAATTCCGGAATGGAGTACTCCGCTGTTGACAAAAATTATATCACCGGCTTTAGCTGTGAAACTTTTTTCGTCTAAAGTGACGGTAAGAGTGCCCTGGAGCACCCGCATGATTTCACATTCCACATGCCAGTGGTAGGACATCACATAACGGGGATGCGTACTGTCAATATGATGGAACTCAAATGGAAATTCATAGGTACCCCGAAGCCTGTCTTCGTTTCTTCCAAGATCGTGCAAAACAAATCCCTTCTTTCGTAAATTTTATATTTTTTTTAGGAACTCAAATGAAAAAGTGAATATTGTACTATTTTTTGCTATTATAACACAAGTAATTTGTAAGATGCAATCGTATAATAAAATCATCGGGCAGACAAATGATGTCTGAATACAAACTGCGAAGTAAGAATATATACTTTGCACCATGAAACAAGTTCATATTAATAACGAATATATATATGTGGGAGGTAATTTTACTATGGCAAAGAGCAGATTAGTAGGAAGCTATCCAGTTATCGGTATCAGACCGACAATCGACGGACGTAGAGGAGCACTGGATGTAAGAGGATCTCTGGAAGATCAGACAATGAACATGGCTAAATCCGCAGCCAAGCTTTTCGAGGAGAACCTGAAATACTCCAACGGTGAGCCTGTAAAGGTTGTAATCGCCGATACAACAATCGGACGTGTTGGCGAGAGCGCTGCATGTGCTGATAAATTCCGTAAAGAGGGTGTAGATATCACTCTTACAGTTACACCATGCTGGTGCTACGGTGCTGAGACAATGGATATGGATCCGCAGACGATCAAGGCTGTATGGGGATTCAACGGAACAGAGAGACCTGGTGCTGTATACCTTGCATCCGTTCTTGCTACACATGCACAGAAAGGACTTCCGGCATTCGGTATCTATGGACATGACGTTCAGGAAGCTGATGATACATCTATTCCGGAAGACGTTAAAGAGAAACTGTTAAGATTCGGCCGCGCAGCAGTTGCTGCAGCATCCATGAGAGGTAAATCTTACCTGCAGATCGGTTCTGTAACAATGGGTATCGGCGGATCTATCATTGATTCTGATTTCATCGAGTCCTATCTCGGAATGAGAGTTGAGTCTGTTGATGAGGTAGAGATCATCCGTCGTATGACAGAGGGCATCTACGATCACGAAGAGTTTGAGAAAGCTCTCAAATGGGCAAAAGAGACCTGCAAGATCGGCTGGGACAAGAACCCGGAAGAGCTTCAGTTCTCACCAGAGAAGAAAGAGGAGCAGTTTGAGTTTGTTGTTAAGATGGCAGTTATCATCAAAGAGCTGATGAACGGCTGTGACAATCTTGCTCCGGAATTCTCCGAGGAAGCAATTGGACACAATGCTCTTGCAGCTGGATTCCAGGGCCAGAGACAGTGGACAGACTTCTATCCGAACGGTGACTTCGCAGAGGCTATGCTGAACACTTCTTTCGACTGGAATGGTGCTCGTGAGCCGTACATCCTTGCTACAGAGAATGACGTTCTCAACGGACTTGGCATGCTGTTCATGAAACTCCTTACAGGACGTGCTCAGATCTTCGCTGATGTTCGTACATACTGGAGCCCGGAGGCAGTTAAGAAAGCTACAGGATATGACCTTGAGGGTGTTGCCAAAGAAGCTGGTGGATTCCTTCATCTGATCAACTCCGGTGCTGCCTGCCTGGATGCTAACGGACAGGCTAAAGAGGCTGACGGAACACCGGTTATGAAACAGTGGTGGGATGTTACCGAGGCAGACCAGAAAGCTATCATGGAGAATACAGAGTGGTGTATGGCCGATAACGGATACTTCCGTGGAGGCGGATACTCCAGCCGTTATGAGACACGTGCCCAGATGCCTGCAACAATGATCCGTCTGAACCTTGTAAAAGGACTTGGACCGGTTCTTCAGATTGCAGAGGGATGGACAGTAGCTCTTCCGGAAGAGGTATCTGACAAACTCTGGAAACGTACAGACTACACATGGCCATGCACATGGTTCGCTCCAAGATGCGATGGCAAAGAGGGACCGTTCAAGACAGCTTACGATGTAATGAACAACTGGGGTGCTAACCACGGTGCAATCTCCTACGGACACATTGGTGCAGACCTTATCACAATGTGCTCTATGCTGAGAATCCCGGTATCCATGCACAACGTTCCGGAGAAGGATATCTATCGTCCGGCAGCTTGGAATGCATTCGGTATGGAAAAAGAGGGTGCAGACTTCCGCGCTTGCAAGAACTATGGACCACTTTACAAATAAATCATACTGTTAAGATAACGGAATATCGATCCCCCGGCATGTACGTGCCGGGGGATTTTTTACGCTATAGTGCAGGATAGTCAGGAAACACTCTGTTCGGATTCCGGGAAAAAAGTTATAATAGAAACAGATTTATAAACAGATATATAAGAATACAGGAGGTTGTTGAAATGCAATATATACAGTTGAACAATACCGACCTGAATGTCAGCCGTATCTGTCTTGGAACAGCAGGATTCGGAGATAAATCAGATCAGGAAAAAAGTTTCGAGGTGCTGGATGCATTTGTACGGGCTGGCGGAAATTTTATTGATACAGCCAATGTGTACTGCAAGTGGCTGGAAGGCCGCGGAAACTGCAGTGAGCAGATCATTGGAAAATGGCTGAAAGACCGTGGAGCGGCAGGGAAAGTGATCGTGGCTACCAAGGGTGCGCATTATTCCTTTGATGATCCGTCTCGCAGCAGAGTGAACAGGGAAGATATCTGTGCAGATCTGGATGAAAGCTGCCGCACATTGGGAACAGATGTGATCGATTTTTACTGGCTTCACAGAGATGATCAGGAGAAACTGGTGGAAGAGATCGTGGACATTCTGGAAGACCTGCAGAAAGAAGGCAGGATCCGGTATTTCGGATTTTCCAATTACAGGACAGAACGACTGAAAGAGATCCAGAAATGCCTGAAAGAAAGAAATCATCCGGGAATCACGGCAGTTTCCAACCAGTGGAGCCTTGCAGGGATCAATCCGGGCGGAAATACCAACCCAGATCCTACACTTGTGGAGTTTTCCAGGAAGGAATATAAGTGGCATTGTGAAACAGGAACTGCCTCCATTCCGTTCTCATCCACTGCAATGGGATTTTTCTCCAAACTTCAGAAAATGGGAGTTCCGTGTACAGAAGAGGTGGACGTACCCTGGATGCAGGCTATGGAGGCACAGATCGCAGACCTTCCCGAAAGCATGAAAAAATCATACTGGAATGAGACAAACCTTCGTACCTATCAGAAACTGTTAAAATTGCAGAAAGAAACAGGACACAGTCTGCAGTCCCTGTCTCTGGCATACTTTTTCCATCAGCCGTTCCAGACAGTGCCTGTAACAGGAGTCAGCAATCTTAACCAGTTAAAAGATGCTGTTGATGCCTGCGATATCGATCTGGCATCGGAGTTATTTGGCGGATGGGTGACAGATGGAGGCAATCGATGAAGCTGATACATTTATCAGATCTTCATCTTGGAAAAAGGGTAAATGAATTTTCCATGATCGAAGATCAGAAATATATTTTGAACCAGATCCTGGGTATTATTGACGAAGAACAGCCGGACGGGATCCTCCTTGCAGGCGATCTCTACGACAGGCCGGTTCCCTCCGCAGAGGCAGTGCAGCTTCTGGACAGTTTCCTTACCAGGCTTGCAAAGCGTAAGATTACGGTCTATGCTATCAGTGGTAATCATGATAGTGCAGAGAGAATCGCTTTTGGTTCCCATATTATGAGCAGCAGTGGGATCTGCATGTCACCTGTATATGATGGAAAAACAGCAAAATACTGTTTAATGGACAACTACGGCGAGGTGTGGATTCACCTTCTTCCATTTATAAGGCCTGCAGTGGTACGCCATGTATTTGCAGGAGAAGAAGGAGCAGAAGAGATCCGTACTTACCAGGAAGCTGTACAGGCAGCAGTGGAACATATGGATTTGGATACAGAAAAACGAAACGTTCTGGTTGCCCATCAGTTTGTGGTGGGAGCTATGAGCTGTGATTCCGAGGAGATCACTGTTGGAGGGATAGACCAGATCGAAGGGGCTGTTTTCCGGGATTTTGATTATGTGGCACTTGGTCATATCCACAGTCCCCAGAATGTGGGAAATGACAGGATCCGTTACTGCGGAACACCGCTGAAATATTCTTTTTCCGAGGCAGGACAGCAGAAATCTGTGACTGTAGTGGAACTTGGGGAAAAAGGAACTCTGGAAGTGCGGGAGATACAGCTGAAACACTTCGGGATATGAGAAAGCTGAAAGGCACATATATGGCAATCACATCACTATCCAATTATCAGGACACTAACACAGAGGACTATGTACAGATCACTTTGACAGATGAGGAGGATATTGTGGATGGAATGCAGAAGCTTCGCACCATTTATCCGAATCTGATGAGACTGGAATATGACAACTGCCGTACAAGGAAAAATCAGAAAGTCACAGGAACGGAAACAGTGGAGAAAAAATCAGAGCTGGAGTACTTTGAGGAATTTTTTGAGCTGCAGAATAATCAGCCTATGAATGAAGAACAGAGGAAATTTTCAGAGGAGCTGATAAGGAAGCTTGGGGAGGTGAGATTTTGAGACCGGAAAAACTGACGATCAGTGCCTTCGGGCCTTATGCAGATAAAACAGAGATTGATTTTTCCAGGCTTGGTGAGGGTGGGCTTTATCTGATCACCGGTGATACAGGAGCTGGAAAAACTACGATATTTGATGCCATCACTTTTGCACTTTACGGCCAGGCAAGCGGCCAGGTAAGAGATTCTGCCATGTTCCGCAGCAAATATGCAGACATTGAAACAGAGACTTTTGTGGAGTTTGTTTTTTCTTATCAGGGAAAAAAATATCAGGTTTTTCGCAGTCCGGAATATATGGCACCGAAGAAAAGAGGTACAGGACTGACTCTCCGGAAAGCAGAGGCACAGCTGATATACCCGGATGAGCGGCAGCCGGTGACAAAAGCCAGAGATGTGACCAGAGCCATCGAAGAACTCCTTGGGCTTGATTATGAGCAGTTTACACAGATCGCCATGATCGCACAGGGAGATTTTCAGAAGCTGCTTTTTGCAGGAACTGTGCAGCGTGGGGAGATCTTCCGGCAGATCTTTCACACAGGGCTTTATCAGCAGGTTCAGTTGAAACTTAAGGATGCGGCAAGATCCAGATATAAGGATTACGATGAGATGCGCCGTAGCATCGCCCAGTATCTGGATGGAGTGAAGGTTTGGCAGGCAGAAGGAACAGAGGCGGAAGAATTTGCAGAGCTGAAAAAGGTGAAATTCGAAGGCAAGCTGGAGCGGAGCCTTGACCTTCTGAAGAGCTTTATTGATGAGGGAGAAAGCAGGGAAGAAGAGCTTCTGAAACAGGAACAGGAAGTGGATCAGAAGCTTCATGCAATGGAAAAGAAGCTGCATCTTTCTGCACAGAAACGAAGCCTGGAGCAGAAAAGAGAGTTTGCAGGGAAACAGCTTGAGAAAGTTCTTCCGGAACTTGAGAAGATTTCAGCAGAAGCAGAAAAATATAAAGATACAGATAAAAAATGCGAAGAGCTGGGGCTTCTGATCCGAGAAAAACAGGAGCAGCTAAAAAAATATCAGGTTCTGGAACAGCTTCAGAAAGAACTGGGAGAGATCGGAGCACAGCTGGAAAAATGCAAAACGCAGCAAGAGGTAAATATCCGCCACGAACAGCAGCTTCATAAAGATATGGAACAGCTGAAGCAGGAACGCTCCCAGCTTGAAAATTCTGAGCTGGACCTTCAGAAAGCGATAACGGAAAAAGAAAAACGGACGCAGAGAAAAACAGAACTAAATGGGCTTGAATCAGGGATCCGGGAATTCCGAAGCCTTTATGAAGCAACAAAAGAGCAGCAGAAAAAATATCAGGATGCATATGAAAAAGCACAGCAGCAGAGAGAATACTATCAGCAGATCTTTCACAGCTTTCTGGATGCCCAGGCAGGACTTCTTGCTCAGGAGCTTAAGGAAAATGAGCCCTGCCCTGTGTGCGGTTCCTTAAGCCATCCCCATCCCAGAAGGATTTCCCCGGGAGGTACGGTTACTCAGGAAACACTGGATAATGAGAAGATCAAACTGGATAAACTGGAAAAGTTTTCTGTAGATCAGAGCCTGGAAGCAGGAAAATTAAAGGAACGGAGTAATGCATCCTGGAGACAGATCGTGACCAGCGCGGAAGAACTTCTGGAGGATTTTCAGGAATTCCGTAAGGAAACAAAAAACGGGAATGGACAGGCAGGGGATTTCATGACTGTGTGGAATCAGATGATCTTCATGATAAACAGAGAAAAAGAACAGTGCGAAAAGCTTCTGGCAGAAAGTGACAGAAAGATCAGAAAAGCACAGGAAAACATAAAAAGAAGGAAAACTGCAGAGAAACTTCTGGAAGATCTTGAAAAAGAAAAAGAGAAACTTCAGGAGAAAAAGAATTTCTGTGACAGAGAACAGGCCGGGCTTACCATAAAAGCATCGGAAAATGAAAAGCAACAGAAAAATGTGGCAGAAGAAATACGACAGACCCATCTGGAAGACGGAAAAGAAGTTCTGGAAAAAGAGATAAAGGAAAAGAAACAGGAATATATTGATCTGAAAGAAAACAGCAGAAAGATAAAAGAAAAACTTGAGAGGTTTCAGGCAGAGAAGGAAAGAATAACTTCTACCATAAAAACGCTTGAAGAGCAGCAAAAAGAGATCGGAGAGATCAGGGAAGAAGAGATCAGAGAACAGTACAGCGAAAGTACGGCACAGAAAACAGAACTTGCAGAAAAAAGAAAGGAACTTTTTTCCATTCAGAGCGGAAACCTGGAAATTTACCAGAAAGTACAGAAGCGCCGTGAAGAAATGTCAAAAGCCGAAAAAGAATACGTCTGGATGAAAAATCTTTCAGATACGGCAAACGGCAGCTTGAACGGAAAAGCCAAGATTGAACTGGAAACCTATATCCAGATGGCATATTTTGATAGGATCCTCCGTCGGGCAAACCTCCGGCTGCTGACCATGAGCAGCGGACAGTATGAACTGAAACGTCAGGAGCAGAGTGAGAACCGGAAAGAAAAGGCAGGCCTTGATCTTAATGTAGTTGACCATTACAACGGAACAGAAAGAAGCGTAAAAACTCTTTCAGGAGGAGAATCTTTCCAGGCTTCCCTGTCCCTTGCTCTGGGGCTTTCAGATGAGATCCAGGCCAGTGCGGGAGGAATCCGGCTAGATTCCATGTTTGTAGATGAGGCTTTGGTTCCCTTGATGAAGAAGCACTTTCCCAGGCCGTCAAAGCCTTAAGCAGTCTTGCAGACGGCCACCGTATGGTAGGGATCATCTCCCATGTGGCAGAGTTGAAAGAACGGATCGAAAACAAGATCATTGTTACAAAACAATGCACTGGAAAAGGTGTTGGCAGCAGTATTAAGATCAGGTAAAAACAAAAGCCGGCCGGTTGGCCGGTGCAGTGGAAGAACAGAAGAATAGCAACGGGTTGTCTGTTAACAGACAACCCGTTTTTGCACACGTAATTATATTTGGAAAGTTATTTCAGAAAAATCAGTTTTTCTGTAATTTTTTCTTTTTTTCAGCTTTTGCTTCACAGGTAAGCTCAACGCCCAGTTTACGGAAACTGATCACATCCACGTCAGAGAGCATAACAGAAGTATGGACCTGACATCCGCGAAGATTCGGGATCTGCTCCAGAGCAAGGCGTGCGGCATCACTTGTGGCAGCACTCATGGAGAGGGCGATCAGGATCTCGTCAACATGAAGACGAGGGTTCTTGCTTCCGAGATATTTGGTCTTCAGCTCCTGGATCGGATGGATGGCATCCGGGGAGATCACATGAAGTTCGTGATCCACTCCTGCAAGTTCTTTCAGTGCATTGAGGAGAAGAGCTGCAGATGCACCGAGAAGGTCGGAAGTTTTTCCGCATACGATCTTTCCGTCAGGAAGTTCCATTGCAGCGGCAGGGGCGCCGGTAGATTCTTCTTTTGCCAGGGCGGCAGGAACGACTTTACGGTCATGAAGATCTGCGTGAGCCTGCTGGAGAAGGAGTTCGATCTTGCGGACTTCGTTCTCTGTGCCGGAGCCGGAAACAAAGGCATCCATGCTCTTATAGTAACGGCGGATGATCTCCTGGCGAGATGCTTCCTGGCATACTTCGTCATCAATGATGCAGTTTCCGGCCATGTTAACACCCATATCTGTAGGAGATTTATACGGGCAGCTGCCATGATCTTCTCAAACATTGCCTGTACAACAGGGAAAACTTCTACATCACGGTTGTAGTTAACTGTTGTTTCGCCGTAGGCTTCCAGATGGAACGGATCGATCATATTGACATCGTTAAGATCAGCAGTGGCTGCTTCGTATGCCAGGTTTACCGGATGTTTCAGAGGAAGGTTCCAGATCGGGAAAGTCTCGAATTTCGCATAGCCGGCATTTACTCCGCGTTTATATTCGTGGTAGAGCTGGGAAAGGCAGGTGGCCATTTTTCCACTTCCAGGTCCGGGAGCTGTGATGACAACCAGAGGTCTGGTAGTCTCGATATAATCATTCTTTCCATATCCATCATCACTTACGATGAAAGAAGTGTTGCTTGGATATCCGGGGATCAGGTAAAGCTTGTAAACACGGATTCCCAGTTTCTCCAAACGTTTCTTGAAGAGATCGGCACTTTCCTGGCCGGAGTACTGTGTGATGCATACGCTTCCCACATACAGGCCACGGCTTGTAAATTCATCCATGAGACGAAGAACATCCTCGTCATAGGTAATGCCAAGGTCGCCGCGTACTTTATTCTTGTCAATGTCATTGGCACTGATAACAATAACGATCTCCGCCTGATCAGAAAGCTGCATCAGCATGCGGAGTTTGCTGTCCGGTTCAAAACCCGGGAGAACACGGGATGCATGGTAATCATCAAAAAGTTTGCCTCCGAATTCAAGGTAAAGCTTGTTTCCGAACTGGCTGATTCGTTCCCGGATGTGCTCTGACTGCATTTTCAGATATTTGTCATTATCAAAACCTATTTTCATTTGTCTGATTTCCTCTCCTCTTTAAAATTTTCCAAATCACTGGGAACAGTATACTACAACTTCATATTTACTGGCAATATCCAGAAAGTGGTTTTTTTACCTTTTATTTTTGCAATATCGCAGTTGATTTATGCAGGTTTTATCTTTATAATAAAGAAATGACAAGAGGAGGAAAAAAATGAATAATCAACTGAATAATGATCAGGCGGGAAACGGCCTGATAGTAAAGATCCTCAGAATCAGGGATCCAATAAGAATCATCAGTCAATTCTGGCTTTTCTGATATGCCTTCTGGTCACACTGGTCTGCTTTGCATTGTTTACCAATATGCTGAAGGATAACAGCAGTGAGATCTCCTATGATAAATTCATCGACATGGTGGATAAGGACCAGGTTAAGGAAGTAACGATCCAGTCAAACACACTGACGATCGTACCGAAGAAACAGAATTCCAAGTACGAGGATATGAGTTACTATACTACGAAGACTGAGGACAGCACAGCCCTGACCCAGAGACTGGAAGGCAAGGGCATTAAGTTTGAGACCGACCCGCCGGATGCGTTTGGCGAATTTATTGCCATGATATTAAGCGTGGTACTGCCGACCCTCCTTCTTTTCGGCTTACTGATGTTCTCCATGCGCCGTATGAACAAAAGCGGCGGTATCATGGGAATGGGTGTAGGCAAGAGCAAGGCCAAGGCTTATGTTCAGAAGGAAACAGGTGTTACATTCAAGGATGTGGCCGGACAGGATGAAGCCAAGGAATCACTTCAGGAAGTGGTGGATTTCCTTCATAATCCAGGCAAGTACACAGCCATCGGAGCTAAACTTCCGAAAGGTGCACTTCTTGTAGGACCTCCTGGAACAGGGAAGACACTTCTCGCCAAGGCAGTTGCAGGTGAGGCGCAGGTACCGTTCTTCTCACTTTCCGGTTCGGAATTTGTGGAGATGTTTGTAGGTGTAGGTGCATCCCGTGTCCGTGATCTTTTTGAGGAAGCCAAGAAGAATGCTCCGTGTATCGTGTTCATTGATGAGATCGATGCTATTGGTAAGAGCCGTGATTCCCACTACGGCGGTGGCAACGACGAGCGTGAGCAGACCCTGAACCAGCTTCTTGCAGAGATGGACGGATTTGATACTTCCAAGGGTCTTCTGATCCTGGCAGCAACCAACAGACCAGAGGTTCTTGACCCTGCACTTCTCCGTCCGGGACGTTTTGACAGACGTGTGATCGTAGACAGACCGGATCTTAAGGGTCGTGTGGACATCCTGAAAGTACATGCCAAGAATGTGCTTCTGGATGATACGGTTGACTTTGAGGCTATTGCACTGGCAACATCAGGAGCAGTAGGATCTGACCTTGCCAACATGATCAATGAGGCAGCCATCCTTGCAGTTAAGAAAGGACGCAAGGCTGTATCACAGAAAGATCTTGAGGAATCCGTAGAGGTAGTTCTTGTTGGTAAAGAGAAGAAAGACCGTATCTTAAGCAAGCAGGAACGCAGGATCGTTTCTTATCATGAGGTAGGACACGCACTGGTAAATGCTCTTCAGAAAGATGCCGAGCCGGTACAGAAGATCACCATAGTCCCACGTACCATGGGAGCTCTCGGCTACGTTATGCAGGTACCTGAGGAGGAAAAATATCTCAACACCAAGAAAGAACTGGAAGCTATGCTGGTGGGATATCTTGGCGGACGTGCAGCAGAGGAGATCGTTTTTGACACGGTGACAACTGGTGCAGCCAATGATATTGAGCAGGCAACCAAGGTGGCAAGAGCCATGATCACGCAGTACGGCATGTCTGAGAAATTCGGACTGATGGGACTGGCTACACAGGAGAATCAGTACTTAAGCGGAAGAGCGGTTTTAAACTGCGGTGATGATACAGCAACAGAGATTGACCATGAAGTGATGAAACTTCTCCATTACTCTTATGAGGAAGCCAGGAGGATCCTTGGCAGTCACAGAGCGGAGCTGGATAAAATCGCAGAATATCTGATCCGAAAGGAAACCATCACAGGAAAAGAATTCATGAAGATCCTGCGTGCAGTACAGCAGGGACTGGATATTCCGGAAAATCTGGAAGATCTGGTGCTTTCCGAGGATAAAAAAGAAGTGTTCAATAAACAGGACAGTGTGGAAACAGAGGAAAAATCAGAGTCTGACACAACTGCAGTAGCTCATGAGCTCCAGGCAGAGGAAAATTCTGAAACGCAGAGTTCTGATGCTCAGGAGAAAACAGAAACAGAAGAAAAGCCGGGATCACAGGCATAAAACAGATCAGGAAAACCGGGAGAGATCCCGGTTTTCCTTTATATATAGTGAAATCTTTATATACTAATTGTGTCAGGAGAAAAAACTATGTTTATAATAGAGGAAGAATTAAAGAAACTTCCGGGGAAACCGGGAGTCTATATCATGCATGGTGAGAAAGACGAGATCATCTACGTGGGAAAAGCCATCAGCCTTAAGAACCGGGTGCGCCAGTATTTCCAGACCAGCCGCAACAAAGGTGCAAAGATTGAGCAGATGGTAACGCATATTACCAGATTTGAGTACATTATTACGGACTCTGAACTGGAAGCACTTGTTCTGGAATGCAACCTGATCAAGGAGCACCGTCCCAAATATAATACCATGCTGAAGGATGACAAGAGTTATCCTTTCATCAAGGTAACAGTTAATGAGCCATATCCAAGAGTGCTTTTTGCCAGAAGGATGAAAAAAGACAAGGCCAGATACTTTGGCCCCTACACAAGCGGTGGTGCAGTAAAAGATGTGATCGAACTGGTACGGAAGCTTTATCAGGTGCGTTCCTGTAACCGTACCTTGCCAAGAGATACAGGCAAGGACAGACCCTGTCTTTATTATCACATGAAGCAGTGTGATGCCCCTTGTCAGGGCTACATCAGCCAGGAAGAATACCGTAAAAATATCAGCAAAGTGATCCGGTTCCTGAACGGTGATTTTCAGGCAACCATTGATGAACTTACAGAAAAAATGAAGAAAGCTTCCGAAGAGATGCGCTACGAAGAGGCTATGGAATACCGCGACCTGATCCGCAGCATCCGAAAGATCGGAGAACGCCAGAAGATCACAGGATATGGACAGGAAGACCGCGACATTATCGCAGTAGCCATGGATGAGAGCGAAGATCTCAGGGATCAGGATGCTGTTGTGCAGGTGTTTTTTATCAGGGATGGCAAGCTGATCGGCAGAGATCACTTCTATCTCCGGGTAGCAAAGGGCGATACAAAAGCCCAGGTGCTTTCCAGTTTCCTGAAGCAGTTTTATGCAGGAACGCCATTTATCCCGTCTGAGATCATGCTCCAGAGTGAGATTGAGGATGCGGATATTATCGAGGAGTGGCTTACTGCCAGAAGAAAGCAGAAAGTGCACATCCGTGTCCCGAAGAAAGGTACCAAGGAGAAACTGGTAGAACTTGCCCTGGAAAATGCCCGCATGGTTCTTTCCAAAGACAGAGAGAGGATCAGGAGAGAAGAAGGCCGTACCATCGGCGCAGTCCACGAGGTAGAAGACTGGCTGGGACTTAAAGGAGTAGTCCGCATGGAAGCCTACGATATCTCCAATATCAGCGGCTTTGAGTCTGTAGGTTCCATGGTCGTCTATGAGAAAGGACGCCCGAAACGCAGCGACTACCGTAAGTTCAAGATCAAGTGGGTACAGGGACCTAACGATTACGCGAGTATGGAGGAGGTTCTGACCCGAAGATTTACCCATGAAAGCAACGGTGAATTTGACAGCTTTGCAAGGCTCCCTGACCTGATCCTGATGGATGGTGGAAGAGGCCAGGTAAATATAGCTCTTAAAATTCTGGGAAATCTGGGAATCAGCATTCCTGTATGTGGCATGGTAAAAGACGATCATCACAGGACAAGAGGCTTGTATTACGACAATGTGGAAATTCCTATTGACACATCCAGCGAGGGATTCCGCCTGATCACCAGAATCCAGGACGAGGCTCATCGTTTTGCCATTGAATACCACCGTTCCCTCAGAAGTAAGGAGCAGGTACATTCCATTCTGGACGATATCCCCGGAATCGGTGACACCAGGAGGAAAGCTCTTCTTCGAAAATTTAAATCTGTTGAAAATATCCGGGATGCTTCCGAAGAAGAACTGGCACAGACAGAGAGCATGAATGCAGGAAGTGCCCGCCAGGTGTATGAATTTTTTCATAAATCCTGATGCTGCATTGCAGTTTCAATCCTGATTGTGTATAATTAAAAATAAGGTGTCTCACGCCCCGGTAAAACGGCAGTGAGAATGCAAACTTTCAGCGAAAAGGAGATAAAAAAGTATGAAGGGTGTACAGTTGACAAAGATGGCACAGGAACTGGAGCTTACCAATCTGACTCCGGAAATCGACCTGTCAGGCATCGTGATCAAGACTGCAGAGATCAACAGACCTGCGCTTCAGCTTACCGGATATCTGGAGCATTTTGCAAATGAGCGTGTACAGATCATCGGATATGTAGAGTATACGTACCTGATGCAGCTCAATGAGGAAGAGAGACGTTTTAAATATGAACGTTTTATCTCCAGCAAGATCCCGTGTGTTATTTTCAGTACTATGACACGTCCATCCCAGGACATGATCGATCTGGCTGTCAAATATAATGTTCCTACATTCGTGACAGAAAGAACAACTTCAAGCTTTATGGCAGAGATCATCCGCTGGCTTGGTGTACAGCTTGCTCCTTGTATTTCCATCCATGGTGTACTGGTGGATGTTTACGGAGAGGGAATCCTGATCACAGGTGAGAGCGGAATCGGTAAGAGTGAGGCTGCCCTGGAACTGATCAAACGTGGGCATCGTCTTGTCAGCGATGATGTTGTTGAGATTCGTAAAGTCAGCGATGTAACACTGGTAGGATCAGCACCGGATATCACACGTCACTTTATTGAGCTTCGTGGTATTGGTATCATTGATGTGAAGACTTTGTTCGGTGTAGAGAGTGTTAAAGATACCCAGTCTATCGATCTTGTTATCAAGCTTGAGGAGTGGGACAGAGACAAGGAATATGACCGCCTTGGACTTCATGAGGAGTACACAGAGTATCTTGGAAACAAGGTTGTGTGTCATTCCCTTCCAATCCGTCCTGGCCGTAACCTGGCTATCATCGTTGAGGCAGCAGCCGTCAACCACAGACAGAAGAAGATGGGATATAATGCAGCAGAAGCACTGTACAAGCGTGTTCAGGCAAATCTTGCCAAAAAAAGAGAGAATCCAGACGACGAAGAATAAGAGAGGATAAGAAATGGGAACATATTGTTTTGGAATTGATGTAGGTGGAACAACTGTAAAATGCGGACTTTTCAGCACAGATGGAACTCTTGTTGAGAAATGGGAGATCCCGACCCGCAAGGAGAATAACGGAGACCAGATTCTTCCGGATGTGGCAGCTGCCGTAAATGCCAAGATCGAAGAGAGAGGCATTTCCAAAGATGACGTAGAAGGTGTTGGAATCGGTGTTCCAGGGCCTGTAAACTCCAAAGGTGAAGTGCCACGTGCTGTAAATCTTTACTGGGGCTACAAAGATGTTGTGGGCGAAATGGAAAAACTGACAGGCCTCCGTGCAAAAGCTGGAAATGATGCCAATGTGGCAGCTCTTGGTGAAGCATGGAAAGGCGCAGCAGCAGGCTCCTCAGATGTGATCATGGTAACGCTTGGAACAGGCGTCGGCGGCGGAATCATCATTGACGGCAAGATAGTAACAGGACATCACGGAGCTGGCGGTGAGATTGGACATGCAAATGTGGATCATCATGAGACAGAGTCCTGCAATTGTGGAAACAAGGGTTGCCTAGAGCAGTTTGCTTCTGCAACAGGAATTGTCCGCATGGCAAAAAAAGAACTTGCAGCATCCGGTGAGAACAGTGTTCTTCGCGATATGGATGATATCTCTGCAAAAGCTGTTCTGGACGCATTCAAGGAGAATGATCCGGTAGCTGTGGCAACCATGGAGAAAGTAGGAGAGCAGCTTGGCGGTTCACTGGCAATATTTTCCTGCGTGACAGATCCGGAGACCATTGTAATCGGCGGTGGCGTTTCCAAAGCTGGACAGCCTCTGATCGACTGCATCCAGAAATATTATAAAGAATATACTTTTTCATCCTGCAAAGAAACTCCGATCGTGATCGCAACACTTGGCAATGATGCCGGAATCTACGGCGCAGCCAGGATGGTGCTCTGATCAAACTAAAAAACGTGTGAATTTTTGAAATTCACACGTTTTATTTTGGGTTATACTGTCAGTAATATTCTACAGGATCGTCTTCGGAGCCTCCGCCGTCATCGCCATCTCCGTTGTCTCCACTGTCATCACCTGTATTATCGCCAGTGTCATCGCCTGTATTATCGCCAGTGTCATCGCCATTGTCTGTATTTTCGCCGTTATCAGTATTGTCACCGGAACCATTGTCTGTATTATCTGCGTTGTCTCCGGTATCAGTACTGTCCGGAGCGGCAGTTGGAATGGCATCAGCTGCAGAATCTGTATCAGAATCCTCATCGTAATTATAGGAGTCTTCATCATAGTCATCGCTGTTTCCGTAGAAGTGCTGATCACAGTACTCAGTTGGAAGACTGGAAATATCGAAATATTCCGTAATAGTCGGGCATCCTGAACGTGGCAGGAGACCGGTTTCCTCGCAGACACTTGCTTTCTCTACGCTGGCCGGCATCTCGAAATCTTTGTCGTCCAGACCTTCATGGATACGGTTCATAACCTTTCGCCACAGATTTTTGTGAAAGTTTCGGGCATCTTCCGGGATTTTTTCATTGTTGTCATAACCGGACCATACAGCACATGTATAATATGGTGTGTAGCCTACAAACCAGAGGTCATTGTAATCCTCGGTAGTACCTGTCTTACCGGCAACTGTCATATTATCAAGCTGGCAGGCTGTACCTGTACCTTTATTGACAACATCTTCCATGGCACTTGTGAGAAGATAAGCAGTGCTGTCTTTGATAACAGATCTGGAAACAGAAGAGTTCTCGATGAGAACATTGCCGTCGTGGTCAAGGATCTGTGTATAGTAGATCGGCTTAATATAATTGCCGTTGTTTGCAATGGCTGCATATGCGGCACAGAGTTCAATATTTTTGACACCATTGGTAATTCCACCAAGTGCAGTTGCAAGGTTGGCATCACTCCATATATTTCCGTTGGCATCTTTATCTGCTTCAGTTCCATGTGCAAGTGTGGTAAATCCGAAATCATCCAGATATTTAAGGCCAAGAGAAGGAGTGACCTGCTCCAAGCATTTGACCGCAACAACATTGATGGAGTTCTGGATCGCTTTACGGATCGTTGTCTCACCGCCGTAAGTACGGCTTGCATTGTTGACAGGAGAACCGTCAGGATATTCATATGGTTCATCCATAAATGTAGTGGCCAGTGTATCACCTTTCTCATTGAGAGCCGGCGCATAGGTAGATACAATCTTAAAGGTAGAACCAGGCTGTCTGGTTGTATCAGTTGCACGGTTCAGGGTAAGACTGGCTGTTTTTTCACCACGGCCGCCGATCAGAGCTTTGACATAGCCTGTGTGCTGGTCGATAACAGTCATGGAAGACTGCGGCTGTGGTGCGAAATTGACACGCTCGGAAACAACAGTGCTTCCGTCAGCAAGGATATTAGCCTTGTATTGGTCAACATATTGCTGTCCTTCTTCAGGAGAACTGAAAAGAAGATCAAATTCGGGATCCTGATCACGGAAATAAAGCTGAAGCATTTCCTTACTGTAGTTGACCTGCTCTCCGGACGGGGTCTGAACAGTCAATGCGTAATCCAGTTCATACTGAGTATCAGCCGGATAGTTGTCAGGATCTGCATATTCCTCATTCAGAATCTGCTGGATGTTGGAATCAAGAGTTGTCATGATCTTCAGACCGCCACTGTAGAGAAGATTAGTAGCCTGTGTTTTGGAGTAACCCTTGATATTCATCAGGTCGTTAATGACCTGGTTGGTGACTTCATCTTCAAAATATGTGTAGACAGTGCTTTCTTCCTCAGTATTTTCAAGCTGTGCTGTCTGAATACGGGTGTAAACATCATCATTTAAGGCTTCATTATATTCGTCCTGAGAGATGTATTTCTGATCCAGCATATGATCCAGAACTTCCTTACGTCTCTTGGAATTGGACTTGGGATTCGTGATCGGGTTGAACTTGGTCGGGTTCTGGGTGATACCGGCAAGTGTGGCACATTCAGAAAGATTCAGATCCCAGACATCTTTATTAAAATATTTCTTGGATGCGGCCTGTACACCGTAGGAACCTGCACCCAGATTGATGGTGTTCAGGTAATTTTCGAGGATCACATCTTTGTTGTATTTCTTCTCGATTTCTACAGCAAGGTACTGTTCCTGAAATTTACGGGTAAAACGTTCCAGCTGTGTGGATTCATTAGTCCAGTCTGTAAAAACATTATTCTTCAGAAGCTGCTGTGTGATAGTACTGGCACCTTCAGAAAAATTACCGGTTGTGATCGCTTTCACAGCGGCACGTGCAATACCCCGGACATCAATACCGTTATGCTCATAAAAACGCTCATCCTCAATGGCCACTACTGCGTGCTGCAGATTGACCGGGATCTGCTCCAGAGACACCGGGAGACGGTTGGATGTAGGTGCTGAAAGCTGTCTCATCTGAGTTCCCTGATCGTCATACAGGAAGGTTGCATAGCCGAGAGGTGAAATATCCACATCATTGACATGAGGTGCACCGGCGATCACGCCCCTGAAGGAACCGATGCCAAGGCAGACAACCATGACGCAGACTGCGATCAGAGCTGTAAATAAAACCCGGATAAACGAAACGTGGGCTCTTTTTTCCAGCATGGAAGTACGGGAGATCAGAGCGTTCCGCTTCTTAGAAGTGGATCTTTTTCCGTAGTTCATGTTATTCCTCCTTTATAATCCGTTCTATTATATCAAATATGGAATGTTAAATAAACCCTTAAAAAAAAATTCACAAATAGTAATACCTTGCTGAACAGGGCAGGGTTTCAGGTATGTTGCACAGTTGATATCTTATACATTGCGCAAAGCTGTTAATTATTATACAATAAAAGAAACTGGTAACTGTAAGTTACGAAACTCAGAAAAAACGGAGGCATAAAAATATGCTGGAACATTATAAAACCATATATGAAGGCGGTGAAGGAGAGCTTGTGGAAAAGAAATCCCGCTTTATTGCAACTGTCCGTCCTGTGGAGACAGAAGAAGAGGCACTTGCCTTTATCGAGGAAATGAAGAAGAAATACTGGGATGCACGCCATAAATGTTATGTATATTCTGTAGGAATGAACAGAGAAGCTACCCGTTGCAGTGATGACGGAGAACCATCAGGAACAGCTGGAAGACCGATGCTGGATGTGCTTCTTGGAGCAGGAATCTACAATGCAGCTATTGTTGTAACGAGATATTTCGGAGGAGTCCTTCTTGGAACCGGTGGCCTTGTAAGAGCGTATTCAGGCGCAGTACAGGCCGGGCTTGCAGCAAGTACTGTGATCGAGAAGCATCATGGGATATCCCTTCAGGTAACAACGGACTATACAGGAATCGGAAAAATCCAGTACATAGCAGGAGAACGTAGCCTGCCGATACTGGAGTCTGAATATACAGACAAGGTAGTTCTCTGGCTTCTTGTGCCGGATGAGCAGATTGAAGAGGTGAAGAAAGCAATCACAGAAGGAACCAATGGAAGAGCAGTGCTGGAGAAAGACGCAGATCTTTATTTTGCAAAAGTTAATGGCGAAGTGAAAACATTCGAGAAATAAGAAGAAAATCTCTGTCTGGTAAAGGTGCTGATATTGGGAAATAAAAAATCCCGGAAGTGTGCAGGCATATCATGCTATAATATACTGTACACTTTCCGGGATTTTCACATATTAAGCTTCTTCAGCAGGAAAAACGCTTCTTAGCATTTTTCCGGGTCCGGATAATCCACGCCAAAAGTCTCAACAGTCATGGATTTGATCTTCTGCTCGTCAAGAGGACGGTCGCTGTAGTCAGTATCTGTCTCAGCGATAGCATTTACAACATCCATACCCTCAATGATCTGACCGAATGCAGCATAGCTTCCGTCAAGATGCGGAGCAGCCTTGTGCATGATAAAGAACTGGCTTCCGGCAGAGTTCGGATTCATGGCTCTTGCCATGGAGAGAACACCTGGTGTATGTTTCAGGTCGTTTTTGAAACGGTTCTGGGAGAATTCACCTTTGATGCTGTATCCCGGGCCACCCATACCGGTTCCGTCCGGGCATCCGCCCTGGATCATAAAGCCGTTGATGACACGGTGGAAGATCAGGCCGTCATAAAAGCCTTTTTTTACAAGGCTGATGAAGTTATTTACTGTGTTCGGGGCAACTTCCGGATATAATTCCGCTTTCATTACATCGCCATTATCCATTGTGATGGTAACGATAGGATTTGCCATAGTTTTCGCACTCCTTTTCAAAAAGTATTGTATTTCGCTGTTCGCTCTATTATAATATGCAAAGAATAATTGTGCAAGAAAAAGGTGAAAAATATGGTCATAGAAACACATGATCCGGAGGAGACATTCGAGGTCGGAAGAAAGATCGGAATGAATGCAAAACCGGGACAGATCTACACACTGACAGGCGATCTCGGAGTTGGAAAAACCGTGTTTACACAGGGAGTGGCAGCAGGTCTTGGAATCACAGAACCTGTAAACAGCCCTACGTTTACTATTATCCAGGAATATGAAGATGGACGTCTGCCATTTTATCATTTTGATGTATATCGTATCGGGGATCTGGAAGAAATGGAAGAGATCGGATACGATGATTATTTTTTCGGGCAGGGAATCTGTCTGATCGAATGGGCGGAGCTCATTGAGGAGATCCTGCCGGAAAAAAGGATTGAAGTTACCATTGAAAAAGATCTTGAGAAGGGCTTTGAATACAGAAAGATCACCATTGAGGAGAGAGGAGAAAAGACAGAATGAGAGTTTTGGCACTGGACAGTTCCGGAATCGTGGCATCTGTAGCCGTTGTGGAGGATGATACACTGGTAGCGGAATATACAGTTAATTATAAGAAAACACATTCCCAGACTCTTCTTCCCATGCTGGATGAGATCGTGAAGATGACAGAGCTGGATCTGAAGACGATTGACGCTATTGCGGTAGCCAAGGGACCGGGCTCTTTTACCGGACTCCGTATTGGCTCTGCCACAGCCAAGGGACTTGGACTTGCCCTTGACAAACCACTGGTCGGGATTCCGACTGTGGAGGCACTGGCCTATAATCTCTATGATGTAAACGGACTGATCTGTCCGATCATGGATGCCAGAAGAAAGCAGGTTTATACAGGAATCTACCGTTACGAGGATCACAGGCTTATAACTGTAAAAGATCAGATGGCAGTGGGAATCGAGGAACTTCTTTCCATGCTGAATGAGATGGGAGAAGCCGTAACATTCCTCGGAGACGGAGTCCCGGTATTTAAAGATATCATCGCAGATAAGCTTACTGTACCGTTTTCTTTTGCACCGGCCCATCTTTCCAGACAGAGAGCAGGTGCTGTAGGTGCACTTGGTGTCCTTTATTATAAAGAAGGTAGAACCGAGACAGCGGCTGAGCACAAACCGGATTATCTCCGTGTTTCACAGGCTGAGCGGGAGCGGGCCCAGAAAATGAAAAAAGGATCAGAAGGGGAAAACGCATGATCTTAAGAGAAATGCTTGTGGATGACCTGGATCAGGTTATGGAGATCGAAGAGGAGCTTTTTTCAGTCCCCTGGACAAAAGAGGGATTTCTGACATTTCTTATGAAAGAGAATGGGATGTTTCTTGTTGTGGAGGAAAAGGGCCGGATCCTGGGATATTGCGGTCTTCTTACGGTGCTGGATGAGGGGGATGTGACCAATGTGGCTGTCTGCAGAGACCGTCAGAGAGAGGGAATCGGAAATTTCCTTATGGAAAGCATGATCCGTCTGGCAGAAGAGCGTGGGATCACCATGATCCATCTGGAGGTCCGGGCAGGAAATGAGACTGCGATCCGGCTGTATGAACGTCAGGGGTTTGTGCGGGATGGCCTGCGAAAAGGCTATTATACAGAGCCCACAGAGGACGCTGTCCTTATGACACGTACCGCAGTTTCTGAATAGGCTTACCCGGGAGAGGTACTTGTCTGCATGGGATAAGTATGCTAAACTTTGCCACAGAACAGGAAAAGAGGAAAAATATGTTAGATGTTTGTTTACTTGGCTGCGGAGGAATGATGCCGCTGCCACGCAGATGGCTTACCGCACTGATGACCCGTTATAACGGCAGCAGTCTGATGATCGATTGCGGGGAAGGCACCCAGGTGGCCATTAAAGAAAAGGGCTGGAGCTTCAAGCCTATTGATGTGATCTGTTTTACTCATTATCATGGGGATCATATCAGCGGACTTCCGGGACTCCTTTTGACGATGGGAAATGCAGACCGCACAGAACCGCTGACTCTGGTAGGCCCAAGAGGACTGGAACGTGTGGTAAGCGCACTTCGTGTGATCGCACCGGAGCTGCCCTTTGAAATTAAATTTATCGAGATCACGAAACCGGAGGAAGTTCTGGAACTGAATGGTTACCGGATCACTGCATTTCGGGTGAACCATAATGTTACATGCTATGGATATACCCTTGAGATCCTGCGTCAGGGAAAATTTTCTCCTGACAGTGCCAGAGAGCATGAGATCCCGTTGAAATTCTGGAATCCGCTGCAGAAGGGACAGACCGTTGAGGATGAAGGAAGGATCTACACACCGGATATGGTGCTTGGTCCGCCGAGAAAAGGGATCAAGCTTACCTATACCACAGATACCAGACCGACAGAGTCTATTTTACGTAATGCAAAAGACTCCGATCTTTTTATCTGTGAGGGAATGTACGGTGAAGATGACAAGATCGAAAAGGCAAAAGGCTACAAACACATGACGTTTCGTGAAGCGGCTACTCTTGCCCGTGATGCGGAAGTGGGGGAAATGTGGCTGACCCATTACAGCCCTTCTCTGGTACGTCCGGATGATTACATGGATACAGTACGTGAGATCTTTCCGAAGGCATGGCCGGGAAAAGACGGGAAGAGTGTGGAACTGAATTTTGAAGAGGACTGAAAAAAATGAAAGATACATTAATTCTTGGTATTGAGAGCTCCTGTGATGAAACGGCAGCCTCCGTTGTAAAAAACGGAAGGACTGTCTTATCAAATGTGATTTCTTCACAGATCGAGATCCATAAACTGTATGGAGGTGTTGTACCGGAGATCGCCTCCAGAAATCATATAGAAAGGATCAATCAGGTCATCCAGGAAGCACTGGACGAGGCAAACGTCACTCTGGATGATATTGATGCTATCGGTGTAACCTATGGACCGGGGCTTGTCGGTGCCCTTCTTGTAGGTGTGGCAGAAGCCAAGGCTATTGCCTATGCAAGAAACTTGCCGCTGGTAGGCGTGCATCATATAGAAGGCCATGTTTCTGCCAACTATATTGAGCATCCGGATCTGGAACCGCCGTTTCTCTGTGCCATTGTATCCGGTGGACACACCCATCTTGTTATTGTGAAGGATTACGGTCAGTTTGAGATCCTGGGCCGAACCAGAGACGATGCGGCAGGAGAGGCATTTGATAAGGTTGCACGTGCCATTGGGCTCGGATATCCAGGAGGTCCGAAGATCGACAGGCTGGCAAAGGAAGGAAATCCGGATGCTATTGAGTTTCCACGTGCAAAAATCGGTGAAAATCCATATGATTTCAGCTTCAGCGGCGTGAAGTCCGCAGTTCTTAATTATTTAAACGGGGCAAAAATGAAAGGTGAGGAAGTAAACCGTGCAGATATCGCGGCATCCTTCCAGAAGGCGGTTGTTGATGTACTGGTAGAGCATACCATGCAGGCAGCAGCTGATTTTGGCATGAAAAAGGTTGCCATTGCAGGAGGTGTTGCTTCCAACGGAGCACTTCGCACTGCTATGGAAAAAGCATGTACAGAACGTGGATACAAATTTTACCGTCCGTCACCGATCTTCTGTACGGATAACGCAGCGATGATCGGAGTGGCAGCTTACTATGAATATATTAGGGGAACACGCCACAGCTGGGATCTGAATGCGGTTCCGAACCTGAAGCTTGGCGAAAGATAAAAGAATCCGAGGTAATTGATCATGGGAGAATGCAGAAATACAGCTATTGTCCTGGCAGCAGGCCAGGGAAAGAGAATGCACAGTAAAATACAGAAGCAGTTTATGGAGCTTGACGGGATGCCGGTGCTCTGTTATTCTCTGCGCTGTTTTCAGGAAAGTCCGTTGATCAGGGATGTGATCCTGGTAACAGGGGAAGAGTATGTTTCCTGGTGCAGAGAAGAAATCGTGAAAAAATATGGTTTTACAAAGGTTTCTGCTGTAGTATCCGGCGGAAAAGAACGGTACGATTCCGTTTATGAAGGACTTTGTGCGTGTAAAGACACAGAGTATGTACTGATCCATGACGGTGCCAGACCGTTTATTGATCATGGGATCATTGAAAGAGGACTTATGGCAGCAGAACAGACAGGTGCCAGTGTTACAGGCATGCCTTCCAAGGATACAGTTAAGATCGCAGATGAGGATGGGAATGTCAGTGAAACTCCGGATCGCAGCAGTGTATGGATCGTCCAGACTCCGCAGATCTTTCAGTACTCGCTGATTTATGACGCATATACCAGTATTCGGCAGAAGGAAATGACCGGAATCACAGATGATGCCATGGTAGCAGAACATGAGACAGGGGTGAAAATCCGCTTTTCAGAAGGTTCTTATCGCAATATCAAGATCACAACGCCGGAAGATCTGGTGGTTGCGGAGGCATTTTTGAAGGAAAACAGAGAGTAAAATAGAGAGTAGAACAGGGTGAAAAACCTGGTAAATATGGACATATAGCAGAAATTGAAGCTATATGTCCAATTTTTTGAAAAAAATATCAAATTTGTTATTGACAGGGGAGATATTTGATGATAAAATACAACATGCGCTGACAAAACAGCGTAAAAAATGTTGAAAAACATTATATGGAGAGATATCGAAGTGGTCATAACGAGGCGGTCTTGAAAACCGTTTGTCCGCAAGGGCGCGTGGGTTCGAATCCCACTCTCTCCGCTTGCCAAATACAAAATAAAAACTTTTAAAAAAGTTAAAAAAGTACTTGACAACATAAAACATACGAGATATAATATCACCTGTCGCTGAGAGCGACAGAGATAAATATCAGAACTACTTAGTAAGTAGGGCAATTTGGAGAAGTACCCAAGCTGGCCGAAGGGGCTCCCCTGGAAAGGGAGTAGGTCGTTAACGCGGCGCGAGGGTTCAAATCCCTCCTTCTCCGTTTTGATTTTTCTGAAGATTAAACACTTCAAAAAAATTAAAAAAAGTTCTTGACAAGCAGTTGAGAATAAGATAAAATAAACGAGCTGTCTGAGAGACAGACACAACAAACCTTGATAACTAAACAGTGAAACACATACGATTCTCGAAAATTTCTTTACATTTAAAGAACGGTTTAAACAAACCAAAAGCAGTAAAAACGAGAGATAGCCAAACGGTTGTCTTGAGTGAATGAATCAAACACTTCTTAAGCCTTTGGCTTAATCAGTGTGAACCGCAATTAAGTTGATGCGAGCATCACTGAATTGCTAACACATTTTATCAGAGAGTTTGATCCTGGCTCAGGATGAACGCTGGCGGCGTGCTTAACACATGCAAGTCGAACGGGAAACCTTTTATTGAAGCTTCGGCAGATTTAGATT